>JAGNZC010000090.1 GCA_017984635.1 Crocinitomicaceae bacterium
TCAACAATAGTGAGTGAATTGGATTGTAATTTTTTGAAAATTAAAGCATCTCTTTTAAACAATTCATAGGTTAGAGGTACTTTATTTCTGTCAGTATGCAGTGTTTCGGTTTGTTTTGAAACCAAATTATTTTCAAGTAAAGTATATTCTAAAGGTTCTACTTTTTCAAAATCAAGGCTATAATCTTCAAAATTGCTTGGTAATGCAAATGCAGGATGCGCTCCAATTGAAAAAGGGATATCATTACTATCTTTATTAATGATTGTGTAATCTATCTCTAAAATAGTATTGATTAACGTATATTGAATTTGCAATTCAAATTCGAAAGGATAATTTTTTAAGGTTTCTGAATTGGATTGAATTGAAAAAGTGGCACTGTTCTCGGTTTTTTCGATTAATTCAAAATTCATATCTCTTGCGAAACCATGTCTAGACAAATGATATTCTATATCGTTATGAACAAAAGAGTTGTTCTTTAAGGTGCCAACAATTGGAAATAAGACAGGGGAATGTTTACCCCAAAAATCAGGATTCCCTTCCCAAATGAATTCTCTATTCGCACTGTTTTTTAATGAACATAATTCAGCTCCAAGAGTTTTAATTTGAATACTTATTGCGTTATTGGATAAGGTTAAAATTGACATTGTATTCTTAATTTTAGAATGGTAAATATAAAAGGATAAATTGTAATACTCGAATGGTTTTTTTGAATTTGAAAGATATTTGCTTTGTCAACGTTTAAAATCTGCTTTTTTTTCATTTATTTGTGATATAAAATTTAAAAACATGAAAAACATACATTTCAAAGTCATTTTAGGATTGACTTTATTATTTAGTATTTCGACTGTTTGGTCACAAGAGCAAGCACCCGAAGTAAAACAAAAATCAAATTACAATTATCATGATGCTTTTGCTCCTTTTTTCTATACTAAAAATGGAACAAATACACGTTCAGCTAATGGACAGCCAGGACATGAATATTGGCAAAACAGAGCAGATTATCAGCTAACTGCTAATTTAAACGAACAGAAAAATGAAATTACAGGCTCAGGAATAATTACCTACACGAATAATAGTCCCGATAAAATGAATTTTGTTTGGATGAATTTAGATCAAAATTTATTTCAAGCTGATTCTCGTGGAAATGCTGTTGTGCCTATTTCAGGAAGTCGTAATGGCGCACAAGGACAAATTTTTGACGGAGGTCATAAAATCAAATCAGTTAAAATAGTTTCTACTTTAAAAGGAAAGACAACTGAAGTAGAAGCGAAGTACGTGATTTCAGATACTAGAATGCAAGTGTTTATTCCACAAGGATTGAATCCAAAAGGAGGAGTAGTGAAAATCAAAATTGATTTTTCTTTCATCGCTCCGTTTGAAGGATCAGATCGTATGGGAGTTTTAGAAACCAAAAACGGTAAAATTTTTACCATGGCGCAATGGTATCCAAGAATGTGTGTTTATGATGATGTAAGAGGTTGGAATACGAATCCTTATTTAGGAGCGTCTGAGTTTTATTTGGAATATGGAGATTTTGACGTTAAAATTACAACGCCATCCAATCATGTTGTAGTGTGCTCTGGGGATTTGTTAAATCCAACTGAAGTGTATTCTACAGAAGAACAAAAACGTTTGGCTCAAGCTAAATTAAGTGATGCTACCGTTTTGATTAGAACGGCAGCAGAAGTAAATAGCTTGCCAAAAACAGCTACTACGACTAAAACATGGCATTACAAAATCAAGAATGCAAGAGACGTGTCTTGGGCTTCTTCAGCAGCGTTTATTTTAGATGGTGCTAAAATCAATTTACCAAGTGGTAAAAAGGCCTTAGCATTATCTGTTTATCCAGTAGAAAGTGATGGTAATGACGCTTGGGGAAGATCTACAGAATATACTAAAACTTCTATTGAGAATTACTCAAAAAGATGGTTTGAATACCCTTATCCAGTGGCTACTAACGTAGCGGGTAATGAAGGCGGAATGGAATATCCAGGAATTGTTTTTTGTGGATGGGAATCTAAAGGAGCTAGTCTTTGGGGAGTAACAGATCATGAATTTGGTCATATTTGGTTTCCAATGATTGTTGGTTCTAATGAACGATTATTTGCATGGATGGATGAAGGTTTCAATACTTTTATTAACTCATTAAGTTCAGTTGATTTTAATAACGGTGAGTACAAAGAAGAAAAAGCCGACTTACATAGAGATGCAGAACAATACACAAATTCTGCATTAGAAACCATGATGAGTTCTCCTGATAATATGAAAGAGGCTAATATTGGTACATTGTGTTATTCTAAACCAAGTGCAGGTTTAGTAATATTAAGAGAACAAGTAGTTGGTCCAGAACGATTTGATTTAGCGTTACGCACTTATGTTGAGCGCTGGGCATTTAAACACCCAACACCTGATGATTTCTTTAGAACAATTGAAAATGTAGTAGGAGAAGATTTGAGTTGGTTTTGGAGAGGTTGGTTCCAATACAACTGGCGTTTAGACCAAGGAATTAATTCTATTAAATACATTAAAAATGATCCAGCTAAAGGGATTGTAATCAATATTGAGAATTTCGAAAAAATGGCAATGCCAATTGTTTTAGATGTTAAAAC
>JAGNZC010000005.1 GCA_017984635.1 Crocinitomicaceae bacterium
ATCACTTAGATATGAAAACAAAAGACATCATTAAAGATGCGTTGAAAGCATTTGATGGCACATTGATTTTAGTATCTCACGACCGTGATTTCTTAGATGGATTGGCAACTAAAGTCTTTGAATTTGGCAACAAACGTGTTAAGGAACACTTTGAAGATGTAAAAGGATTCTTAGCTAAAAAGAAAATGGATTCTTTAAAAGAAATCGAGAAATAGCATTAACTTTTAGTGATTTTCCTGCCTTTCCAATCTATAGTACGCGTGAAAGACAAATACAGTAAGATTATACTGTAAATCGGTAAAAGAACTTCGTAAAGAGGAAGCAGTAGCAACGTTTTCAAGCGACCTTGTTTGTAAAAAAAAGGTGTAATAAATAAACCGTCTATTAGAGTTTTGAAAAAAACTAAATAGCTTAGGTTGCTCCAGTTACTTGTAACCAATTCGTAGCTTATACCTACTATAAATAAAGTGGTAAAAAGTCCTTGAAACAATGCGACACAATTTGCCGTTCCATCTTTTACAGATGACGTTTTGGAAATCCAACGCAACCGTTGTTTCAAAAACGCTTGAAGTGAATTCGGAGTTTCAGTATACACTGCATACATCATCGATGTTACTAATTGAATGGAAGCGTTGGCTCGTTTAAAATCAGCCAATAAAAACATATCGTCACCACTACTTATGTGTTGGTGTTTCAAAATTGAATCTGTTGCTTTCAAAACCGATGACTTAAACAAGAGATTTGCACCACTCGCAACAATTGGTTTAGTAAAACCTGCAATCCCTTGATTAATCGCGTTGATTAATAATACATCTAATTCAAAAAAACGTTGACTGAAATTTCGGGCTTCTAATACGACAGGCAAGATTGCTAAATCAACTTTGGGCAATGTTGTTAAATGTATAAAATAATCAGGTTCAAAATAAACATCCGCATCCATTGTTAAATAATATTCTGAAGGATAAAGCTTCATTGCAAAACGCAAAGCTTGCTTTTTACCTTCTACCCCATTTGGCAAATTAATTACTGTTAATTGAGTTGCTATTTCACTTTTTTGAATGACATCTAAACTGCTGTCTTCAGAATGGTCATCAATAAAAATGATGCGTTTTGGTAATCCTTTCGCAGCATTTAAACTCGCTAGTATTGAATGAATTCTATGTTCTTCGTTTCTAAAAGGGACTAAAAGCGAAATATTATATAAATCAAAAGAAGGAGTTTGATTCAATATTACATTTTCTTTTCTTTGCTGAATTAGAACACCAAAAACAAATAGTAAAATAAAAATTAGTGTATAAATTATAAAAAGGAGAGTGGTTATCATCTATTTCTTTTTTGCGATGAAAATAGCAAAAATTGTTGGAATAAATAAATTGAAGACCCAAACAGAAAGAGAAGCTAATAAAATGGGTTGTTGCGTTAAACCTGCAAAACTCAATACCCACAAAGAAATCGACTCTCGAATGGCTAATTTACCTAGAAATAATGAAGGTGAAATCGTGACCCATAAATAAACTTGAAAAATCCATGCGATTAATTCAACTGAAAATGGAACTCCAAAAGCGAGCAATAATGAGCAAAATTGAACCACAAACACAAGATATCTTAAAAAGCTAAAGTATAAAATACGCCATCTGAAACATGGTTTTGACTTTAATTTTAAAAAATAAGAACGCAATCCTCTTTTATTCCTGAAAAAACGTGAAAAGTGTTCAACAGAAAAAAAAGCGAGTAAAAAGAGGAATAGTGCGATTAAAAAAATGAACAGAACCAAATAAAAACCTTGTTGCAAAGGAGTTTCTTGAAGAAAAACTAATCCTAGTGCTCCGAATAATAAGCTCATTAAAAATTGACCGTAATTGGAAATCAACGTTGAACCAATTAAATCAATTCGATTCTTACGTTCAAAATAATAGATTCTCCCAATAAAATTTCCCTGCATATTGGGTGTAAGCATTCCTGTTATGATTCCTGCACAAAAGGATTGAAAAGCACGTTGATCAGTTGTTTCTAAAGAAGTAAAACGAAGTGTTTCTTGCCACTTTTTCCATTCAAAAAACCAGTTCAAAGGAATTAAACTAAATGCAAGGATTAACCAAAAATAATTTTTAATTGGATCTGAATGAAAGTTCCAATCTACTTTTTTTAATGTTTGAAACAAAAAATAAAGAAGCACGATAAATGCAATCATTTTAAAAAAAACGAGTACAATCTTCTTATTTTTTATAGCTTTAACCAATGATTTTTTTTTGAATGGTTGAAGATAAGATAATTCTCGGAATTGACCCAGGTACAACGGTCTTAGGTTATGGTTTAATCCATATAAAAAAGAACAAATTAGAATTGATCAACTTTGGCATTATTCAATTAAGTAAACTTCCAACGCATCCTGATAAGTTGAAACGGATTTTTGACCGTTTAGACGGAATCATCAAAGAATTTAAGCCTGATGAAATGGCGATTGAAGCTCCATTTTTTGGGAAAAATGTTCAATCTATGCTCAAGCTTGGTCGCGCACAAGGTGTAGCTATTGCAGCGAGCTTAAGTCACAATGTCCCCTTTGAAGAATATTCACCAAGAAGAATAAAGCAAGCGATCACTGGAAATGGAAATGCGTCGAAAGAACAAGTTGCTTTAATGCTTCAAAAATTATTGAATTTCAATGAAATGCCTAAATACTTGGATGCAACAGATGGTTTAGCTGTTGCTGTTTGTCATCATTTCTCGAAAGGAATTGGCGAACACAACAAAGAAAAAGCGGGTAATTGGGATGCTTTTCTGAAATTAAATCCAGAAAGAAAACTTCGTTAATTACAGTTTATGATTAAAAAAAACAAAAACATATTGTCAAAAAGAGAATTTGCAAAACGCATGATTCGCTATTTTTCGATCTCCCTTTTTCTTATCATTTTCTCGCTTGGAATAGGCGTTGTTGGGTATCACATAACAGCAGGACTTGGTTGGATAGACAGTTTGTTAAATGCTTCGATGATTTTAACTGGAATGGGACCTGTTGATCGATTGACAAATGATTCGGCGAAAATTTTCGCTTCTATTTACTCTTTATTTAGTGGTGTAGCCTTCTTAAGTACCGTTGCAATCTTTTTTTCACCGATTGCGCATCGTCTACTCCATGTTTTACATGTTGAAGACACGAAAGAAGAAGAAGAAAATTAATTCAAGCTCTTTTTCAATTCACTTTCTTCTGTCTGAATAGTGTTTTCAGGGGTTTTTAGTGCATTTCCTGTTTTTGCAGACAAGACATTCATTGAATCTAAAATCTGATTATTTATCACAATCATTTCTTCTTGTCGAGTAGCATAATAATCAAAACTTTTTTCAAATTGATGTGGTGTAAATCCGTACTTTTTTAAAATTAGCTGACCGGATTTCTTCATTGCATCGCTGTAAAAGGAAATATGCGAATACTTCATTTGCAAATCTGCTTCTATTAAATTTAAGTCGATTAAGACTTGAACCATTTCATCTTTTGAAATCAAATCAGATGGCTTTTTTGTTCCCAACATTGGATTTGAAGAACAAGCCGTTACCACGAATAGAATCAAAAAATAAAGTCGTTTCATTTAATAAAATTAAAACGTAAACGTTGACCATTTGTGCCTTCAATGATTTTTCCTTCATTATAAACCAACGTTCCGTTTACAAATGTTTTGTCAATAGAATATTGAAAGGTTGTGCCCTCAAATGGCGACCATCCACATTTATACAATAATGATTCTTTCACAACTTGCGTTGGCTTTTTGTCGACCACAACTAAATCAGCATAATAACCTTCCCGAATAAATCCTCTGTCTTTTATTTTGAATAATATAGCAGGATGATGAGCCATTTTTTCAACGATTTTTTCAATTGAAATCAAACCAGTTTCCATTTTTTCTAGCATTGCTAAAAGTGCATGCTGAACTAATGGTCCACCCGAAGGCGCTTTAAAATAAGATTGACTTTTTTCTTCAATCGTATGCGGCGCATGATCCGTTGCAATAACATCAATTCTATTATCCAAAACAGCTTGAAAAATAGCGTCACGATCACTTGCTTTTTTAACTGCAGGATTCCATTTAATTAAATTTCCTTTTGCAGCATAATCTTCATCCGAAAACCATAAATGATGAACACATGCTTCAGCTGTAATCATTTTTTGTTCCAAAGGAATTGCATTTGAAAACAAAGCAAGTTCTTTTTCTGTTGAAATATGTAAAATATGTAAACGTGTATTGAATTTTTTGGCCAAACGTACAGCTAATGATGAAGAAAGGTAGCACGCTTCTTCGCTTCTGATGATTGGGTGCAATTCTACTGGAACTTCTTCTCCATAAATTGCTTTATATTTCTCTATGTTTGCCCTAATGGTAGCTTCGTCTTCACAATGTGTTGCAATTAACATTGGTGGAACACGTGCAAACAAATCTTCTAACGTTTTTTCACTATCAACTAACATGTTTCCCGTTGAAGAACCCATGAATATTTTTACTCCGCACACATTTTCTCCATCCGTTTTCAATACTTCATCAATGTTATCATTGGAAGCACCCATGAAAAAAGAGTAATTAGCAATAGAGCTATTTGCTGCAATTTGGTATTTATCTTCTAATAATTCTTGCGTCAATGCATTAGGAACCGTGTTTGGCATTTCCATAAAAGAAGTAATTCCACCTGCAACAGCTGCTCTTGACTCCGTTGCAATGGTCGCTTTGTGAATTAAGCCTGGTTCACGAAAATGAACTTGATCATCAATACAACCTGGCAACAAAAACTTCCCTTCTAAATTGATTTCAGTACACGATAAAGATGTAGTTATCGATGGACTTATTTGGGTGATTCTGCCATCTTGAATTAATAAATCAGCTACAACTTGTTTTCCTTCGTTAACAATGGTTGCTGATCTTAATAGATAATTTAAACTCATAATTTCATTTTTCGCATTTTCCAAACACCCCAGAAAGCTTCTTTAAAAATACCAGCGCTCATTTTAGAAACGCCATATAAACGATCGACAAATGTGATCGGAACTTCTGTAATTTTAAACCCGTGACGGATTGCTGCATATTTCATGCAAATTTGAAAAGCGTACCCTTTAAATGTAATTGCATCTAAATGAATCGTTTCCAATACTTTTCTGCGGTAACATTTAAATCCTGCAGTTGTATCTTTTATGGAAATCCAAAGGATCATTCGAACATAAACACTAGCGAAATAAGACATTAGAACACGCTTTAAAGGCCAATTACTTACTTTTCCGCCTTTGCAGTAGCGCGAACCGATACTTACGTCAGCGCCATTGAAGCATGCATTATACAAACGAATCAAATCATCTGGATTATGTGAAAAATCACAATCCATTTCAAAAATAAAATCATATTTATTTTTAATTGACCATTTAAATCCATGAATGTAAGCTGTACCTAAGCCTAATTTTCCAGTTCTAGATTCAAGAAAAATTCTACCTGGGAATTCTAGTTGTAATGTTTTTATTTGATCGGCAGTCCCATCAGGAGAATTGTCATCTACAAATAAAATGTGAAAATCCTTTTCCAACGACATGACTTTACGCGTCATGCGTTCTACATTTTCAATTTCATTGTAAGTTGGGATGATAATTATTGAATCTGACACACCTGTTTATTTATGCTTGCTAAATTAAATAAAAAAAAATTAAAATTTTTACAGAATTGCCATTTATTTAGCGCTTTCTTGATTTTTATAGAGCTCACTGATACAATCGCTGATTAAATCAGACTCATATCCTTTAGATTGCAAGAATTTAGTCACTTTTATTTTTTGATTCCACTCATTTTTCTCACTTGCCAATTCACGTATTTTCTTTTCAGCTAAATATGTGAGCGATGACCAATATTCATCTAAATCAATTTCTTTAATTGCTTTATCGATAGAGTATTTGGAAATGAATTTTTGATTTAAGTGGTTCTTGATTTTAATTCTGCCCCAACGTTTGATTCTAAATTTACCAGAAACATATGCCGATGCAAAACGCTCTTCATTTAAAAAATTAGTGGAAATAAGTTCAGCCAACAACTGATCTCTTTGCTCCCATTCAATTCCCCAAGAAATCATTTTTTGATTGAGTTCAAACGAGCAACGCTCTTGATAAGCACAAAGCGCTTCTAATTTCGCTTTCGCTTCTAAAAAGGAATATTTACACTCCGACTTCATGTCAGAGTGTAATTTCCTCGTTATTTTTATTTACAAATGAGTATTGTAATAAGTGATGTGCAGTAACAGCGCGAACTTGTATCCACTTTTTATATTTGAAGAACCATTTTACTTGTCTTGAAATCAATCCTTTTGTAAAATAGGCTTCTAAATAAGGATGCACTAATAAGCTTACGGATGCTTCTTTTCTATCTGTTAACAGATAATTCAAATTGGATTCAATTTCTTCAGCCAACAAAATACTTGCTTGTACTTCACCTGTACCGTTACATGTAGGACAAGCTTCAGAAGTTTTAATATCTGTTTCAGGTCGCACACGTTGACGTGTAATTTCAATAACACCAAATTTTGATGGAGGTAAAATATTATGTTTTGCACGATCGGATTGCATAAATCCTTTCAATGTTTCAAACAATACTTTATTGTTTTCTCGTTCATGCATATCGATAAAATCGACACAAACAATCCCACCCATATCTCTCAATTGCAATACACGTGCAATTTCTTCAGCAGCCTCAATATTCGTTGCTAAAGCATTGCTTTCTTGACCATCAGCACCTTTTCGGTTACCACTGTTCACGTCAATTACATGCATTGCTTCGGTGTGTTCAATAATCAAATATCCACCATTTGAAAGTGGTACTTTTTTACCAAACAATGATTTAATTTGCTTATTAATTGCAAAGCGTTCGAAAATACTGATTTTTCCATCATACAATTTCAAAATCTTTTCTCTTCCTGGTGCAATACCAGTAACGTATTCTTTCATTTCTCCAAACAATGTTTCATCATTGATATGGATATTTGAAAAATCTGCATTTAATAAATCACGCAAAATGGAAGAAGTTTTACCAATTTCTCCCAATACTCTTTTTGGAGGTGTTGCAATTTTTAAGTTTGCATACATTCCTTTCCACTTTTCCATAAGATCTTTAAGATCTTGGTCAAGTTGCTCAATCTTTTTATTTTCTGCGACTGTCCGAATGATCACACCAAAATTCTTTGGTTTGATACTTTCCATTAAATCTTTTAGACGGTCTCTTTCGTCTTGTTCTTTGATTTTTTGAGATATTGAAATTTTATCTGAAAAAGGAACAAGAACTAAATAACGACCTGCTAATGTAATTTCAGCACTCAAACGTGGACCTTTACTAGAAATAGGTTCTTTGGCCACTTGCACTAAAATTGATTGGGAAGATGAAATCACCTCATCAATCTTACCATCTTTTGGAATATCTTTTTCGCCTTTAAAATAAAGAAGATCGGCTACGTTTTGCTTACCATGAAGCGTGTCTTTGGTGAACTTATTGAGTGAACTAAATTGTGGCCCTAAGTCTAAATAATGCAAAAATGCATCTTTATCATAACCAACATCTACAAACGCAGCATTTAAACTTGGAACAACTTTTCGAACTTTACCAAGGTAGATATCTCCTACTGCAAAGTCATTGTTTCCTTGTTCTTCATGCAATTCAATAAGCTTTCCATCGCGCAACAAAGCAAGCCAGATGCCTTCTTTTCGGGCATCAACTACTAGTTCTAAACTCACGAAAGCCTTTTTTAAAAGTTAAAAAACAGAAAAACTTAGCAAGTTATCTTGCTAAGTTTATACTATCACGTAACAAATGTTACTTTTTCTTTTTATGACGATTTTTTCTTAATCTTTTTTTACGCTTGTGCGTCGCCATTTTATGTCCTTTTCTTTTTTTACCACTTGGCATAATTCTATATTTTATAAGTGTTAATTTCTGTTTTAATCGTTCAGTCAAATGTTAGAAATTCTAAACGGGTCTGCAAAGATAATAAATTCAACTGATTTTTTTTGAAAAATATTCAAAAACAAGTGATTATTTTACTTTTACTTTATTTTTTACCTCGTCAACAAACGTTTTTGAAGGTTTAAATGAAGGAATATTGTGAGCTGGGATAATAATTGTCGTGTTTTTTGAAATGTTACGTCCAGTTTTTTCTGCTCTTTCTTTGACGATAAAGCTTCCAAATCCTCTTAAATACACGTTCTGTCCAGTTGCCAATGATGATTTGATAGAAGTCATAAACGCTTCAACAGCTTTTAATGCTTCTGTTCTCTCCAATCCTGTTACTTCTGCAATGTCTGCTACGATGTCTGCTTTTGTCATTTTTTTTTATTTTGATATTATTATTTTTATTTTCAGACCGCAAAAGTACTTAGCAAATAGATTAAATTCCTAATTTCGTTCAAAGTTTTTTTAAAAAAAAATAAAATGCTCGAATTTAGTCACGTTTTGAAGGGGTGGTACGAAAATGAAAAACGTGATTTACCATGGAGAAACACTGTCGATCCATACAAAATATGGTTGTCTGAAATAATTTTGCAACAAACCCGAGTAGAGCAAGGTAAAGCTTACTACTTTAAATTTATTGAACGGTTTCCAACTGTTTTTGATTTAGCCAATGCTGATGAAATGGAAGTTCTTAATTTATGGCAAGGATTGGGTTATTATTCAAGAGCTCGAAATCTGCATGCATCCGCCAAAATAATTGTTACCGATTTTTCTGGAGTCTTCCCTGAAAATTATCAAAAAATCACTCAGCTAAAAGGAGTTGGTCCATACACCGCTGCTGCGATTGCATCCTTTGCATTCAATGAAAAGGTTTCAGTGGTAGATGGTAATGTTTACCGTGTGTTAAGTCGGATTTTTGGAATTGAAGCTCCCATTGACTCTACTACTGGTAAAAAACAATTTGCGGAGCTAGCTCAAACTTTAATCGATGATAAAGAACCTGGCATTCATAATCAAGCCATAATGGAATTTGGGGCTTTACAATGCGTTCCTCAAAACCCAAGGTGTGAACAATGCCCATTTCAAAGAAAATGCTTTGCGTTTGAAAAACAAATGATCAAAACACTTCCTGTAAAAAGCAAAAAAATAGCTGTTAAAAATCGCTATTTTGACTACTTGATTTTTTCTTGGGATTCTAAGTTAATTCTTCAAAAGAGAGGCGAAAAAGACATTTGGGCTCATTTATATGAATTTCCTCTAATCGAACGTGAATCTTTCAATAATACTATTAATTTTAATCAATACAGCATCAATCAACCTGCGTTTTCTTCAGAAGTTGTGAAACACATTTTATCCCATCAACATTTATATGTACAGTTTCATGTATTCAATTCAAAACCTATTTTTAAAAGTGATAGATGGATAGAAATAGAACGCGAAGATTTTCATAATTACCCAATACCTCGTGTGATTGATCGCTTTGTTGAATCTATAAAGTTAGACGTAACAATTGAATAGTTTTTTTATATTTGTGTAAATATTCAACATGGCTGGTAGTGTAAATAAAGTGATTTTAATTGGAAATCTTGGCAAAGATCCTGAAGTTCGTCACCTTGAAAATGGTGCAGTTGTAGCGAATTTCTCCATTGCAACTTCTGAATCTTACACAGACAAATCATCGGGTGAACGAAAAGAAGTGACTGATTGGCATGATATTGTTGTCTGGAGAGGCTTAGCCGAAGTAGTCGAGAAATACGTCAAAAAAGGATACAAAGTTTACATAGAAGGTAAATTAAAAAAACGTTCTTGGCAAGACAAAGAAGGAAATACGCGCTATACAACTGAAATTATTGCGGATGAACTTTCAATTTTATCACGACCTGAAGGAGGCGAAAAAACGGGAGAGCAAAAACCAGTCTATTCATCTGAAGGAACTCCCAATACACCCAACAAAATAGATGAATTATTATCAGGTGACACAGATGATTTACCTTTTTGATTATGCAAACATTGGAGCCTTCCCCCTATACTGAATTTCTTTTTGCAGGAATTAACTTGTCAACAACAATCATTAATTTCATTATATTAAGTGCTTTACTGATGCTTTCTGCATTTGCTTCAAGTTCTGAATCGGCCTATTTCTCTTTAGGACCAAAAGAAAAAGAAAGCTTAAAAAATGATGACTCAAAAGGTGCGAAAACAGCCTTAAAATTGCTTGAGAAGCCTAAAAACCTTCTTGCTACTTTGTTGATTTTAAACAATTTTGTTAATGTTGGAATCGTCATCTTATCTAGTTTTTTATTAGATGAGTTTTATCCACTCAACCCAGCAAATCAAACCTATCGCTTTTTAATTGAAGTTGTAGCTATTACATTTATGTTGCTTCTTATTGGTGAGGTGATTCCGAAAATTTACGCCAATAAAAATGCAGAGATTTTAGTACGAAGATTTTCACTTCCAATCTATTCTGTTCAAGCTTTCCCGCCTATTAAACTTTTAACAAACCTTCTTGTTTCAGGAACGAGATTGATGCAGAAATTGGCTAAAAACAGGGGAGTTAAAATCACAACAGATGAATTGGAACATGCATTAGCGTTAACAAAAGAAGATAATTCTTCTGAAGGTGAACACAAAATATTAGAAGGTATCGTGAAATTTGGTAATACTGAAGCTTGTCAAATTATGAAACCAAGAATGGATGTTTTTGCAATAGAAACAAACCTGCCTTTTGACCAAGTTTTAAAAACAATTTTAGAAGCGGGCTACTCTAGAATTCCAGTTTATTCAGACTCTTTTGACAACATAAAAGGAATTTTATACATCAAAGATTTATTGCCTCATATCAACGAAACTGCAGAATTTAAGTGGTATGAATTACTGAGAAAACCATTCTTTGTTCCTGAAAATAAAAAAATTGACGACTTGCTAAACGAGTTTCAAACCATGAAAATGCACATGGCTATTGTTGTTGATGAATACGGAGGCTCTTCTGGCGTTGTAACTTTAGAAGATATTTTGGAAGAAATTGTTGGTGATATTACAGATGAATTTGATGATGATGAGATCGTTTATTCTAAAATTGATGATCAAACCTATCTTTTTGAAGGAAAAACAACCTTAGTTGATTTCTATAAAGTGGTTGATATTGATGGGAAAGAATTTGAACTTCAAAAAGGAGACGCAGAAACCTTAGGTGGATTCATCATAGAGAAGGCAGGAAAAATCTTGATGAATAACGAATTTATTATCGTTGAAAATTGCAAATTCATTGTTGAATCATCGGATAAACGACGCATCAAAATGATTAAAGTCGTATTACAAAATTAAATCAATCGCATGAAATTTATTTTATTCGTTTTTACTCTAATGCTCTTTGCTTGTAGCAATGACGCTATTTTAATTCCAAAACCTCCAACGTATTTAAGATTAAATTTGCCTAAACATTCCTATTCTCTTTTTAAAGCGGATTGCGGATACTCATTCAATGTTGCTCAATTGTTCAAAGTTAAACCAGTTTACGATCAAAACAGGATAAAAACATGTCACCAAGATATTAACTTAGGTTCGCTTAATGGGGTGATTCATTTTTCTTTTATTGATATGAAAGAACCTTTAGCAACATATGTGAATTTCGCCAATGACAAAGTGGACGAACACAAAGTGAAAGCAACAGCGATAGAAGACATTCAATTAATAAACAAAAAAAACAAAGTTTACGGTGTTCTTTTCGAACTTCAAGGGGACGTAGCTTCTCCATTTCAATTTTACCTAACTGATTCTGTTTCTAAATTCGTAAGTGGTGTTGTTTATTTTAATTGTAAACCAAACTATGATTCACTCAGACCAACATTGGATTACTTAAAAGTTGATTTATTAAAATTGACGCAGTCATTTAAATGGAAATAAATCAATACGTTTATTTAAGTCTTGGAAGTAATTTAGGCGACCGTATGGACAACCTTAATTTTGCTTTTAATGCAATTAAAGATTTTGGGGTAATAAAAAGCAAATCATCAATCTACGAATGCCAAGCAATCGGTTTTGAAAGTAGTGACCTTTTTTACAATTGTTGCATTTGTATCGAAACAAACTTAAAACCCATTGAATTATTACATCAACTTAATACAATCGAAAAAAATGCTGGAAGAATTCGTTTGAATGATGGAAACTACCATTCTAGAAATTTAGACATTGACATTATCTTCTTCCAAGATCAAGTCATACAAACTGATATATTAAGTATTCCACATCCAAGGTACCATGAACGAAAATTTGTTTTAATTCCATTAAACGAAATTTCAGTTGAGTTAAAAGACCCCATAAGCCAATTAACAACGATCGAAATTTTAGCTAACTGCAAGGATAATAGCGATTTAAAAAAGATTACTTTCTAATTGAATAATTCTAAAAAAATCAAAATCTCTTTGTTTACTTACATTTTTGATTATTTTTGCAATAACTAATAAGTTTTAAACGATTTTATATGAAAAAACAAAGCATCAAAGCTTTAGCGTTAATCGCTATTTCTTCAGCATTCGTGACAAGTTGTGATCTTTTGAAAGATCTAAATTACAAAGTTACACCTTCACCTTTAGAAATGCATTCAGATTCTGTTCGAGTGAAAGTTGAAGTTATGTTTCCTGAAAAAGGTATAAAGAAAAAAGCAAGTGCTGAAATTACACCTATGCTTGGAACAACAGCATTAAAAACTGTTACTGTACAAGGTGAAAAAGTTTCTGGAAATGGGACGGTTATTCAATACAAACCAGGAGGAAAAATGGTTTATACGGATGTGATCGCTTACAAACCTGAATTTGAAAATGCTGAATTAGTCGTAACTGGAAAAGTATTCAAAGGTGGTAAAGAGAAAAAAGATAAATTCCAAAACATCAAAATTGCTGATGGAACGATTATCACTCCTTATTTAGTAGCAAAGAATTTCAAAGTAATTTATGAAAAAGATGCATTTGTTCGTACTAATGAAAAATCATATGTTGCTCAAATCAACTTTGAAAAAGGAAAATCAGTTGTTAAACCTGCTGAATTAAATGATAAAGACATGGTTGATTTCGTTAATTGGATGAAATCAGCTGAAACAAATCCTAAAATAGCAATCAAAGCGATTAACATTACAGGTTTTGCTTCTCCAGAAGGTGAAGTTGGTAAAAATGACAACTTATCGATGGACCGTGCTACTGCTGCTAAAACAGCATCTCAAGAATTAGCTAAAAAAGTAGCAAGTACAGCTGGTCAATTAGAAATTTACAACTTAGTTGGTAAAGGAGAAGATTTTGATGGTTTCAAAAAAGAATTACAAGCTTCTTCTATCAATGAAGATGAAAAGAATTTAGTGATTCGTGTATTAGAAATGCACAAAGATCCAACAATGCGTGAAACTGAAATGCGTAATATGGGGAAAACATTTACTGAATTGGATAAAGATATATTCCCAAAATTACGTCGTTCCGAAATTTCAACAGTATATGATTTAACTGGTTATTCTGACGAAGAATTGAAAGCAGTATCAATTTCAAATCCTGATACTTTGACAATCGAAGAATTATTATTTGCAGCTACATTAACAAATGACTTAAATGAAAAAGCGCGTTTGTATACAATTGCAACTAAAAACTATGCTACTGATCACCGTGGATTCAATAATTTAGGAGTTGTTAATTTCTACCAAAATAAAGTAGCGGACGCATTGGCTAATTTCGAAAAAGCAAATAACCTTAAAGATAACGCAATTGCTAAAAACAATTTAGCTGCTATTGCTGGTTTAAGCGGAGACCGTTCTAAAGCTGCTAAATTATTAGCTCAAGCAAAAGGAGCAGGTAGCGAAGTAAATTACAACAATGGAATCATCAATATCCAAGCTGGTAAATATGCTGATGCTGTAAGTAATTTCGGTGCAGAAGCATCATTTAACAAAGCATTGGCTCAATTGTTAAATAATTCTTCATCAGAAGCAATGAAAACAGTAGATCTTTCTTTAGATAAAGAAAGTGCTAGAGGTTTTTACTTAAAAGCAATTGCTGCTGCGAGAATGGACAAAGCCGATGTACTTATGAATAATTTAAGAAATGCTATTTCAAAAGATGCTTCTTTTAAAACAAAAGCAGCGAAAGATAGAGAATTTTTAAAATTTGCTACTGATGCAACATTTATGAGTATCGCTAAATAAATTGAATCATATTAAATTAAAGCCTGTTAGATTTCTAGCAGGCTTTTTTTATGGAATCTACTTAAGTAAAGTTGTTCAGCTTGCCCAGGCGTAGGAACTAAATGGTAGGCTATATTTAAAAAGGATACATCCATAATGGTTGAATAACCCGATCTTGAAATGATTACATTTGCTTGTAAAATAAGCTGATCACAGAACTTCCAATCATTTGAATAAAAAATCTTTGTTTCTGTTTCTTCTCTTTCAATATAAGCTGGAACGATAAATACCGCATTTGGAAAACGTTGTTTCATATCGTGATAGAATTGAACACTGTACGGCAAAGGTCCACTTACAATTACCAATTGATCTATCTGTTTTATTTCATTTTTTTTGTAGAGAGAAAAACGAGATTTTACTCCTATATAATTCAGGTTTAATCCTTTCAATGGTTTACTTAAATCTCCAGCAAATGTTGAGTTTTCCGTGTCTAAAACCCACACTTCATTATAATGTGAAAGGAATCTTTTATGAAGGATTTGAAATGGCTTTTCCAAACACGAAAGCGGTAAATGCAACTGATGCGTTATAAAAATAGATGGTACTTCTTTTGAGAAAAAACCATATCGATGATCAGATATTACCAGATCTATCTCACGATTTTTGACCCATTTAGCCACCTTTTTTTGCTCGTTTCTGTAAAAGTTGTAAAGAGAAAAACTATTTTTTAAAAGGTCCAATGAAAATTTACCATTTTCGCCAAATGCAAAAGGATAATCAGTATGCTCAATGTAATTTATTTGAGGAAAATAGTTTGAAAAAATTGTCGTTTGTACTTTACTCCCTGCAATGAATATTTCATTTTCTTGCTGCAATAATTGATGAATTAGAGGGATACACCGTGCAACATGGCCCATTCCCCAATTCAATGCTGATAACAAAATTTTTTGATTGATTATTTCTTCTGGTTTCACAGTCAAATATATCTTTAATTTTTTGAAAAAAATAGAAAAATTTATAGTGAGGCTATTGTTCGTAAAATTTCCTAAAAAAACAAAAAAAAGAATTGCCAATAAGAACAATGCTTTTATCTTTATAAAATAGAAAATAAACACACAGACTATGTTTGATAAAAACGAATTTAAAAAATATGCAACTAAGCACATGGGCTTAAATAGCATGCACGTAGATCATTACATTGAATCTTCATTAACACCTTACATCATTGAAGAACGTTCGTTGAACATGACACAAATGGATGTTTTTTCTCGATTAATGATGGACCGAATCATCTTTCTAGGGACTGGTATTGACGATTATGTTGCAAACATCATTAATGCGCAATTGTTATTTTTAGAATCTGCTGATCCAAACAAAGACATACAAATCTATTTGAATTCTCCAGGAGGTTCTGTTTATGCTGGACTTGGAATTTACGATACAATGCAATACATCAAGCCGGATGTTGCAACAATTTGTACTGGAATGGCCGCATCAATGGGTGCTGTCTTAATGTGTGCTGGTGCTGAAGGAAAACGTTCTGCATTGAAACATGCCCGCGTTATGATTCATCAACCATTGGGTGGAGCTCAAGGTCAAGCATCTGATATTGAAATTACAGCAAGAGAAATTCAGAAATTGAAAAAAGAATTATACGAAATAATTGCGCATCATTCTCACCAAACGTATGAAAAAGTTTGGGCTGATTCGGATCGTGATTATTGGATGACATCTGAAGAGGCAAAAGCTTATGGAATGGTAGATGAAATTTTGCTACGCAATCCTAAATAATTACTTTTGTAAAAAATAATTTATTAAGTCCATCCGTTGAAAAATGGATGGCTTTTTTTTCTAAAAGCTATGGCAAAAAAAGAAAGTGGTTGTTCATTTTGTGGGAGATCCAGAGAAGAAGTTGGGATTTTAATCGCTGGTGTTTCTGGACACATTTGTGAAAATTGCATTGAACAAGCACACACAATCATTCAAGAAGAAGACGTGAACGCATCTTCCAAAAAAGAAGGCGATGTTAAAAAAGTAACCGTACTGAAACCTACTCAAATTAAAGAAAAATTAGATGAGTATGTGATTGGTCAAGACGATGCTAAAAAAGTACTTTCTGTAGGTGTATATAATCACTATAAACGTCTAAATCAACCTGTATCAAAAGACGATATTGAAATTGAAAAATCAAATGTGATTTTGGTAGGTCGAACGGGTACAGGTAAAACATTGCTAGCGAAAACAATTGCTAAAATGTTAAATGTACCATTTTGTATTGCAGATGCAACCGTTTTAACAGAAGCTGGATATGTTGGAGAAGATGTTGAAAGTATTCTTTCACGTTTGTTACAAGCTGCTGACTACAACGTTGACGCAGCAGAACACGGTATTGTTTTTATTGATGAAATAGATAAAATCGCTCGCAAGAGTGACAACCCTTCCATTACAAGAGATGTTTCTGGAGAAGGCGTTCAACAAGCTTTATTGAAATTATTAGAAGGAGCAACTGTGAATGTTCCGCCTCAAGGTGGAAGAAAACATCCTGAACAAAAAATGATTCAAATAAACACCAAAAACATCTTGTTTATTTGTGGTGGTGCATTTGATGGTATTGAACGAATTATTGCGAATCGTGTAAACCGTCAAACGATTGGTTTTACATCGTCTGAAGTTGAAAGAATTGACAGCGAAAGTTTATTAAAGTACATCAATCCAACGGATGTGAAAACATTTGGATTAATTCCTGAATTGATTGGACGTTTTCCTGTTTTAACTTACTTGGAACCTTTAGATGGCGCAAGTTTAAAACGAATTCTAACTGAACCTAAAAATGCTTTAGTTAAACAATATACAAAGTTGTTTGACATCGATGGTGTTGCGTTAAAATTTGATGCAGCGGTTTTAGATTTTATCGTAACAAAAGCAATTGAATTTAAATTAGGAGCAAGGGGATTACGTTCGATTTGTGAAGCTATTTTGAATGATGCAATGTATGAATTACCTTCTAAAAATGAAACAGAATTTAAAGTTACATTAGCTTATGCAGAACGTCAATTTGAGCAATCAAAAATGGCAACGCTAAAAGTTGCTTAAACGTTTTATAAAAAAGGGAGAATTTAGTTCTCCCTTTTTTATGCTTAATTGATTTTGAATTTACAGTATTTTATAATGCTTCCTTTTGCTGTAAACAACTTTTCATAATGTGTTTTGATATGAAAAATGTCGCGGGTTTGTGGATCAATATTCTCAGGTAACTCTCCATATAAATCCCACGTTAACTCTAATAACTCATAGTTATTTGCTTTGATTTCTTCAACGGTGTATTCAAAAAGTAAATCGGAATCTGTTTTCATGTGAACAATTCCTCCCTGACGAAGCAATTTTCTGTAACGCGCCACAAATGGTCCTGAAGAAAGACGTTTATTCGGTTTGTTCGGTTGTGGATCTGAAAATGTCAACCAAATTTCATGTACTTCATTTTCTGCAAAACAATCCGTAATAAAATCAATTTTTGTTCTTAAAAATGCAACATTTTCTAAATTTTGCTCGATTGCTTCAGTAGCACCAATAAACATTCTAGCTCCTTTAATATCAACTCCGATAAAATTTTTATTTGGAAAATGTTTGGCTAATCCCACTGAATATTCTCCTTTACCACAACCTAATTCCAACACAATAGGATGATCATTTTTAAAGTATTCAGCATGCCATTTGCCTTTCATTTCATATTCTTCACCAATGGTTGGTTCAAATACATTTTCATAGGTTTTAATCGCTGCAAAGCGACGAATTTTATCTTTTCCCATTTTTTTATTCAACTTCAATCATTACAACATACCCCGTATGTTTTCTAATATTCAAAACCTCTCCATTTTCAAAAATCAAATACTGACCTTTTATTCCAACTAATTTTCCTTGAATTTTAGGTGTTTTATCAAAACTTAAACTTTTTACTTTTTCTGGATAAGCAATTACAGGATAATTTATTTCAACTATTTCATCGTCTTCAGTGAAAAACTCTGTTAAATCAGATGGCAACTGGTCGTGTAAATTCCATTTCTCTTCCACTAAATCAATCGAAGTGTCCAATTCATTTTTCAACATACGTTGCCAATTCGTCTTATCTGTAAAAAAAGACTTTAACGCTACTTCTAACCTACCCGCTTCATAGCGATTAGGTGTTTCAGCCAATCGGATTCCAGATTTAGCTCCTTGATCTATCCACCGTGTTGGGATTTGTCCAGCTCTTGTTACGCCTACTTTTACCGTGTCAGAAGCAGCTAAATAAACAAAATGAGGCACATTGTGGTGTGTGTTTTCCCATTCTGGATCTCTACCTTCTCCTAAGTGAGCGCGGCATAATTCAGGTCGAATGGTGCATTCTGTCGCTTCTGGAGCAGATATGAAACAAGGATAACAAAAGCCATCACCGAATGATTTCTTGGTGTTTTTACCACAAGATGTACATGTGATTTGCCCATTCCATTCCAAAGAAATAGTTGAGCCAATTAATTCATTAAGAATTAAATCAGAAGACAAACGAAGCGTGTATTGCACTTCATCGTGCAATTCAACATTCATTTTAGATAAAGGACCAAAAAACATTAATCTTTCGCAGGTAAAATTTGCATTTTCTCAGCGAAATGATAGCAATAATCACGTAAATCTTCACAGATCAAATGTTCGCCTGTCGCTTTTTCAAACGTATCTGCCATGGTTAATAAGGTTTGGTGAAAAAATTGTTTCATCTCTTCAACAGACATTTCTTTTGTCCACAAATCAATTTTCATGGTATTATTATCCTTCTCATCCCAAAGTGATAACATAAATGCTTTAGCTGGTGAATTTTCAATATTTCCGTCTTGTGCACTCCATTTCATAGAAAGCGGCAAGTTGTTTTCATTCAATCCAACTTGAATTTTTATTTCAGATGATTTTGTAATTTTATTTTCCATTTTTTAATCAATTTCGTATTCAACAAGAATTTCAGTGTATGATTTCTTTACTAATTCGCTTACAGAAATCTTTTCAAATTCCATGTATTTCTGCACAATTCGATAGCCTATAAATTGGCCCAAACGATCTGGACCTTCTTCAGGTAATCCTGCTGAAAAAGGTCCTTCAGTAATTAAATTTCGAATCATTCGTTCGTCATTTTTAAACAACAATTTTTCTTTTACCAAATAATTCCAAAGTTGAGATTCATTTTCTTGAGACCATGCAAAATCTTTGTCAGAATACCTTAGGATTTGAGCATCTGAGGCAGTAGGAAGAGCAGCTTTTGTTAAATACAAAATCTTACCCCAGTAAATACTATTTTCAATCAAATTTCCTTTAATTTCCGGGACGTAATGAGTCATAATCCAAGAACACAATGCATCACGTACTAAAAACTCTTCTTTAAAACCTTCTTTAATCCACTTGTAAAACTGATCAGGTGGCAATTGACGAATAACATCTGTGTTCATTGGTAAATAACGTTCTAATCCAACTCCAATTTCAGTTTCAGTACAAAAGGCATTAGCCGTAAACAATGAATTCATGAAAACAACAGCACTTGGGATTTTGCCATTTGGAAAATGATATTTCAAATATTTAAACCCATTTGTAATTCCAGATTTAAAAAGTGATACATCAGAAAACCGTTGTGACAATCTATTTTCTAACTGACGAATGTATGGGTCTGAATAAAATTGTTGGATACTTTTATTAAATACAGAATCTTGTGCTCCTCTAAACTTCAAGCAATAGGCTAAGTTGTATTCATAAACATCCGGCACAAGCTGTTGCATCTTGTGGTGAATTTCTAAACGCTTTTTCGCATTACTTTTAAAAAGCAGCGAATCTAACTGAATAAAATCAATGGATACATCCTGATTATCAGCATCAATATCTAATGGATTTGAAGAACAAGCATTTAATAAAAAAAGAAATGAAATGATAGCTATAATTCGAAGCATTATAAGATTTTTTGTCAAAAATACGGAAAAAGATAGTTTGCTTATTCGCATATTTTTAATTCTTTTTTGGAATCTATCAAATTAAAGTATTAAAATTTCCATTTTGAGTTGAAAATAAGTAATATTGTAGTTGATTTAAAACGAAAATATGAAATCATTTTGGATAGTAATCACCTGTTTTTTAACAAGCTTTTCCTATACATTTGGACAAGATGCTGCTACAAAAAAAATTCAAGCAGGAATTATCTTCGGAACTTCCGTTAATTTTCAACAACTCAACACAAAACGCTTTGAAGCGGATGGCGTTGGTGGTGATTTCACTATTGGAGTCGATATGAATTATGGATTATCTGATGCTTTTGCTTTTTATACAGGTTTAGAATTTGATTTTTCTAAATTTTCTTACAATACGTTAGAAGATCAAACTACCTGGTATAATTTTAATGATTCTGAAATACTTGGTAGAAGTGACAATGAAACAGGTAGTGATTTATTTGTGTTAAAACATAGACAACATAACTCGATCTATTTGACGATTCCAACTATGATTCAATTTAGAACAGGATTCATAGGTTATTTTCGCTATTTTGGAAAATTTGGATTAAAAAATAGTTTTTGTTTAAGTAATAAAATGAATGATGAAGGTTTTTTAAATCCAATTTCAACTGGAAATAGCGAGTTAGTTCAAAATAACAATATGCATTCTCCAAGTGACTTATTATTCTACAAAGGCTCAATTGGCTTGTCTCTTGGTGCAGAATGGAATTTTATTGGTTCAACCGTTTTAAGTGGAGAAGTAGGTTATTACTATGGTTTTACACCTGTTCATTATACTTTTGATAATGACAACTTATCACTTCAAGATGCAAGTGGTTTTTTTAGCAATAGCGCAAACCAAAATCAATTGAATTTTAAATTGGCTGTTTTATTCTAAACTATGTCAGTCGAAATTCAAAAACACATCAGCAATTGGCTTTTAGAATATTGCCAAAATGCAAACATGAACGGATTTATTGTTGGGATTTCTGGTGGAATTGATTCAGCGGTAACTTCAACATTGTGCGCTTTAACAGGAAAAAAAACTGTTTTAGTTAATATGCCGATTCGACAGTCAAAATCGGAATACGATCGTGGAACTGAACACATCAATGATTTATTAGAACGCTTTGGTAATTGTAGTAAAATTGAAGTGAATCTAACTCCCATTTTTGAATCGATGGAAGCGAACTTTCCAGTAGATGTTGTTGCCAATCAATTAAGTATGGCGAATACACGCGCACGCTTAAGAATGACTACTTTGTATGCAATTGCACAACAACATGGTGTTTTAGTTGCTGGAACAGGTAATAAAATCGAAGATTTCGGAGTTGGCTTTTTTACAAAATATGGGGATGGCGGTGTGGATATTAGTCCAATCGCTGATTTAACAAAAACAGACGTTAGAAATTTAGCTAAAGAATTAAATGTCGTAGCTTCCATTCAGTTAGCAAAACCAACAGATGGATTATGGGGAGATGATCGAACAGATGAAGATCAATTAGGCGCTACCTATCCAGAATTAGAATGGGCAATGGAATTCAATGGTGATGAATCCAATCTATCAACAAGACAATTAGAAGTATTATCAATTTACAGAAAGTTAAACAGACAAAACAAACATAAAATGGAACCAATTCCAGTTTGTCTACTTCCAAAAACATAAAAATATGCGCTTTATTACTCTATTTTTACTTCTAATAGCATTCAATAGTAATGCTCAAGTAGATTTTAATAATTACAAAACGTTGCAAGCAAAAGGTGACATACCTGAAGATTTTAAGGAATATACGTACCTAAAAGTTGCCGCCAATGCTAAAAACAAAATAAACGGCTTAAGTTACGAGCAAAGGAATATATTTCTTGAAGGAATTCATTATTCTATTGACAATATTTTACATTCAGGATATGTTGTTTATGGTGATGAAATTTCGGATTATGTTTCTAAAATTGCAACAAAACTATTAAAAGATGATCCAGAAGTATTATCTAAGTTACGTTTTTATACTATAAAATCTAATTCTACCAATGCATTTAGTACTGACCAAGGAATTGTTTTCGTGACGACAGGATTAATTGCACAACTTTCTAATGAAGCACAGCTTGCAATGGTATTGGCTCATGAAATATCACATTATACAGAAAAGCATGTATTAGAAGGTTTTAAGGATAAACTAAAAAACAGAAGAACCTACAGAACAATTGAAGAATTAAGTCAATACTCAAAAGATAAAGAATTAAATGCAGATAGTTTAGGTATTCTTTTGTACAAAAACGCTGGTTATTCAATCAATGAAGTCTTACCTACTTTTGATGTTTTAATGTACTCTTATTTGCCATTTGATGAAGTAGAATTTCCAAAAGAATACTTTAATACAGATCAATTTTACATACCGAATCTAATGTTTTCTTCAAAAGAATATCCGATTAAAGCAATCGAAGATTATGATGATTCTGAAAGTTCACATCCTAACATTAAAAAAAGAAAAGAAGCAGCGGAAGAATTAATCAAAACATTAACTAATTGGGGGAATTTCAGTACGCAATTAGGTCAGTCAAATTTTGAATACATACGTAAAATAGCACGTTTTGAATCGCTACGAACGGATGTATTGGAACAAAATTTCACAGATGCATTGTATTCATTGTTTATTTTGGAAAAAGACAATCCGAATTCAGCGTATTTGAAACGTATGAAAGCTCAACTATGGTTAAACTTAGCCATTTATAAAGCTGAAAACAAAGGCGATAAAACTTCAAAACGAACAAAAGAACTAGAAGGTGAATCGGCTCAATTGCATTATTTAATTCGAAAACTATCAAAAGAAGGATTGACAACTTTGGCGGTTCGACAAATTTATGACCTAAAAAAATTGTTTCCAAACGATGAAGAGATTTCAAAAGTATATGCTAATTTATTGAAACAAATAAGTAATTCAAAAAGCTTTAAATTAGATTCTTATGCAAAGAAAACATTCAGTATCGCGTGTTTAAACGCGATTCAAATTGCTGATTCCATTAAAAATGCTGTACCAACTGTAAAAGTGGAAGAAACAAAAACGAAATCAAAATATGATAAAATAAAAAATAAAAAAAATATCGAAAATGACCAAAATTTCGATTCTACTAAATTTTATTTGTACGGCTTAAGTGACGTAATACAAGATAAAAAATTCTTAGAAAATTTCAACTATGAATTAGAACTCGTTAAAGAGCAAGAAAAAGAGGATGCTGCTTTCACTAAATTAAGTAAGTCTGAGAAAAAGAAATGGTTAGAAAATAAAAAGAAAGCTGTAGATATTAATGAATTAATCATTGTTGAGCCAGTAGTTCAAATGAAAGGCCCAAATGGAATTGATCCAACATTGTCTGAAAACTATCAAATACAATTATCCAATACTATTCAAGAAGTAAGTAGTGATTTAAATGTAAAAACTTACTTAATTGATCGCACTTCCATTAAAAAAAATGGTACTCAAATATTTAACGAGCGTTCATTATTAATGAATTATTTAGATCAAATGTCAGATGTTGATAATGACAATATCTTAACAGTAGATTACCAATTATTAAATACGTTAAAAGAGAATTATGGAACAGCTAAAGTTATGTTTACACTTGTACAAAATCAAGTGAGTATAGATCTTAATCCATCCATGGTTATGACTAGCTCAATCTTTCTACCTCTTTCAATGGTCTATTTCCCAATAGTGATATTTGGAAGTCAATTTACAGATGTTGAAATTATTATTTTAGACCTTGAAACGAGTAAAGTGGAACGTAATTTAAGTTTTTACACAAAAGAAAAACCAACAAAATTGAAAATTGGTGCGCACATGTATCATTTCTTTCAATCCATCAAAAAGAAATAATATGAAATTATTAAAAATAAGTATCGTAGCCTTAAGTTTACTATTTGTTCAAGTAAGTTTTGGTCAAAAGAAAAATTTTGGGTTTTTTGGCAAAAAATTCTACTTACAAGTAGATGGGTTATTTTCTTCACCAGTAATTTACAATTTCCTTAATTTTGCAGGGTTTAATGATGTTGCTAGTTATGGCGCAAAAGGGAATAATTTGGTTGAAAAAAACAATTGGGCAAACTACGGTTATAGAATTAGTGCTGGTGCTGTTTTAAAAAGAAATTTTGGTATCGGACTCGAACTAGGAACAGATTATTCAAAAGTAGCACCTAATTACAGTACTTCCTCTCATGAAATGTTATCTATCTCTACTTTTAGTATACTACCAAAAATAGAAATTGCCAATGAAAGTGCATTATTACCAATGGGATTAAGTCACCAATTTGGAATAGGCATGGAATGGTCTTCAATTGCTGATGAGAATTATCTCTTTCAAAAGTATAATTCATTTAATTCACAACTTGAAACTGTTCATTACAATCAAGTAACGACAAGTGAATTACCATTTGGTGAAATCAATAAAATCCCTAGTGCCAATAGATTTGTTTTCATGTATGATTTAACGATGAGAAATCCTATATCAAAAAGTTTAATGATAACATATGGATTCAAATACACTTTAAAATTTGCTTCTCTAAATCAAGAAGAAAAATTTGCAAACTTATTAAATTACAATGATTATTTAAGTGAAATAAATTTTCAACGTAACATGAATGTAATTACTTTTCACCTTGGCTTAACCTTCGCATTTTAAGCTTCTGGAGCCAATCGCAATGTAATGCCATCAATTTCATCTGAAATATGAATCTGGCATCCCAAACGACTATTTGCTTTCACAAAAAATGCTTGATCTAACATGTCTAATTCTGCATCAGATTGTTCAGGCAAAGCCGTTTCAGATTCTAAATAACATTGACAAGTAGCACACATAGCCATTCCACCACATTCACCTAAAACAGGAAGGTCATATGCTTTACAGACTTCCATAATATTCATGTTCATGTCAGTTGGTGCAACTAATTCATGTAAAACACCTTCACGATCGATGATATTGACTTTGATTTCACTCATTGTTTTCTATTTTTTACAAAATTATAAAAATGTTCTAATTATAGATGCGTAATTGGTTGGATCCGTTATAAAACGTTTGATACATTCGCAAGCCAAAATCACTTCCACTGATAGGAGAGCCATCGTACAACGAAAATTTAGCATTGTTACAATCGTCATTCAATTGCAAAAAATTATTCGTATCCGGATACAAAGGTTGCGGACATGTTCCATCAACATCTGCTGGAGAATGTCGATCAAAAGCTACAAACTCATCCATTGAACGGCGGTAAACAATAATCCCCTTAGATCCACCTGCCACATAAGCCCAACCGCCAACACCCGTCAAACCGCTATAACTTGGTAAATTGATATCAATTGAAATATCAAAAGGATAATTGGGAATAGGATTGTTTTTAGCCTTATTACAAGCGATTAAAAACAAGGCGGTAAAACAGAAAATGATTAATTTTTTCATTTATTCTTCAATCAATAATAATTGCTCAGTGAATTGCTCCCACTCGATCATTTTTGTATCTAATTCTTCTTTTACAGCATTAAATTCTTGTAGTTTTAAGGCTGCATTCTCTTCATTACTGTAATCTAAATTAGCAATTTCAACTGTCATTAAAGCAATCTTTTTTTCCAAATCTTCAATTTTATCTTCACAACGTTTCAATTGATTGTTTAATTGTGTCTTTTGACGCTTTAATTCTTTGGCCTCATCGAATGTCAATGGCTTCTTTTCATCAATGGTAATTTTTTCAATTTTCTTTTCAATCGGTTTTATTACATCAATACCATTTGATATGTCCATTTTACGCTGTAAGAACTCTTGTACGCCAAAATGATGGATTTTCAATGTGTGATCTTCAATGTCCCAAATACGATTCGTTAAATCTTGTAAAAACTCACGGTCATGCGAAACAACGATAAAGGTTCCTTCGTAATTTTTCAATGCTTCTTTTAACACTTCTTTACTTTGTATATCTAGGTGATTTGTAGGTTCATCTAAAATTAATACATTGGAAGGGCTCAACAACAATTGACACAAGGCCAAACGCGTGCGTTCACCTCCTGATAAAACACCTACCCGTTTATCGACATCTTCACCCGTGAATAAGAATGCGCCTAATACACTTCGTAAATCTTTACGGATTTCTCCTTCAGCAATGGCGTCAACCGTTTCATAAATCGTTTTCATTGGATCTAATGAATCCGCTTGATCTTGAGCGAAATAAGTGATTTTAGCATTGTGCCCTAAATTTACCTGACCATCGCCTTCTAATTTATTCAATAATCTCTTTAATAAGGTAGATTTACCAACACCATTTGGGCCTAGCAATGCAATTTTTTCACCACGTCCAACTGTTAAATTGATATTTTTGAAAAGTATTTTATCTCCGAAAGATTTTCCCATGTCGATCATTTCCAATACCCACTTACCTGGTTGAATACTCAATGGAAAAGCAATACGCATTCGGGCCACTTGGTCCTTCTCAACTTCGATTCGTTCTGTTTTATCTAATTTTTTAATTAACGACTGCGCAAAAGCAGCTTTGTTTTTCTTGGCACGGAATTTATTAATTAATTCTTCAGCGTGTTTAATATCTTTATCCTGTTGCTTTTTCGCTCCTTCTAACCGTTCGAGTTCTTCTTCTCTTACAGCTTTATACTTTGTGTAAGGAAATGGAAAATCAAGTACTTTTCCCATGCTTATTTCCAACGTACGTTTAGTGACGTTATCTAAGAATAAACGATCATGTGATATAACAATAACAGCACCTTCAAATTTTTGTAAATAGTTTTCTAACCAACTAATAGAAATAATATCTAAGTGATTGGTTGGTTCATCTAATAATATAACATCCGGTTGATTAACCAATATTTTAGCTAATTCAGCACGCATTTTCCAACCACCAGAAAATGTAGATAAATCACGGTGTAATTCTTCCTCGCTAAAACCTAAGCCTTTTAAAGTTGTTACGATGCGTTCTTCCCACAAAAATCCTTCATGCAAATTAAACGTATGGTTTAATTCATTGAGTTCATTTAAAAGATTTAAATAACTTTCGGATGAATAATCCTCACGTGTAACTAAATCATGATTAACCTTGTCTAATTGTGTTCTTAAATGTGTTAATAATTCATTTGATTGATTCAAATATTCAAAGACAGATTGATGGGTGTCAATTTTGATATCTTGCGTTAAAAAACCAATCGTACAATCTTTCGGTTTGTGAATTTTACCATCTGTAGCTGTATCTCTTCCGGATAATAAGCGCAACATAGTTGATTTACCTGCACCATTCTTTCCAACTAAACCAATTTTATCTCCTTTATTAATCTGTAAATTAACATGTTGAAATAAATATCCTTGTGGTAAATGAACCCCTAATTGTTCTAAATTAATCATGTCGCAAAGATACGTTCTTAATAACTAAGATAAAAATTGTTGGCATAAAAAAACCCCGATAAATCGGGGTTTTAAAATTATTGTTTATGAATTAGAAATTCCAAACATCGTGTTCTATAGTACGAATTTCTTCTTTGATTCTTTCCGCTTCGTGTAAAGCATCAACACCATTTTTGTAAGTATCTATACCTCTATCGTACACATTACTTTCTTTGTACATAACCGCATTGAAACGTCTTTTCCAGAATAAGTCGTCAAAACTCATCCATTGCGCATCATTTGCTTCATTATATACAAAATAGTTGTTAAAAACTAAACGACACTCAGGGAAATACAACCAGAATAATTCAACGTATTTACCACCTTCTTTAGTTTGGTCGTAAATAACTGGTGCTAATCCTAAAATACGTTTATCTAAAACTGAACGCTCTTTATCAAAGAACCATTCTTCTTTTAAACGGTATTGAACAATGTTTTCAGATAAAATAGGAGATTTTTCTTGAACTAATACAGGTGCTAAAGTAATTTCACTTCCACTTGCATCATATGTTACAGAATCTTCACCATTTACTCCTTTAGGAGTTTCAAATCTTGCTTCACCTAATACATTTAAATAACCATCTACTGAAGCTTTGAAATTTTTATCTGATTGTAAATTCATTCCAGCTTGAGCTTTCAAAGGATATTTGAATTGATCACCATCTTTTTCACCTGCTCCAAAAATATCAAATGGATTTTTAGGCTCATAAATAGTTAAATTCTCATTCAAAATATTGTGTTTGATAACAGTCCACAAGCTCCAACGAGATGCATTTTTAATCCAAATACTATCTTGGTAACGATCAAATGGGTAGTACATTGAATGATTAATTTTCTCTCTCAAATCAATGTAACTCCAAACACGACGATTCCAAATAACATCTGCTTCACGCACATCTTCATATGCAATCATTCGTTTTGTAGGAACGTGTTCTTTAATATAAATACCATCAATAACGCCTTCACTAGGCACATTAACAGGTCCTCCATTTACTTCAAGTTGAGCGTAAGAATTCATTGCAAAAGCAACAAATAACAAACTAAATAATATACTTTTCATTTTTATGGTTTTATTTTTATTAAAAAACTTTCCTACAATTACTTATAATTTAAATGCAGAAGTTGCTGTTTTATTAGAAACACCAGTACCACTGTATACACAAGAGAACATAACTTGTGATCCTGCAGGTGCAGCTTTCAAGAAACGCATTGCTTCATCAGATAATGTACTTCCCTGACCAACAACTGTTTTTGGAGCACCAGGTATGGACATAGCCCATTGTGTAACGTTAAATTTAGCTTTAGTTAATGGAATTGCTTCACCGTATCCAGCGTATAAATTTTTAGCTGTTCTAGATGTTACTTTTTCTCCATCAGATGCTTTACCCCAATAAATTTCTGCTTTAGGCATTGATTTAATATCGAAAGTAAATGAACCTAAATTTACACTTTTATTCGTTACAGAATTTTTACCAAATACTGAAATAGAACATGTTTTACCAGCTCCAGGTGTTGCTACCCATTGTGCTCCTGATTTAGACAAACTAACTCCAGCACCACTGATAGTAGTTTGATCATAACCCGATGCTACTGCTTCAACCATGTTAGAATAACCTCTATATAAAACTCTTAAATCTGGCAAAGAAACTGTTCCTTGCGGCTTCATAATTTTTATTGTATGTGTCCACTTTTCAGTTTTAGTTGCTCCAGATTTGTTTTTAATCGAAACAGTTCCACTTACAGGCATTTCAGCACCACCAGAAACTCTAATTTTTACAGTTCCTTGACCGTCTGCTACAGTTACTGATCCAGGACCTGTTACTGTTGGTTGATTATCAGTATCAAATGCTGCCATCATTACTTTTAACTCAACTTCGTCACCTGAATTGGCAACAGCTGGACCATACGCTAAACCAACAATTTTGTTGAAGCTGTATTCACCTGTACTAACACGCGATTTAATGTGAGCAACCGCCGTAGCTCTTGCTGCTAAAATCTCTTGTTGCATAGCTGTTAACGAAGCAACTGCACCAACTAAAGGAGCGTGATCAAAAGTTTTACCTATCCAATGAACACCTTTCTCTTCGTCCATGTCTACGCGTTCTGGTTTGGTTAATTCCATGTAAATGTTTTTCAACACTTCACCATCATCGTTCACGTTGACTTTGTTTTTAGCAATCATTGCATCTACTTGCTTTGCTAGGTCATCGTTGTCTTTAAATTTGTTGATGTTTGTCGGACTAAAAGTAAATCCTTTAGCACCAACTTTATACGTTCCAACTAATTTACAAACAACATTTCTAAAATCATTGTAACTGTTCCATAATTTAAGACCATCACCTTTTGGATTTTTAATCTCCTCACCAACGATGATATGCATAGGAACATCATATTGATCTTTTGCTTGTACAGCCATCAAATTCAAACGAGTTGGCAATAATGGGCTTGCTTTACTGTAAGGTACCCATACCAATGCTTCTTTATCTTTGTCTTTAATTTTAGTGATGTCTTCACCACTTTCTTTTAAGATTTTCAATTTCAAATCATCAATTTCTTTGATACGTTTTGCTGTTTCAGCATCAATTTGATCAATTATTCCTAAGTAATACTTTACTTTTTGAATTTTCTCAATTGCATTCGTTTTATCAGCTAATTCACCGCTCAAATCAGATTTTGCAGCATTACCTCTATCTAAATGAGTGATAGAAGATTTTTGCGTATTTTCTTCAATTGCAACGAAAGCATCTAATACTTGTTTTGATACGTTAAGGGCCAGAAGTGCGGTAAGTACAAGGTACATCATACCGATCATCTTCTGTCTTGGGGTTTCTTTTCCTCCTGCCATGATTTAATTAATTTTTATTGTTAATCAATAAATATTTTCAATAACTTTAATATAACTGGTTAATCAAAGATTACCCTTTAGTTATTGTCATAGCTTTTAACATATTTCCGTAAACGTTATTCAAGTCAGTTAAGTTTTTAGACAATAACGCCATGTTTTCTCTGTACAATCTTGTATCTTCAGTTGAAGCAGAAAGATTAGCCATCATTTCAGTTACTTGAGATTGGAATTTCTCTGTAGCTTCTAAATGAGATGAAGAACCTTTTAATTGTAATTCATAAACATTGTTCAAAGCAGCTAAATTTTTAGATACTTTTTGCATTTGCTCACCAAAAGACTCACCATCTTTCGCATCAGAAGTCATTCCTGAAATTGAAACAGATGCTCTTTCATATGCTTCAGAAAGGTTAGAAACTTTATCAGATGCTGCTTGTAAGCTAGAAACATATGAATCAGTTGCAGCAGCAGCAGAAGAAACAGATTTCAATTGAGCTGCATTTTCACCTAATGAACGCATACCATCTCCAAGACGCTCTAACAATTGACTATCAATTTTAGCTTCTTCTAACATTTTATCTAATTGATCCGTAATTCCATTACCGCCTTTAGATTTTCCTGCTGGTAAATTACTATGATCTAATTCATCAGAATGACCTAAAGCTAACTCAGGGTAAACTAATTCCCAGTTTGGATCTTCATGAATCGGTTCGAAAGCAGAGAAGATGAAAATCAACGCCTCAGTACTTAATCCTACTACTAGCATCGGCCCTGCAAACGGCCAGTGCATAATTTTAAATAAAGCTCCTACGATTACTACTGCTGCACCAAATCCATACAGTTTCGCCATAAACTTTTTCCATCCTTTACTTCCTGGTTTCATAGTTTTTTGTTTTTGTGTTTTTAAATAATTTAATTGTTTTGTTGTTTATTTATTCTTAGCGTAGTTCAATATCGCTGCGAATTTCTTCACCACCTTCTCTTGAGAAATCTCTTCCTCCTCTTCCAAGGTGAGTCATTACGTTTCTAAATCCAACATAAGATTTTGATGAATCTTGGTACTCGTATGTACGTGTTGCATTGTGTAAATAGTAGCCTATGTCTTTCCAAGAACCACCTCTAATAACTTTACGTTTATTAGCTGGAGCATCCCAGTCCATTGCATCATATCTGTAATCAGCACTCATGTCATGAGAAAACTCATACATAGACTCATCATAAGCTGTTTCACACCATTCAGCAACATTACCAGCCATACAATATAATCCCCATCCATTTGGATTGTATGAATATACTTTAACTGTTTGTACACCACCATCATCTTCGTAGCGACCTCTCATAGGTTTGAAGTTTCCTAAGAAACATCCTGCTTCATTACGAATGTAAGGACCACCCCAAGGATACTGTGACATTTCCAAATCACCTCTTGCTGCATATTCCCATTCTGACTCATTAGGCAAACGGAAATCGTTTACAAATAAATCTCCCATAGAAACTAACCAATTGTTTAAGAATTGTGTTCTCCATACTGCAAAAGCTTTTGCTTGAACCCATGTAACACCAACTACAGGATAATTATCATAGGCAGGATGCCAGAAGTACATGTTAGTTACAGGATCATTAAATGAATAAGTGAAATCACGAACCCAACATAAAGTATCAGGATAAACGTTGATTACCTCATCAATAATAAATCTTTTTCTGTCTTCATGACCACGAATCGCATTGTTTTGTCCTTTTTTGTTGAAGAAACCTAAGTCTTTATCTTGCCCTTGAGGTTCTTTCGTAAATGGATGAACTGGTGAAATTAATGTTCTATGCTCTTCTACAGATTTTGACGCTGGATCTTGAACTTGACCAGTTGATTCATAACCATCTTTAGTAATGTTTATTCTTCCTCTTTTAGCTGCCTCTTTGTAATCAATCCAGTAATACTTAAACATCAATTTACGCACATCGATTTCGCGTCTTTTATAATATCTTTCAGGTTGTGGATAATACATGTCAGCCAATAAAGGAACAACTAACTCATCAGAGTAATCAATTGGACGATCCCAGTTTAAATTAAAGATTGAACGATTATTATCTCTATCAGAAGGATCATAATCAGCAAACTCCAAAGCTCCTTCATCAAAATAACGATCTTGGTAATTAATGTAACGTTCCGCTTCATCATCAGCTTCTAAACCAACGTACAATTTATCACGTGCTATCGAATCACGAACCCACTCTACGAATTGACGGTATTCATTGTTTGAAATCTCTGTTTGATCCATGTAAAACGCCGGAACAGTAACTGTTTTAGCACGTGTTTCATGTTTAAACGGAACATCTTGATCGTTTTCACCCATCTGGAAAGATCCATGAGGAATGTAAACCATACCTAAAGGAACTTCAGGATTGTATACTGGTCTACCTAAAGCACCCGTTAAGTGACCAGAAGATTGTTTACAAGCAACCATCAGAACACTCAATACGACAAATAACAAAAGTTTTTTCATTTTACCTCTTTTATATTTTAATTTCCGGATTCAACTAAACATTTACAGGATCAATAGTTTGAATTATAACGGAAAGTAACCTAAATTGGTTACAAATATTGTAATAATTTTTTTAATTTACAACCATCTAGGGTGAATCGCCTTAGACATTGGTGGTTTTGGCAAGTGGTAACAATACTTTAAAAGTATCTCGTGAGAACCTCTTGATGCACTTGCTAATTTATTTGTTGTAAGATCATAAGAATATCCTATTGTAAAGTTTTTCATAGGGATATAACCTAACATGACTCCAACTGCATCAACTGTTCTATATGTTAATCCACCATATAATTTATCGTTGTAGATATAACGAACACTAATATCAGAAGAAAATTTAACTAAGTCTGTACGAACCAAGGCTTGTGCATCTAAATCACCACCCCAAATATCTTTGAACTTTTTTCCTCCCATTAAATAATAGTGGCGAGCCATTTGATATTTCTGATCTATGTTACCTACTTTTTGAGTCATCAACGATTCATTTAAGTGAGTTGAAGAAATACCAACATAATAATCAGAAGAACCTTTGAAGTAAATTCCAAAATTCAAATCTAAATTAGTTGCACTAAATTCTGTTGGTAATTTTGAATCGGCAGCTGTTGTTGGCGGAACCCAATCAGGAGACATACCAAAATTAACCATACCAGCACCAATTCCAATTCCTAATGTGCCAGCACTTCCTAATCTTATTGGAAATGAATAATTTAACAATAAATTATTTTGTCTATTGAAACCAATTGCATCATGAAAAAATGAAATACCAATACCTCCTGGGAAAAAACGAGTTAAATTCGCTTCCACATTTAAAACACCTGAGTTTGGAGCGCCACTAATTTTATCCCATTGATTTCTATACAATGATGTGGCACAAATACCTTCTTCAATACCTGTAGAACCAGGATTTATACTCATTTTATCATACATAAAGTGAGTAATCAATTTATCTTGTTGTGCGATTACGTTTCCGTATGCAACAACCAATAAAGAGGTTAAAAGAATAATTTTTTTCTTCATAAATAGTGTTTCTCTTGCTAATAAAAAACTAGAAAAAGTAGTAATTTTTCTCCAATTCAGGGGACTAAAATAATTAATTTAATTTAAAAAAGAAATTTTTTAGCAGAATCTTATGTTAAAAAAAAACAGATACTAGTTAGAAACCCTATTATCAAGTAGATGCGTCGCTTTTATTCTACACTAATTTTTGATAGGTTTTCCACCATAAATTTGGTATTTCGTTTTTCATGGCACGTTCGTAGTCATCATAATTACAAGGCACTAAATGATGTCGATCATATTTTGAATTTGTTGCACTTGGAAATGGAACCTCTAGCCACCATCTCTCAGACTTATTACTTTTATAGAATACCAATTCATTTTTAAAATCATCAATGTGAACAATAAACTTAATGTAGTCTTTTTTGGTACAAACTGGAAAATCACCAACACGCTGTGAAACGCCGTCAATAAAATACCAAATCATTTGCGCGATCAAGCCGTCTACTAATTTAAAGTGCGTAGAACTATAATAATTAAAAATCCCGAATGCAGTCAGTTTATCACTAATACCGGCGTATTTACTGATTTGACATATTTGATCTGCCATGAACCCATTAGGAGAATGATAATAGTCAGAACCTAAATCTGCTGCTTTAATTGCTGTTACATCAATGCTCAAAATATCTGCATTACGTAAATGCGGTTCAGCCTTTCTAAAATCAGTATTGTATTCACCTAAACGGCAACAATCGAAATACAATTTTTCGTACAAATCGAATTCTGCAGATGCAACCAATGGAGCTTGCATTCCTATATTAGCATGGTTAAACAAATAACAAGGTCGATCCAATAACATGTGACTTAAATAACCTGAAGAAGAAACTGGCTCGTCCGGATTACCTAAATCTAATTTAGAATCAATCGAACAACTATTAACCATTTGTTCTAACTGCGAGTAACCTTTGTAAATGGCCACTTTTAAATCATGGCTTCCACCAATAATAATTGGGATAATTTGCTTTTTTACTAATTCAGCAACACATTGAGAAAGAGCAAAATACGTGTCATTCAAAGTTGCACCAGGTAAAATATCCCCTAAGTCATACAATGGAAAATTCCACGATGAACCACTGTATAATTGATAAAAACTAGATCTAAAATGCGTTGGATTTGAATTAATTTCTATTGTCTTATCGCCTCTAAATTCTGGAACAAAAATCAAAGCTAAACCACCTGTTTTTAGTTCAGGAAATCCAGTTGATGTGTTTAGCTGAATTTTAGACCCAATTTGCTGTTCGTCATAAACTCCAAGCGACTCAATTGGCGAGAAGTAAATAGAAATATCTTTCATTGTGCAATTTTTCTCAAAACTACATGAAAAAGAATTGCAGTATGCTCTGCAGTAAGAAAGTATTAAAGATGTAAATGTTTATAAAACGCTTATTTCTTTTTGGCAACAACTTTAGCTTTTGGCTTCGCTTTCGGTTTTGCTTTCGCTTTTGGAGCTGCTTTTGCAATGGTTTTTCGCGTTGGTTTTGCCTGAGAAGCTTCAATTTCTTTACATTCTTCGAAAGTTAACTTCTCCGCTTCCGTACCTTTAGGCAACTTGTAATTGTTCTTGCCTACTTTTAAGTACGCTCCCCATCTTCCGTTTAACAATTGATAATCTGCGTCTTCCGTAAATAATTTTATGATTTTGTTTGCGTCTGCTTCACGTTTTAACAAAATAATCTCTACTGCTCTATCAAACGTAATGTTCATCGGACTTTCTTCTTTTGGAATAGAAGCAAAGATTTTACCATGTTGAATGTAAGGACCAAAACGACCTACATTTGCTTTTACAGTTAATTCTTCAAACTCACCCAATGTTCGAGGTAATTTGAATAATTCTAAAGCATCTTCCAAAGAAATGCTTCCAATGGATTGATTTTTTTGCAATGAAGCAAATTGAGGCTTTTCTCCATCCGTTTGTTCGTCACCAACTTGAACCATCGGACCGAAACGACCAATTCGAACGATGATACGTTTTCCAGATACAGGGTGAAAACCTAATTCACGCTCCCCACTTGCTCGTTCAGAGTTTTCAAGTGTATCTTCAACATTCTTATGGAACGGATCGTAAAACTGATGAATCATATCAGTCCATTTCAACATCCCATTTGCAATTTCATCGAATTCTTGTTCGACTTTCGCAGTGAAATTATAATCCATGATTAAATCGAAATGTTCTTGCAAGAAATCTGTTACTACGATTCCAATATCTGTTGGAGATAATTTATTTTTTTCTTTACCTGTTGTTTCCGTTTTAACTTCGTCTACAACTTGATTGTTTTTTAATTTGAAAACTTGATACGATCTTAAATCACCTTCGCGTTCCACTTTTTCAACATATCCTCTTTTTTGAATCGTTGAAATGGTTGGTGCATAAGTTGATGGTCGACCGATACCCAACTCTTCCAATTTCTTTACTAAAGATGCTTCTACATATCGTGAAGGAGCTCTAGAGAATCGTTCTGTAGCTGTTATTTCTTCATTAGCGACAACTTCTCCAACTGAAACCGCAGGCAATAATCCATCCTCAGCTAATTCATCTTCTTCGTTTTCCTCTTGTTCAACTGTTGATTCCATGTAAACACGCAAGAAACCATCAAATTTAATTACTTCACCTTTTGCATTAAACACTTCGTCAATGGCAGGTGTTACAATTTTAATTGTAGTTCGTTCCAATTGTGCATGCGCCATTTGAGATGCGATAGCACGCTTCCAAATTAAATCATACAAACGCTCATCTTCTCTTTCTCCTGAAATGGAGTGTGCTGAGAAATCAGTAGGACGAATTGCCTCGTGCGCCTCTTGTGCATTGGAGTTTTTATTCGCGTATTTTGTTGGCTTAGAATAATTTGCTCCGTAAGCACTTTCAATTTCTGCTTTCGCACCATTGATAGCAGTTTCAGATAAATTAACTGAATCTGTTCTCATGTAGGTGATTTTCCCTGCTTCATACAAACGTTGAGCAACAGACATTGTTCTAGAAACAGAAAAACCAAGTTTTAAACTTGCTTCTTGTTGCAAAGTCGATGTCGTAAAAGGAGCTGCAGGAGATTTTGTAGCAGGTTTTTGTTGTACATCTCCTATTTTAAACTCTGCACTTTTACATGCGTTTAACAAAGCAGATGCTTGAATATGATCTGTTAATTGTTTCGAAAGTTCCGCTTTAATTTTTCCATTTTTGGAAGAAAATAAACCATTTACTCTGAAAAAGCTTTCAGTTGCGTGTTTGTTAATTTCTTTTTCACGATCAACGATTAAACGAACTGCAACAGATTGTACACGACCAGCTGAAAGACTTGGACGTACTTTTTTCCATAAAACAGGAGACAATTCAAAACCAACTAAACGATCTAGTACACGACGTGCTTGTTGCGCATTAACTAATTCCTGGTTGATTTGTCTTGGATTATCGATTGCTTTTAAAATCGCAGTTTTGGTGATCTCATTAAACGTAATACGTTTCGTTTCTTTTTTCTGCAAATTCAACGTCTCGTATAAATGCCAAGAAATGGCTTCTCCTTCACGGTCCTCATCCGTCGCTAACCATACCGTTTCCGCTTCTTTTGCTAACTTCTTCAATTCTGCAACGACTTGTTTCTTATCGGCTGAAACTTCATAATTAGGTTCAAAATTATTGGCTACATCAATTGCTACACCTTTCTTTGCTAAATCACGAACATGACCAAAGCTGGATTTAACAACATAATCCTTCCCAAGGTATCCTTCAATTGTTTTTGCCTTTGCAGGTGACTCAACTATTACGAGATTTTTTGCCATAATTTTGCGGTTGTTTTGATTTGATGGATGCAAAAATTTAGTTGCAAAAGTAAGTTTATTTCAATTGATAAAGCAAATCAATCAAAAAAAAGATAATTCACAAACATTATATCAACCATTCTTATACCATCAAAAACGTCAAAAAAATATGTTTTTTTAACAAAAGATAAGACTGACATTTTGACATACTTTTAAATTTAACTATTTTTGTACTACAAAACAAGTAAGTTAAAATGGAATTCGAACAAAACAAGGACATCGACGAATCAAAACAAGGAACGGCAATCGTATTAGAAGGCGCACAATCAATTGATGGAAAGAAACTTTACGTGGAAAGCTATGGCTGCGCGATGAATTTCTCTGACAGTGAAGTTGTTGCTTCAATTATGGCAAAAGAAGGTTACTCCACGACAAGAAACGTAGATGAAGCAGATGTGATTTTAATCAATACCTGTTCGATTCGAGAAAATGCTGAAACACGCGTTCGAACTCGTTTAGGCGATTTGAAAATAAAGAAAAAAGAGAATCCTGATTTAGTAATAGGGATTTTAGGTTGCATGGCTGAACGATTAAAAACAGCTTTGTTAGAAGAAGAGAAATTAGTAGATTTAGTTGCTGGACCTGATGCTTACCGTGATTTACCTCATTTAATAGAAGAAGTTGGGACAGGGCAAAAAGCAGTCAACGTATTGCTTTCTCGCGATGAAACCTATGCAGATATTTCACCCGTTCGTTTAGATCAAGGAGGTGTTTCAGCATTTGTTTCCATTACAAGAGGTTGCGACAATATGTGTTCCTTCTGCGTTGTTCCATTTACAAGAGGAAGAGAACGTTCAAGAGATCCTAAAACCATCGTTGAAGAATGCAAAACATTGTTTGAAAAAGGATATAGAGAAGTAACATTATTAGGTCAAAATGTAGACAGTTACCGTTGGAATTTAACTTCAAAAGGTGTAATTAAAGACGAAACTATACCAACTACAAATTTTGCAGAACTCATGGAAATGGTAGCGAATGTTTCTCCTGAATTGAGAATTCGATTTTCTACTTCGCACCCTAAAGACATGACGGATGATGTTTTGCATGTTATGGAAAAATACGAAAACATCTGTTCCAACATACATTTACCTGTTCAATCAGGAAATACGGATGTATTAGCGCGCATGAATCGTGGTTATTCGAGAGAATGGTATTTAGACCGAATTAAAGCAATTCGAACAATTGTAACTGATTGTGCGATTTCAACCGATATGATTATTGGGTTTTGTGGTGAAACAGAAGAAGAACATCAAGACACCCTCCGTTTAATGGATGAAGTGGAATTTGATTTTGCTTATATGTATAAATATTCTGAGCGTCCTAAAACACTAGCAGAGCGAAAATTTGAAGATGATGTTCCAGAAGAAGTTAAAAGCAAAAGGTTGACAGAAATAGTTGACAAACAGCGTCTACATGCCCATTTATGGAATAAAAAGCAACTTGGAAAAATTGACAAAGTATTGATTGAAGGTTTTTCTAAAAAATCGAACGAGCATTTGTGTGGACGCAATAGTCGCAATTCAATGGTGATTTTCCCAAAAGATAAATACCAGAAAGGACAATACGTAATGGTGAAAATAACGGATTGTACATCTGCCACCTTACTTGGTGAAGTAGTAGAAATTTGTTCAACAAACGCATAAACGATGAATCTACAACAAGTTAAACAACGCTTTGGAATCATTGGAAATGCAGCGCTCTTAAACAGGGCGCTAGAAGTCGCCATTCAGGTTGCACCGACAGATATTTCGGTTTTGGTTACCGGAGAAAGTGGAACAGGGAAAGAAATCATACCGCAAGTCATTCATCAATTAAGTTCTAGAAAACATGGTGAATACATTGCTGTTAACTGTGGAGCAATTCCTGAAGGCACAATCGATTCAGAATTATTCGGTCACGAGAAAGGTTCCTTTACTGGCGCTGCGGGTAGTCGACAAGGTTATTTTGAAGTGGCAAATGGCGGTACTATTTTTTTAGATGAAGTAGCTGAATTACCAATGCAAACTCAAGTTAGGCTATTACGTGTTTTAGAAACAGGAGAATTTATCCGTGTAGGTTCCTCTAAAGTAATAAAAACAAATGTTCGCGTTGTTGCTGCAACCAATGAAAACATGCAACGTGCTATATCGTCTGGTAAATTTCGTGAAGATTTATTTTACAGGTTGAGTACCGTTCCAATTCCTCTTCCGCCCTTGCGTAACCGAGAGGAAGACATTTATTTGTTATTTCGTAAGTTCTCTAGTGATTTTGCTGACAAATACCGCATGCCATCGATTCGTTTAAACCCAGATGCTGTGAAACTGTTGAATGCTTATTCATGGCCGGGGAATATCCGTCAATTGAAAAATTTAGTAGAACAAATATCTGTTATTGAAGTAGCTAGAGAAATTGATGCTATTACTTTAGCGTCGTATTTACCCGTTGAAAATGAAAAAATGCCTTCATTAATCAACGAAACAACTTCTGAAAACTTTTCTGAGCGAGAAATCATGTATAAATTTTTATTTGACATGAAAAAAGACCTTTCAGAATTGAAGAAAATTGTCATAGATATTGCTCGAGGGGGTGAAATCGATTTAAACAATGATCAAACGGAAATCATCAATCGCATGTATCAAGAAATGAATACAGGCGTGAATCCCTCACAACACACAACACGTATATTGCCTCCTGCGATAGAAGCACCAAAAAATGATTTTCCGATTGAAAACGAGCATACAGAATATGAAGTACACGAAGAAATTGAAGAATCATTATCTTTAGAAGACCGTGAAAAAGAATTGATACAAAAAGCCTTAGAAAAACACCGAGGTAAAAGAAAATATGCGGCAGCTGAATTAGGGATTTCAGAGCGTACATTGTATCGTAAAATTAAAGAATACAACTTGTTAGAATGAAAAATAGCATATTAATATTTACCCTCATAGCTGGATTAACTAGTTGTTGGCCTTCTAGTGTTTCATTGATCGATAAAGGTTCGATGCCTGAAGAATGGAAAACATTTTCAGTGAGAACTTTAAAAAATGAAGCGCCAAACATTCCGTTAAGTTTACCCGCTAAATTGACGGAAAGTATCAAAGATGGGGTTCAAAATAACACCCGTTTACAATTGAATTCAACAACGGGTAAAGGAGAAGTTCAAATTGAAGGAGCTGTAACTTCCTATTCCATTATGCCTGTTGCTATGCAAGTTGGAGATAATTCTGCGAAAAATAGGTTAACCATTGCTGCAAAATTTACTATCTTTATAACCGAACCCAAAGAGGAAAAAATAGAAATGACAAGTTCACGTTTTATTGATTACGATTCAAATGAAGATATTTCAAGTATTGAAAATACTTTATTAGAAGAGATTAATACACAAATTGTTCAAGACGTTGTCAATAAATTACTATCCAACTGGTAATGCTAAATTTAGAGGAAATAGCACAACGTATTGCACAGCCTAATAGTTGCAAAGTGGATGACTTAGAAGATTTAAAATTGTTTTCTGAGAAGTATCCTTATTCTCAAGTTTTTCCATTGTTGTATCTTAATACCTTAGCAATTCATTCGGATGTTCGTTTTGACGAGGAATTACACCGTTATGCTTACCGTATTTCTGATCGAGCACAATTGTATCAATTAATTCATCAAAATAACTTCTCTGAAAAAGAGCCTATAACACCAATTGTTTCTCCAATTGAAATTGAAGTACCCCATCAGGAAATTGAAAACATAATTCCTACAGAACCAATTTCAAACGAAGAAGTGACACATTCTACAACTTCTTTGGAAGAAGTTATTGAACCTGAAATGGATCTAACAGTTGGAATTCAAGATACACCTGAGCAAATTGTAACAATTGAATCAACACTTACAGATATTGACGAAGAAGATGACGATTCTGATGAAGGAACCATTCCTTTGTCGATTGCTTCAGAAGCAGAAAAAATAAATCCGTTTATTGAAAACGATCCAATTATTGCGCCATCGAAAGAAGAATCAAATTTTGATAAAGAACTAATGGCTGAAGCTATTAATAGTAGCTACAATTTAGATCATCTAATTGACGCAGAAGAAAGAATATCTGAAGAAGAAATAATTGATTTTGAAGTTGAATCGATAGAAAACAATTCGCCTTTTGATACAGAAACGTTTGAAAAACAATCGTTTTCATCATGGTTACATGCCAACGAATCACAGAAAAGATCATTTTTTGATGAAGAAAAAGATAAAATTGATTCAATTTTAACAAAATTCATCGAAGACCAGCCTAAAATTTCTCGTCCAACAAAAGAAAATTTTGAAGCCATTAAAGAGAAGACTGAATTTTATTCTCCTATCAAAAAAGCCAAGCAGAGTCTGGATTCCACAGCTATGCCTGTGAGTGAAACCTTAGCGAAAATATTTGCAGTACAAGGCAATTATCCAAAAGCAATTTACGCTTATGAACAATTATGCTTGATAAATCCAGAAAAAAAGATTTTCTTTGCATCCCAAATTGAAGAATTAAAACAAAAATTAAATACATAAACAATGGATACTTTATTTTCAATCATCATTATTTTAGCAAGTGTATTATTAGTACTTGTCGTTTACGTTCAAAATCCTAAAGGTGGAGGTTTAAGCTCTGACTTTGGTGCAGCACAACAAATTGGGGGTGTTCAAAAAACAAGTGATTTTATCGATAAAGCAACGTGGACTTTAGCAGGTACAATCATGTTATTAAGTATAATTATTACTTTGAGAACGAAAACACCAGATCCTGTAATGCAAGATCAAGCTAAACAAGAGCAAAATCAAAATCCAGCAGGAAAAGGGCAACCTGCTCCAACTCAGAAAAAATAAGTTCTTACAACTCATTCAAAATGTCAGTATGTCATACATGCTGACATTTTTTTTGCCCTTTAGTTGACAAAACTTGCAAATTTGTCGCATTCAATTGTATGGCATACATTTGGTAAAATCATAACAACTAATTTAAAATTTAAAAACACATGTCGATTCATTTTAAACCTTTGGCGGATCGCGTTCTAATTGAACCAGCGCCAGCAGAACAAACAACAGCAAGTGGATTAATCATTCCTGACACAGCAAAGGAAAAACCATTAAGAGGTACTGTAGTTGCTGCAGGATCAGGAAAAGCAGATGAACCAATGACTGTAAAAGTTGGAGATAGCGTTTTATTTGGTCAATATTCAGGGACTGAAATAAAATTAGAAGGTAAAAACTATTTAATCATGCGTGAAGCAGATATTTACGGTATTTTTTAATTATTCAAATTTAAAAAAATGGCAAAAGAAATTTACTTCGACATCGAAGCAAGAGACAAATTAAAAAGAGGCGTTGATGCATTAGCTAACGCTGTAAAAGTGACGCTTGGACCAAAAGGACGTAATGTTGTAATCAGCAAAAAATTTGGTGCGCCACACGTAACCAAAGATGGTGTTACCGTTGCAAAAGAAATTGAGTTAAAAGATCCTATTGAAAACATGGGAGCTCAAATGGTGAAAGAAGTTGCTTCAAAAACTGCTGACATTGCAGGAGATGGAACAACAACTGCTACCGTTTTAGCACAAGCAATTGTTAGTGCAGGATTGAAAAATGTTGCGGCAGGTGCTAATCCAATGGATTTAAAAAGAGGAATTGACAAAGCGGTAACTGAAGTTGTGAAAAACTTAAAAGCACTTTCAAAAGAGGTTGGTTCTGACAACGATAAAATCAAACAAATTGCAACAATTTCTGCCAACAACGACGAAACAATTGGATCATTGATTGCTCAAGCAATGAAAGTTGTTGGGAACGATGGTGTCATTACTGTTGAAGAAGCAAAAGGAACTGAAACAGAAGTAAAAACTGTTGAGGGAATGCAATTTGACAGAGGTTATTTATCTCCGTACTTTGTAACAAATACAGAGAAAATGATCACTGAGATGGAAAAACCATTGATTTTGATTTATGAGAAAAAAATCTCAAACATGAAAGAATTATTGCCTCTTTTAGAGCCAGTTGTTCAATCAGGAAGAGGTTTATTGATCATTGCTGAAGACGTTGACGGTGAAGCATTAACTACATTGGTTGTCAATCGTTTAAGAGGATCTTTAAAAATTGCGGCTGTTAAAGCACCAGGTTTTGGTGACAGAAGAAAAGCAATGTTAGAAGATATCGCTATTTTAACCGGAGGTCAAGTAATTTCTGAAGAACGAGGCTTTACGTTGGAAAATGCAACGATGGACATGTTGGGAACAGCTGATAAAATTGAAATCGATAAAGACAATACAACGATTGTAAACGGTGCTGGAGAAAAAGACGCTATTGCTGCAAGAGTTGGTCAAATCAGATCGCAAATTGAAGCTACAACTTCAGAATACGATAAAGAAAAATTGCAAGAACGTTTAGCTAAATTAGCGGGTGGCGTTGCTGTTCTTTATGTTGGAGCTCCAACTGAAGTTGAAATGAAAGAGAAAAAAGACCGCGTTGATGATGCGTTGGCTGCAACAAGAGCTGCTGTGGAAGAAGGAATTGTTCCTGGTGGAGGTGTTGCATTGATTCGTGCTATTTCTACGTTAGACGCTTTAAAAGGAGCTAACGAAGATGAAATGACAGGAATTCAAATCGTTAAACGTGCTGCTGAAGAACCATTGCGTCAAATCATTGCCAATGCTGGTGGTGAAGGTGCTGTGATTGTTCAAAAAGTTCGTGAAGGAAAAGACGATTTTGGATATAATGCACGCACAGATGTATTTGAAAACTTATATACAGCTGGTGTAATTGATCCAACTAAAGTAACACGTATTGCGGTTGAAAATGCAGCTTCTATTGCATCTATGTTATTAACTACAGAATGTGTTATAGCAGACGAACCAGAAGAAAATGCACCTGCTATGGGTGGAATGCCTGGAGGAATGCCTGGAATGATGTAATTTAAATAGATTTTTAGTAGTTTTGAAAATCTTATAGCGGACGCTGAAAAGTGTCCGCTTTCTCGTTTCTTATTTCCCGACTTGATCGGATAATAAAAACGTCATTATATAAAACGCTCTTCGGTAACGGGGAGCGTTTCTTTGTTAAAAGTATAGCACAAAAAAAGGAGATTCAATGAATCTCCTTTTTAAATTTAATCAACTGATTAATATCTGTAATGCTCCGCTTTAAATGGACCTTCAACAGGAACACCAATGTATTCAGCTTGATCATTGCGTAAAGTTTCTAACTCAACACCAATTTTAGCTAAATGCAAACGAGCTACTTTCTCATCTAAATGTTTCGGCAACATGTAAACATCGTTTCCGTAGTTTGCGCTATTTTGCCATAACTCCAATTGCGCCAAAGTTTGATTAGTAAATGAATTTGACATTACAAATGATGGGTGACCAGTTGCACATCCTAAATTCACTAAACGACCTTCAGCTAAAACGATAATGTCTTTTCCAGCGATGGTATACATATCAACTTGTGGTTTGATTGTATTTTTAGTAGACCCGTGATTTGAGTTCAACCAAGCCATGTCGATTTCATTGTCGAAGTGTCCAATGTTACAAACGATTGCTTTGTCTTTCATTCCTTCGAAGTGACGTCCAACTACGATGTCTTTGTTTCCAGTTGTAGTAACGATGATATCACCTAAACCGATAACTGTGTCCAAACGTTTTACTTCAAATCCGTCCATTGCAGCTTGTAAAGCACAGATTGGATCGATTTCCGTTACAATAACACGCGCACCTGCACCTTTCAAAGAAGCAGCAGAACCTTTACCAACATCACCATATCCACAAACAACAGCTACTTTTCCAGCCATCATAATATCTGTTGCACGACGAATTGAATCAACTAACGATTCTTTACATCCGTATTTGTTATCAAATTTAGATTTAGTAACAGAATCATTTACATTGATTGCAGGCATTACCAATGTTCCATTTTTAACTCTCTCGTATAAACGGTGAACACCTGTTGTAGTTTCTTCTGAAAGACCTTTAATTCCAGCAGTTAATTCAGGGAAACGATCAAAAACCATGTTTGTTAAATCACCACCATCATCTAAAATCATGTTCAATGGCTCACCACCTTCAAACGCAAAAATAGTTTGTTCAATACACCAATCAAATTCTTCTTCGTTCATACCTTTCCAAGCATAAACAGGGATTCCAGCTGCTGCGATTGCTGCTGCTGCGTGATCTTGTGTAGAAAAAATATTACAAGAAGACCAAGAAACTTGAGCTCCTAAATCAACCAATGTTTCAATTAAAACAGCTGTTTGAATCGTCATGTGCAAACATCCTGCGATGCGCGCACCAGCTAAAGGTTTTTTTCCTGCAAACTCTTCACGAAGCGCCATTAATCCTGGCATTTCAGCTTCTGCTAATGTAATCTCTTTACGTCCCCACTCAGCAAGACTAATGTCTTTTACTTTGTAAGCTAATTTTTCTGATGTATTACTCATGTTTTGTTTTTATGTACTTATTTTTATAATTAGGTCGATTTCATTTTTCTTAATCGACTGCAAATTTACGAAACTCCTTTGTTAAAAAAAAACCAATTCTTATAAACGTTCTTTAATTAAATCAGTTACGCAATCAATGAATGAAACATGATCGTTTGAACTTGGTACTAATTGTACTTTCTCGCCCCCATGTTCTTCAAATATTTCTTGGTACTCTGATCCAATTTCAATGATTGTTTCTAAACAATCTGCCACGAAAGCTGGACTAAAAACCAATAATTTTTTCGCACCTTTTTTACCCCATTCCTCAACCACTTTATCTGAAAAAGGCGTCAACCATTTTTTGTCTAAGCGCGATTGAAAACAAACGGTATAATCTTCTTCTTTGATTCCTAGTTTAGCCGCAATTAATCGTGTTGTAGCGTAACTTGTCGCTTTGTAACAGAATTTATTTTCTTCATTAATTTCAGTCTCACAAGGTTGATCTGCACACAAATCCGTGTCTTCATACACTTTATCAACTTGACGTTCTGGCAAGCCATGGTATGAAAATAAAACATGATCGTAATCTGACAAATTAAATTCTTTTGCCCGTTCAACCACTGAATTGATGTAACCCTCATGGTTGTAGAATTGACTTACAATTTTTACGGAAGGAATAACCCACCATTTACGAATGATATTCATTGCTTTTTCAATCGCAGAGCCACTTGATGCACTCGCATATTGAGGAAATAGAGGAATGATAATGATTTGGTCATAATGTGCTTTTTGCATACGTCCCAACACACTTTCCATAGATGGATTTTGGTAACGCATAGCCATTTCAATGGTTACATCATGGCCACTAAAACGTTCTTGCACCAATTTTACGACATTTTCAGTGTGTGTTTTAAGCGGAGAAATACCATTTCCAAAAGCCCATAATTCTTTGTAAATCTTTGCAGATTTTGGTGCTCTAAATGGAACAATAATTCCATTCACTAAAATTTTTCTCGCCAACCAAGGAAGATCAATAACCCGCGGATCATTTAAAAATTCGGATAAATACGTTCTTACGTCACTTGTTGATGGACTATCGGGAGTTCCCAATTGGATTAATAATACGCCTGTTTTCATATAATGGTCAAATTCAAAATAATTTTTCTTGCCAATTTTCTTTCGAATTTGCTGGCAATAAATTTAATTTTGTTAAATAATCTATTGTTTTTTCAAATGCTTCAGGAAATTCTTTTCCTTCATAATTCCAATCAGTTTCAATCAACCAATTTTGAACTTGAGAAGGTTTTAAATTATACCTCCAAGAAATCATTTCAACTGCATTTGCTGCATGTTTTATTGCCTTAGCCTTTTCGTTGACTATTAAACACATTTCTTGCAATAATGTTGCGTGTTTTTCTAAAACTTCATTTCGGACAGCAATTACAAAACATGGCCAAGGAGTAACGACCTCATCGATGTACCTACATTTCGCTTGTTCTGTAAAAGGAAAAGTGGTGTATTTTTCCCACAAGAATCCTTGAGCTTCATCTTTTCCTAAAGCCCAAAGTGCTCCGTAAACATCTCCAACACTGTTGAATTTTAGTTCGTCGGTATCCCAACCTTCTTGGTCTGCCTTTACATAAGCCATCAAGTGAGAACCTGAACCAATTCGTGAAATCGCAAAAACTTTTCCTTCTAATTCTTTGACGTTTTTAATATCAGAATGATAGGGAACATGAATCCCCCAATGCAAGGGAGAAACGACATAAACTTGAATGATTTTTGCAGGTAATCCTTCTAAAATTGCTTTTGTAATTCCTTCTGTTAACAAAACCGCAATGTCTATTGAACCCGTTTCTAATCCACGAATCATTTGACCGGTGCCTCCATTCATATCACTCCAATGAAGATCGAGATTTATTTTTTTAAAATCACCTTCTTCAATTGCCATTCGCCATGGAAGATTGAAATGTTCAGGAACACCACCAATTTTTAAACCTATCATAGCGTTTCTTCATTAAATTGCATATCGTACAATTTTCGGTAATATCCTTCTTTTTGCAACAATTCTGCGTGTGACCCAATTTCTTTGATCTCACCTTTATCCAACACAATGATTTTATCTGCATTTTGAATCGTAGATAAACGATGAGCGATAACAATCGAAGTTCTTCCTTTTGTTAGTTGAGCAGTCGCATTTTGTATCATTTCTTCGGATTCATTGTCAACACTTGACGTTGCTTCGTCTAAAATTAAAATATGTGGGTTGTAAACACAAGCACGGATAAACGATAGTAATTGACGCTGACCAACGGATAAAACACCTCCTCGTTCACCCACTTGATAATCGTAATCGTTTGGTAATTTTGAGATGAAATCATGGGCACCAACTGCTTTTGAAGCTTCGATTACTTGTTCTCGAGAAATAGAAGTATCCCCTAAAGTAATGTTATTGTGAATGGTGTCAGAAAACAAGAAAACATCTTGTAAAACAATGGCAATGTTTTTACGCAAGTAAGTTAATTCAATCGTCTGAAGATCGGTTTCTCCAATAAAAATAGCCCCTTTTTGGTATTCATAAAAACGGCCTAACAAGTTAACGATGGTTGATTTTCCAGCTCCTGTTGCGCCTACAAATGCTACAGTTGTACCTGGTTCAATTTTTAAATCAATATTTTTCAATACCCATTCTTCGTTTTTGTAGGCAAAAGAAACTTGGTTAAAAGTAATAGCTTGATTGAAATCACAAGTGTCAACAGTTCCGTTGTCCTGAATGTGTTCTTTCAAATCTAGTATTTCAAAAACACGTTCGGCTCTTACAGTTCCTCGTTGTAAAATATTAAACTTGTCAGCTAATTGTCGAATAGGACGGTACAACATATTTACCCATAAGATAAATGAAATAATTTCGCCGTACATGTTGCTAATTTCTTTTTGCGACTTCCCTCCTACTTTTAATGCACCATAAACCAATAGTAAGGCAATCGATAAAGAACTTAATAATTCTACCACTGGAAAGAAAATCGAATTCGCCCAAACAGCATTGATATGTGCTTGACGGTGACCTTTATTGATTTCTTCAAAACCAACGTATTCTTGTTTCTCACGGTTGAACAACTGTACAATGTTCATTCCTGTTAATCGTTCTTGAACAAAATTATTCAACTTAGTTACTTGTGCTCGTTCCAATTGAAACGAATCACGCATAGCACGCGCAAAAATCCGGGTGGCTATTAACAACAATGGAATTGGTATAATTACCATAATCGACAATTCCCAGTTGCTTGTAAACATCCAAATCAATATGATAATCAAGGCTAATAAATCACCTGCAATATCCATTAATCCAGCAGAAAACACTTCAGTAATTGCTTCTAAATCAGAAACAACTCGTGTTACTAAAGCACCGATTGGCGTTCCGTCAAAATAACGCATTCTAAAACTCAAAATATGACCAAATATTTTTTGACGAAGATCTTTGATTACAGATTGAGCTAATAAATTAGATAAATAAGAACTTGTAAATTGAAGAACTCCCTCTAAAATCAACATTCCAATAATGATCATCGACCAGAAAAAAAGCATGTTTCCATCTTGCTTTTTAATAATGTAATTGTTGACCATATTCCCAATCAAAGCAGGACGCGTTGGTCCTAAAATAGAAAGAACCAAAGTGCTTAAAATTGCCAGTAGCAAAATACTTTTGTATGGCTTCGCGAATGCTATTAAACGTTTAAAAACCGATAAGTTTATGGTTGCTTTTTCAGACATGGCACAAATTTACTTTTTTTCACTTGGACTGCATTCATAATGCGGTCACTTTTTATGATTTATTACAATTGTAAAAACAAATTGTTTGCTTTTTTACTTTACTTTTATAAAAACAATTGATTATGCTCTATAATTTATCTGATACCAATTCAATTTTGGGGAACTATTTAAGTGAAATTCGTTCTGTTGACATTCAAAAAGATTCTATGCGTTTCCGCAAAAATTTTGAAAGGATTGCCGAAATTATGGCATATGAAGTATCAAAAACAATGACTTTTAAAACCATTTCTGTTACTACTCCTTTGGCTACTGCGCAGGTAAATGTAATAGCTGAACAGCCTATTTTAGCAACCATTTTAAGAGCTGGTTTGTCGATGCATCAAGGATTGTTGAATTATTTTGACGGAGCTGATAGTGCTTTTATTTCTGCTTACAGAAGACATACAACAGATGAAGAATTTGATATCCATGTTGAATATTTAGCAGCGCCATCGATTGACAATAAAGTTGTAATTATTAGTGATCCGATGTTAGCTACTGGAAGTTCAATGGTAACCGTTTACAAAGCGCTTTTAAAACAAGGGAATCCTGCTAAAATTATTGTTGTTGTAGCCATTGCAACGCAAGAAGCAATCGATTTTGTAAAAACCCATTTACCCTTAAACACAGCTATTTGGGTTGCAGCGATTGATAGTGAGTTAACAGCACATTCCTACATTGTTCCTGGTTTAGGCGATGCTGGCGACTTAGCTTATGGAATTAAATGTTAATTTTACGCTATGAATTGGACCGCAATTAGTAGTGTTTTAGCATTAGCAACCGTAAAGTTTTTGTTAGCCCCTTCTTCTGGAAGAGCTTTAAATTTACCATTTTGGGAAACTTATTTTGCCGCATTAATAGGGGGAGTTATAAGCGCAACCTTTTTCTACTTTTTCAGTGAATTCATGTTGAAAATAAGTGAAAAAAGAAAAGCAAGGAAAATCGACAATAACGAACCGATCAAACGTAAATCCTCCAAATCAAAACGATTAATTTTAAAGATAAAAAACAAATTTGGGATGTATGGAATTTGTATTCTAGGCCCATTTATTTTATCCATTCCAATTGGAACGATTATCGCTGCAAAAATGTACGGAAAATCTAAAATGACCTATCCAATCATTTTGTTTGGCTTAGCAATGAACGGAATGATTTTAACACTAATTTCCTACTTAGTTTAAAATGACTGATCAACACTTATTTTTTGATTTAGATCGCACTTTATGGGATTTTGAAAAGAATTCAAAAATTGCATTAACACAATTATTTCATCACCACGGACTGCATAATCACATTGCAAATTTCCATGCATTTTATGGACATTATAAATTAAAAAACGCACAATTATGGAAAGAGTATGGTGCAGGTCGTTTAAAAAAAGAGGCGCTAAGAGATGAACGATTCCGTGTAACCTTAAACCATTTTTCTATCAACGATGAAGATTTGGTAAAAAAAATAAGTGATGGTTACGTGGAACTTTCTCCGCAACAAACCGCTTTGTTTCCAAACGCTATAGAAACCTTGGAATACTTAAAAAAAGAAGGTTATACAATGCATATCATCACGAATGGATTCAAAGAAGTGCAATTTATCAAATTAAAAAATTCAGGATTAATTGATTTTTTTGATGTTATTGTATGTTCTGAAGATGTAGGACACAACAAACCGAATCCAGCAATTTTCAATCATTCATTAAGCAAAGCCGCTGCAACTGCCGAAAAATCGGTGATGATTGGTGATGACTATGAAGTGGATGTATTAGGCGCTTTGAATTTCGGAATGAAAGGCGTTTTATTTGATCCCTACAACGAATTCAAATCATCAGTTGACGGACATAAAATAAAGGATCTTAACGAATTGCCAGCTTTGTTGCCATGGGTTTTCAAAGAAAATTTGTAATTCAAAACAGTAAAGAGATTCAATTAGCGCTTGAAAAACAACTTAATTGCATTTAATTTTTGCATTTTCTTTTGAGGATTCCAAGCATATATTTTTAATACATCGCTTCTTTTTAAATCTTTAGGCAGTCTGAACGCACTTGTAATTACACCATCATTATTTGTTTCAATTTTAGTCAAATCAAATGCATGGTAAAAATAAGGTTGATCATTTTTCATAAGCATTTCATTGTCTCGAACAATGGTAGCAACTAAATAAAAGGAACCGGATGTATCTAAGCTTCCTTCCGTTTGCAAAACATAATAATCCGAACGTTTTTTCAATGCTGGAACATGTGAAATTTCAATAGATAAGTCTCCGAAAAACTCTAAATCTATACTATCTTTTCTAGCACTTTTTTCAGAAATAATGCGATTTAGTTTTTTATTATTCTTCCCTTTTTTGTAGAAATAAGCTGTAGAATAAGGCAATGAAAGTGATGTTACTAAATGTGGGTATTTTTCCCGAATTACTTCTTGGTACATTGGCGTCAATTCAACGGTTGATTCACTGAAGCAAAAATAGTTTTTTGTTGAAGAATCAACTCGTTTTTTTAATTGAAATAAAACATCCTTTTGAGTCCAATCTACAATTGGCTCTCTTACATCATCTTCTAAGTAATAATTAAGATAATTTATACTGTTGAAAGCTGATGCAAACTCAATATTTTCAGTGCCATATTTTTGCTGAACTCGATGAATAAATGCTGCTTGTTCTCGAAAAACACCAAAGTGAATAGGGTCTTGAATACGGAAAAGGATAACGCTATGTGTAATAGAAAGGACTAAAATGAATTTTAATAATCGCCACTTTTGGTATTCTTTCATTTCAATTTCAGAGGGTAGAATACCTAGAAACAGAAAAGGTAAAATAAATACCATTGCTGATTCTCTTAAAATTGGAGTAAGCGCATAGGACAAAACAAAAGCGACAACGAAAACAGTTAAAAACACTGCGATTCCGAACTTTTTATTCCAATTAATAAGTGTAGATTTTTCTTTCTTACGAAAACGTACTATTACAGCAAATATGACTAAAAATACAACTATTAAAACAAGCGATTCATTGAAAAACAAATAAATAAATTCAAATGCCCATTTCCAAGAAGGTGCCGGTAGCCAATTTAATCCACCACGATTCAAATGAAACAAGGTAACAGATAAATGAGGTGCAAATGCAATGATACTGATTGACCCTGCTATTAATAGCCACTTAATTTTAGCTTTACCAATGATGAATAAAGCGCATATCCCTATTAAACCTACAGTTAGAAAAGCAAAATAATGCGACAACATGGCTCCAATTAATCCAATAAAAAGGAAAAAAGTCCATTTAACAAAATGATTGTTTCCGTGTTTGATTTCTAGTACACTTAAAAAGCTGACTAAAACAAAAAACTCTCCTGAATTGTAAGGTCGAGCAAAGACACTGTTCATCACTGCAAATGATAAACCTGTCAACAAAGCAAGCGTCACTAACCCACTAAAACGAGTAAAATGTCGATTCGCAATGTGATAAATTAAACTCGAATTTAAAATAAAAAAAAGTAAACCTGTAGATCGTAACGACCATTCACTGTCGCCGAATAGATGAACCCAAATCCATAAAAACACTTGGTAAAAGGCAGGATGCATATCGCCAACTTGGATGCCATAATACCACAATTCATTCCAGGAAGTGGATTGTGTTCGATTCCAAGCGCTTAATTCATCATTTGTTAAACCTTGAACGATAATAAAATAACAACGAAAAAGGAAGCCAATACAAAGTATCCATAAAAATAAACGATGTTCTTTGAGCCACTTAATCATTCAATTACTTATTTAATCGCGTAATTCTTGACGTGTTTTTTCGTATAAAATCATTCCTGCTGCAACCCCAACATTCATAGATGCAATTTCACCACGCATAGGGATCCTAGCTTTGATATCAGATAAATTCAATAAATCAGAAGTGATTCCATCTTCTTCAGAGCCTAAAATGATGGCAACAGAACCTCTTAAATTCACTTCATACAAAGGGATTTTTGATTTTTCAGTACATGCGACAATACGCATACCTAATTGTTGTAAGTAAAATAAAGAATCTTTTAGATTAGTTGTTTTACAAACTGGAATACGATTCAAAGCACCTGCGGAAGTTTTAATTGCATCAGCCGTAACCAAAGCAGATCCTTTAGACGGAATTAAAATCGCATCAACACCTTGACATTCAGCCGTTCTTGCGATTGCACCAAAGTTACGAACGTCTGTAATACGATCTAATACTAGGATCATTGGCTTCTCTCCTTTTTCCATTCGTTCTTCAACAAATGGCTCAATCAATTGATATTCAATTGGAGAAACGTAAGCTATTACACCTTGATGATTTCCATCAATAACACCGTCTAATTTTTGAACAGGAACAAATTGTAATTGAAAATCACGACCTGCTAAAGCATCTTTTAATTCAGAGAAAAGATCTTTATTCATCCCTTTTTGAATTAAAATCTTGTTAATCTCACGTCCAGCTTTGATTGCTTCAATAACAGCGCGTACTCCAAAAATCACATCTTCAGCAGATTTTTTTCGTTCAAACTTCTTATATTCCATTCTTCTATTTTCCATTTCTTTTTATTTATAAACGATTGAAAATTCAACCGCTACATTATCACCCAATGTTTTTGCAACCGGGCACGCTTTTCCAGCTCTGATTACTTTTTCAGCCTGTATATCCGTCCAATTATTTCCTTTAAAATCGATATGAATCACAATTTTACCAATTCTTCTAGGATTAGCTTCCATGATTTTCTCAACACTTGCTTTCGCATGTTCAAAAAATACGTCATGTTCTTTGCAATAAATTCCGATAATTGTCAACATGCATGAAGCATATGCTGTTGCGACTAAATCAGTAGGAGAAAATGCTTGACCTAAACCATTGTTATCAAGCGGTGCATCTGTAATGATAGAAGTATTCGATTGAACATGTGTACATTTTGTTCTAAGTCCTCCCAAATATTCAACTTCTGCTGTAATCATAAAATTATCAAAAATTTGTTTTGTAACTTTGTCTTTTGAAATCAAAAACGATTTTAATTGGTAAAAATAAGCTTTTTATTTGAGCCTAAGAAATAACGAACATTTTGAATGAATGAATTGTTATTTAAAAAGCACATTTATTAAAGCGCATTTAGTTAAAGTGAAATGAGTGAAATAAGTCAAAAAGATAATTCTGAGATTCGTATTAAAAAACCGAAATGGTTGCGTGTAAAATTGCCCATTGGCGAGAATTACCGTAGGGTTAGATCATTGGTTGACGAGCATAAGCTACATACAATTTGTGAAAGTGGTAGTTGTCCAAATATGGGTGAATGTTGGGGAGAAGGCACTGCTACTTTTATGATTTTAGGAAATATTTGTACGCGTTCATGTGGTTTTTGTGCTGTTAAAACAGGTCGACCAGAAGAAGTTGATGAATTTGAACCAGGGAAAATTGCACACAGCGTAAAAACGATGGGAATCAAACATGCTGTAATTACTTCTGTAGACCGCGACGACTTGAAAGATGGTGGTTCTGGTATTTGGGTTCAAACTGTTAAAGCCATTCGCCATCAATCACCAGGTACAACATTAGAAACTTTGATTCCTGATTTTGCAGGAAATTGGGAAAACTTACAAAACATTATCGAAGTTGCACCTGAAATTGTCAGTCATAATTTAGAAACGGTGCGACGTTTAACCAAACAAGTGCGTATTCAAGCTAAATACGATCGAAGTTTAGAAGTATTATTTCGTTTGAAAAAAGGCGGTATGCGCACAAAATCAGGTATCATGCTAGGTTTAGGAGAAACTGATGAAGAAATCATTGAAACAATGCAAGATTTACGCAGTGTACAAGTTGATATTTTAACATTGGGGCAATATTTGCAACCAACGCCCAAACATTTACCGATTGCTGAATTTGTAACACCTGAACGTTTTGAAAAATATCAGAAAATAGGCATGGAAATGGGATTTAGATATGTAGAAAGCGGCCCCTTGGTTCGCTCATCTTATCATGCTGAAAAGCATTTGTTTTAAGTTTAGACCTGTCTATTTTATTGAAAATTTGAAATAAATTGAAGCGAGTAAAAACAGTAAATTAATAAATTTGAAAATTAGATTTAAAAAACTAATAATAAATTAACATATGTTTTGATTTTTTATTAATTTGGCGGTCGCATTACTATAATTTTGTAATAATTACATGATGAAAAAAACAAAAATTATCTTTGGAACATTAGGAATTGTTGCTGTCGCAGCAATCGTTGCTGTTTCACCTTGGGGCAAAAACATCAATGGTCAATATGCACAAAAGGACTTGCCTTCTTTGGAAAGTCAAAATGCAAATGATGCTCAGAAGTGGTTGGAAGCTCGCTATGTTGATGTAACAACAGGTGAAAGAATTTCAGATGCAAAATTAGCATTGATTGAAAAGCAAATTTTAGCCATTCCCAAGAATAAAAGTATCTCATTTGTAGAAAGAGGTCCAGATAATATTGGTGGAAGAACGCGCGCAATTCAAGTTGACAGAACAAATATTAATCGCGTTTGGGCTGGTGGTGTTTCAGGAGGTATTTTCGTTACAGAAAATAGAGCAAATACATGGACAAGAATTAATTCATATATAAATGCTGGTGCCTCTCCAAATATTTCTAGTATGACTCAAACTCCGGATGGAACATTGTATGTTGCAACGGGATCTAATCAAGAGGGATGGGCTCCTGGAAATGGTGTTTGGTACACTACTGATGCTGGAGCAACTTGGGCAAAAATCCCAGGAACAACAGCAAGTACAGAAGTTGAATCAAATGATGTTGATAATTATGTTTGGATGGCAACATCTTCAGGTTTGAAGAAATGGAAAGTAGGAGATGCAGCTCTAACAGGTGTTACAGGTGTTACAGGTTCTTGTTCAGCATTCAAAATGTCAAAAGACGGACAAGTTATAGTAGGAGCATTTAGTTCTAATAAAACGTTTGTTTCAAATGATGGCGGTGCTACTTGGACCGATAAATCAGGTTCAGGTGCTACAGTTGTTCCTGTTGGGTCACAGCGAATCGAATATGCAATCTCTCCAAATAAAGTTGGCGGAAATTATTCAGTATATGCAGTTAGAACGAATGCTAACCTTTCTGGAATGAATGTTTCACATGACAATGGTCAAACTTGGTCACAATTTATCGGGCCATCAGGAACACCAAGTAATTTAGATATCTATAGAAATCAAGGGACTTACAATTCTATTGTAACTGTATCTGCAACTGATAATGAAAAAATATTAATTGGTGGTATTGACATTTGGAAATGGAAACAAACGACAAGCAGTCCTGCCTATGGTGGTTTTGAGAAATTATCACAATGGTTTTTATCTCCTTCTTCACCAGCATACGTTCATGCTGATAACCATGAAATGAAATGGGATAACACAGGCCGTTTATATGTAGGAAATGATGGCGGTATTGGTATTACGGTGAATGAAGGTCAAAGTTGGTACCCAGCAAACAGAGGGTATAATATTACACAATACTATGGAATAGCATTTGATAAAGACGGATCTGTAATGGGTGGTGCTCAAGATAACGGAACTACTTACAATGATCATTTCTTAAATACAAAAGAATTTAGAGAAGTTGGTGGTGGAGATGGAATGGCATGTGAGATTTCTTTTTTCAATCCAAATGTAATGTTCTCAAGTATTTATTACAACTCATTCTCACGTTCAAGTGACAGAGGTCAAAGTTGGGGTGCATTTATTCCTGGTTTACCTACAACATATCCAGCTGTTGGTACTGAAGGATCCGTTCATCCGTTCCAATCTTCTATGTTTTTAGCTGAATACTACGATTTAAATTCACAAGATTCAGTTATTTTTATTCCTACTAAAAACATTTCAGCTGGAACACAAATTAAAGTTCCAAGTAGAGCTACTGGTGATAGTATGATCTATACAACTACTACCAATTTATGGTTTGACGATACAGCTTATTTTGATCCAGCTTACACAATTTTAGATGTATCTGTTGTAAATGCAATAAATGGTCAAACAGTATTAATTGGAAATTATGGTTGGACACCTTTTGCAAGTGCTACAGGTACACCAACTAATCCATCAATAGGAGATACGTTAACAGTTCATTATCCAGCTGGTGATGGGATTGTAGTTGTACAAAGTAAAGGTACATACACACACTACTTTGCATTCAATGCTAATAATGGAAAGAAATTAAGTTTAGGGACAGATACATACAGAATTAATGTTTCTTGGGACACATTAATAGTACAAGATCCTTTCCAATCATGGTTCTTATTTTACGTTAATACAAATGGTGGTGAAATTTGGGGAACTAGAAGTGCATTACAATTAAGTAATCTTGCTCCAATTTGGGTAAAAATAGCTCAAGGTATTGGAGGTTCTGGTGCTGGAAGTAATGAATCAATTACAGTTGATGTTGAATTTTCTAAAAATCTAAATCACTGTTACATTTCTACAGGTGCTGGTGGTGTATACAGAATAGATGGTCTTGGGAGTGCTTACATTTCAGATCCTAATTTTAAGAAAAAAGCAGGATACTGGGTTGATAATAACACAGGACAATCAATGGCTCCAATTGGAACTACAAAAACTCAAATTACGACAACTAACTATCAAGGTATAGCAGTTAATCCTAGCAATTCAAATGATTTAGTTGTGTTCTCAGGATTTGGTGGCGCAATGAAACGTTCTTTAAACGCTACTTCTGCAACACCTACTTTCACTGCTTTAACTGCAATCACAAATCCTGCAGTTGCTTGTTATGACGGAATTATTGATAGAGATGATTCAGACGTTTTAGTTGTTGGTACATCTAATGGTGTTTTTGTTTCTGAAAACGGTGGTGGATCTTGGACAAATGCTTCTGCAGGATTCGAAGGAACTCCAGTTTACCATGTTCGTCAATCTTGGAGAACATGGAATGAAGGTAACAGAAGACCAGGTGAGATTTACATTGGAACTTACGGTCGTGGAATCTGGGCATCAGCTTCATACTTAGGAATTGATGAAAATGGAAACGGAACAAACGGAAGTGAATTCAAAACAAAATTGAAAGTTTATCCTAATCCAACTACAGATAACGCAACATTGACTTTCAACTTAAAAGAAACTTCTAATGTAGCTGTTTACGTATACTCTATTTCTGGAGTATTGGTAAAAACATTTACTGAGAAAAATGTTTCTGAAGGTGCTCAAACAATTAAAATTGATAGCGACGATTTAACAAATGGAACGTACATTGTTAAATTAATTGCTGGAAAACAAAACGATACAGTGAAATTTATTAAACGATAATATTCACAAAATAAATTGAAAGGGTTACTTTTTTAAGTAACCCTTTTTTTATTGATAAATTGTCTGAAAAATCAATTGTTAATCCTAACTTTGTAAAAAATTAATATAAAATGAACGCTTACGACATTACAATTATTGGTTCAGGACCAGGTGGATACGTTGCTGCACTTCGTTGTGCTCAATTAGGAATGAAAACAGCTCTTATTGAAAAATATGACACATTAGGTGGTACCTGTTTAAATGTTGGTTGTATTCCTTCTAAAGCTTTATTAGATTCATCAGAACATTACCATAATGCAATCCACAATTTCAAAGAACACGGAATTGATGTAAAAGATGTTCAAGCAAACATCACGCAAATGATTCAACGAAAAAGCGATGTTGTTTCTCAAACGTGTGCAGGTGTTAAATTTTTAATGGATAAAAACAAAATTGAAGTAATTCACGGTTTAGGTTCATTCGTTGATAAAAACACGATTAAAATTACGGCAAATGATGGAAGTGAAACCAACATCACTTCTAAGAATATTATTATAGCAACTGGTTCAAAACCTAATTTTTTTCCAGGAATGGAGCCAGATAAAAAAAGAATCATCACTTCTACGGAAGCATTGGTTATGAAAGAGATTCCAAAAAGAATGTTGGTAATAGGTGGTGGAGTGATTGGACTAGAATTAGGCTCTGTTTACGGGCGTTTAGGAACTGAAATCGAAGTGATTGAAAACAACTCAACGATTCTTCCGACAATGGATGGTGCTCTTGGAAAAGAATTAACAAAAGTCTTGAAAAAGGAAGGGTTTAAATTTCATTTTGAATCAAAAGTACAAAAGGTTGAAAACAAAGGAAATCACGTTGTTTTAACTGCATTGAATAAAAAAGGTGAAACAGTTACCTTAGAAGCTGACTATTGTTTAGTTGCTGTTGGTAGAAAACCATTTACAGCAGGTTTGAACTTAGAAGCAGCAGGTGTAAAAGTTACAGATCGTGGTCAAATTGATGTAAATGATCATTTACAAACAAATGTTCCAAACATTTATGCTATTGGTGATGTTGTTCGCGGAGCGATGCTTGCTCACAAAGCGGAAGAAGAAGGTGTATTTGTAGCTGAAACAATCGCAGGACAAAAACCACATATTAATTACAATTTAATACCTGGTGTTGTTTACACATGGCCAGAAGTTGCGGCTGTTGGTAAAACTGAAGAGCAATTAAAAGCTGAAGGCGTTGAATACAAAGTAGGTTCTTTCCCAATCAAAGCATTAGGAAGAGCACGTGCAAGTATGGATACAGCAGGATTAGTTAAAGTTATCGCGGATAGCAAAACGGATGAAGTTTTAGGTGTACACATGATTGCACCAAGAGCTGCCGATTTAATTATGGAAGCAGTGGTAGCGATGGAATACAGAGCTTCGGCTGAAGACATTGCTCGTATTTGTCACCCTCACCCAACCTATTCGGAAGCAGTGAAAGAAGCAGCATTGGCTGCAACAGACAACCGCGCTCTTCACGTATAAGATTTATATAGTAAAAAAAGGAGTATGAAATTCATACTCCTTTTTTTGTGTTCATTATTTCAACCCTTTCAATAGTTCAATTAACGCAGGATCGGAAGGTCTCGGTGCGTTGGCATTCAAAACCAAGCCATTGGGATCAATTAAAATAAAGCGGGGAATACCTTTCACAAAGTAACCAGTTACAAAATCTGAACTCCAATCTTTATCTGCAAACAATTGCACACCTGTCAAGCCTTTTTCATTTACAAATTCTTTCCATTTATCGTGATCTTTTGCTTTATCCACTGAAATACTTACAAATGCAATGTTTGAATCATGAAATGCTTCTTCCACTTTTTTCAAGGATGGGATTTCAGCTTTACAAGGTCCGCACCATGTAGCCCAAACATCGACATAAATATATTTCCCTTTGAAATCAGCTAATTTAGATAAGCCACCTTTGTAGTTTTCAAAATTAAAATCAGGAGATGGTTTTCCATGTAATTCGACTGCTTTCAATAAATTCTCATAGTATGCTACATTTCCTTTCATTCCTGCTTCGTAGCTTTCTAAATATACTTTTTTAAATTGTGCATCGAATTTACTTTCAGTCAGATTGTCTTTTACAAATTTCAAGCGTTCACTCATGATTTGTAACATGTCAGCGGGTGCTTTTTCGTTTTCTTCTAATTTGTTATCCGTGATAAACTGTTGTTTTACAAAAGTATTCTCTACTGATAAATCTCCTGAAATTGAAAATGTAGCGTCAAAGTTTTTTTCATCCGCTTTTACTTCGATTTTCATACCATTACGTAAATAAAGCAGAGCGAAATTTCGTTTTATCGAACAATAGTACATCCCCTCTTCTAAAGAAAAATCAGCTGAGAAAAGTTGTTTGTCATTGATTGGAATGTACTTTTTAAATCCTTTGTTGTTTTGAAGTAACATCGAATCACTTGTTCTATTTGTGATCGTTCCTTCAAAAGAAAACATATCTTTTTGCGCGAATGCAATTCCACTTAAGAAAATGGAAATCAGTACTATTAATCTCATATTATCTTTTTTTGTTAATTTATCTAACTTGAAACGTGCGTATTATTTAGTTTTCATTAATACCATTTCATCTACTAAATGTTTAGCTCCAGCATATTTATCCATCACCCACATCACGTAGCGAATATCAACCACAACATTTCTGCAACGATTTGGATCAAACATGTAATCAGACATGGTGCTTTCCCATGTTCTGTCAAAATTCAAGCCCATTAAATAGCCATTTTCATCTAATACTGGAGAACCTGAATTCCCGCCAGTTGTGTGATTAGAACCTGTAAAACATACCCATAACTCACCATTTTGAGCATAATCTCCGTAATCTTTCGCTTTATACAATTCAAACATACGTGGCAACAATTCAAAATCTGGATTTCCAGTGTTGTATTTGGCGATCATTCCAGCTAATGTTGTATGTTCTGTGTATAGCATTCCATCTGTTGGTGCAGAACCTTCCAATTTACCGTATGTAATTCTCAATGTGCTATTTGCATCACTCCAATGTTTGTCATTCGGGAACATTTCATAAACTCCGGCAACATATGTTTTCAATAAGTCGTTCATTTGAGTGTCAAAATTGGAATATTCTGGAAGAATTTGTTCCGTGAATTCCGTTGCAAAACGATCATACAATTGATAACCAGGATCTTTTTTCAACTTAGCTAATGATTTAGACTTAAATGATTTCAAGAAAGCTACATAGCGTTCTTTATTCGTTAAAATTGATTTACTGTAAATTTCTTTGTTCAATGCAGTAATGTTTAGGTTCGAGAAATCAGCAGTTGTTCTCCCCTCTTTCGTTTCTTTCAAGTATAATTCTGTCAATAATTCAAAGATTTTTTGATCGACTGTTGCATCGTAATTTTTGAAGAAGCCATCTGCTCCTTTGATTAACTTATCTACAGTTGTATTCAAGGTTCCTTTTTCCACCAATTGATTGTAGTTTTTAGATAAATCTTTTAATCCACGGGCTAATTTGTACAATTCAGGACCTACAAATAAATATTCAACGCCCATTGAATAGGCAAATTCCCATTTAGATCCATTTGTTGTTAAGGTATTCATTTGATCAATTACAGCCGCATAATTGGTTTGCCATTCAGGTTTTGAGCGCGCTGCGATTTTGTACTTTTCTTCGCGTTCCAATTTTATACTGTAACCATCTAATATTTTCAATCCATCCACTTGTCCGATCCATTTCTTGTACGCATTCGCGATAGAAGCTTGTTTCGCTGAATATTTAATTCTTACTTCATCCGAAGAACGCATCGCTGCATCAATAACACTCAACGATTTTTCACGCATTTTAATGCGAGCTGGTCGTTCTTTTTCAACGATAAATTTCAAATAATTAGAAACTACATGTTGTTCTGTTTCACCTGGAAAACCATATACCATAGTGAAATCTCCAACTTTACGGTCTTTAAAAGAAATCGGTAAAAAATGAAGAGGTTTGTAAGGCACATTCGTTGAAGCGAACGCTGCAGGTTTGTTATCTGTACCAGCATAAATTCTAAATACTGAAAAATCACCAGTGTGGCGAGGCCAAACCCAATTATCCGTGTCGCCACCGAATTTACCAATCGAATTGGGAGGTGTACCAACAAATCGTACATCTTTAAAAACCTCTTTCACGATGATGTAGTAATCGTTTCCGTAATTAAACGGTTTAATTTCCGCTTCGTAATGTGTGCCTGAAACCGCTGATTTTACTATATTCTCGATGTTTTTAGCAATTTTTGCTGCTCGTTCTGCTCCTTTTTCATTGATTAATACACCCGCTAAAACAGCAGTTGTCACATTATCAATTCGAACCATACGTGTAGCTGTTAAACCTGCATTAGGTAATTCTTCTGCTAAATTTTTCGCCCAAAAACCATTTTTAAGGTAATCTTTCTCTAACGATGAATGCGATTGAATTTGAGAATAACCACAGTGGTGATTGGTTAGCAATAAACCTTTGTCTGAAACTAATTCTGCCGTACAACCTCCACCAAAATGCATAATGGCATCTTTCAAACTCGAATGGTTGACATCATAAATATCTTTTGCACTCAATTTCATTCCTTTGGCTTGCATGTCTGATTCAAAAGCAGCAATTAAAGAAGGAATCAACATTCCCTCTTCTGCCAATAAAACGTTCACTCCAAGGAATAAATAAACAAGTAATGCACTAATTTTTTTCATTTGATTCTAATTTGACTTATTATTAAATAAAACGAAAGGATCGTTCGTTTTCATAGCCTCCAAAAATAAATAAATTTTACGGGATTCACTCTTTTTTATCTTACAGGAATGCACGTTCAAAATAAAAAATGCAATTTTGTAGGATGGAATTATTACAATTAATTTTTAAGCTAGGAGTTGTCTTTGCCATCTTCAGTTTTATTTGGGGTTTTTTTGAATTGATCGCAAAATTCATGACCAATGGTCGTTCCAAAACAATCGTTGAAATTTACGTCATTAAAGCATTGAAATATCTGTTTCTTGTTGACGTGACTTTCTTGTTCAGTTTAAATAAAACACAAGAAATCATTGATTTAAACAATTTAATTCCTACGATTTTAGTGGTCTTAGTTTACTTTATCGGAAAATTACAAAACAAGCAAAACAATGCAGTGATATTTCAATTAATGCAACAACAAAATCCAACACAAAAACACTTTGACTTAAAAGCTGAAATTGCTGTTATTATTATTGCTTTATCGCTGTTTGGTGTTTTCATCTTTTATCCTGAGATTTCAAAAAACCCTTTGTCGTTGTGGTTTTATGAAAGCATCGTTTCAATTGAGCACACTGCAATCATCGGTTTTATCTTTAAAGTGATTGGATTCTTTTTCTTAGTGAGCTTATTGACGAAAATGTTGAATGCTTTAGTCGTAATCTTAACGGGTAAACCATTTATACAAACACGTTCTCGTTTTGTAAAAAAAGATCAAAACTCAGATGATTTCGATGATTTTGAAGAAATCAATGAATAGTTTTTAACGCTTGAATAAGTGTTTCAATTTGTGGGATTAACAAAGATTCTTCATCATTGATAAGTACAAAATCAGCTACATCTTTTTTCGCTGTATCTGTCCATTGTTTTTCCATTCGATCCATTACCTGTTCACGACTGCATTGTTCACGATTCATCACGCGTTTGATTTTCAATTCATCTGGAGCAGATACCAACACCACTTGATCAAATAATTTGTATGCGCCTGTTTCAATTAAAATCGCTGCTTCGTTGAAGACGATTGTTGTTGAATGCTGTTGTATGAAATCATCAAAAAGCACGCGCACTCTTGGGTGGATAATTGCATTCATTTTCAAACGGATTTGATCGTCTGAAAACATTTTAATAGCGACATACGTTCGATTCAGTTGGTTGTTTTCGTATGCGTCTTCACCTAATAAGGCAATAAGTTCTCTTCTAATTTCCGGATGTGTATCCACGCATTTTTTTGCTGCATCATCAGAATAAAACACAGGATAACCCATTGCCTCCAGTATTTTTCCTACTGTACTTTTTCCAGAACCAATTCCGCCAGTTAATCCAACTTTTAACATGCCAATCTTTTTTCAAAGATACAAATGAAAAATCAAAAGTGTATCTTTGTAGCATGAGTAAAAAAGAATGGTTCGAAGAATGGTTTGATACAAGCTACTATCATACGCTTTACAAGCATCGCAATGATGAAGAGGCGGCTCAATTTATAGAACGAATTGTAGCTGAACTTCCATTAAAAACTGGAGAACGTGTTTTAGACTTAGCTTGTGGTAAAGGACGTCATTCTATTACGCTCAATAAATTAGGATTTAACGTATTAGGAGTTGATCTAGCTGCAAACAGTATTGAAAAAGCAAAAGTTTTTAAAAATGATACGTTACAATTTGCAGTACATGACATGCGTGAAATCATAGTAAACCAAAAATTTGCTGCCATTTTTAATTTATTTACAAGTTTTGGCTATTTTGATTCCATTGATGACAATTCAAAAGTAATTCAAGCAATTCACGAAATGTTGAAAGATGAAGGTTTACTTATCATCGATTTTATGAATGCAACAAGAGTGATTAATCAATTGGTACTGCAGGAAATACAAACGATCGATGGACTTACGTTTGAAATAACTAGAAATTACGATGGAACGCATATTTTTAAACGCATTCAATTCAATGATCAAGGAAAAGCGTTTGATTTTACAGAACGTGTTCAAGCTTTAAAAATAGGAGATTTCACACAGTTACTCGTTAACAATGGCTTTGAAATTATGCGTACTTTTGGCGACTTTCAATTGAATGATTACCAAGAAAATGATTCTGATCGCTTATTAATAATTGCAAAAAAAATTAAATGAACGCTACCCTTGTATTGATAAGTTTGTTGTTGTCGGTCGTTTTAGGCGGATTTTTTGTGACGTATTTACACAAAACCAACAAAGCACAAATCATAAAGTTATTATTGGCCTTTAGTGGTGGATTTCTTTTAGCGATTGCATTTACCCATTTCATTCCTGAATTGTACCATGACAGTTCTTCATCCATTGGATTTTACATACTAATTGGATTTTTAATTCAATTATTAATGGAATTCTTTTCTGGTGGTATTGAGCATGGTCATGTACATGTTCACAAAGGACAAGCAATGCCTTGGGGTTTATTTATTTCACTTTCTGTTCATTCCATTATTGAAGGGATTCCTTTAGGAAATCAATTGATTGGACATGAAATCGCACACCATCACGAGCATGGGAATTCATTGTTACTTGGGATTTTGTTTCATCAATTACCAGTTGCAATTGCATTAATGACCTTGTTAATCAATACAAAATTATCGTTGTTAAAAGCATGGATTGTCTTGTTACTATTCGGCATTATGACGCCACTTGGAGTTGTCATTGGTTTGTTAACGATTCCGGGTGCTTTTGGATTGGATTATCCAATTGTTCTAGCCATTGTCGTTGGAATGTTCTTGCATATTTCCACAACCATCATTTTTGAAACATCTGAAAATCATAAGTTTAACCTTTTGAAATTAGTTTCTATTTTTATTGGGTGTTCGTTAGCGTTTTTGATGAATTGATTTTGAGGCATTAGTCGTAAGTTAATTAGGCATTAGTTTTTTAAATTTCAATAGAATAACGATCTTGTCGTTAAGTCCTTAAATCTTAACATCCTTCTATCATTAAAAGTGTTGAGTTGAAAGTTATGAGTTTTTAATCAAGATTTCAACAGAATTACGATCTAGTAAAAAAGTGTTGAGTTTTGGGTGTTAGGTTTTTAGTAAGGATCTCAACAGAATAAACATCTAGTCTTTTATCCTACTATCATTAATAGTTTTGAGTTTTGAATTAAAATTTCAACAGAATTACGATTACGTCTTGTAGTCCTAATATCCTGCCTCTTAAAGTCCTAAAGTCTATCTAATAATTCTTCTAAAAGTTGCCCATATAATCTTTAAGTCTTGAAAAACAGTTGGATTTTCACTGTACTTTTTATTCAACAAGATTTTGGCTGGCATAATTTCTTCTATGTATGTTTTTTGAGGATCTGACGAGCGACCTAACAGTTCATTTTCTTCAAAATATTCCAATGAAGCAAGATCTGTAATTCCTGGACGAACAGTTAATATTTCTCGTTGTTCAACGGTATATAGGTCAACGTATTCTTTTACTTCAGGACGCGGACCAACAACACTCATTTCACCTTTCAATACGTTTAAAAACTGAGGAAATTCATCTAATTTGAATTTTCGTAAAAAGAAACCAATTTTAGTGATACGTGGATCGCGCATTCCAACTGTGAGCTGCCCCATAGAATCGGCATTTTTACGCATTGTTCGAAATTTATAAATTCGAAATTCTTTTCCAAAACGCCCGACACGTTTTTGGCGGTAAAAAACTCCTCCTTTTGATTCAACAACAATGAATAGAGAGATCAGGATACCAATTGGTAAAAAAAACAATAAAATGATACAACTGAAAACTATGTCAAGAATTCTTTTCATTTGTTAAAATGAAGGAATGAAAGAATGAAGAAAAGAAGGAATGAATGAATTCATTTTATATAAAAATTAATTATTAGCGATTTGCCTTTGATGCTTTTAATATACTTGTCAAAATTACGATTAATTCACCACATTCATTTGTTAGTTCTTTTAAAATTGGAGCTGTATAAATATCTGAAGCATGAATCAATCTTAACCAATATTTTGCTTCTTTAGCTTCTTTTAAAGATATTTGAAGTTTAGCAATAAACTCTGCTTTTGAAATTGCGCCTTGAGACTCTTCAATATTCGCACCTATACTTGTTCCACTTTTTAATAGTTGTCGCGATATAACAAATTCTTTTTTTTCATTCTGCATTTGAAATGAAAATTTTACGATTTTAACTGCAAAATCAAAGCTCTTAGAAACAATTATATTCTCTTTCATTGTCTATACTGAAAACTTAATTCCTTAATTCCTTAATTCCTTAATTCCTTAATTCCTTAATTCCTTAATTATTTAAAACTACTTCAACAGCTTTTTTAACTGCCTCAATGACTGTCTGCACTTGTTCATCGCTTAAATTAAAATAAACAGGTAACGAGATTTCATTGTGGTATTTATTCCAAGTTTCAGGATAATCATCCATTTTATAGCCTCTTTTTTTGTAGGCAGTTAAGGTTGGCAAAGGAAGAAAATGAACATTCACAGAAACATCTTGATCAAAAATTACTTGCATGATTGTATCGCGCTGCGCTTCAGTAATTCCGGCAATTCTTAATTGATATAAATGAAAACTAGTAACTTTAGTTTCCGTTGTATGCAAAGGAGTTAACGCCCAAGAATAGGCGGAAAATGCGTTATCGTATAAGTTGAAAATTTGTTTCCTGCGATCGAGGTTTTCTTGGTAACGTTCTAATTCCACTAAGCCAATAGCAGCTTGTAAATCGGTCATGTTACATTTATAACCTGGTTCTTCAACATCGTAGCGCCAATTCCCTTTTTGTGTTTTCGCCAAAGCATCTTTGTTTTGACCGTGTAAGATCATCGTGCAAAAAGCGGTATAAATAGCGTCGTGATCAAATGAATCGGGTAAATTAAAACAAACAGCACCGCCTTCAGCTGTGGTTAGATTTTTAACCGCATGAAATGAAAACGTTGTGATATCAGCCAATGAACCTGTTTGTTTCCCATTCATTTTAGCACCAAAACTATGCGCAGCATCAGAGATAACTAAAATACGGTTTAATCGTGCTTGAAGGTCATTTGAAGCCTTGAATTGTTGTTGAATTTCGGGTTCGTTTACCAATGCATTGATTAAATCATAATCACAAGGAAAACCTGCTAAATCTACTGCTATAATTGCTTTTGTTTTAGGTGTAATCGCTTTGCGTATAGCTTCAACAGAAATATTGAAATCTTCCGGATTGATATCTACCATTACTGGCTTTGCGCCTGCATGAATGATCACATTGGCACTCGCACAATAGGTATATGCAGGTAAAATCACTTCGTCTCCTTCTCCTATTCCCCACCAAGCGAGAAACACTTGCATGCCCATTGTCCAAGAATTAACCGCAACTGTTGTTTTACATTGGCAGTATTCAGTTATTTTTTTCTCAAACAATTTTGTTCTAGGTCCTGTTGTAATCCAACCACTTTGAAGTGCAGCAGTTACTTCATCAATTACTTTTTGGTCAATACGTGGGGGTGAAAAAGGAATCATCTAATTAAAATTATTTTAAAAATCTGTTTCGAAGTTACAAATTTTAGAGGTGTTGGATAAAATCTTGGGCAATTTTGTTTCGATTAAAATTCTTAATGACATATTCACGACCATTTTTACCCATTTTAATTATTAGTGCCTTGTCTTGAGCAAATTCTTCCAATTTTTCTGCTAAACTTACTTCATTTTCAGGTTCAAAGTACAAACCTGCTTTTGCATTATCAATAAAATGTGCTTTTGCTTCACCATTTACTCCGAGCAATAGTGGTTTTTCCATTGCCAACGCTTCAAAAATTTTGGATGGAATAGCTCCTTGAAACAAAACCAATTTTCTCAATGGAACCAAGGCAACATCTACTTCTTTTAAAATATATGGCATTTCGGATTTTGAAACAGGAGGTAGAAAATGTACATTTTCCAATTGTAACGATTCTTTCAATTTTAACAATTCTTCTTTTTCTGGCCCCGCTCCTTGCAAAATTATCTGTACAGAAGTAATGCTTTCAACAATCTTAGCCGCTTTTAAAACCGTTTGAAGTCCTTGAGCATGCCCTAAAATTCCACCATAAAAAAACAAAGTGTCTTCGTTTTTAAAACCATGTTTAATTCGGAAATCGCTTTTTGAATACAATTCAGGGTTGTAAAATTCTACATCGACTCCATTGGGCAACCAATAAACCTTTTTGATCGGAAATCTAAATTTAATATTATCAACAATTCCTTGCGTTTGTCCTGTTATAAGATGTGCTTTTTGGTAACATTTTGCTTCGAGATTATACGCGAATTTTAAAAGCATTTTATTTGATACAATATTCAACTTTTCTGCGCTTTCTGGCCATAAATCTGAAACGTTGAAAATAAGTTTTGCTTTTAATTTCTTAGACAAAGCCATGGCTGTATAACCTAAAAAAAGAGGTGGTGATTCTACTAATAAATAATCATAATTGCCTAATTTTCTACCCCTCCAATAAGACGTAACAACAAAACTGAAATAATTTAATAGCCGTTTAAGAATTCCTTTAGATTTTGAGACATAAATTTTAGCTCTAAAAACTTGAACCCCATCAATTATTTCTTCTTTGACTATTCCGTTTTTATATTCCTGAAACAATTCCATTTTTGGATAGTTAGGCATAGCAGTTAATACTTCTACATCAATATTATTCGCTTTTAAACGAACTGCTAATTCATGAAGTCGATTTTGTGGTGCCCCAATTTCAGGTGGGTAATATTGTGTAAGTATTAAAAGTTTCATGTTATTTGTTCTTTTTTAGTACTCGGAAAATGAGCTGAGTACACAACTAAAATACACATCCAAAATGTATAAAAAACAATGCCACTTTGTCGTTGTAACATCGATTCAAACAACATATTAAAAGCTAAGTTTACAACTATGAACAACAATAAATAGTTACGCTGTTTCCAAGCTAAATTTGTTGCTTTAATTAACAGCAATAGTAAAACAGCTAATCCAATTACTCCAATTTCAATGCCTGATTGCAAATATTGATTGTGTGGATTATAGTACTTTTTAGCTAACTTGTATTGTTTTAGTTTTGTTAGTTTGGCGTACAAATAATCATCGACATTAGCTGTTCCAACACCCAAAGGATGCTCTGTTAAAACCTGGGTTGCGATGGTCCACATAATCAAACGCACTCCCGAACCTTTTTCAGCATTAACTGGGTCTTTTAAAAACGTTGATGGATCATTGATAAATGTAATTGTGAAATTTTTCGCATCTTCCCATTGTGATCTTAATGGTGGTATGATCATTACCATCACATAGAATAAAACAGGACTAATAATAGTGAAAAGGACTGTTTTTTTTCTTCCGATTTTAGTTGCTAAAAAATAAATAAAGACCGCTAAAAAGAATACTAGTAAAAATAGAAGACCTGCTAAACTCATGCATGCTAAAATTGAAAATAGTAGTAAAATTGAAAATGGAATCAACCAATACAACGAATAGTTTTCAGCATTTTTTTTGTGTTGATTCCAACTCATTAATAAAGCAAACGTATAAAATACAGACGCATAACTAGGATGATGTTGGTAAGAGAAGCGTGTTGAAATAAAGCTTCCTATTTCATGTGTTTTGAAGTAATTTGAAAATGAAAAAACAAGACTTTGTATCGCTAACAAAAACACAGCGATTAAAAAACCTCTAATCGTCCATTTGAATGCCATTTTTTCTTTCGGAAGGAAAAAGAAAAATAGCGGAAGTACTAAAAAGGTCAATTTATTTTCGAAATAGCGCAAAGCGTCAGATACATGATTGGTATACAGTGCATAAAAAACATAGAAGCCATAAAAGAGAACAAACAGAAATGTTGTAAAATTGAACGTGAATTTGACTTTTTTCTTGCTAATTCCAACAATTAATAGAACAATAAGAACTAAATAAGCTAATGCTGCTTGTTTTTGAAACAAAATGGTGATAATTGAAAAAAGCGCTAAGCTGAAATCAAAGAATTTAGAAAATGAATTGTTTGTCATCATTATTGAGTCAATTTAAAGATTTTCCAAGTTCAGCATATAAATTCAATAATTTTTTTGCTTGAGATTCCCACGAATAGTTTTTGGAAACTTCTTCAAATCCTGCATTTATAACTTTATCGATATCAATTTCATTTTGTAAAATAAGCTCTATTTGATGAGCAATTTCTATTGGATCCAATGGATTAACTAAAAACCCAATACCATTTGATTTCACAAAATCATAAATCTGAAAATTTGATACAATTAAAGGAACACCGATTGCCATGTATTCAAATATTTTTGTTGAATACGAACGAACGTAATTAGGCACAGGATGAAGTATTGATAATGCAACTTTTGATTTTTCAGCGTTATGATATGCTTTATTAACAGGTAATCTTCCATAAAAAACGATTGCATCTTTTACCTTCTGAAATTCTGGCATTTTCGTTATTCTATCTCTTACAGAGTCTGAAATTGGTCCAATACAATGAAATGTAAATTCGATGTTTTTTGAATGAAGAATTTCAAGTGCTTTTATTATTTCAACAATTCCTCTCGTTTCAGAAACTAAACCAACATACAAAATACCATTTTCAGTCTTTTGCGAATGCGGGAAACGATAGCTGTTTAGTGATTCAATAATTGGGAAATTTAAAACCTTAGTAATGGATTTCGCTTTATCAATATATAATTCTTCATAGGAATCTTCAGCTATTACAATATAAAAAAGCTTTGAAGAAACCCATTCAAAAATAGAATATATTCCTATTACAAACTTTGGGAATTTCAACCATTTTTTATCTGTAAGTTGAGCTTTAACATTTTCGTGGACATCAAAAATCACACGCTTTCCTAAAATTCTTAGCAGTATTCCTACCCAAATTAATTCAGGATCGTGAAAGTGGTAAATTTCAGATCTTGTTCGTAATGCTTTTTTAAACACACTGAAAGCGACAACTGTTGCCCTGAAAAGTCTACTTTTACGATGGTTTTCTACACCAAATACTTGTACATTTTGCACTACTTGATTATTAGCATTTGGTGCAACCAACGCAACCTTATATCCATTATTAGCTAAGGTAACGCATTCCTTAAAAAAGATTCTCGTATCATCCCAACAATGTACACTTGTAATATGACATACTTTAATCATTGCTCTAGAATTCTTTGATAAAGCTCAGTAAATTTGGTGCGATTGGCCTCTTTTGTTCCATCTTGTTCAATGCGTTTCTGATTCAATTCAATTGCTTCAGATTGATTCAATAAAAGAGCCTCAGATAAAAAGTCACTATCCAAATTTTCTACAACAATTCCATTACGTCCAGATTGTATCCATTCGCGATTCGCTGGTAAATCAGAAACCACAGGAATACAACCGCAAGCCATTGCTTCTAACAAACTAATTGAAGTTGCATCTGATTCTGGTATTGAAACCCAAATTTTGGCTTTTGAATACCATTGTTCGTTGTCTTCTTTTTGAATCCAACCTACAAATTCAATGGCATGATCTAGATTTAATTCTGCTACTTTAATTTTTAACTTTTCCGTTTCTGTCCCAGTTGCAGCAATGACAAGTTTCCAATCTGAATTGTTATTAGTATAAAATAATGAAAATGCTTCTATTATTTTATCTACCCGATATAACTTTTTATGAAGTCGATTCGAATAAATAATATTCTCTTTTTCACAGCTTATAGGTGTTACGTCAATTCCAAAATTTGCTATTATTATTCTATTTTTCAATGGAGCGATTTTCTCCATTTCTTGCGCCATATAAATAGAATCTGAAGTCAAAAAATATGCATTTCGCAAATTAAATTGCACCATTTTCTTTAATAATAAATTACTTTTAGGAAGTAATAAAACATCACTACCCCATGCAGTTAATACCGTTGGAATGAAACTTTTTCGGCAAGCTAAAAGTGCAAAAAAAGCATAACTATTTGCTTGATGAATGTGAATAATACTTGGTTGGAATAATTCAATTTGCTTTTTAATTTCTTTAACTGTAGAAAATAAAGTTTTAATTTTCAAATTAAAATTCAATTCAACTGTTGGATAATCGTAAACATTAGATTTTTCATTCGTAATCAACAACACTTCATCAAAATAATCTTCAATAAGTTGCAAATACTTATAGGTATGAATGGTGTTTGAGCTTATAAGTAATAATTTACGCATTGTTAAATCCTTGTTTGTTTAAGCATTACAAAGTTAATATTTTAATCCTTGAATGAAACGTTTACAATTTTCATACGTGTTCCAATAAACATTAGCTTTCCAATTTTTTGGATGAATAAGTATGTGTACAATTTGATACTGATCTAAAGCATCTAATTGAGAAACTGGTCCATTATAAAATTTAGGGCCTCCAGCGTCCATAATATTAATGGAATAATTTTCTAAAAATTCTTTATCATATGCTTCGAAAATCAAACCATTATCGTCCAACACTTCTCGATTAATAAAGGTATGATTAGGCATTTTAAGCTTTCGATTGGCAAAATCCCCATGACTCGCAATGTAATGAATTTTTTGACCTAATTCTGCTTCAAGATGTTGTAGATTATTGCTAAATTCATTTCTAATAGCATCAAAATGATTCATTAGAACAGAAGCTGATTTTATGTGATTTCTTTTAGCATAGCTTGCTAATTCTTCGTAATGGTATCCACAATCTGAGCCATAAGCCAAAATCTCTTTCATAATCGGAATATGTTTTGTGCACAAACGAAAATAATAAGATGTATGAATCTTGTATTTCTTTTCAACGCGCAACCATTCCCTACAATAATTAGGATCTTGATCAATGTCTTGTCGAATCATTACTATTTTACGTGAGCCTATTTCATTTTTCTTTACTAAATCGTAAAATTGACTATGCGGCATAATTTCAAAACCTTTGTCTAAAGCCGTTTGAATCAAATGTTCGTATTCATTGATTCTATTTCTTAGAAAATAATCGAGTCTAATGCGATTGAAGATTGTTTTTATCATCGTTTAAAGTTTACAGTATACGGTTTAAAACCAATTCGTTTTTTAAACAAAACAAGTCCATTTTCAACTTGACCAAATGTATCGTACATGATGAAATTCGATTCTTTTACTTGAATAAATTCACTCACAACGCTTGTCATTAACAAATACATAATATTATCTTTTAAGAAATCACCATGACCAAGAATTCGATTGATCAAAACCATTTCTCCGACGATATACGTCCAAACATACGCTACCAATTTCCCATCACTAGAATAAATCCCGAACCATTTATGAATTTTATCGCATGGCCATTCCGAAACTAATTTCTTGTAACTTTCTTCCATTGCACGGCCTTGTCTTTCACTTGAGGAAGTATTTATTTCAAAGATCGCATCAATCGCATGATTAGGATTAAATGTCTGAAAAGTGTACCCCAATTTAGAGCAACGTCTTGAAAAATAAGCTGCTGAATTTTTTCCATTTACGGAAGTTAAATAGTCTTCTTCTTTTGAAAATTGATCGATTGGCAATAATGCTATATTGTATTTTTTCAACTTAATAAATGCTCTTTTCCACGAACGAGAATTAAAATACGTAAAAAGTATATTTGCTGTAAGTGATGTCCCAATGTGAATTGATACTTTCCCTTCGGGAGTAAAGATGTTTTTAAGTAAAAATTTAAATTTCATCTTCCTTTTATTTCATATAACTATTATTCAATTCTGGGTGATCAGACAAAAAAGAATGATCACTTTCTCTTACATCACCAACAACTCTAGCTGGGTTTCCTTCAATTATTGAATAGTCGGGGAACTCACCTTTTACATAAGAAAATGCTTTTACAATACAACCTTTACCAATTTTTGTGTTGGGCATTATAACTACATGGGGGCCAACAAATGTAAATTCTCCAATGCGAACTTCTCCAGTAAGATAACCGATATGTTTTTCAACATCTCCAAAATTAGAACCATACAAACGAATAGACTGGTGACTAGAATGAGTGGAAATAGAAACATAAGATGTTATTTGACAACCACGATCTATGAAAATAGCATTAGAAGCTTCTAAAAAATTATAATGACCTATATAAGTATTGCTTTTTAAGACTAATTTATCTCTATTATCTATAAATGTGGAGTTACTTATACGTAAATTTTCAACTAAATCTCCTTGAAAATTTTTTTTATAGTAACGCATTCTTGGACTGACAATATAGCTAAATAACTGTTGAATTAAATGAGTTATTCTGGAGTAAATTCGTCTACTTATCTTTTGCATAATTAAGAAAAATAAAAGTGGTAATAATTAATAATATTGCTTGAGACAATGACATTGACCACATAATTATTATAAATGATTGATCAGTTTTCCCAATGAACATTGGCAGTATACCGATGATAAAAATTTGAGTAAGTGTAGAAATTAATCCCAAAATAAAATATTGTTTCTGCTTTTTCAAAACGATTGGGAGATTTGAAAGTGGAGAAATAATAAAGTTAAAAAAAGTTCCTACAGCTAAAATCTCTGAAAAATAACCTGCTAAAGCCCAGTTGGAGCCAAAAATAAACGAGAAAATTTCTTTGCCAAAAAAGAATAAAATGGTAAAAGGAAGAATCGCAGATAAACTTAAAATAATCAATGTTCTTTTTAATAGAAGATATACTGAAGAACCTGAATTAATTAATTCTGAACATTTATTAAAAAAAACTTGACCAATTGCCTGACCAATTAATGCAATGGGTAAGCTTAAAATCATTACTGAATAGGTGTAAGATCCAAAATAATCTTTCCCAAAAGAATATACAATTAAAAACGCAATTAATAAATCTCTCCCTAAATCTGTTAATACATGAGGTAAATTAATTAAAGGTAAATCTTTGTACTCTGTAACTAAAACAAATGTTTTTTTCTTTGATTTATATTTTCTAAAAAAAACTCTGTCTGTTACAAAGATTTTAACAAACCCGATTGAAGATAAGATGTACCCTCCTAAACTTGATAATAACAATCCAATACTGCCAAAACCTAGTAATCCAAATATAAGTCGAAAACCATTTGAAAATAATGAATTTGAAATTCTTGAGCGAGAAATCACTGAAAAGTTTTTCTTTCTGATTGCCCAATTCGTACCTAAGCTAATAATAATAATAAAAATTGAACTGACTAATGTGATTAAAACAAAGAAAAAGAGGGCATATGAAAATGGATTTAGCAATAAATATACACCACCAATTATCGAGGATATACCAAAAGTATAAAGCGCTATTTTCAACGCCAATCGAAACAACAAATATGAGTGAGAATCATTTTTAGGTAATGGCAGAGATAGTTCGAATCGTGCCATTGCAACTGCAGAAATAAAAGCAATTATTCTTGAATACAAACCAAAATCACCCATTTCTTCCGTTGAATAAATCCGAGAAATAACGGGTGAAATTGCATAACTAATAATCTGAGCAATCATTGTGCCTGAAATAAGTTTTAACGCATTGCGAAAAAAATCAGACTCTTGATAGCGTTTTATTAATTTATACATTACAATCAAATTAAAAATTTATGATCTGTATTATAACCCTCTACTATTTTATGATGTAAAAGTGATTATTGTAGTTTTAATAATTGAAAATATTTATTTCTAACAAGAAGTTAATTAAATATAAATCAGTTTTTTAGATTGTAAATTTACATTTATTCTGTAAATAATGAAGCTAAATAAATATCCATTCCATCATCAAACAAAAGTTGATCAGTATAATTTAACCATTCTTTCGTTAATGTAATATCAGCCAATGAATCACGAATATCACCTGGACGATCTGGGCCATGAACAATGGTTGTTGCAGGATTGTATTTCCCTAATGCAATTAAACGTTGCTTCATGGATTCTATCACATTATTCAAGGAGAAAAACTGTCCACAAGCAACGTTAACTTGTTTTCCAAAAGCCATTTGATTGGTAGTCGATAAACCTAATAAATTAGCATTTACGGCATTTTGAACAAATGTAAAATCGCGTGTTTGATTACCATCTCCATTGATTACAATTTCTTCCCCTTTCAACATTTTATCCATAAACTTTGGAATAGCCGCAGCATAAACTCCATTTGGATCTTGATTAGGACCAAAAACATTAAAATAGCGAAAACCAATGGTTTCCATTACATGTAAACGAGCATAAACCGCAGCGTATTCTTCGTTTAATTTTTTTGTTACAGCATAGGGACTCAATAAATTTCCCTCGGAACCAATCGTTTTTGGTGAAATTAAACTATCACCATATACAGAAGATGAACTTGCGTAAACAAAACGTTTGATACCCTCGTCTTTTGCAGCATTCAACATATTTAAAAACCCAGTTGCATTGGTTGCATGCGTATTTAAAGGAAATTCTATCGAACGAGGTACAGAACCCAATGCTGCTTGATGAGAAATTGCATCAATTCCTTGAACAGCATGTGCACATGTTTCAACAATCCGAATATCTCCTTCTATAAATGAAAAGTTTGGATGATTCAAAAAAGGTTGAATGTTTTCAATTTTACCCGTTTCTAAATTATCCAGAACACGAACTTTGGCTCCAATTTTCAATAAAGCTGCAACGATATTTGAACCAATGAAACCTGCTCCACCAGTTACTAAAATATGTTTACCTTTCAATGTTGCTATCATATTGAATTATTTAGCGTAATTCACTGATCTCTTTTCACGGATAACAGTAACTTTCACCTGTCCTGGATAGGTCATTTCAGTTTGAATTCGCTGAGAAATCGCAAATGATAATTCATCTGCTTTTAAATCTGATATTTTTTCACTTTCTACCAATACACGTAGCTCTCTACCTGCTTGAATCGCATATGCGGTTGAAACACCATCATATGACATGGCTAAAGATTCTAATTCTTTAATACGTTTGATGTATGCTTCAACAATTTCTCTTCGCGCACCTGGACGAGCTCCAGAAACAGCATCACATACTTGTACTATTGGAGAAATTAAGGTTGACATTTCAATTTCGTCGTGGTGAGCACCGATGGCATTACATACTTCTGGCTTTTCACCATATTTTTCAGCCATTTTCATTCCCAAAATAGCGTGTGGCAATTCTGGTTCATCTTCTGGAACTTTACCAATATCGTGTAACAAACCAGCACGTTTTGCTAATTTCACATTCAATCCTAATTCTGCTGCCATTGTAGCACATAAATTAGCTACTTCACGAGAGTGTTGTAATAAATTCTGACCATATGAAGAACGGTATTTCATTCTACCTACCATTCTTGTCAATTCAGGATGTAAACCATGAATACCTAAATCCATACATGTTCTTCTACCTGTTTCTGCAATTTCTTCCTCCAATTGTTTTTTCGTTTTAGCAACTACTTCTTCAATTCGAGCAGGGTGAATACGTCCATCAGAAACCAACTGATGTAATGCTAAACGAGCAATTTCTCTTCTAACAGGATCAAAACAAGAAAGGATGATTGCTTCAGGTGTGTCATCAACAATGATTTCTACTCCTGTAGCAGCTTCCAAAGCACGAATGTTTCGACCTTCACGACCGATAATTCTACCTTTCACCTCATCCGATTCAATATTGAATACAGATACTGCATTTTCAACTGCTTGTTCTGTCGCAACTCGTTGAATCGTTTGAATTACAATTTTCTTAGCTTCTAAATTTGCATTTAATTTAGCTTCTTCTGTAATATCTTTTATGTAAGTCATTGCACTTGTACGTGCTTCATCTTTCAATGCTTCCATTAACAAGTTTTTCGCGTCTTCAGGAGCCATCCCGCTAATTCTAGATAATTCAGCAACGCGTTTTTCTTGTACCTTTTCTAATTCCTGGTGTTTGACCTCAAACGCTTGAATTTTTGTTTCCAATTCCGCTTGATTGTCTTCTAGATCTTTTTCTTTACGCGCAACTTCCTCTACTTTTTGAGATAAGGTTTTTTCTTTCGCTCTCGCTCTGTCTTCTGTAGATTGTAAACGGCGCTCTTTTTCTTTCATGGCAACTTCATGCTCTTCTTTTAATTTTAAAAAGCGTTCTTTTGCTTGAAGAATTTTTTCTTTTTTCAGATTTTCACCTTCACTTTCAGCATCTTGAATGATTTTATCCCGTTTGCTTTTTAATACTACGTTTTGAAGCACGTAAATACCTGCTCCTCCACCAACAATACCTGTTAACAGGCCTATTACTAAACTCATTTTTTAAAAATTTAAATTAAACAACAATCAATTTGTCGAAATTTAAAGTATTGAAGAAGGAAATGAAACTGATTTTTATTTCAACGAATCGAATTCTTTAGACAAAGTTTCCAACGCATCTTCAACTTCTGAAAAATCAGGGGTTTCATCGGAAGAATTGGTTGTCTTTGTCGACTTTGAAGCCAACTGTAAAGCAGTCATCGCAAGTAAATCTTGCATATCTTTAACTGCATAATTGTCCTGAAGCATTTTAATTGCTTTATTTATCTCATCAGCAGCTTTAACAACTTTTGTTTCCTCACCTTCATTAACGGTAAGTGGATATGTTCTTCCAGCTACAACGACTTTTATGGACAATTTTCCCATTCGTTATTTTTTTAACTGACTAATGCAGTATTCAATTTCATTTACCAATTCATCAATTTCCTCATCTTTTTTAACCAAAGATGTAGGCACTTCGACAACTTGACTTTTTGCCGCTATTACTTCAGATGAAAGTTGTTTATTGAGCGCTATCAAATTGCTTTCTTGCATTTTAACAGCTTTTAACTCTTCCTCCAATCGTACATTTTCTTCTTTCAATGAAATGTACTTTAATCGCTCATCATTCAATTGCTTGCTCAAATTCAGCATTTTAGTGCGAATCTCTTCAATAATATGATATAAACGATCTGTCATAGGTTGCGACTTTTTACAAAATTAGTTAAGTATTGTAGAATTACAACATTTTTATACAATTCTTACGCTTTTTTTTTGAACAAAATTATAGTGAATACTTTCTTTTACTTTTTAGCTGTTGAATTCAATTGATTTTTAGAATATAAGCTATTTTTGAACTTGAAAACGATTCAAATGAAATTAAACAGTATTGTATTTTTATTTTTAATTTCAACGGTGAAATTACTTGCTCAAACAACGTATCATCCACCATTAAAGATTCCTTTAACGCTTGCAGCAAATTTTGGCGAATTACGCCCCAATCATTTTCACATGGGCGTAGATTTTAGGACAAATGGCGTCGAAGGCTTACCATTATATGCTGTCGAAAATGGCTATGTTGCCCGAGTTAAAATTTCACCGAATGGTTATGGGAAAGTAATTTATGTCAATCATCCGAACAATATAACGAGTGTGTATGCACATTGTTCAAGATTTATAGGGAAACTTGATTTTATCGTTCTTCAAAAACAAAAAGAAGCAAAAAATTTTGAGGTTGAATTTTATTTAACTGCAGGTGAATTATCCCTTTTAAAAGGTGAACATTTTGCTTTTTCAGGAAACACTGGTAGTTCAACTGGGCCACATTTACATTTTGAATTGAGAAATACGACAACAGAAGCAGCGTTGAATCCTTTAAAATTTGGATTTGATATTAAAGATACCAAACCACCACAAATCACAGCTTTGAAAATTGTAGCTTTGACAAAAAAAGGCTACCAAATACCGAATAAATCTCTACTTGTTCCAGTTAAGAAAAATAGTAAAGGATATTCCATCGCAAACAATACAGTTGAAATTCCAGCTCATTTTTGTTCATTAGATGGTGGTCAAGCTTTGTCTTTTGAAGTAAATGACTTTATTGATGGCTCTTCTCATACATGTGGCATTTATGAAAGTCATTTAAGCTCAATGGGCGACACGCTTTTTCAACAACGAATGGATTCGATTCATTTTGATCATTCGCGCTTTGTGAACAGCCATAAAGACTTTGAAGAATATTTGAAATCAAAACGAAAATTCAATAAGACATTTAAAACGGCTCACAATCCATTAACGATCTACCCTATTGATCAAATTGGGATACTTACCTTACAGCCTGGAGATAGCATCCAATTAAACTATACTGTCAACGATGTGAAAAATAATGCTGCATTCATTGAATTTCAATTGAAATCCAAAAATGGAGAACGAAATAAATTAGCTCAATTTTATTCACCTTCATCCCATTTCATCCCTGATTCTAGTTACCTTTTTCAAGGTGAAAATTATACGCTATCTATTCCAGCATATACATTTTATGAACCTGTCAAAAAATACGTAGTCACTTCCTATCCTAATTTGATTTTGGGCAATCAAAAAGATCCTATTCAATTACCTATTTCATTGAAATTGAAACCTTTTTCTTTAAATGTCCCAATAACGAAACAATTCATCAAAGTAAACAATAGTTATGTGAAAACCACTGTTGATTCAAAAAACTGGTTAGAGGCAGAAACAAAAACTTTGGGAAAAATCAACATTGGAATTGACACGGTTCCACCTTTCATTAAACCTTTAAATTTCAACTTAATTGATACGCTTTTAACAAAACGAACCATAACTTGGAAAATTACAGAGAGTCAAACGGAAATAATCGATTATGATTTATTGATTGACTCAATTTGGCATGTTTTAGAATATGAAAAAAAGGGAAGTTATTTGATTGCAACTCTTCCAATGCTTTCAAATGAGCCACACAGATTAGATATTGTTGCAGTTGATGGGTGCCAAAACAAAACAAGTTGGACATGGAAAGGTTTGCTAACCAAACCACCAATAAAAGAAGAAAGTCCAACCAAAATTGATTGAACTTTCTGTTATTACAATAAAACTATTAATAGTTAGTCTTCATCTTCCACTTGAACAGGAGCTTTATAATCCGCTCTGATTTCAGTATGGCGAATTTCACCACCCGTTGTTCCTACTTTTCTACCTTGATAAATTACTAAAATAGCAATAAAAAAGACTGTGTAACTTGCCATTTTCGCGATTGCTTTTCGTTTCCAACACAACCATAAAGCAAAAACCGATAAACCGCCTAAAATATAAGCTAGCAATGCGAATACTTCAGCTTGTTCTTCATGTTCATGAATTGTATTGTGCGTAACTCCTGCTATTCCTTCTGCTATCTCTTCAGCACCTTCTCCAGTTGACATACTTATTAAAGTCGTTATCGCTGTTAAAGTAAATAAGAAATAAGCTATTCTTTTTACTAATTCTGATTTAAACAAAAATCCAGTAATTAAAATGATTACTCCAATAATTGGCGTAATGATGGGTAAATGATTTACCACTAAATGCAAATGTGCTCCGTTCATAATTTTTATTTTATACTATTATTTAACCAATCATAGAAACTCCTATGATTTTACCTATTCCAAATGTAACAGCCGCTGCTGCTAAACCAAAAATGACTTGTCTAAATCCTGAAAACCAAACATTTTTTCCTGTAAATAAAGTGATTGCTGCTCCAATAATAAACAATCCAAAGGCACTTGCAATTGTACTCAATAAAATAGCCAAATACCCATTGGTGAAAAAGAATGGAATGACTGGAATCACCGCTCCAATTGCGAATAAGATAAAGGATGAAATAGCAGCTTCCATGGCAGACCCTTTTAATTCTTCATGGTTGATACCTAGTTCTTCTTTTACTAAAACAGCGTGAGCCTTAGCTGTATCACTCATTAAACCGTCAACAATTTCATCCACTTGATCTTCAGGAATTCCTTTAGCCATATAAATCAATTTTAACTCTTTACGTTCTCCTTCTGGATTATTGACTAATTCTTCCATTTCTAAATCCATTTGGTTTTCGTACAATTCTTGCGAACTTTTTACGGAAATCCATTCTCCTAGCGCCATAGAAAGTGCTCCTGCTAACAATCCTGCCAAACCTGCTACCAACACGCCAGATTGATTGGCAGTAGCACCAGCAATCCCCATTACTAAGCTGAAATTCGACACCAAACCATCGTTTCCTCCCAAAACTGCAGCACGAATGGCATTTCCACCAACTGAACGATGGCGTTTTTCAAAACGTGCTAGTTGAGAACCTGCAACTTTTGTATCGGTATCTAAAATAGAACGTAAAATTTTAACATGCGAATCTTCATTACCTGTCACTTGAACATTTGTCTTCTTCTTTTGACGAATCACAGCAGTTGCCAATCCTTTTTCTGTGTCCAATAAAGAACCTAAAATATAATCATAACCAAATACTCTTCCAATCAAATGTAAGGTCTTCGCTCGCCAAGAAGGCAAAGCAATTGCATCAAAATCAACATTTAATTTTTTAGCAAATTCGACTGCATGACTTTTTTCAATTTCACTCATTTGAGCAAAAACATGCGCCACCGCTTCATCTTCTTCATTTTTGGCCAAAATATCGTAAAGATACCAAGCGTCTATTTCTGTTTGTACGTGTGATAAATCCATCTTTAGTAAATTAGTTACTAGGCATTAGTTGGTTAGTTAAAGATTTATATAGAAGAACGTTTCGATTCATTCCTTCATTCTTTAATTCCTTCATTAATAAAGGCTTAAAGCCTTGCTTCTTAAAGTCCTTAAATCTTAACATTCTTTTGTTTTTTTCAAATTAGTTAATTAGCAAATAATGCAGAAGTTGATACTCCGTGACATGAATTACAAGCACCTGAACCAATTGTTGTAGACATGTAATTTGTAGTTCCGTTTGGACCCGTAATTGCAGGATACAATCCCGTATATGTATTCGATTCAGTCGTGTAAAAATTACCTTTACTATCTATTGCTACAGTATACTTCAATGTTCCGCCTCCATTCGGTTGTGTATAAAACTTAACTGTTCCTGAAGATAAATGTGCGCTTAAGGCCGTATTATAAACACTTCCAGCTGCATTGAAACATCCTTTGCCTTCGCCACCACTTTTGTGACAATTCATGCAATTTTGACCAAAATTATGACTGTCATCTCCACCAGATGAACTTATATTTGACACACTACAATCCCCTTCTTTGTTGCAACTTGGCAATAACAATCCGAAAGATATAAATAAGAAAATAGCGCTTAAAATTGAATTTGTTTTCATAATTATGAATTTTTAATATTTGTGATTAATTTTCTCTTTTTTTTATTGTTTAATAATTACAAGATAACAATTATTCTTCAGCTTTCATTAAAAAAGTGGAAAGAATATCATATGCTCCTTTTGTAACTACTCGCTGATTCAATTTGATTTTTTTTGATTTAAATTCAAATGCTGTCCATTCGTTTTCTGTACTCAAAACATGGACTTCCTCAGGATTAAAAGTGGTTACTTTTCCTTTTTTAGTTGGGATGAAAACTACTTTTTTATTGTTTAATTCTACAATTGCATCACTTGGTAAACAATATTCTTCTGACGTTCCAGTTCGAATAATCGCTTTGAAATAAGAACCTGGCGCAATTGTACTATTTTCTTTATCTAAATGACAATGTACGAGAACAGTTCTATCCTGAGCGACTTCTTTTCCAATTAAAAAAACTTTTCCGGTAACCATTTCACTGTTATCTGTCAATGCTAATTGTACAGTTTGTCCAACTTTTAAATGTTTCAAATCTTTTTCAAAAACAATTACTTCAGCATGTGCATGTTTTAGGTCAATGATTTCCATTAAATGGTCTTTCGGATCTGCATATGAACCAACACTCAATGTCAATTTTGTTACAACGCCACTAAATGGAGCGACAATTGGAATTTCAGATTGAATTGTACCATTGTTTAATTTGGAAAGTGATAAACCAGCCATTGCCAATTTTGCTTTCAATCCATTTTTTCGTGCTTGAGCCGCAACAAAGTTAGATTTTGCCTGTTGATACGTTTTCAAACTTCCTGCTTCTTGTTTCACCAAACTTGTTTGTCGCTCCAACTCAGCACTCAAAAACTCTAAATTGCCCATTACTTCAATAAAATCTTGTTGTAATTCTATCAATAAAGGATCTTCAATTGTAAATAACGTTTGGCCTTTTTGAACCAACATTCCATCCAATACTTTTACTGATTTAATAAAACCACCAAATTGAGCCGCAATGATGGTTTTATTTTGTGGTGGAACTTCAATTTTACCATTTGCTTGAATTAACAAGCCGATTGACTTTAAAGTTGCTGTTCCATACTCAACTCCTGCATTATTGAGCTGTTCAGCATTTAAACTAATATTCGTTTCAACTCGTGGTTGTTTCATTTGCTCTGGTGCACTTGATGAACAAGCGCTCAAAACTAGTAGTAAGATACTTATTCCTATAATCGTTTTCATGTTATTAATTTTTTATAAACCAGTTCAGCTGATAAATTGCTTCATTTACTGATTTTATTGTTTCTAAATAATTCATCTCTAAATCAATACATTGCTGTTTAGTCTGTAAGAATTCAATCATTGAAATCTCTCCTGTTTCTAACAATAATGTTGCTTGCTCTTTCATCAATTTTAATTGACTTAAAAGTTTAAATTCATACAATTCATATGCATTCATAGCGCTTTTATACTTAGCTAGCACTTGGGAATATTGATTCTTTAAATCATACATCATCAGCGTTTTTTGATTCAAACTTTGATCAATATCCATTTTAATCAATTGAATTTTTTTCTTGGAAGCACCAAAAAACAATGGAACTTGGACTCCAACTTGAACAGATTGAAATCGATCTGATTGCGCAAAGCTTTTGTCGATTCCATTAACACTATGTGAGCCAACCAACGTTTGATTGACATACCCAATCGAAAAATCAGGCAGTGCTTTCGAAACGATGAATTTTGCCTCTTTTTCCGATACTTCAATTTGCCGATCAAATTGTGTGACCATCAAATGATTTGCATAATTCTCAGCATCTTTAATTGGTATAAGTGTTTCGATTTTTTCTTTTATTGGCTGAATTGAAATGGATGTGTTTTCACCAATTAAAAAAGACAGATTCGAAAGTTCACTAATCAATTGACTTTCTACTGTTTGGATCAACGTTTTGTTTTCCAAGCGTTTTGTTTCAATTAAGACAGCGTCTAATTTTGTGATATCTTTTAAGGATAACCGAATTTTAGATTTTTCGTCAATTAATGCATAGATGGAATCATTTTCTTGTAAAAACCGTAGCTTTTCTTGTAAGAAATTACAGGTATTGAAGCTTTTCTGAATGTTTAATTGTACATTTTTCCAAAGCAATTCGTAGTTCATTTTAGCAAGCGCTTGTTTTGCTTCTCCTACTTTTTTTGCCTGTTGAAACACGGTTGGAAAAGGAACTGTTTGACTAATCGTTATACTATTGTCTTTGTTGTAAAATGAATTGAATTGGCCTAGCATAAAAGAAAATGCTGTTTTAGGTATCTCAACTGCTGCTTTACTAGCCAATAACTCTTTTCCGATTTTTTGTTCTGCAATTTTCAATTCTAGATTTGTCGTTTTCGCTTTTTCTAAACACATTTCAAGTGTATACGGTTTTGATTGAGCAAAAAAGTGAAACGGAATGAAAAGGATAATGACCAATAACGATGAGTTTGACAAGCCTTTCTTTTTGTTCTTTCTTTCAGAAAAAAGATAAAAAATAGGCAATACAAACAATGTTAGTAGTGTCGCTGTAATTAATCCACCAATTACAACTGTCGCTAATGGTTTTTGAACTTCTGCACCACTTCCATGAGACAATGCCATCGGTAAAAATCCTAAAGATGCAACCAATGCCGTCAAAATTACTGGTCTTAAACGAACCCTTGTGCCCATTAATACAATGCGCATTGAATTAGAATACCCCATTTTTTTCAAGGAATTAAATTCTGAGATTAATACGATTCCATTCAAAACAGCTACCCCAAATAATGCAATGAATCCAACTCCTGCAGAAATAGAGAAAGGCATATCCCGTAACCATAAGGCTAAGATGCCACCCAAAGCAGCTAAAGGAATTGCTGAAAAAATCAACGCTGCTTGAATCAATGATTGAAACGTTAAGTACAATAAAAAGAAGATCAACAATAACGAAACTGGAACGGCTATAGCCAAACGTTCTTTCGCTGCTTCTAAATTTTTAAATGTACCACCAAAAGTTGTGTAATAACCTGGTTCAAAATCAACTTTGGATTCTATGTTTTTTTCCAATTCATGTACAATACTTGCGACATCTCTTCCGCGGACATTGAAACCAACAATGATTCTGCGTTTTGCATCGTCACGTTGAATTTGATTAGGACCTTTTTTAAATTCAACATTTGCCAATTCTTCTAATGGAACTTGAAGTCCTTGTGGAGAAGCAATTGTTACCGATTTCAAATCATTTAACGACGTTCTATTGGTAGAGTCTAACTTCACAACTAAATCAAAACGTTTTTCTCCTTCAAAAATTAACCCAGCAGCTTGTCCTGCAAAACTTGTGTTAATTGCTTGATTGACCGCGTCAATAGAAATATTGTACTTTGAAAGTGCTGATCGATTAAAAGAAACAATCAATTGTGGCAGGCCTGACATTTCTTCAACATAAACGTCTTGTACGCCATTAATTTTAGTTGCAACAGCGCCTATTTTACGGGCATATTTACCTAATAAATCTAAGTCTTCACCATAAATTTTTACGACAACATCTTGTTTGGCACCCGTCATTAATTCATTAAAGCGCATTTGAATGGGTTGTAAAAATCCAAAACTAACACCTGGTATCGAATTCTCTAAAGCCGATTGCATTTTTTCTGCTAAAGCTTCTTTTGAATCCGCAGAAACCCATTCTTTTTTATCTTTTAAAATAATCATTAAATCGCACGCTTCCATTGGCATTGGGTCTGTTGGAATTTCAGCAGTTCCAATCTTCCCAACGACTTGTTTTACTTCAGGGAATTGCGCTAATAAAATCTTGGAAATTTTATTTGTTGTTTCCACAGTTTTTGTCAAACTAGTACCCATTACTAAGCGTGTTTCAACAGCAAAATCGCCTTCATCCAAAGAAGGAATAAATTCTGCACCTAAGCGATTAAACAAAAGAATACAACTTATAAAAAGCACTATCAAACCAACGATCACTTTCTTTTGATTTCTAAGAAAACTATTTAAAGCAGGCATGTATGCTTTTTTTACTGCTGCAATAATTTTATCACTCCACGTTTTTTTAACTACAATATTTTTGTTCAAGAACAATGCAGAAATCATTGGAACATACGTCAATGATAAAATCAAGGCACCAATGATAGCAAACATGACAGTTTGAGCCATTGGACGAAACATTTTTCCTTCAATACCTACCAAAGCTAACAATGGTAAATACACTACTAAAATGATAATTTGACCAAAAACGGCACTTTTACTGAATTTAGCCGCTGAATTAAAGACTTGTAAATCCATTTCCTTTTGATTCAACGAACGTGTGCCTTGAAGGTATAAAATATGTAACGTAGATTCAACGATAATAACAGCACCATCAATGATTAAACCAAAATCTAAGGCTCCTAAACTCATTAAATTTCCAGACACCCCAAAAACATTCATCAATGCAATGGCAAAAAGCATCGCTAAAGGAATGACTGAAGCTACAATTAAACCGGCTCTAAAATTTCCAAGTAATAAAACCAAAACAAAAATCACGATTAGCGCACCTTCAATCAAATTTGTTGAAACGGTTGAAATGGCATTATCGACTAATTTTGTGCGATCTAAATAAACCTCTACTTCTACTCCATTTGGTAATGTCTTGCGAATTTGATCCATGCGATCTTTTACCTTTTTAATGACATTCGAAGAATTGGCGCCCTTTAACATCAAAACAATTCCACCTACTGCTTCACCCGTATTATTATACGTTAATGCACCATAACGAACAGCTTTGCCTATTTTAACTTTTGCAATATCCTTTACTAAAACAGGTGTTCCTAATTGATTTTGGGCAACAACAGTTTGTTCGATATCAGCTATAGATTTCATCAATCCATCTGTTCTAATGTAAGTCGTCGTAGAATTTTTTTCAATGTAAGCGCCTCCTGTATTTTGATTGTTTTGTTCAACCGCTTTAAACACATCTGATATGGTTAATCCAAAACCTTTTAATTGTGTAAGATTGACTGCAATTTCGTATTGCTTTAGATTTCCTCCAAACCCACTAATATCAGCGACTCCTTCTACTCCGAGAAGTTGTCTACGAATTACCCAATCTTGTATCGAACGTAATTCAGTGGCATCAATTTTAGATTCAAAGCCCTTTTTTGCTTTTACGATGTATTGATAAATCTCACCTAAACCAGTACTTAATGCAACTAATGACGGGTCCCCAAATCCAGGAGGGATATTACTTTTTGCTTCTGCTAAACGTTCAGAAACCTGTTGTCTCGCCCAATAAATGTCGGTATTTTCTTTAAATACAATGGTTACAACACTCAATCCAAAACGACTAAATGAACGAATCTCTTCGATTTCAGGGATTGTTGCCATTGTTTGTTCAACTGGAAACGTGACAAATCGTTCGATATCTTCAGCACCAGAAGAAGGGGCAGAAGTTACAATTTGTACTTGATTATTTGTAATATCTGGAACGGCATCGATGGGCAAATTCATTAATGAATAAGTACCCCAAACAATGAGTCCAAGTGTCATAATTCCAACGATTAATTTGTTGGAAATTGACCAATTTATTATTTTATGTAACATGAAAAGTGTAATTAATGAAAAGTATAAAACGATCTATTCGTTTCAATTTAATTCATTAACACATTTTGGGAGGATTCCAAATAGCAAATAGCTTCTGATGATAGAATGCCTTTTTATAATTGAAATTAACTTTTTGATTGGTTGGAATAAAATCCAATTCTTCAATTGTAACAAGCGTATAATCTTGATATATTAAATGAAAAGAATTTGCAGTCATGGTTTTAAAAGGCAAATTCTTTTCATCTTTATTTGGTTTATGCTCTTTTGAATAATGTTCTTTTAAAAAAGCAATAAAAGATTGGTAATTAGATTCACTTTTTTGATGGCTGTAATAATGCGCTATGACTTCAGAAAATTTAAAATATTCCCCACCTCGCATATTAGGTGCAAGTGAAATTATTGTAAAAAGAAAAGTAAACACTATAATTACAAGTCTCATAGTACAAAGCTAATTATAATTCCAATGTTATGTTAAACAAAAAAGTTAATTTAACATTAAGCCATCGTACTTGGTGTACCAAAATTCATTGGGGGCATACCACCATTATTATCATCATCAATATGTCCGAAATTTTGCTCGTATTTTTGAACGTTTTCAATCAATGCTTTCATAAAACGTTTTGCATTTTGTGGCGTCATGATAACACGAGAACGTACTTTACCTTTAGGCATTCCAGGCATAATTTGAATAAAGTCACATACCATTTCTGCAGGTGAATGCGTAATAATAGCAAGATTTGAATAAACCCCTAACGCGATGTCTTCGGTTAATTCAATGTTCATTTGATTTTCATTGTTTGACTCTTCCATTGTTGTATTTTTTATGAAATTACTCTTTTTTTTATTTTTTTAAAAGAAAAAAGGAGCAATTTTTTCAAATTGCTCCTTTCAAATATAAGCTTAAAACTGATTAATTTTCAGAGATTTCTTCTAATGCTTCATTAGAAGCAACAATCATTTTTTGGAATCTTCTTACTCCTGTTCCTGCTGGAATTAAATGCCCAACAATTACATTTTCTTTTAATCCTAATAAATGATCTTCTTTACCAGAAATTGCAGCTTCGTTTAATACTTTCGTTGTTTCCTGGAAGGAAGCAGCAGAAATAAACGATTGTGTCTGCAACGATGCTCTAGTGATCCCTTGCAACAATGGTGTTGAAGTTGCTGGTACAGCATCTCTAGCATCTACTAATTGTTTATCTGAACGTTTCAATTGAGAATTTTCATCTCTTAATCTACGAGCAGAAACAATTTGTCCAGCTTTTAATTCAGGAGAATCACCAGCATCTACTACAACTTTCATTCCGTAGATCGCATCGTTTTCTTCCATGATATCCGCTTTATGAACAGATTGACCTTCTAAGAAACGAGTGTCACCAGCATCAATAATTTCAGCTTTTAACATCATTTGACGAACAATTACTTCGAAATGCTTATCGTTAATTTTTACCCCTTGTAAACGGTAAACTTCTTGGATTTCATTTACGATGTATTCTTGTACTTTCGTTGGACCTTCAATATTCAAGATATCATTTGGAGTTGTTGCTCCATCAGATAATGGTTGACCAGCACGAACGAAATCGTTTTCTTGAACCAAGATGTGCTTAGAAAGTGGTACTAAATATTTACGTACATCACCATTTTTAGAAGTGATTTGAATCTCACGATTACCACGTTTAATTTTACCGTATTCAGCAATACCATCGATTTCAGAAACAACAGCAGGATTAGAAGGGTTACGTGCTTCAAATAATTCAGTTACACGTGGCAAACCTCCTGTAATATCTCCTGTTTTACCAGCAACACGAGGAATTTTAACTAAGATTTCACCTGCTTCAATTTTATCACCTTCTCCAACAGAGATATGTGCATCAACTGGCAATGAATATTCTCTTAAAACTTCTTTCGTTTTTGCATCAACGATATGAATAGCTGGATTTTTCTTTTTATCTCTAGATTCAGTAATTACTTTTTCAGTAAATCCTGTTTGCTCATCGACTTCTTCACGGAAAGTAATACCTTCTTCAATTCCATCAAATACAACTTTTCCAGATACTTCAGAAATAATCACCGCATTGTATGGATCCCATTTACAGATAACATCTCCTTTTTTCACTTTCGTGTTTGTTTCAATCACCATTTCAGATCCATAAGGAATGTTAGCATTCATGATAACAATACCTGTTTTTTCATCCGTGATTTTCATCTCAGCAGAACGACCAACTACAACAACTCGTTTAGAACCATCAGCATTTGCTTTTTCAATTGTTCTTAACTCATCGATTTCTAATTTACCGTTTGCTTTTGCTTTCATATCTGAAACATCCGCAATATTAGATGCAGTACCCCCAACGTGGAATGTACGCAATGTTAACTGTGTTCCTGGCTCACCAATTGATTGAGCAGCAACTACACCAACAGCATCTCCATGTTGAGCTGGTCTATGCGTTGCAAGGTTACGTCCATAACATTTAGAACAAACCCCTCTTCTCATTTCACATGTTAATACTGAACGAATTTCAACTTCTTCAATATTTGCTTTTTCAATAGCATGAGCTACATCTTCTGAAATTAATTCACCAGCAGAAACGATAATAGTATCTGATTCTGGGAAATAAATATCGTGAACAGATGTTCTTCCTAAAATACGATCGTATAACGGTTCAACAACTTCATCATTTTTCTTCAATGAAGTAGCAACAATTCCTCTCAATGTTCCACAATCGTCTGCATTGATAACAACATCTTGTGCAACATCCACTAAACGACGTGTCAAGTAACCAGCATCTGCAGTTTTTAAAGCTGTATCCGCCAAACCTTTACGTGCACCGTGAGTAGAAATAAAGTACTCAAGAATCGATAAACCTTCTTTAAAGTTAGAAAGAATTGGGTTTTCAATAATTTCTTGAGCAGAAGCACCCGATTTTTGAGGTTTCGCCATCAATCCACGCATACCTGAAAGCTGACGAATTTGTTCTTTCGAACCACGCGCTCCAGAATCAAACATCATGTAGATTGAATTGAATCCTTGTTTATCTGTTTTCAATTGCTCCATTAACGTATGTGTTAATCGAGAATTTGTATGTGTCCAAATATCAATAATTTGGTTATAACGCTCATTATTCGTGATAAGACCCATGTTGTAATTCATCATGACTTCTTTCACATCATTTTCAGCCTTAGCAACTAATTCTACTTTTTCTTTCGGGATAATAATATCATCTAAGTTGAATGACAAACCACCTTTGAAGGCCATGTCATAACCTAATTCTTTAATATCATCTAAGAATTGAGCTGTACGAGAAGTACCCGAAATTTTCAATACTTCACCAATGATGTCACGCAATGCTTTTTTCGTCATTACATCATTGATGTATCCAACTTCACGTGGAACACGATCATTAAACATCACACGACCACAAGTAGTTTCCAAAATTCTTAATTCTGGAACACCTTGCTCATTTAAGTCGTAAGTTTTAACTTTAATGTGCGCATGTAAGTCCAATTGACGTTCGTTGTAAGCGATAATTACTTCTTCCGGAGAATAGAATGTACCACCTTCACCTTTTACGATAACTTCATCTGTAGATTTTTTACCTTTGGTAATGTAATACAAACCAAGCACCATATCCTGAGAAGGAACGGCAATTGGAGCACCATTAGCTGGGTTCAAAATATTGTGAGAAGCTAACATCAATAATTGTGCTTCCAAAATTGCAGCATTACCTAAAGGTAAATGCACCGCCATTTGGTCACCATCGAAATCGGCATTGAACGCAGTCGTAACCAAAGGATGTAAACGAATTGCTTTTCCTTCAATTAATTTTGGTTGGAACGATTGAATACCTAATCGGTGTAATGTAGGGGCACGGTTTAATAAAACTGGGTGACCTTTCAATACATTTTCTAAAATATCCCAAACTACTGGTTCTTTTCTATCAACAATTTTCTTTGCCGATTTAACTGTTTTAACAATACCACGTTCGATCATTTTACGAATGATAAACGGTTTGTATAATTCAGCAGCCATATCTTTTGGCAATCCACATTCGTGTAATTTTAAATCTGGACCTACAACAATTACCGAACGAGCTGAATAATCAACACGTTTTCCAAGTAAGTTTTGACGGAAACGACCTTGTTTACCTTTTAATGAATCAGATAATGATTTCAAAGGACGATTCGATTCTGTTTTAACAGCACTTGATTTTCTTGAATTATCAAAAAGTGAATCAACCGCTTCTTGTAACATACGTTTTTCATTACGTAAGATTACTTCTGGCGCTTTGATTTCTATCAATCGTTTTAAACGGTTGTTTCTAATAATTACACGACGGTATAAGTCATTCAAATCTGAAGTTGCAAAACGTCCTCCATCTAATGGAACTAACGGACGTAATTCTGGTGGAATAACAGGAACTACTTTCACAATCATCCATTCAGGACGATTATCAATACGTTCTTGAGATTCACGCATTGCCTCAACAACTTGTAAACGTTTCAATGCTTCGTTTTTACGTTGCACAGAAGTTTCGTTGTTAGCTTGGTGACGCAAATTGTATGAAGTTTCTTCAAGATTCATTGTTTTCAACAAATCGTAAAGTGCTTCAGCACCCATTTTTGCAACAAATTTATTTGGATCTGTATCCTCTAAATATTGATTTTCTTTTGGTAAAGCATCTAAAATATCTAAATATTCTTCTTCCGTTAAGAAATCCAAACGTGTTAATGAAGAACCATCTAAATTAGTTGCAACACCAGCTTGGATAACAACATATCTTTCGTAATAGATAATTTGATCCAATTTTTTTGTTGGCAATCCTAATAAATAACCAATTTTATTTGGTAATGAACGGAAATACCAGATATGAGCTACAGGAACTACTAAAGAAATATGTCCCATTCTTTCGCGACGTACTTTTTTCTCAGTTACCTCTACACCACAACGGTCACAAACAATTCCTTTATAACGAATACGTTTGTATTTACCACAATGGCACTCATAATCTTTAACTGGTCCAAAGATTCGTTCACAGAACAAACCATCTCTTTCCGGTTTATATGTACGATAATTTATCGTTTCTGGCTTAAGTACTTCTCCACTTGATTGCTCAAGAATAATCTCTGGCGAAGCCAATGAGATTGTGATTTTGTTGAAGCTACTTTGTTTTTTTGGTGTTTCTTTTCTGTAAGCCATTTTTGCTACTTTTCTAAATTCAACAACTTGACAATTAATCTAATGAGATGTTTAAACATAAACCTCTCAACTCATGCAACAATACGTTAAATGATTCAGGAATTCCTGGTTCAGGAATGTTATCTCCTTTTACAATTGATTCGTATGCTTTTGCACGACCCATTACATCATCAGATTTAACTGTTAAGATTTCTTGTAATATGTTTGCTGCTCCAAATGCTTCTAAAGCCCAAACCTCCATCTCACCAAAACGTTGACCTCCAAATTGAGCTTTACCACCCAATGGTTGTTGTGTAATCAATGAATAAGGTCCGATTGAACGAGCATGCATTTTGTCATCAACCATATGCGATAATTTCAACATGTAAATTACCCCAACAGTTGCAGTTTGATGGAAACGCTCTCCAGTACCACCATCATACAAGTATGTTTTACCTGAACGAGGAACACCAGCTTTTTCAGTCCATTCATCAATTTCAGAAGGATGTGCTCCATCAAAAATCGGTGTAGCAAACTTAACGCCTAATTTTTCTCCAGCCCAACCAAGAACTGTTTCATAAATCTGACCTAAGTTCATACGAGAAGGTACCCCAAGTGGATTCAAAACGATATCTACAGGTGTTCCATCTTCTAAGAATGGCATGTCTTCATGACGAACGATGTTAGCAACAATTCCTTTATTACCGTGACGACCTGCCATTTTATCACCCACTTTCAACTTACGTTTCTTAGCGACATAAACTTTAGCCATTTTGATAATTCCTGCTGGCAACTCATCACCAACTGAAATATGGAATTTTTTACGTTTGTATGTTCCTAATAAATCATTTGCTTTAATATTAAAGTTATGAATTACACGGCCAACTAACGCATTTAAGTGTTCATCTGAAGTCCAATTAGTAGGATTTACAATTGAATAATCAATCGCAACTAAATTCTTTTGAATGAATTTTGTTCCTTTTTTAATGATTTCTTCTTTGAAGTTATTAAATACACCAGCTGATTTATTTTCACCTAAAATACTTAATAATTTATCTACTAATTTTTCTTTTAATGCAGCGAAATCTTTTTCGAAATCTCCATCTAAACTTTCCAAGACTGGTTTGTCTTGTGCTTTTGATTTACGATCTTTGATTGCACGAGAGAATAATTTTTTCTCGATAACAACACCTCTTAAAGATGGACCAGCTTTCAAAGAAGCATCTTTCACGTCACCTGCTTTGTCACCAAAGATAGCACGTAATAATTTTTCCTCTGGAGATGGATCTGTTTCACCTTTAGGAGTGATTTTACCAATTAAGATATCCCCTTCTTTGATTTCAGCACCTATACGAATTAATCCATTTTCATCTAAGTCTTTAGTAGCCTCTTCAGAAACGTTAGGAATATCTGAAGTTAATTCTTCCATTCCTCTTTTCGTATCTCTAACTTCTAACGTATATTCATCAATGTGAATAGATGTAAATACATCATCACGAACAACACGTTCAGAAATTACAATCGCATCCTCAAAGTTATAACCTTTCCAAGGCATGAATGCTACTTTTAAGTTTTGACCTAAAGCTAACTCACCTTGTTGTGTTGCATAACCTTCACAAAGAACTTGACCTTTTTCAACACGATCACCTTTTTTAACAATTGGTTTCAAGTTGATACAAGTACTTTGATTTGTTTTCATGAATTTTGTTAATGGGTAATGTGTTACCTCACTTTCAAAACTCACTAATTTATCTTCATTTGTCCAATCGTAACGAATAACAATCTCATTTGCATCTACGTATTCAACAACACCGTTACCTTCAGAATTGATTAATACACGAGAATCACGTGCTACTAATCGTTCAATTCCAGTACCTACGATTGGTGAATTTGGTTTCAACAATGGAACTGCTTGACGTTGCATGTTAGATCCCATCAAGGCACGGTTGGCATCATCATGTTCCAAGAAAGGAATAGAAGAAGCTGCAATCGAAGCAATTTGATTTGCTCCTACATCCATTAATGTTAAATCTTTCGGTGCAACAACAGGGAAATCACCTTCAAAACGAGCTTTAACAAACTCAGTAAGGAAATTACCTTTATCATCTACGATTGCATTTGCTTGTGCAATCATTTTTGCATCTTCTTCTTCAGCAGTTAAATAGATTGGTTCAACGTCCAATGCTACTTTACCTGCATCCACTTTACGGTATGGCGTTTCAATAAATCCTAATTTATTTACTTTCGCGAATACACACAAAGAAGAAATCAAACCAATGTTTGGTCCTTCTGGAGTTTCAATCGTACACAAACGACCGTAGTGCGTATAGTGAACATCTCGCACCTCGAAACCTGCTCTTTCACGAGAAAGTCCACCAGGTCCTAGTGCAGACAAACGACGCTTGTGAGTTACCTCTGATAGCGGATTTGTCTGGTCCATAAATTGTGATAACTGATTCGTTCCGAAGAAAGAATTAATTACTGAAGATAATGTTTTAGCATTGATCAAGTCAATCGGTGTAAAGACCTCATTGTCACGAACATTCATACGTTCACGAATTGTACGAGCCATTCTAGCTAATCCAACTCCAAACTGAGAATACAATTGTTCACCAACAGTTCTAACACGACGATTAGACAAGTGATCGATATCATCTACATCCGCTTTTGAATTGATTAATTCAATTAAATACTTGATGATACAAATGATATCATTTTTAGTCAATACACGTGATTCTTCAGAAGAATCAATTGACAATTTTTTATTCAAACGGAAACGACCTACTTCACCTAAATCATAACGTGTATCAGAGAAGAATAATTTCTCAAATACATTTTTAGCTGTTTCATAATCAGGTGGTTCAGCGTTACGTAATTGACGGTAAATGTGTTCAACCGCTTCTTTTTCAGAATTCGAAGTATCTTTTTGAAGTGTGTTGTAAATAATTGTAAAGTCAGCACTGTTAACATCTTCTTTATGTAAGATGACGTTTTTGACACCTGAATCAACAATTAAATCAATGTGTTCTTCTTCTAAAATCGTTTCACGATCTAAAAGCACTTCATTTCTTTCAATAGAAACTACTTCACCTGTATCTTCATCACCGAAATCTTCGATCCATGATTTAAGAACACGTGCAGCCAACTTTCTACCTACTAATTTTTTAAGGTTTGCTTTCGTAGCTTTCACTTCGTCAGCAAGACCAAAAATCTCTAATATATCTTTATCACTTTCGTAACCGATTGCTCGGAACAAAGTAGTAACTGGCAATTTTTTCTTACGATCAATGTAAGCGTACATTACGTTGTTGATATCTGTAGCGAATTCAATCCAAGAACCCTTGAAAGGAATTACACGCGCAGAATACAACTTCGTTCCATTAGCATGACGACTTTGACCAAAGAAAACTCCCGGTGATCTGTGCAATTGCGATACAATAACGCGTTCTGCACCGTTTACAACGAAAGAACCTTTAGGTGTCATGTATGGAATTGTTCCTAAATAAACATCTTGAACGATCGTTTCAAAATCTTCATGTTCTGGATCCGTACAGTACAATTTTAGTTTCGCTTTTAACGGAACACTATAAGTTAATCCACGCTCAATACACTCTTCTATTGTATATCTAGGTGGATCAATAAAGTAATCCAAAAACTCCAATACAAATTGATTTCTCGTATCTGTAATTGGAAAGTTCTCAGCGAAAACTTTAAATAATCCTTCACTCTCTCTGTTTTCAGGAGTTGTTTCCAATTGGAAAAATTCTTGGAAGGACTTTAGTTGAATATCCAAAAAATCTGGATAATCGAACTGACTTTTGCTTGATGCAAAGTTTACTCTTTTCGAAATGTTGTTTGATGTTGCCAAAGCCAAACTATTTTATTTTGATGAAAATGGTCTTAAAAAAGTGCTATATGCACAAAAACAGGACAAGGCATCCGTCATTTGACGGACGCCTTTCCTGCGTTAGAAGTAATTAATTACTTAATCTCTACTTCAGCTCCAGCCTCTTCAAGAGACTTTTTAAGGCCTTCTGCTTCGTCTTTAGAAACTCCTTCTTTCAATGTAGTAGGTGCTCCATCAACTAAGTCTTTAGACTCTTTCAAACCGTTTCCAGTTAATTCTTTTACAAGTTTAACAACTGCAAGTTTGTTTGCTCCACCAGCTTTCAATATTACATCGAATTCTGTTTTTTCAGCAGCAGCTTCTCCAGCTCCACCACCAGCAGCAGCCATCATTACAGGTGCAGCAGCAGCAGGCTCGATGCCATACTCATCCTTAAGGATAGTTGCTAACTCATTTACTTCTTTAACCGTTAGGTTTACTAGCGTTTCCGCAATTTGCTTTAAATCAGCCATTTTTATTTAATTTAAAAAAAGGTTCAACTAAAATTTAATAATTATGCTCGTTCTTCGAGCGTTTTTAAGATACCAGCGATTTTCGCACCAGCACCTGTAAGTCCAGAAACAACGTTTTTCGCAGGACTTTGAAGTAATCCAATAATTTCTCCAATTAATTCTTCTCTGCTCTTCAGTGCAACTAAAGCATCTAATTGGTTATCACCAATAAAGACAGCCTCATCAATGTAAGCACCTTTAAGTAAAGGTTTGTCATTCTTTTTACGGAATTCATGAATTAATTTTGCAGGAGCATTAGCTACTTCGCTAAACATGATTGATGTTGCACCAGCTAAAGTACTTCTCAAATCACCAAAATCTCTTCCTGTCACACGATCCATTGCTTTTTCAAGTAATGTGTTTTTTACAACACGCATGCGAATATCATTTTGGAAACATCTTCTACGAAGGCTATTAACTACTTCTACTGTTAATTCCGCTGTGTCTGCTAAATAGAATACGTTTGCAGCTGTTAATTCAACTACTAACTCATCTATATACTTTGCTTTTTCTTCTTTTGTCATAATTGTAAGTTTTAAGCAACAACAGACTTCGCATCCACTTGGATACCAGGGCTCATTGTAGAACTCAAGTAAATACTTTTAATGTACGTTCCTTTAGCAGCAGAAGGTTTTAATTTGATAAGAGATTGGATCAATTCGAAAGCATTTTCTCGAATATTTCCTCCTTCAAAACTAACTTTTCCAACAGATGAATGGATAATACCATATTTATCTACTTTGAAATCAATTTTACCAGCTTTTACTTCTTCAACTGCTTTACCAACTTCCATTGTTACAGTTCCAGTTTTTGGATTTGGCATTAAACCTCTTGGTCCTAAAATACGACCTAAAGCTCCAACTTTACCCATAACTGAAGGCATTGTAATAATGACATCGATATCAGTCCATCCACCTTTGATTTTCTCAATGTACTCATCCAAACCAACGTGATCAGCTCCAGATGCTTTTGCTTCGGCTTCTTTATCAGGTGTACACAATACAAGTACGCGTACATCTTTTCCAGTTCCATGAGGCAAAGCTACAGTTCCTCTCACCATTTGATTTGCTTTACGAGGATCAACACCCAAGCGTACACAAATATCAACAGATGCATCAAATTTAGTAGTAGAAATACTTTTAACCAAATCGCATGCTTCTGTTAACGAGTAAGATTTTTCTAAATCAAATTTAGCTAAAATCTCTTTTCTTTTTTTAGATACTCTTCCCATAACACTAACGATTATTTGGTTTTCGGTGCTTCACCACCTTTTACTGTTACTCCCATGCTTCTTGCTGTTCCTGCAACCATTGTCATAGCTGCGTCTACAGTAAAGCAATTTAAATCTGGCAATTTATCCTCAGCGATTAAACGCACTTGATCCCAAGAAATCGAACCAACTTTAATTTTGTTAGGTTCTGATGATCCTTTTTTGATTTTTGTGTGCTCAACAATTTGAACTGCTGCCGGTGGAGTTTTTAATACGAAATCAAACGATTTATCACCGTAAACAGTGATAACAACTGGTACAACTTTTCCAGGACGATCTTGCGTTCGAGCATTGAACTGCTTGCAAAACTCCATGATGTTAACCCCTTTTGCACCAAGTGCGGGACCAACTGGAGGCGCTGGATTGGCTGCACCACCTTTGATCTGTAATTTGATCAATGCTGCTACTTCTTTAGCCATTTGTGTTTAAATTATGTAGTCAAACATGAGTACTTACGGGAAGCTTTAATCGCTTTCCTCACTTCTACGGTTAATAAAAAATTAAATCTCTTTTTCTACTTGCATGTAACTTAATTCAAGCAAGTTCTTTCTACCAAATATTTTCACCATTACTTTTAGTTTTTTCTTGTCTTCGTTAATTTCGTCAACAACACCACTAAAATTATTGAAAGGACCATCTATTACTTTAACAGATTCTCCTACAACAAATGGAATTTTCATTTCTTCTTCTGTTTCAGAAAGCTCATCAACTTTACCTAAAATTCGATTCACTTCCGATAAACGCATTGGAACAGGTTCGCCACCTTTTTCAGTGCCTAAAAATCCAATTACATTAGGAATACTTTTGATTACGTGAGGTACTTCACCAACTAAAGCGGCTTCAATTAAAACATAACCAGGAAGGTATGCTTTTTCTTTACTCACTTTTTTACCATTTCTAATTTGAAAAACTTTTTCAGTTGGAATCAAAACTTGATCAACAAAATCAGTCAATTTCAAACGTGAAATTTCAAGGTCAAGATATTCCTTCACCTTTTTTTCTTTTCCACTCACGGCACGAACTACGTACCAACGTTTTTTAATTTCTCCCATGAGTTTTAATTAAAACAATCCGTAAATAAAGCCCATTGCACCTTTCCAGAATGATTTAGAATCACCAGTGATTCCAAAACCAAAATCCATCACAAAAATAATCAATGAAATGATAACAGAAGCTACCACAACAATGATTGTATTACTTTGCAACTCTTTCCAAGTAGGCCAGGTTACGTTGTGAACCATTTCGTTCACTGTTTCGCTGAAATATTCTTTTATTTTTGACACTTTACATCAATTTTGCACGGGCGGTAGGGATCGAACCCACGACCAATGGTTTTGGAAACCACTACTCTACCATCTGAGCTACACCCGTATAAAAAGGGGAGCAAGCTCCCCTTTAAATATTATTTATTTTATCTCTTAAGAGATGATTTCTGTAACTTGACCAGCTCCAACTGTTCTACCACCCTCACGGATTGCAAAACGTAAACCTTTGTCCATTGCTACAGGAACGATTAACTTAACATTGATTGTTACGTTATCACCTGGCATAACCATTTCACGTCCGTCAGTTAAGAAGATTTCTCCTGTAACGTCAGTTGTACGGAAATAGAATTGAGGACGGTATTTGTTATGGAATGGTGTGTGACGTCCACCTTCTTCTTTTTTCAATACATAAATCTCAGCTTTGAAATCTGTGTGAGGTGTAACAGAACCTGGTTTACAGATTACCATTCCTCTTTTGATTTGAGATTTTTCAATACCTCTTAATAATAAACCTACGTTATCACCAGCTTCACCTCTATCAAGGATTTTACGGAACATCTCAACACCTGTTACAGTAGAAGATAATTTCAATTCACCCATTCCTAAGATATCAACTGCTTCACCTGAATTGATAACACCTGTTTCGATACGACCTGTTGCAACAGTACCACGACCTGTAATCGTAAATACGTCTTCTACTGGCATCAAGAATGTTTTATCAACATCACGTGGAGGTAATTCGATATATGTATCAACAGCTTCCATTAATTCTTCAACTGTAGCTACCCATTGTGGCTCACCGTTCAATGCACCCAAAGCAGAACCTTTGATTACAGGAGCGTTATCACCATCATAACTATAGAAAGAAAGTAATTCACGGATTTCCATTTCTACTAACTCTAATAACTCTTCATCGTCAACCATATCCACTTTATTCATGAATACAACTAAACGAGGAACACCAACTTGTTTTCCTAACAAGATGTGCTCACGTGTTTGTGGCATTGGACCATCAGTTGCAGCAACAACCAAGATAGCACCGTCCATTTGAGCAGCACCAGTAACCATGTTCTTTACGTAATCCGCGTGACCTGGACAGTCTACGTGAGCGTAGTGACGGTTAGTAGTTTCATACTCAATGTGAGATGTGTTAATTGTAATACCACGCTCTTTTTCTTCAGGTGCATTATCAATTGAAGAGAAATCACGTACTGCAGCCAATCCTTTACTAGCCAATACACTAGAGATTGCAGCTGTTAACGTTGTTTTACCGTGATCCACGTGACCAATAGTCCCGATATTCACGTGTGGTTTGGAACGATCAAAATTTTCCTTAGCCATTGTTCTATTTGTTACTTAGTTAATAAAAAAACAAAATTTTATAATATACAAAATTTCACCCAAATCTGAGTGAAACAAATCTTTTTCGTGAGCCAATGACGAGAATTGAACTCGTGGCCTCTTCCTTACCAAGGAAGCGCTCTACCCCTGAGCTACACCGGCTTCTACTTTCAAAAATTGAGCGGGAGACGAGATTCGAACTCGCGACCCTCAGCTTGGAAGGCTGACGCTCTACCAACTGAGCTACTCCCGCTTAAATATATTATTGTGGGGGTGGATGGACTCGAACCAACGATACCTTCCGGTGACAGATTTACAGTCTGCTGCAATAGCCACTATGCGACACCCCCAAAAAAAATTGAGCCGATGGAGGGACTCGAACCCCCGACCTGCTGATTACAAATCAGCTGCTCTAGCCAGCTGAGCTACATCGGCACATTATATTGGTATTCAATAATTGAAAGAACTTATTTAAAGTGTTTCTCCCGTTTTGGGTTTGCAAATCTATGAAAGAAATCTGTTATAGCAATGACTTTTTTAATTTTTTTTTAATTTTTTTTTCTGTTTTTTGCTATCTCGTTGTTTTTATTGCAATTACACTTCTTTTTCTTTATGTTTTTCTACTTGTTTTCTCAAAGCTTCAACCGATAAATCAGTAGCCTCTTCAAATGTTTTGCATTGTTTTTTAGCCAGCAATGTTTTGCCAGGGATCAATAATTTTAGCTCTGCTATTTTATTTTCCTTATCTTGACTCTTATCTAATTTTAGATATACCTCACACGCAATAATGTGGTCAAAATATAATTCAAGCTTTGAAGCTTTTTCTTGTATGAATGCTAACAATTTTTTATCAGCAGTAAAATGAATTGAGTGAACTTGATTTTCCATAATTAATCTTCTTTATTCGCCTTAGGATGAGTCTTTGAATAAA
>JAGNZC010000091.1 GCA_017984635.1 Crocinitomicaceae bacterium
TTCTAAATATCATAGGGATAAAGAACCAATTTCTTGGTTCTTTATGGTAACCAAACCAATACCCTATGACAGATTCAAATTTAGTAATTCTAAATTTAATTCGAGATTTTATTGAAAATGTTCATCTGAAAAAGATGTTCATCGAAAACAAGAACCATTTTACAGTAGACGATAGCAAACTGAACTTTTCACGTCTTGTTGCATTCATTTTGAATCTCCCAAAGAAGAGTGTTGCATTAGAACTAGAGGAGTTTTTTTCTTCCATTGGTAAAGCAGATTTGGTGTGCTCGAAATCTGCTTTTACCCAACAACGTTCAAAGCTGTCTTATCAATTTTTCAGCACTCTTTGTGCCAACCTGGTGGATGAAAATTATGTGAATAATAAACGCAATATCAAGCGATGGAAAAAGATGATTTTGGCAGCGGTAGATGGCTCTACAATGGCCATGATCAATCGGCCCGATGTCATAAATTATTTTGGCACACAAGTAAATCAACATGGCGCTGTTGCTATGGCTCGCATTATGGGTGTCTATGATGTTCTGAATAATGTTTCGATTGCCTGCCATTTGTTTCCAATTGATATTGGAGAACAATCAATCATTAAAAATTGGTTGGATGTTTCACAACCAGACCACCTTTATTTATATGATCGGGGGTATCCCGGTTTTACAACCATTTTTCTGCACCATCAACAAGAAAAAACAATTCCGTATGTAATGCGGACTAAACATGGATTGAATCCAAAGGTGCGGGAGTTTGTTGACTCAAAGGCAAAAGATACATTTATTTACTTAGAAGCAGATGGAAATCATGTTGCTGAATTATTCAAGCTAGGATGTAAAATCAAGAAGGGAACTACAATAAAAGTACGAGCAATAAAGGTTAAGCTAAAGGGTGGAGAGATTGAGATTCTTTTGACAAATTTATTCGACAGAAATGAATATCCTCATAAAGTATTTAAGGGTTTATATTTTATGAGATGGGGAATTGAAACCAACTATAATGCACAAAAAAATTATTTACAAATCGAATGTTTTAGTGGAACAAAGGTCAATTCAATACTACAGGATTTTTATGCCGCTGTATTCATTGGCAACCTTCAATCAATATTAGCAAATAGTTGCCAGTCTAAAATCGAAAAAAAGACCTGTCGGAGAAAATTCAAGTATAAAATGAATAGAAATATGGCTATAGGAATAATGAAAAATCGCATTCCGAACTTAATTTTAAATCGTTTTCCTGAAAAAACGCTGAAAGAAATCACTCAATTACAAATGAAATTTTACGAACCAATAAGGCCAGGAAGAAGCTTTCCTAGAATTCGAAAGTCAAAAAAGCTGTCTGGTAAATATCAAACAGAACTGAACTATAAAAGAGCTTTATGAGACACAACTTAATGACATTGCCCTCTGGGGTCAGCAAATTGTTGGTGTAAAGTCTGACGACTTCACACCAACCATTTTTTGTGCAGACTTCACCAACCCTTTTTTTGTGCAGACGTAGCCTCACTGGTTCTTCAGGCAACCATTTTACTCAATTGCGTATTGTTATTAAAGTTTTCTAAACCTTAAAACACTTACCCTATGAAAAATCGTATTTTAATCCCAATGATCGTTGTATTTCTCGCTGCAATTTATTCCTGCAAAAAAGATGACATGCAAACTTCAAACCCGGCCAAAGTAAATTCAATGTCTGAATTTAATGCAGCACACAAAAAACCAACTCAACATTTTACGATCAACTCCACCTCAGGCGGATCAATTGTAACAACGGGCGGAATTGAATTTAACTTTCCACCAAACTCACTGGTTAACTCAGCAGGCAATGCAATTTCCGGAAATGTTGATGTGGAAATCGACGAAGTAATTTCTAAGGCAGATATGTTTTTTAATGAAATCTCCACTCATTCTGATGGCAGACCCTTGAAATCAGGTGGGGCATTCAGGATCAAAGTAACACAAGGAAGCGAAAAGCTTTCTATGGCTTCGGGCCAACAATATCAGGTCTTGTTGACTTCCAATTACAGTGAACCATTGATGAATACTTATTATGGGCTCCCTTCAACTGATCAATACGGAATTATTAATTGGACAACTACACCTCCCGGATTTACACAAAACGTTTTTACACATACAACAGACTCTGTAAATGTTTACGAAATGTTTGTTGAGCATTTCGATTGGATCAATTGCGATTATCCATATGATAGTTTATTTTCAACATTGAACATTACTTTACCTGATGGTTCTGAAAATTGCCAGATAATGGTTATCGACAACTCTGCAATGTTTGGAATTAATCTCTGGAACTATGGCAATACTGCAAAATGGGACTATGCTCCATTGAATAAATCACTTTCTGTAGTAGTCATGATAGAGAATAGTGAAGTTTTTAAAGTATCAGCTAAAACATTTTTGTTCACCGGTCAGCAAATTACTATGCCTGAACTTACAACAATTTCGGAAGCTGATTTGGAAACATTGATCAATACATTTCAATAGAACCAATTGGCCTTTTTTAACTTATAATACAAAAAGAAAACAAAAGAAATACTTGAAGTGCATTTGAATAGTACTATTCTGCCC
>JAGNZC010000057.1 GCA_017984635.1 Crocinitomicaceae bacterium
AGCATCTGATACAGACAAAGCATTACTTTCCAGAATTACCAGTGATCAAGAAGAATTAAACGGCCAATTCTTTTCATTATTACTGTGGAAAAAGTTCAAACCATTAAAAGGAAGTATTACAAGTGGTAGCAGTGGAACAGCGATGGATTTGTTGACTAATCAAATTAATTCGATACTATCTCAAGTATCGAAAGATTACAAATTAAATGTGAACCTGGATGCTGATAATGTGACTGGTGGAAATACCGTAGCCGTTGGACTCACCAAAGGATTCCTTGATGATCGATTGATATTCAATGGGAGTTTTGGGGTTGAAAGTAGATCTGCAGCCACAAATTACACAGGTAATACCTTAATCGGAAATGTTAGTTTGGAATATTTATTAAATGAATCAGGCACCATTCGGGTCAATATTTTCAATGAATCGAATGATTATACAATTATTCAAGAAAAAAATCTTGGGCCATTCACGCAAGGTGTAGGGATCAATTACCAAGAAGATTTTAACACTTTCAATGATTTCAAAATGGCACAATATGTTTTAGATTTATTCCGTAAAAAGGAAAATAAAAAAATAAAATCTAAACGACGATCCAATCAAAAACCTACTCCACCTGTTCAATTAAATTTGAATACGCCTTCTAATTCAGGAAATAAAAAATAAACGAATCCTTTATCAAGTGAATTTATTCCAAAAATGCACGTTTAAATTCATTCATTTGCTTAATTTTATGCCGTAAATTGACACATGAAATGTGTTTAAACAACAACAAATGAAAAAGGTTTTAATCGCAAACAGAGGCGAAATAGCGCGAAGAGTTATCCGAACTTTGAAAAAAATGGACATTAAAAGTGTGGCTATTTATTCGGATGCAGACAGAAATGCTCCACATGTTTTGGAAGCAGATGAAGCAGTTTATGTTGGTGAAAGTCCTTCCGCTGAAAGTTACCTGAAACAAGATTTGATTCTTGATTATTGCAAGCAATTAAACGTTGATGCTATTCACCCTGGTTACGGATTCCTTTCTGAAAATGCAGGTTTTGCTCGAAAAGTTCGGGAGGCAGGAATGAAATTAATCGGTCCTTCGCCAGAGTCGATGGAATTAATGGGTGATAAATTAAGTGCTAAACAAGCAGTTAAATCATACAATGTTCCGTTAGTTCCTGGAGTAGATTCAGCCATTACAGATATTGATGAAGCCATTAAAATTGCAGAAGAAGTTGGGTATCCAATCTTAATCAAAGCTTCTGCTGGTGGTGGTGGTAAAGGAATGCGTTTGGTTGAAAAGTCTGCAGATTTCAGAGAACAAATGCGTATGGCACAAAATGAAGCGCGTTCTTCTTTTGGAGATGATGCCGTTTTCATTGAAAAATTTGTAACCAAACCACGACACATCGAAATACAAGTGTTTGCTGACAGTTTTGGAAATACCGTTTATCTATTTGAACGCGAATGTTCGATTCAACGTCGCCACCAAAAAGTGATTGAGGAAGCGCCAAGTGCTTGTTTAACGCCTGCTTTGAGAAAAGAAATGGGCGAAGCAGCAGTTGCTGTTTGTAAAGCGTGTAATTACGAAGGCGCTGGAACAGTTGAATTCTTAGTAGATGCTGACATGAAATTCTACTTCTTAGAAATGAATACACGTTTGCAAGTAGAACACCCTGTTACTGAAGAAATCACAAAATTAGATTTGGTTGAATGGCAAATCCGCGTTGCTAGAGGTGAGAAATTACCAAATACACAAGACGAATTAGCGATTCACGGTCACGCAATTGAAATTCGTGTTTATGCCGAAGATACATTAAATGGATTTACACCAACGATTGGTCGCTTAAACCGTTACCGCATTCCCACTGGAAAAAGCGTGCGTGTAGACGATGCGTTTGTAGAAGGAATGGATATTCCTATTTACTACGATCCAATGATTGCAAAATTAGTAGTTTGGGGAAAAGACAGAACGCAAGCAATCGAACGTTCTATCAAAGCAATCAATGAATACCAAATTTCAGGGTTGAAAACAACGCTAGATTTTGGGAAATACGTCTTAAAACATCCTGCTTTTCAATCAGGTGATTTTGATACCAACTTCGTGAAACATTATTTTGAAGATCCAACTATCATGTACGAAGCCATGGAAGATGAAAAAGAAGCATTGCAACATGGGATCAATCAAATTTGGGATGCAATTAAACAACGCGATAAAAAAGAATTTGCTTCAAAATCTATCACAAGTTCTTGGAAAAACGCACGTAGCTAACACCAAAACAAAAAAAGAAACAAATAAGTATATTAATTTTACGAAAAAAGCAAAATAAAAGCACGAGATTTTACAAAATAGCGTTACTTTTACCGCACAAAAATTCAGGAGATGAACTTACACGAATATCAAGGAAAATCAATTTTGAAAAGCTTTGGCGTTGCAATCCAAGAAGGAGTTGTCGTTGACAAAGTTGAAGATGCAGTTGCTGCAGCTAAAAAATTAACAGAAGAAACTGGTACAAGCTGGTACGTTGTTAAAGCACAAATTCACGCAGGTGGACGAGGAAAAGGAACGATTGAAGAAACAGGATCTCACGGTGTTGTTTTAGCAAAAGGAATCGATCAAGTTGAAGAGAAAGTGAAAGGAATTCTTGGTGGTCACTTGATGACAGCTCAAACGAATGGTAAAGCTAAAAAAGTAAACAAAGTGTTAATTGCACAAGATGTTTACTACCCAGGTGAAACGGAAACGTCTGAGTTTTACATGTCTGTATTATTAGACCGTGAAAAAGGACGTAACGTTATCGTTTATTCTACAGAAGGTGGAATGGATATTGAGCACGTTGCTGAACACACACCTGAATTAATTTACAAAGAATTTATCGACCCACGTGTTGGAATCCAAGGTTTCCAAGCGCGTAAAATAGCGTTCAACTTAGGATTGTCTGGTGAAGCGTTCAAACAAATGACCAAATTTGTTGTTGCATTGTACAATGCATACGATGGAATTGATGCTGCCATGTTTGAAATCAACCCAGTTTTAAAAACTTCTGATAACAAAATCATCGCAGTTGATTCTAAAGTAACAATGGATGGAAACGGTTTATTCCGTCACCCAAATTACTTGGCAATGCGTGATAAAACAGAAGAAGATCCAACAGAAGTGGAAGCAGATGAAGCAGGATTAAACTTCGTTAAATTAGACGGAAATGTTGGTTGTATGGTAAACGGAGCTGGTTTAGCAATGGCTACTATGGACATCATTAAATTATCTGGTGGTAATCCAGCTAACTTCTTGGACGTAGGTGGTACTGCCAACGCAGAACGTGTTGAAAAAGCATTCCACATTATTTTAAAAGATCCAAATGTAAAAGCAATATTAATTAACATCTTTGGTGGTATCGTTCGTTGTGACCGTGTTGCTCAAGGTGTTGTTGATGCATACAAAAATATGGGATCAATTCCAGTTCCAATCATCGTTCGTTTACAAGGAACAAATGCTGTTGAAGCAAAACGTTTAATCGATGAATCTGGATTGAATGTTCACTCTGCTGTATTGTTACAAGAAGCAGCTGATAAAGTAAAAGAAGTTTTGGCATAAGTCAAATCAACTATAGTATAAAAGCGCAGGATTTATTTCTTGCGCTTTTTTTTTACCTTTATCAAAACATCAAAATGAAACAAGTTTTCTTTACCCTATTTTGCGCTTTTCACATTCCGCTTATTGCACAAAATTACTTCCCCATTCCAGAAGCAAATACGGTTTGGATTCAAGCCTCTTTTTTGTATTCTGTTAATGGCCACGAGCATAGTACGATCACTAATCCTATATCCTTCGGACCAGATACAACGATGAATAATCACACGTATCACACACTGGTCGGACATGAAATCACTGAATGGATTGATGGATTAGGTAACCCACAAAATTATGCCACAGGAACCTATACAACTGAAGGATACCAATTTTATTTCAGACAAGATATTGCCACTAAAAAAGTATATACGTTCAAAAACAACCAAGATACACTACTGTACGATTTTAACCTATCGGTTGGGCAAATTTATCCTGCAACAGCCAATAATAGCTTATATCCACAATTAAAAGTGATGCATCAAGACTCTGTTTTATTACCAGATGGATTCTATCATAAAAAATGGCAGCTAGGTACTAATTCGCTCGATTCTGGTTACATTTCACTCATTGAAGGCGTAGGTGCAACTTCAGGATTTAGTTTGGATTTTTATCCTCAATTTGAACAAGCAAGTGCTTTATTGTGTATGCGAACTTTCAGTGAATTTCTTTATGAAAACTGGAATTTTACAGGTATCATTCCACCGAAATATTCGGATTACTGCGACGCTAACTTAGGATTTGAAAAAATGGGTCAAAACAACCTTTCGTTTGAAGTCTATCCAAATCCTGTAACTGAAGAATTGAACCTATTATCGTCCTATCATACTAGTGAAAACGTAACAATTAAAGTGTGTACAATTGATGGTTTAGAAATTAAAAAAGAGCAAAAAGTCGTACTTCCATCGAAAATTGACGTTTCATACTTGCAAAAAGGGATTTACTTTATCCTCATTGATAATGAACACGTAATTCGGTTTATAAAGAATTAAATCTAACCTACATTTCATATAAATTGAATGATTTATGCTCAATACTTATTCAATAACTTACAAAGTTCACTACCTTTGCAAAAAATGAAAATCTTCAATCGAAATATGATTATCTATAAAACAGCTGCAGAAATTGAAATCATGCGTGAAGCCGCGCAAGTAGTTAGTAGAACACTTGGAAAAGTTGCCGAAGCAATTGCTATTGGTGTAACACCAAAATACTTAGATCAATTGGCAGAAGATTACATTCGTTCGCAAAAATCTATTCCAGGATTTTTAGGTTTGTATGGTTGCCCAAGTACATTGTTGATTTCTGTTAATGAACAAGTTGTTCATGGTTTACCAACGGAACGACCGTTTCAAGATGGCGACATCGTATCTGTAGATTGTGGTGCTATTTTCGAAGGATATTACGGCGATCACGCGTATACCTTTGAAATTGGAAATGTTGATCCCGCTACAAAAAAATTATTACAAGTAACCAAAGAATGTTTGTATTTAGGTATTGAGCAATGTGTTACTGGAAATCGTATTGAAGACATTGGTTGGGCGATTCAAACACATGCTGAAAAAAATGGTTATGGCGTTGTGCGCGACTTAGTTGGACATGGATTAGGAAAAACGTTGCACGAAGACCCGCAAGTTCCAAATTACGGAAAACGCGGCCGTGGTAAAAAAATACAAGACGGATTAACCATTGCAATAGAACCGATGATTAACATGGGAACTGAAAAAGTGGAACAATTAGACGATAATTGGACAATTGTAACTGCAGATGGATTACCAAGTGCCCATTTCGAGCACAATATTGCTGTTGTGGATGGAAAACCCGTGATTCTTTCCACATTTGATTACATCGAAGCTGCATTGGCAAAGAAAAAATGACACGCGAAGCGAGAACTGTGTTTTTGGTAGTACTTACCCTACTCTTTTACACCTTTTATTATTTGTTTTTTTACCAAGCGTTTATTTTTCCGTTTCCCTTGAATGAAAGCATTGTTTTGGGTGTCAGTATCCAATTTGGAATTTGGAATTGGAAATCCAATCGCCTTTTAGTTAGTTCGAGTGTCTTGTACGCACTTTTCAGCTTAGCTTCCACTCAATTTTTTTGGAGTTTTTTTCTAAAAGACACCACCCTTTTAGCCCTTAGTGAAAGTAATTTCTTAGTTGGAATCAATCTCATTGCTTTTGTTCCTCTACTAGTTTGGATTTACAGATATTGTGCTGAAGTTTCGCCAACTACTAAATTGCTACTTTCAGGAATTGCGGCATTCAGTTTATTCTGTGCGAGTCTATTCAATCTGCCGATCCTTCAAATTTTAATCTTTGGAAGCTTATTTTATTTGGGTTTTCAATCAAAAGACAAAGGCACCAATCACTATTTATGGCTATTGATGGCTATTTTAGGTGGGTTAAAAATGATAACATTACTCAGCTAATCAATCGCTTACAATTATTTCATGTATTTTTTAGCGTTTTTTCTTTGAGTTGTCAATGGAATTACTAATTTTGTCGCCTAGTTCTTTGAACATATTGGAGGGATGGGTGAGTGGCTGAAACCACCAGTTTGCTAAACTGACGTACGGGTAACTGTACCGCGGGTTCGAATCCCGCTCTCTCCGCAATGTAATGAAGGAAGAAAGGGATGAGAACCTTGGTTCGAGACGTAGTCCATCGAAATCAATTTTGATTGATGAGATAATCCCGCCAGCTTCTTTTGTTCCGCAATGTAATGAAGGAAGAAAGGGATGAGAACCTTGAATACTTCATTTTAACGGAAAATAATATATTTTCCAATGAAAACACTTGCAAATTGTAAAAAAATCATTACTTTTGCACTCGCTTTTAAGGAAACGTCCTTTAACAAGCTTGAAATATTAGATGATTAGCTCGGGGCGTAGCGTAGTCCGGTCATCGCGCCTGGTTTGGGACCAGGAGGTCGCAGGTTCGAATCCTGCCGCCCCGACTTCGGGGGATGAGCAATCATCCCCTTTTTTTATGCTAAGTATTTCTATGCATTGCATTAGAAAAAAACAATAATGGCCCCGTAGCTCAGCTGGATAGAGCAACGCCCTTCTAAGGCGAAGGTCAAAGGTTCGAATCCTTTCGGGGTCACAAAAGAAATCTCGACACGTTGTGTCGGGATTTTTTTGTTTAACAGCGTCAAAAGTTCACTTTTGTAAGCTGGATAAACAAAAAAATCCAGTGATGCGCAGCAGCACGAGATTGCATGCTTGGATTGAACCAATGCGCCAGGATCAACCATCCTTAACAGCGTCAAAAGTTCACTTTTGTAAGCTAGATAAACAAAAAAATCCAGTGATGCGCAGCAGCACGAGATTGCATGCTTGGATTGAACCAATGCGCCAGGATCTATCATCCTTTAAATCACAAAATTTCATTTTTATAAGCTGGGGAAACTATTAAATCTCGAAGAAACAAATTACAAACGCAAGAAATGAACTAATTGAATGATTACTTCTCGTGTTTTCTTGGCTTATACACTATAGGTTGCTCACTAAACACCTTGAAATCAAAATCAAATGCAAACAAAGTGCTTAGATCTGTTTGCAAAGCAGCGGCGATGCGTGCATAGGTTAATAGTTGAGGATTTGACTTGCCATTTTCAATGACAGACAAATTAGAAGGTTCCATACCGATTTTAAACGCCAAATCTCGCAAGGATAAGTTATTCTCTTCGCGCATTGCACGAATCCTTAAACCTATCAATTGCAACAAAGAAGCATCAGTATATTCACTCATAGCGCCAAATTGCGTCTATTTTTGAGTTTAAAAATTAATGTGTATTCATATTATAGCTACATTTGCTATACTTTTTATAATTAAAACAAACCTACAATGAAAAAATTGACCTTTTTAACAGCAATTCTAATTGCATCTTTGAGTTTTGCTCAAATCCCTTCTTATATGCCAACAACTGGCTTAGTAGGCTGGTGGCCGTTTAATGGCAATGCCAATGATGAAAGTGGGAATGGGAATAACGGAACTGTGAATGGCGCAACTTTAACAACTGATAGAAATGGAGTTTTAAATAAAGCGTATAGTTTTAATGGGTTAAATTCAGGTATTTTAATACCAAATTCTAACAATTCAATGATAGATAATTTTACTATTTCTTTTTGGATTAAAAATAATTTAATAATTAATCATTTAGGAGCTCATATTTGGCATAAACCTGATGGTAGTCTCACATTTGGAATAAGCGGAGATAACACTATTTCATTTGGCAAGCAAGGTGTTCAACTAATTTTAACTTCAAATACTATTTTACAAAATAATTGGACTCATATAGTTTTTACAAAATCTGGGGATTTTCACAAACTTTTTATAAATGGAACTATTGATAATATTGTTAATTTGAATATTAATTTATCAAGTTCTATAAATCAGCCAATAAAAGTAGGTTATGCTTCACAAGGGGGAAATAATGGATCATATCGATTTGATGGGAATCTTGACGAATTTTCGACTTGGAATAGAGTGTTAAGTAATTGTGAAATACAAGATTTATATCATTCTCAATTTGGATATTCATCTATTGAGGCTGGTTCTAATCAATCTGTTTGTGCTGGTAATCCAGTTACATTGACAGCATCAGGTGCAGCAACTTATTCTTGGAACAATAATGTTATTAATGCTCAATCTTTTACTCCAACAATAACCCAAAATTATATTTTGACTGGAACTGATAGCATTGGTTGTGCAGGATCAGATACTGTTGAAGTTGCTGTATTAGAATCTACTTCATCTTCCCAAACCCAAACAGCACTAGATGCCTACACCTGGCCAATCAACAACCAAACCTACACACAAAGTGGTACGTATTCAGACACATTAGTGAACGCTGCTGGGTGTGATAGCATTGTTACAT
>JAGNZC010000006.1 GCA_017984635.1 Crocinitomicaceae bacterium
GGGTAGGTGGTTGTCCTTTAGGATATAAGAACGGTAGAAATCATATTAATCGTCCTGTTATTCTTCCAGAAGGAGGGATAAAAGAAAAGTATGTAAAGGAAGCTTTCAAACTCTTTTCAACTGGATTTTATGCAGTAGAAGATTTAAGGAAAAAATTAAACTCAAGAGAATTATATGTAAGCAGAAATTCATTTTGGAACCTATTACACAATAAAGTTTACATAGGGTTAATCTTTGTTCCAGCCATTAAAAATGAACCTGAGGAATATGTAAAAGGTCAACACATTCCCATAATTGATGAAGGAACTTTTTACAAATGTCAAGAGGTATTTGAAAGAAGAAAGAAAAAGACAACAACAGCTTTAAAAGCAGTCAGAGATGAATTTCCTTTACGCGGTCATTTAATTTGTCCTAAATGTGGTAAAATGCTTACTGGTTCTTCTTCCAAAGGAAAACAAGGAGTACGTTATCCTTATTACCATTGTGGGAAAGGTTGTAAAGAACGACAAAGTGCAGAGAAAGTAAATGATTCATTTGTGAAATTGTTAAACACACTAAATTTCAAACCTAATCGATTACAATTATTGGGGGAAATAATAAAAGATAAATATGCAAATAGCACAGAAGAATCTAAACAGGAACTTTTTCGAACTCAACAAAAAATAGATAAATCTAAACAGCGTTTAGCGAATGCACGTATGTTAATGTTGGATGGTGATATCACAGCAAACGAGTACAAAGAATTGAAAAATGAGATTGAAAATTCTATCTTAATTGAAACAAGAAACATGATTGAAATTTCGAATTCAATTAGTTCTATTGACAAAAAAATTGTGCGAAACTTAGAATTGCTCTCAAACATCAAAAACACTTATACAGAAAGGGATACAGAGATAAAACGTAGGATAATAAGTTCGATGTTTCCTGAAAAATTAATTTTTGAAAAAAATTCAGTTCGAACTCTTTTTACGAACCAACTCGTATCGCTAATACTCAATGATGGCAAGCCTTCCAGGAATTCAAAAAAAGAAAAGCACACCGAATTTGGCGTGCTTTCCCTTGAAGTGGAGTCGGAGGGGTTCGAACCCTCGTCCAAACGATGAGTTTTCAAGCTTTCTACATGCTTAGTTCATAATTGGTTTTCGATGAAGAGACGGACATGAACACCCAAGCTCAACACTTAAATTCTGTTGTCTTACACCTGCTTAGAATTGTCACAGTTGCCAGCTCAAAAGTTTGAACTCTCGAATATCAAACCTAATGAGCAGAGGCTTGAAGAGAGTACTTGTCGATCCTACTATGCTTCAAATCGATTAAGCCAATTAACATTCCGTTAATTAAGCAGCAAGTGCGTATGACGTGTTGTCAATTATAGTTCGAAGCAAGATATTATAGAGGTTCACTCCAACCCTCTGCATGCTGACACTTGACTACCGCTACCGCTGTCAAATCCAAAAACGACCCCAATCGTTGTGTCAAAGTTACGCAAAACTTTACCTTGTTTGAAAAAATCAATAAAATAAAAAAGGCCGACCCATTGATCGACCTTTTCAACTATCTTTAATTCCTTAATAAGCGATGTAGCCACCAATCAACAATGCGATTGCACAGATTAACAACACAATCGTTTGTAAAATCGATGGTTTTAATTTTTTAACGGTTGACTCGTTTTCTTCTTTTGCCATTGCTGTCATAAAGAAACGCAAGTAATACACCATTCCTATTCCAGAAGTAGCGATTGCTGTAATCACCAAGACAGGATATTGTTTAAATGCCGCTGCAAAAACCATGTATTTACCAAAGAAACCCGCTAATGGCGGAACGCCTGCTAATGATAATAAACTGACAGTTAAAACAAAGCCAATAAACGGGTTTTTACGCCCTACCCCTCTGAATCCTTCGATGGAATCGTTTTCATCGTTTACAAGCAAGGAAATGATGATCAACGCAATGATTGCGAAACCATAACCATAGATGTACATCCATAAATTCCACGTACTCCAATTGCTTTGGTTCATAATCGCAATTAATGCATAACCCGCATTGGCAATACTTGAAAATGCTAATAATCGTTTGAAACGTGTTTGTGCTAAAGCAGATAAATTTCCTACTACTACTGTTAATAAGATAATACCAAACAATGCTCCCGACCACAACGGATAGGCTCCCCAAAAAGTGAACGTGAACAATTTTAAGAACGCAAATAAACCTGCTAATTTAACGACAGCAGCCATAAAACCTGTGACGATAGTTGGCGCACCTCCGTAAACATCTGGACTCCAAAAGTGGAAAGGTGCTGCTCCTACTTTGAATAAGAAAGCCGCCATCATAATTAAAATCCCAACATTCAATAATGCTCCTTTTGCTGATCCATCTATAATAGCTGCGCTGATTTCATTGATTTTGAATGAACCAGTTGCTCCGTAAACCCATGCTGTTCCAAATAACAAAATACCTGTAGCTAATGAACCTGTAAAGAAATACTTTAGAGATGCTTCAGTCGATAAAATGTCTCTTTTTTTACTTCCTACCATTACGTAGATTGGAATGGAAAGAATTTCTAATCCTAGGAAGAACATGAATAAATCAGTAAACGCAATCATACAAATAGCGCCAACTAATGAGAAAATCAATAAGGAAATGTATTCTCCTGTGTGTTCAACTTCTTGTTTGAAATAACTGTACCCACCTGCAACAATAAGTAAAACAAATGAGATCGCTAAACTACTATACAAAATGGAAGGCTTATCAAACAACAAACCTTCATAGTTTAGTTGAATAAAACCTGTTCCAGTCCACCACTGATTAATCATCAATGCCAAAGCACTCGATAAACCAATCATTGCTGTTGCAAGCACAAGCACTGGCTTCTTAGCCATTGCAATAAACATGGAAATCAATCCTGTTACAAAAACGATAATTAATGCGTCCATATTACGGTACTAAATTATTTGATGCTTGTATTAAACCTTTAAGGTTTTCCAAGCTTGGTCCAACAAAATTTATAATTGCTTGAGGATACACCCCAAAAAATACGATTAAGATTGTAATCAAGAAGAAAGCCGCTGTTTCATTCCATGTCAAATCTTTAAATGGATGAGTTGTTCCAGCTCCATTCATTGAAACTTGATACGCTCTAAAGGTGTAAACTGCTCCGAACACCAAAGTTGTTCCTGCAATTAATCCAACTACCCAGTTGTAGTTGTATAAACTTTTCAATAATAAAAACTCACCAATGAAACCAGATGTAAATGGAACAGATACAGATGCAAAGGCAATCACAGCAAACCAAAATGCAAAACGAGGTGCTACTTTTGCTACCCCACCCATTTGCGAAATGTCTCTTGTTCCAAAACGATCTTCTAAAATTCCTGCTGCTAAAAACAAGCCAACCGCTACTAAACTGTGGTTCAACATTTGGACAAAAGCAGCGGATAAAGTAGCTGTATCAAACAACATGATTCCAGCTGCAATCAATCCAACGTGACTAATAGATGCAAAGGCAAAAATACGTTTGATGTCGTTTTGTTTAATGGCAATAATAGCTGCATAAACAATTCCAATTAATCCAAGTGTAATTACTAAAAATTGCATTTCACCTAGAGCTTCTGGAGCTAAAGGAATCATCCAACGAATCATTCCAAACAAGGCCATTTTCAACATCAAACCTGATAATAACATTGTTCCGGCCATTGGCGCGTTGGTGTACGTTGCTGGTTGCCACGTGTGAAAAGGAAACAATGGGATTTTAATCGCAAATGCTAAAAAGAAACCTCCCATGATCCAACAAGCCGATTTAGCTGTCAATTGAACCGCAACTAAACTTTCGTGAGAAAAATCAGCAGCTTGCGTTCCTAAAGCCATCAAGGATAACAACATCGCTAAAGAACCAACAAACGTGTAAATGAAAAATTTAATCAATGATTTTTTGCTATCAGTTGCTCCGTACCACAATGCAATTAAGAAAATTGGCACCAATGTTAATTCCCAGAATACGTAGAATAAAATTCCATCCAATGCTGTGAAAACGCCTACTAAAGCAAATTGCATCAACAAAACCATCGCATTGAATCCGCGTTCATTTGCGACACTTCTATTTAAATTACTTAATAAGATGATAGGAACAAGTGCATTCGTCAATAAAACCATGAATAAGCCCATTCCGTCGTAACCCATTTTAAAAGTCATTCCGAAAGAAGTAACTAATTCAGGATCGTATACTAGAACAGTTGAACCAGATTGGAAAACAACTGCTTTTGCAAGTGTTGCAACCAACGATGCAACCGCTCCAGCTAGACCAATGTATTTCACCAAATTTTTAGGCGAAATAGCTGCTACAAGAGCAAAAACTAAAGGTATAATATACAATTCCAAAACTTAAAATTTTAAAAGGTAATACACAACTAAACCAACAATCCCTAGGACCATCCAAAGCAAATAATTCGAAACATATCCTGTTTGCCATTTGCGCACTAAATCTCCTGTTTTACCAATAGCAGTCGTGAAAACCGAAATGGATTTGTTTAAAACAGCAAGTTCAATGAATTGGTGACTCATTTTTCCGATCCACTCAATTGGTTGTACAAACAATTTGTTATACACTTCGTCGAAGTACAATTTTTTATTAGATGCTAATTCCCAACCGGTTAATTCGCTGTCCGCTTTCGCTAAACTTCCTCGTTTAACGTAAACTACAAACGAAGCAATCAAAATACAGATCGTCATTACCACTGCAGTACCCATCAATAACATCGCTTGACTTGTTTCTAAATGAACCGCAGGAATCAATTCCAAACCACGTGTGTTGTGTTCTAAGAAATGAGACAACCAATGCGCTCCCTTGTGCAAGAACAAACCTGGTAAATTCAATAAACCACCGAATACCGATAAAATCGCTAATACAATTAATGGCAATGTCATATTCAAAGGACTTTCATGCAAATGGTGTTTTGCTTCTGCAGAACCTCTGAATTCACCATGGAATACTAAGAAATACATTCTAAACATGTAAATCGCAGTTAAGGCAACAGAAAACATCAATACTGCATAAATTACGCCATTGTGCATAACTGCGTGCGCTAAGATTTCATCTTTCGAGTAAAACCCTGATAAAAGAGGGAAACCTGCAATTGCTAATGTTCCAATTAAAAATGTAAGGTGCGTAATTGGAATGAATTTTTTCAAGCCTCCCATTTTACGAATGTCTTGTTCGTCAGACATCGCATGGATAACACTTCCTGAACCTAAGAACAATAAAGCTTTGAAAAATGCGTGTGTCGTTACGTGGAACATTGCAGCAGTGTATGCACCCATTCCCAATGCGACAAACAACAATCCTAATTGAGAAACTGTTGAGTAGGCTAATACTTTTTTGATATCATTTTGACGCATTGCGATAAACGCGGCAACAAGAGACGTTGCCAAACCTACGTACAACATGATATCTTGCGTTGTTGGCGCTAATTCAAATAAGTAATTAGAACGAACCACTAAGAAAATACCTGCCGTTACCATCGTTGCTGCGTGAATCAAGGCAGAAACTGGTGTTGGCCCCGCCATCGCATCTGGCAACCAAGTAAACAATGGAATTTGAGCCGATTTACCTGTTGCTCCAATAAATAGCATCAAAGTAATTCCAAGCATCATCCAATCAGATGGAATCAATTTATCCACTAAAATCTTGTTCGCTAGTTCATTGTATTCCAATGTTCCAAATTGATTTAAAATCAAAAACAAGGCAACTAACAAACCTAAATCACCAATACGGTTCATGATGAAAGCCTTACGCGCTGCAATGCTATTCAACATTCCTTTTTCTAAGTCGCTGTAGTGGAATCCGATCAATAAGTATGAACAAATACCAACGCCTTCCCAGCCAAAGAACAACATGAAATAGTTGCTTCCTAAAACCAAGATTAACATGGCGAAGATGAACAAGTTCAAGTACGTAAAGAATTTATAATATCCTTTATCGTGACTCATGTATCCCATTGAAAATAAATGAATCAAAGCCCCTACACCCGTTACAACTAAAGTCATCCAAATTGATAATGAATCTACTTGTAAACGTGCGTTTAAAGTGATGTTCTCTAAATTCAATACTTGAAACAAGTGAATGATTTGTGTGTCGTGCAAACGATTAAACACCATGAATGCCAATCCAAATGCAGTAAACATAACAACTGTTGCGAGTGTTCCGACAATTTTCTTTGGTAAATATTTACCAGCTGTACCATTGACAAATGCCCCAATAAGTGGCAATGCCATGATCATCAATATTAATTTATCTATCGTCATTTTTACCCTTTTAATTTGTTGAACAATCCAACATCCGTTGTACGAATATTACGGTAAGCCATTACTAAAATCGATAAACCAACTGTTGCTTCAGCTGCTGCTACCACCATAATAAAGAATACAAAAATTTGTCCATCTGCTTTACCAAAATAGGTTGAGAACGCCACCATCAATAAATTCACAGCGTTCAACATCAATTCGATACACATTAACAAAATGATTGCGTTGCGACGAACCATTACTCCTATTGCGCCAATTACAAATAATATAGTCGACAATACGATGTAATATTCGATCGAAACACCTGCGTTAAAAATACTTCCTAATACCATGTTTAATCAATTACTTGTTTTTCACGTTTTGCCAAAAGTACTGCTCCAACCATCGATGCGATGAATAAAACAGATGATACTTCAAATGGTAAAACATATTTAGAGAATAATAATTGTCCTAAATTCTGAACCAATCCTTCGTTGTTTTGTGCTGTAGGAGCTGCCGCTTCACCAAGTGCAATACCATCTTTCAATGCTGCAATTAAAACAGTGAATAAAATTCCACCCGCTACTACCGAAGCAATTTTTACTAAGATGTGCGTTTTAGGTTCAGAATCTTTGTCCAAGTTCAATAACATCAATACAAAAAGGAACAAAACCATGATTGCACCAGCGTAAACAATGATATTTACGACTGCTAAGAATTGTGCATTCATCAAAATATAATTCGATGAAATCAAGAAAAAAGTTAGTACTAAATATAGTACACTTCTTACAGGGTGGCGACTAATAACGACCATTAAAGCAGCGCCGATCGTTAATCCACCTAAAATTGTTGTAATCGTTTCTAAACTCATTTTTCAGTTCTTTTACCAGTGTGTTGTCTTTTCGTGATATCGATACGATCATTTATATCTTCCACCAAACGATCTTTTCCATATACAAATGAATCGCGCTCAAAATTAGTTGGCACAATTCGGTCTGTCAAGAAAACGGCCTCTTTTGGACACGCTTCTTCACACAATCCACAGAAGATGCAACGCAACATATTTATTTCGTATGAAGCTGCATATTTTTCTTCTCTGTATAATTTCTCTTCACCTTTTTCACGTTCTGCAGCAACCATTGTTATGGCTTCAGCAGGACAAGCAACAGCACACAATCCGCAAGCTGTACAATTTTCTCTTCCTTGCTCATCGCGTTTCAATACATGTTGACCTCTGTAAACAGGCGCAAATTCGCGCGTATGTTCAGGATATCTCAATGTATTATTTTTTCGGAATAAGTGTTTGAACGTAATCCACATACCTCCAAAAATAGCAGGTAAGTAAATTTTTTCTAGGAAGGTCATTTTCTTATTCGAAACGACTTTCTTTCTATTAGATAAACTTTGCATAACGAATTCTATTTAAACCAACCTTCATTGAACGCAATGACAAGTCCAGTGATTAACATATTTATTATTGAAATTGGAATTAAACTTTTCCAACCTAAATGCATCAATTGATCAAAACGGAAACGTGGTATTGTCCAACGTATCCACATGAATACAAAAATGAAGAAAAACGTTTTTGTAAACATGGCAATAATTCCTAAAATAGCTAAGGTATTTCCATCAAAATTATCCATTCCTGGGAAATTGAAACCTCCAAAAAATAAGACGGAAATAACAGCCGATGAAGTAAATAAACTCACGTATTCAGCAAATAAATAGAATCCCATTTTCATAGAACCATATTCTGTGTGGTATCCACCAATTAATTCACTTTCACATTCAGGTAAATCGAATGGAGCACGATTTGTTTCTGCTAATGCACAAATAAAGAAGATTAAGAATGCTAATGGCTGATAAAACACGTTCCAGTTCATTCCATGTTGCGCATTGACAATATCTCTTAACGATAAACTTCCCGACATCATTACAATCGTAATGACAGTGATTCCCATCGCTAATTCGTAAGAAATCATTTGAGAACTTGCACGAATCGCTCCAAATAAGGAGAATTTATTATTCGATGCCCATCCACCAATCATAATTCCGTAGACACCGATTGAAAGGAATCCCATGATGAATAAGATACCAATATTAATGTCTGAAACTTGTAATGCAATTTGCTGTCCAAATAATTCTAAGTCAGTACTCCAAGGAATAACAGAACCTGTCATTAATGCTGTAAACATCGCAATTCCAGGCCCCATAATGAACAACCATTTCTCGGCATTTGCTGGAATAAAATCTTCTTTAAAAAATAATTTTCCACCATCCGCTAAGGGCTGTAAAATACCAAAAGGCCCTGCTCTATCTGGTCCAATACGATCTTGAAACCATGCAGCAACTTTACGTTCAAAATAGGTTGCATAGGCAGCAATTCCCAATGTTACTCCAAAAAGAACAACAATCAACGCTAATTTTTCTATTAACTCACTAATTTCCATTTGCAATCTTTTTTTGTGAATTTCCACGTGGACTTGTATAATGACCTTGAGAAATAACCGAATGACGGTTTATTTTACGAGGACCTTCAATCATCCAATGAGACAATTCTTTTTTATCAAAACGACATTCGTTGCAAATCCAAGCTGGTTTCCCATCTTCTTGATTTTCAACTTCTCCATATTGATCTTTACGAGCTGTTACACGGTAAATTTCATTTCCAAACATCCAAACAACTGCTTTTCCAGAACATTTTGTGCAACCACACGAAGCATCCATTGGTTTCAAGAACCAAACACGGCTTTTGAAACGGAATGTTTTATCGGTTAATGCTCCTACTGGACACACATCAATCATGTTTCCAGAGAATTCATTGTCAATAGCATTTTCAATATATGTACTGATTTCAGCATGCTCACCACGGTTCAAAACACCGTGAACACGTTTATCTGTCAATTGATTCGCAATATGCACGCAACGGTAACACAAAATACAACGATTCATGTGTAATTTGATTTTGTTACCGATATCAATTGGATCGTACGTTCTACGTTCTTCTTCGTAACGTGTTCCACTACCACCGTGTTCAAACCCTAAATCTTGCAAGTTGCATTCTCCGGCTTGGTCACAAACAGGGCAATCCAATGGGTGATTGATCAATAAAAACTCAACAACTGCTCCACGGTTATCGTGTACTTTTTCACTTGTTTTGTTTTTTACAACCATTCCATCTTGAACAGGTGTAGAACACGATGCCACTAATTTAGGCATTGGACGTGGGTCGCGCTCAGAACCAGCAGCAACTTCCACTAAACATGTTCTGCATTTCCCACCTGTACCAGGCAATTTACTGTAATAGCACATTGCTGGTGGAACAACATTTCCTCCAATTTGACGCGCAGCATTCAGAATCGATGTTCCTTCTTCTACTTCAATTTGGATGTCGTCAATGGTAACTTTTACCATAATTTTTGTTTTTAATGCTAATTATTAATACTGTTTACAAAAGCTTACATAGAAGCTTTTAATAAGCCATAATTTCTTGTTTGTGCTTCTTCTTTGTTCGTTACGTGCCATTCAAACTCTTCTCTAAAGTGACGAATCGCAGCAGCAACTGGCCAAGCAGCAGCATCTCCTAATGGACAAATTGTATTTCCTTCGATTTTTTTGTTGATTTCAGCCAACAAATCAATGTCGCGCATGTTTCCTTGTCCATGTTCTAAACGGTTCAATACTTTTTCCATCCAACCTGTACCTTCACGGCATGGAGAACATTGTCCGCATGATTCGTGCGCATAAAAACGTGCAAATGTCCATGTGTTTCTCACGATACATTGGTCTTCATCAAATACGATAAATCCACCAGAACCCAACATAGAACCAGTTGCAAATCCTCCATCAGCCAAACTTTCGTAAGACATCAAACGATCCAAACCTTCAGCTGTTTTGGTAACCAAATGTGCTGGTAAAATTGGAACAGATGAACCTCCAGGGATACATGCTTTTAGTTTTTTCCCGTTGGCAATTCCGCGGCAATAATCATCACCGTAAATGAATTCTTCAACCGATAATCCTAATTCTATTTCGTAAACTCCTGGTCGAGCTAAATTTCCACTCGCAGAAATCAATTTTGTACCTGTACTTTTTCCAATTCCGATTTTAGCATATTCATCGCCACCATCATTAATAATTGGTACTACTGCAGCAATACTTTCAACGTTGTTTACAACCGTTGGACAACCCCATAAACCTTTAACAGCTGGGAATGGTGGTTTCATACGTGGATTTCCACGTTTACCTTCCAATGATTCAATCAACGCTGTTTCTTCACCACAAATATAAGCTCCACCACCTGGTGCAACGCGTAAGTCCAAATCGTAACCTGAACCTAAAATATTTTTTCCTAACCAGCCATTTGCATAGGCTTCAGAGATTGCTTTTTCTAAAATTTCTAATACCCACATGTATTCACCGCGGATATAGATAAATGAAAGATTAGCACCCAATGCAAAACTAGAAACAATCATTCCTTCGATCAACAAATGAGGAATTTTCTCCATTAAGTAGCGATCTTTGAACGTTCCTGGTTCACTTTCATCGGCGTTGCACAACAAATATCTTGGCACACCATCTGGTTTTGCTAAAAAAGACCATTTCATTCCAGTTGGGAATCCAGCGCCACCGCGTCCTCTCAATCCTGATTTTTGAACTTCTTCCACAATTTCTTGTGGGGTCATTTTTTTCAATGCTTTTTCAACTGAACGATAACCACCATTTTTTCGGTAAACGTCATACGTCTCAATTCCGGGCACATTATCATGTTCTAAAAGAATCCTTCTTGCCATGGGTTCTATTCCTTATTTTGGCAACTCACCTGAACGGTAAGCAGCAATTAATTCATTTACTTTCTCTTTTGTCAAATGTTCATGGAATTTTTTTCCACATTGCAACATTGGACCGTAACCACATGCCCCTAAACATTCAGCTGTTTTTAAGGTAAACATCCCGTCTTTCGTTGTTTCACCAACTTTAATGTCTAAGGTGTTTTCGATGTGTTCAATAATTTGATCACTTCCAACCAACATACATGGTCCAGTTCGGCAAACTTCAAATACAAATTTACCTGTTGGTTCCAAATTGAACATCGTATAAAAAGTTGCTACTTCATATACTTCAATTGGTTGAATATTTAGCACTTCTGCTACGTAATCCATTGTTTCGATACTCAACCATCCGCCAAAAGTTTCTTCAGCAATGTGTAAAATTCGAATCAATGCACTTTTATGTTTTCCTTCAGGATATTGATTGATAATCCCTTGTACTTCAGCCATTTTTTCAGCACTGAATACAGGTTTTTCAGAATGTCTTTTACTTAAATCAACGTGTGTATTACTCATAATTATGCGTCTAATTCTCCAGCAATCACATTCAAACTACTTAATGTCAATACAGCATCTGAGATACTTTGACCTGTAATCATTTCAGGATAAGCTTGGTAATAAATAAAACAAGGTCTTCTAAATTGTAAACGATAAGGTGAACGTCCGCCATCACTGATTAAGTAATAACCTAATTCGCCATTTCCACCTTCAACACTGTGGTAAACTTCCCCTACAGGAATTGGTGTTTCACCCATTACAATTTTAAAGTGATAAATCAACGCTTCCATGTTATTATAAACTGCTTCTTTTGGAGGCAAATAAAACTCTGGAATATCCGCTTTATAATCACCTTCAGGCATATTTTTGTACGCTTGTTCGATGATTCGTAAACTTTGACGAATTTCTTCTTGACGAACTTGGAAACGATCGTAGGTATCACCTTGTGTTCCAACAGGAACAATGAAATCAAAATCTTCATACGAAGAATAAGGATTCATCACACGTACATCGTAATCAATACCTGCAGCTCTTAAATTAGGACCTGCAAATGAATAATCCAAAGCGCGTTGCGCAGATATTGGTCCTGCACCTATTGTACGATCCATAAAAATACGATTACGCGACAATAGAGCGTCAAACTCATTGAAAACCTTTGGGAATTCTTTTAAGAAATCGTTTAATTTTTGATGAAATGCTGGTGAGAAATCTCTTTCAAAACCACCAATTCGTCCAATATTAGTTGTTAAACGAGCACCACAAACTTCTTCGTATAGCTCATATATTTTTTCTCTTTGTTGGAAAACGTAGGTAAAACCAGTCAAGGCACCTGTATCTACACCAATGACAGAATTACATACCAAATGATCTGCAATACGCGCTAATTCCATGATGATCACACGCATGTAATCTACACGTTTTGGTATTTCAGCACCAATCAATTTTTCCACTGTCATGTGCCACCCCATGTTATTTATAGGTGACGAACAATAATTCAATCGATCGGTAATGGGTGTAATTTGGTTAAATGGTCTACGTTCTGCTAGTTTTTCAAAAGCTCTGTGAATGTATCCAACCGTTTGTTCGGATGATAAAATTTTCTCTCCATCAACTTTCAATACATTTTGAAAAATACCGTGAGTTGCAGGATGCGTTGGACCTAAATTTAAGGTAGAAATATCTCCATCAATCGTTTCGGTTGAGCGACCAACATAAATTTCTTCGTGTAATTTTTCTTCTTTCATACCAGGTAAATTATCTTCCGAAGAAGCGATCATCTTTATCTTCACGCGTTGCGTCTTCCAAATGGAATTCTTTACGCATTGGGAAATAGTCCATTGTATCTTCGTTTAAGATGCGCACCAAATTAGGGTGACCTTCAAACTGAATTCCATAAAAATCAAACGTTTCACGTTCCATCCAATTAGCTCCGTTGTGAATAGCTACAATGGAAGCAATTGTTGGATTTTCAATCGACAAAAACGTTTTGATACGGATTCTGAAATTGTTGGTTAAACTATGGATGTGGTAAACAACCGCTAATTCTCTTCCTTCGTTTTGAGGATAATGAACACCCCCTAAATTGGTTAAATAAGCAATGGCTAACGTAGGTTCATCTTTGATCCAAGCAATGATATCGTAACAACTTGAAGGTGAAACTTCGATAGTTAACAAATCATAGGGCGTATCTGCAGTAATGATGGCTTCTCCAAATTGTTTTTGCAACAATTCAAGTACCATTTCATTGTTCAAATTACTCTGCATTTGATTCAATATTATAAGATTCTAATAAATGCTTGTACTCATCAGAGTAACGTCTTCTCAATGATTCTGTTTTCACTAATTTGTGAATATTCATGATACCATCAATGATTTGTTCAGGTCTTGGTGGACATCCAGGCACGTAAACATCCACTGGAATGATACGGTCAATTCCTTGCAACACACTGTAAGTGTCAAAGATTCCACCAGAACAAGCACAAGCACCAACTGAAAGCACCCATTTAGGTTCTGACATTTGTTCGTACACTTGTTTCAAAACTGGACCTAATTTTTTAGAAATGGTTCCTGCAACAATTAACAAATCCGCTTGACGAGGAGAAAACGACATACGTTCCATTCCAAATCGCGCTAAATCGTAGTTACTTCCCATAGAAGCCATGTATTCAATCCCACAACAAGAAGTCGCAAAAGGCAATGGCCAAACTGAATTGGCACGCGCAGAAGCAATAACTTTATCTAGTGTTGTTAATTGAAATCCTTCACCGTTGATTACATCAACATCGTTTATTTTTCCCATTCTAATGCTCCTTTTTTAAGTACATAGAAAAAGCCAATTAAGAAAAAGGCTACAAATAATATTACTGCTAATAAGCCTTCTAATTGAAGTGCTTTAAAATTTACGGCATACGGATAGAAGAAGATAACTTCCACATCAAACAACACGAATAAAATGGCTGTCATAAAATAACGAACCGAAACAGGAAAACGAGCATTTCCTTGTGATTCAATACCACATTCCCAGTTGGAATCTTTTTTCTTAGATTTTAAACGAGGCCCTAAATAATGTGTAATAAATAACACAAAAGCCACAAAACCACCAATAACTCCTATTTGAAGTAATATTGGTAAATAATCTATCCCTGTTGAATTCATTTCTTCCTTCTATTTTAAACTAAAAAATTGATTTTAAAAAATCACCTGCAAATTTATTGTTTCCTTTTGTCTTAATGAACTATTTTGGAAGATAATTTTAAAAAAAATGCAATTATTTTAAGATCTATAAATTAAAACAAATGATCACTTGTTTTGTTCGGTTAGTTTCTTTGCATGAAAATCGGCTGTCAACGCAATGTATTCACTTGAATAATTACCGTTTTCTGTACGAATACAAATGGTTTTAACCTGTAATCGAATCGTTTTTTTTTGAAATGCTAAAATCACTCGAACAGGTTTACCAGGCTTCCCTTCAATGTTGATTTGATGGGAATAATGTAATTGATTTATTTTACCTAATTCACAAATAGAATCTACATCTTGAAATGGCGCAATGAGCCAAAAAACACCATTCTCAGTTAATAAGCGTTCAACTTTTTCAAACAATTGCTCAAAAGGCAAGAAAACCGAATGTTTACTTTGGGCTGTTAATGCATGATTGCTTAATAAACTATTTTGATAAAATGGAGGATTGCTAACTATTAAATCGTATTGTTGGTCGGCTTGCCAAGTTAAAAAATCTTCCGCAATACATGTTAGATTTTTATTCCATTTTGAGTTAGAGAAGTTGGAACGACAATCAATTACTGAAGCAGCATCAATTTCAATTGCATGGATTTGTAAAGAAGGATTTTGCTGTGCAAGCATTAAACTAATAACTCCAGTTCCTGCTCCAATATCCAAACAAGAAGTAGCGTTTTCAGCAGAAACACACGCACCTAATAACATAGCGTCCGTTCCAACTTTCAAAGCTGAATTAGCTTGTTGAACCGAAAAATGTTTGAACTGAAACATATTGTTTCAAAGAATTTATTGTAAATAAAGTTCTATCAATCCAGCAGGCGCTGTAATGTGTAATGTTTTGTTAGCGCGGTCAACTTTTTGAACTAACCCTTCAATCAAGGGAACCAATACCTCTTTCGAACCATTCATGATTTGAATCAGCGGATTCACTTGTAAATCAATGATGGATTCCAATATACCCACTTCACCAAACAAGGAATCCATTACTTTGTAACCAACCACTTCATGGTCGTAAAAGTTATTTCCTGATAATTTCGGTAAAATTTGAGCTGGAAGAAATAAGTTTTTTCTTAATAAGATTCGCGCATCATTTTCGGAAGTAACTCCTTCAAATTTTACAGCTGCGAAACCTTTGTTTTTTAATTTAAACGCCGTAACAAAGAAAGGCGTCAATTGTCCGTTTATCTCGATAAAAACGGCGTCTAATGTTTCGTAATCTTCTGGATTCGTAACATCTAAAAACAGCGAAACTTCACCTTTAAATCCGTGAAGTTTCGCTACATATCCTAAATGAAAGCAATCTGCTTTTTCCATTCAGTAGTATTTTTATTCTGCTGCTGGAGCCTCTTCACCTGCTTCTTCAGCTGGTGCTTCTGTTGCTTCCTCTGCTGCTGGAGTTTCCTCAACTTCCGGAGTTGCTTCAACAACTTCTTCAGTTTCAACTGCAGTTTCTTCCGCTGCCTCTTCAGCTACTGGAGCCTCTTCAACTTCTTCAACAACTGGTGCGTTTTTAGCTTCTACTGCTGCTGCTTTCGCTGCATTCGCAACTTCTTCAGCTTTCATACGTGCTGCTTTATCAGCTGCTTCGTTTTTCGCTAATGAATCAACTTTTCCAGAAACTTTCGCATCTTTTTCAGCTAACCATGCAGCAAATTTTGCTTCTGCTTGCTCTGTCGTCAATGCACCTTTTTTAACACCGTTTAATAAGTGATTTTTGTGCAATACTCCTTTGTACGATAAAATCGCACGTGCAGTTTCTGACATTTCAGCTCCAACTTGAACCCAGTGTAACGTTTTGTCGAAATTGATTTCGATTGTTGCAGGATTTGTGTTTGGATTGTATGTTCCTAATTTTTCGATGAATTTACCATCTCTTTTTGCTCTGCTGTCCGCAGCTACCAAGTGAAAGAAAGCTTTGTTTTTCTTTCCGTGTCTTTGCAATCTAATACGAGTTGCCATAATGAAATTTACAATGTGAGGTACGAAACCTCGGTTTATAATATAATTTTAGGGTGCAAATATATGGTTTTATTTTTAATTCACAACTAGTTAACGCTTCAAAGTGAAATTTTCGTCTTAGCAATTCATTTCTACTCCTGTTGATTTCAACTTATTCACATATATTTTTTCTATTTTTGACCAAAACAAGTACTATGAATCGTTTCAATCTTATTCTGATCGCTTTCGGATTTTTCACCTTTTCAACGTTTAGTCAGCTTTCTGAAAAAAGTAAACTGAAGTTAGAAGAAATCATGAAAGGCAATGAATACATTGGGCATCAACCAGAAAATTTTCAATGGAATTTAAACAGCGACCAAATTTATTTTGATTGGAACAAAGAAAACAATCCACTTCCTTCAACTTATGTGTTTAAATTAAATGAATACAATCCAATTCTAACGAAAAATAACTTCTACAAAATCGAACAACAAGAACGGGCAAAACAAGTAGTGAATCAAAGTAAGTTCACAACCATTTTTTACAGTTATCAGGGCGGACTTTGGAAACACACAAAAAAGACGTCAAGTGATCAACTCGTATTTAAAACAACTGAATCACTGACAATTATACAACGCTCGTCAGAAAACACTGTCTTTTTTCAATTAGGAAACAATGTCTATTCGTATGCCGAAGCAACTGGCTCTATTCGCCAACTTACTGATTTCAAAAAAGAAGTCAACAAATCAAAAGAAATTGATTCTTCATTTATTATGAAAGAGGAATACAACTTATTTGAAATCACGAAAACTCAAGCAAAATTAGATGTCTATCGCAAAAAAAAGCAACAAAAAGATACATTCCAACCCAAAGAAATAGCATTTGGTTCTACTAATTTAGAGAATCTTCAAGTTGCAAACAATGGTGCATTCATCACTTTTCGCTTAAGTGATTACCCTGATGAAAAACCGACAGAAGTAGCGCATTACCTTGCGAAAAACGGACAATCTTTCCATGAAAACTCACGGCCAAAAGTAGCATTGCAACAACCTACACAGCAACTTGGGGTTTACAACTTAATAAAAGACACCGTCTATTTTTTAGATTTCTCCAAACTAACAGGGATTTATGAGCAACCTGCATATTTAAAGGATACAACAGCAGCAAAAACAAGACGAAAGTTAGCCTTGCATTCGTTCAATTTTGCTCCAAATCAATCGTTGGCGTTGATTGATGTGCGGGCATACGACAACAAAGATCGTTGGTTGGTTATCGCTGATCTGACGAATGGAACTATTAGAGAAATCGATCGTCAGCACGATGATGCCTGGATTGGTGGGCCTGGAATTGATTCATGGGATGAGTCTGAAGGAACATTGGGTTGGATAAATGATGAAACGGTTTATTTTCAATCTGAAAAAACAGGGTATTCTCATTTGTACAGCTTTCAATTAAAATCGAATGTTCTAACTGCATTAACAGAAGGAAAATGGGAAGTACACAAAGCTGTTCTTGCTGCAGATGGCAAAAAATTCTACTTAACAACAAACCAAACACATCCTGGAAATCGTTCGTTTTACCATTTTATAATTGCAAACAAACAACTAATACCTATTTTGACAAACGATGGTTATTATGATGTGGAAGTTTCTCCCAATGAAAAACAACTAGCCATCCGTTACTCTTTTAAAAACAAACCTTGGGATTTGTATTATGCCGCCAACAAAGCTGGTGCAACCTGTTACCAAATTACGCATTCAACAACTCAGAAATTTGAAGATTACAACTGGCGAACACCAGAAGTAATTAAAATTAAAGCGTCAGATGGCGTTGAAATTTACGCTCGTTTGTACAAAGCAAATCCGGACAAAAACACGAAAGCTGCAGTTCAATTTGTGCATGGAGCTGGTTACTTGCAAAATGCACACAATTATTGGAGCAATTATGCAAGAGAATATATGTTTCACAACCTTTTAGCAGATGAAGGTGTGACTGTTTTGGACATTGATTATAGAGCAAGTGAAGGATACGGCAGAGATTATCGAACAGCCATTTACCGCGAAATGGGCGGAAGGGATTTACAAGATCAATTGGAGGGTAAAAAATATTTAGTCCAAAACGAAGGAATTGACAGCAATCGTGTTGGAATTTATGGTGGATCGTATGGTGGTTTTATCACTTTAATGGCATTGCTAAAAACCCCCAATACCTTCAATTGCGGTGCTGCTTTGCGTTCTGTAACAGATTGGGCACATTACAACAATGATTACACTGCCAATATTTTAAATTATCCAGAAACAGATCCGGATGCTTACCGTAAAAGTTCTCCAATTTATTATGCTGAAAATTTAAAAAATCGCTTGTTATTATTACACGGAATGATTGATGACAATGTTCAATTCCAAGATGTGGTGCGCTTGAGTCAACGCTTTATTGAATTGAAAAAAACAAATTGGGACATTGCCATCTACCCTATTGAAAGACATGGATTCGTGAACGCAACTTCTTGGTTCGATGAATACAGACGCATTTACGAATTATTTCAAACTGAATTACAGCTTAAAAAATGATACTCAAAGAACTCAAATCAATGGAAGAAATGCTGGAACAACTTCCTGTTTTACAAGAATTATACCCAAGTCTAACCAAAGAGGCGTATGAAAAGGACCTCATCAACATGCTTCCAAACAATCAATATGGCCAGTTAGCCGTTTTTGATGGGACAACTTGTTTGGGTCTAACCGGTTTTTGGATTGGAACGAAATTATGGTGCGGTAAATACTTGGAAATCGACAATTTAATTGTTTCTGAAAAACAACGATCTACTGGTGTTGGGAAGATTATGTTTGATTACCTCGCAGCAAAAGCAACACAAGAAAATTGTACCATGATGGCCTTGGATTCATACACCTCCAATTTTAAAGCACACAAATTCTTTTACAACCAATCGTTTGCTCCAAAAGGCTTTCATTTTATTCGTGTATTGAAAAATGAGGGGATTCGATAACTAATTTATTCAAAACCCTTCCTCGTTTTTAATCAAAACATATTTTTTCTTTGCTTCGTTTCTAGAACAAGCATTAAAATGCCACCATTCTGTTGGTAAATTCCTGAATCCTTGCGACTGCATCACTTTTCGCAATAACTTTCGGTTTTCAATGTGTTGCGCTGTTAATTCGCCCGTTTGTAAAAAATGTGCTTCGTTTTCTGGATACGCAATTAAACGTATATCATCGAAACCAGCGCCCATGTCTAATGGCTCTCCTTTTTCATTGGTTATAGTCAAATCAACTGCTGCACCATAATTATGTAAACTACCATTTTTAGGGTTAGAAACAAATTTAATGCGTTGAGCAAATGGAATGGAATCCAAACTTTCCCACATCTCTTGTTGCACAGAAACGGGACGCGTAGCATCATACACCAATAAATGATATCCTGGTTTTAGTTGCTCCAAATAACGTTGACAAGCAACCAATCGTTCTGCAACTTCTTTCACTAAATAAGCTTTCTCAATGGAATGGTACAATTGCTTATGCATGAAATTATCAGTAGATGTATATTTTAAATCGACTAAAATTGAAGGGGCAATGTCGTTGAGCGCTACTAATCCTTTTTCTGTTATTAAAGCAGTTGTTTTAGGAAGAACAATTTCTTTTTCTGGTGGTTCATTCGCTGGTTGCCCAAGTTGTTTCTTTGGACTTGGAATAGCCGTACATTGACTAAAAAGAAATAAAAGGATCCCTGCTTGCAAACATTTCATGTAACAAAGTTCTAAAAAGAATTGATAGCTGCAACTCCATTCAAACAAATGAATTAAATTTGTGGAAATTTTTAGAAATTATGCCAAAATTGTCGCAAAAGGCTATTGACATGCCTGCATCACCAATTAGAAAATTGGTTCCATATGCTGAAACAGCAAAAAAACAAGGTAAAATTGTTTATCATTTAAACATTGGTCAGCCAGACATTGAAACACCTGAAGTAGCTTTAAACGCGATCAAAAACATGGATCGTAAAGTGATCGAATACAGTCACTCTGCTGGTTTTGAGAGCTACAGAAATGGTTTGTCTGCTTATTACAAGAAAACTGGAATCGATGTGAATCCTGAAGATATCATCATTACAACAGGTGGTTCTGAAGCCTTGATTTTTGGTTTTATGGCTACGTGCGATTTAGGTGACGAAGTAATCATTCCTGAACCTTTTTATGCGAATTACAATGGTTTTGCGGTGATGGCTGGCTTGAATGTTGTACCGGTAACTTCTACGATTGAAACAGGTTTTGCCTTGCCTCCAGTAGAGGAAATTGAAAAGAAAATTACAGCAAAAACAAAAGCAATCGTTATTTGTAACCCTGGAAATCCAACAGGCTATTTGTATTCGAAAGAAGAATTGGAACAATTAGCTGCGATTGTAAAAAAACACGACTTAGTTTTGTTTGCAGATGAAGTGTACCGTGAATTCTGTTACGATGGAGCCGTTCCATTTTCAGTGATGAATTTAGAAGGTATCCAAGATAATGTAATCATGATTGATTCCGTTTCGAAACGTTACTCTATGTGTGGTGCGCGTATTGGTGCATTGATTTCAAAAAATGCGGAAATTATTGCTGCAGTATTGAAATTTGGACAAGCACGTTTATCGCCACCAACCATTGATCAAATCGCTTCTGAAGCAGCATTGAATACACCACAATCTTATTTTGACAATGTTGTTTCTGAATATGTTCAACGAAGAAACATCATGGTGGATGGTTTGAATGCCATTCCGGGTGTTTTTTGCCCAAAGCCTAGTGGAGCATTCTACTGTGTTGCTAAATTCCCAGTTGACAATGCAGAGAAATTCTGCCAATGGCTATTAGAAGAATTCGAATACGAAGGTCAAACGGTTATGATGGCGCCTGCAAATGGTTTCTACTCAACGAAAGGTGCAGGTTTGCAAGAAGCCCGAATTGCCTATGTATTGAATCAAGATTCTTTACGTAAAGCAGTGAAATGTTTGGAAGAAGCTTTAAAAGTATATCCAGGAAGAATTTAATCCAAAATAATCGAATTAAAAGGTGGCATTTGTCTCCTTTTTTTATGCCTTTTAAATCGAGTTCAATACAATTTTATTGCGCTTCAATGTAATCGTCCCTCTAATTTCTAATTGTTTTAACAAGCGTGAAATTACAACACGGGAAGAATGCAAATCTTCCGCTATTTGCTGATGCGTATGATGTATTTCTAAGCTTCCAAGTAATTTCGCTTGATCAGTTAGGTATTTCAACAAGCGTTCGTCTAAACGCATAAAGGCAATAGCATCAATGGTTTCCATCAATTCAGTCAAACGAACGTGGTAACTTTGTAAAATATATTCTCGCCAAGATTTGTATTTGTGCATCCATAATTCCATCATTTCAGTTGGTAACATCAACAAAACAGAATCTTCCATACTTGTAGCACGGATTTCACTTTTCATTTGACGCACACAACATTGCAAAGTCATGGCGCAGGTATCCCCACCCTCAATGTAATACAACAACAATTCATCGCCGTTGTCATTTTCGCGAGAAATTTTAATAGAACCACTTAAAATAATTGGAATTGACGTCATTGCGTCACCAACATTAATCAAAATCTCATCAATGGTAGTCGTTCTAATTTGTCCTACACGATTGATTTCTTGAATTAATTCTTCTTCTAATAAATAACCAATAGAATCATGAATGAGTTGACTCTTGGTAATGTTTGATGGCATCTTTGTCATATTTAATAAAAAGATTTGCCCAAATTATTTTAGACAAAGCGTAAATATATGGAGATAAGACGATCGTTCCAACAATAATACTTCCAATTTGCCAAGCCAAAGAAACATTTTCAAAAAACAAGTTAAATGAAACCCAAAAAGTAACAAACAATGCAACACCTAAAGCATAGGCGACATACATTGCTCCGTAATAAAATCCTGGTTCTTTCTCATATTTTAAACCACATTTATCACAATGTTCATGAATATCACCCACTTTAGATAAATCATATGGATGAGAAACAAAAAATTTCCCTTCATTGCATTTGGGACATTTTGACTTGAAAATACTGTATAAACGTGAACCTTTACCAACCATGACTTATCATTTTTTGACAAAGTTAGCGATTTAGAATTGGAATTGTGTAACGAAAGTTACTTATTTACCCGCGATTTGAAGCAACTTATCTTTATTGATGATTTCTAGTTTTCGTGTGTGAATTTCAAGTATCCCCTCCTCTTTGAAATCTTTCAATAAACGTATTAAAGTTTCTGTGGCTGTACCAATAAAATTGGCCATGTCTTCACGTGTTAAATTGATTTGTTCGTCTCCATAAATATCTGCTAAAATGATCAACGAAAAAGCAAGACGCTCACGAACCGATTTCTGTGCCATATTTGTTATAAACATAGCTCGATCTCCTAGTTCTTTCGACAATTCTTTCATGATTCCATTTCGCAAAGTTGGATTGGTATCGATCATGTTTAAGAAGTCTTCTTTATTGATAAAACAAATGTTACATTCCTCTAGTGTTGAGGCTGATACTTTGAACGGTTCCTCACTAAACATTGAACGAAAACCAATGATTTCTCCTTCTTTAGCAATGTGAATAATTTGCTCTTTTCCTTCGTCACCACGTGCAAAAATTTTTACTTTCCCTTGGTTCAAACAATAAACTCCTCTTGGAAAACTCCCTTCTAAAAATAAAGGTTGATTTTTTTTGTAGTAAGCGCTTGATTTTAAATTGTCTACATCTGATGCATCACACTCGCAATAATTTCCAAAAATCGAGTCTTTTCGAGCCGAACAAGAGGAACAACTGAGATTTTTATGCGATTTATCTAACATTTTTGAATCAATTAAAATTGGTCTATGTAAAGATACAATTTATTTTTAGTTATCAATAACTGACGATTGTCATTTTTTCAGTTTTTTTTTCACCTTAATTTTGCGAATTATATCCTCACAAATGGAACAATTCATCAAAAAATACAACGTCCCAGGACCTCGTTATACTTCCTATCCAACTGTTCCATTTTGGAAAAATGATCAACTTTCTGAAAATGAATGGATTGATTCAATAAATACAAATTACAATTTCTTTCAATCTTCAGACGTCAGTGTATACATACATTTACCCTTTTGTGAAAGTTTATGCACTTTTTGTGGTTGCCACAAGCGCATCACTAAAAATCATGCAGTTGAAACGCCTTACTTGGAAGCAGTTTTAAAAGAATGGTCGCTTTATTTAGAAAAATTACCGTTCCATCCCAACATTAAAGAACTTCATTTTGGTGGCGGAACTCCTACTTTTTTTTCTGCACAAAATTTAAGACACTTAGTGGAAGAACTTTTCCAAGCGAAAGAAGTTGATCCCTCATCTATTGAATTAAGTTTTGAAGCGCATCCAAACAATACGACCAACGAACAATTAACTGAATTGTATGATTTTGGCTTTCGCCGATTGAGTTTAGGGATTCAAGATTACAATCCGGAAGTACAAAAAGCAATTCACCGCATACAATCGTTTGAACAAGTAAAAAAAGTACACGAAGCAGCACGTGCAATTGGTTATACTTCTATTAGTCACGATCTTGTTTTTGGTTTACCCAAACAAACGTTAGAAGCAATCATTGACACCGTAAATAAAACCTTGGAATTGAAACCCGATCGTATTTCGTTGTACAGTTATGCGCACGTTCCGTGGATAAAGGGAAATGGGCAACGTGGTTTCGATGAAAACGATTTACCGCAAAGCGAAGTCAAACGTGCCTTATATGAAAAAGCAAAGCAATTGCTGGAAATAAATGGGTACAAAGAAATTGGTATGGATCATTTTGCGTTAGATCACGATGATTTAGCAAAAGCTTTCCAAGAAAAAAAGCTGCACCGCAATTTCATGGGATACACAACAAAAGCTACATCGTGCATGATTGGATTAGGCATGTCTGCCATTTCTGATAGCTGGTTTGGTTTTGCACAAAACGATAAATCTGTAGAAGGTTATATAGCATTGTTAGAAGAAAATAAGTTACCCATTTTTAGAGGACATTTACTTTCTGATTTAGAAGTTGAAATTCGTGGATATATTTTGGATTTGATGTGTCACTTTGAGACTGAATTTTCAGCAAGTTCAACATTTACTTTTATCCACGAAGAAATCAAAGAACGCTTAACGGATTTAATTAACGATGGCTTGGTTGAAGTTATAGATGATAAGGTGATTGTCACAGAAAAAGGCATTCCATTTGTGCGAAACTGTTGTATGGCATTTGATCAAGATTTAAAAAACCATCCCATTTCAGAACGCCTCTTTTCAAAAACGATATGACCAAAGACAGTTGTTATCATTGTGGTGATGAAATCATTGGAAAAGCAATCAGCTTTGACCAACATGATTTTTGTTGCAACGGATGCAAAAGTGTCTATCAATTATTGAATGAGAATCAACTAGGAAGTTTTTATACCTTAGAAGCAAAAGGCGGTTCTAAACCTAGTGAAAGCAATCAACACAAATACACGTTTTTAGAAGTGGAAAGCATCCGCAATAAATTTATTGCATTTGAAGATGAAAACAGTGCCAAAATCATCCTTTTCTTACCTCAAATTCATTGCTCTTCGTGTATTTATTTGTTAGAAAACTTAGCCAAATTATTACCATCCGTTTACAGTTGTCAAGTTAATTTCGCGAAACGAGAAGCAAGTATAACGTTTAACCCAATAGAAATTACATTGGCTGAATTGGCCATTTTCTTAGATAAAATTGGTTACGCTCCCAACTTTGGGAACAGAAATCAAACAGAAAAGAAATTAGATAAAATCTTTCTTTACAAATTGGGTGTTGCAGGATTTGCCTTTGGAAGTATCATGTTGTGGAGTTTTCCAGAATATTTAGGAATGGATGACACAGATGCAAAGGTGCGCAATTTCACAGCTTATTTATCTTTAGGAATGTCATTGCCCGTTTTATTTTTCTCTGCAAGTGATTACTTCATTTCAGCCTTCAAAGCACTTCGCTATAAAAGCTTAAACTTAGATGTTCCAATAACAATTGGCATCATTGCTCTGTATTTACAGAGTTTTTTCAGCATCATTAATGCTGAAGGACCAGGTTATATGGATTCTTTTGCTGGATTTATTTTTTTCTTATTGATTGGAAAATGGTTTCAAAATAAAACATACAAATCATTGTCGTTTGAGCGCGATTACACCTCTTACTTTCCGGTAGCAGCGACAAGAATTACTAATCAAAAAGAAGAAATTGTTGAAATTGAAGCGCTAAACATTGGTGATGTCATTTTAATTAGAAACGAAGAAATTATTCCATGTGATGCTACATTACTTTCACCTGAAGCTAACATCGATTATAGTTTTGTTACCGGTGAAGCAACATTGATTTCCAAACATGAAAATGATTTCTTGTATGCTGGAGGTAAATTAGCTGGTAAAGCCATCCAATTAAAAGTACTCAAAGAAAGCAATAGAAGCCATTTAACCCAATTGTGGAACGATGTGATTTCAGAAAAAGAAGTTACTACGACATTCAAAGTACAAGACAAACTTTCTATTTATTTTCTCGTCATTATTTTAATCATTTCTGGAATAGCTTCATTGGCTTGGTCTTTCATTGATAGCCATCGCGTGACACAAATTGTTGTTTCGATTTTGATTGTTGCTTGTCCATGCGCATTGGCTTTATCTGCTCCTTTCACTTTTGGAAATACGATGAGAGCACTGGGACGAAAAGGCTTATACTTGAAAAATACGCGTGTTGTGGAACAATTGAATGAAATTACAGACATCGTATTTGACAAAACAGGTACTTTGACAAGTAGTTCTTTTCACACAATTGAATACCGTGGTGACCAATTATCAGAAAATGAATTGTCATTATTAGTAACGCTTGCCAACTCTTCTACTCACCCACTTTCGCGTGGAATTGTAAAAAACTACCCACAATTTAAAACTTCAGAAATCGAAATTGTAAACTTTGAAGAAATACAAGGAAAAGGGATTTCAGGTAATATTGTTAAAAAACAGGTAAAAATTGGAAGCGCTGCATTTACAGGTCAACAAGAACATGAAAAAAATGAAACTTCTACCTATATTTCAATTGACAATACAATTTTTGGAAGGTTTATTTTTACTAGTCAAATTAGAACTGGAATTGAAGTTTTATTAAAATCATTACCAGAATATAACCTTCATCTGTTATCAGGCGATACTGAAAAAGATAAACGAGTATTTACTGAATTATTCCCTAAAAACAGCACTTTAATATTTGAACAAACACCTCAAGATAAATTAAGTTACATCCAAGTATTGAATGGACTTGGTAAAAAAGTACTGATGATTGGTGACGGGTTAAATGACTCTGGAGCGCTTGGAATCGCACATGTGGGAATTGCTGTTTCAGAAGACGTTTTTCGATTTACTCCATCTTCGGATGCTATTATTGAAGCGTCAAAATTAGGAGAATTGAATCGATTGATTTCCATTTCAAAATTCGCGAAAACAATATTAACTACCTGCTTAGTTTTTTCATTAGCCTATAATGTTGTTGGTTTAAGCATTGCAATCTCAGGAAATTTAACCCCTTTGGTGGCTGCCATTTTAATGCCGATTAGTTCAATAACAATCGTGTTAATCACTACCTTCATGATGCGCTTTAAAGCAAATTGATTAGTTTTTTAATCAATAGATTAAGTCGCTTTTCAAAAACATGACAAAAATCAGTTTTTAGTACGATTTCGCTCATAAATTATCCATGACATTTTTGTGACATTTGCACTATGGGAATGATTTACATAATGCTAATCGTGAGTTTAATTGTCGCCTTGTTTTTTTTAATCTCATTTTTTTGGGCAACAAAAACCGGACAATTCGACGATGATTACACGCCTTCCGTGCGCATTCTCTTTGAAGATGAAATAAATCAAGAATCAAATCAAAAAACAAATGGAGGTACAGAAGTTTAGTTACGACAACAAGATCGTAAAGTATTTCGCGTATGCAACTGTAATCTGGGGGATTACAGGAATGTTGGTCGGTTTAATTGCAGCTTTGCAGTTAGCGTTTCCAGAATTTTTCAACGACTATTTAGGTTTTAGTTTTCTTTCCTTCGGAAGAATTCGACCATTGCATACCAATGCAGTGATTTTTGCCTTTGTAGGAAACGGTATTTTTATGGGAATTCATTATTCCTTACAACGTTTGTTGAAAACACGAATGTGGAGTGATAAATTAAGTTACATCAACTTTTGGGGATGGCAATTTATCATTTTGTGCGCTGTTTTAACGTTACCGTTTGGAATTACTTCATCGAAAGAATATGCTGAACTTGAGTGGTGGATTGATATATTAATCGCTGGAATTTGGGTGGTTTTCGGTTGGAACATGTTTGCAACAATTCTAAACAGAAGAGTAAAACATTTATACGTTGCTATTTGGTTCTACATCGCAACGTTTGTAACGGTTGCAATTCTTCATATTTTTAATTCATTTGAATTACCGGTATCATTCTTTAAAAGTTATTCTTGGTATGCAGGTGTTCAAGATGCCTTAGTTCAATGGTGGTATGGACACAACGCTGTTGCCTTCTTCTTAACAACGCCTTATTTAGGATTGATGTATTATTTTGTTCCAAAAGCGGCGAATCGTCCGGTTTATTCATATCGTTTATCAATTATCCACTTTTGGGCTTTGATTTTCTTATACATTTGGGCAGGACCACATCACTTATTGTATACATCATTGCCAGATTGGGCACAAAGTTTAGGCGTTGTCTTTTCTGTCATGTTGATTGCTCCTTCTTGGGGAGGAATGTTGAACGGATTATTAACCATGCGTGGTGCTTGGGACCGTGTTCGTGATGATGTTTTGTTGAAATTTATGGTGGTTGCTTTAACGTGTTACGGTATGGCAACATTTGAAGGACCAATGCTTTCGTTGAAAAATGTAAACATGATTTCTCACTTTACAGACTGGACAATCGCACACGTTCACGTTGGTGGTTTAGGCTGGAATGGAATGATGACATTTGGGATGCTATATTGGTTATTCCCTAAAATGTTTAGAACGGAATTGTACTCCAAAAAATTAGCGAATCAACATTTCTGGATCGCAACATTAGGAATTATATTGTATGCGATTCCAATGTACATTGCAGGATTCATGCAAGGATTGATGTGGCAAGATTTCAATCCAGATGGAACGTTAGTAAACGCTGACTTCTTGAAAATGGTTGATGCAATGAAACCTTATTACATTTTAAGATCTTTAGGTGGTTTACTCTATATCATTGGAGCAGTAATGATGTTCTACAACTTAATTAAAACTGCTAAAAAAGGTGATTTCTTAGCAAATGAAGAAGCTGAAGCACCAATGTTACAAAAAGTAGAACTAACAAAAACCAAAGGTGAATATTGGCATCGCGCGATTGAACGTCGTCCAATACGTTTCATGATTTTAAGCATTGTCGTTGTTGGAATTGGTGGATTGGTTGAAATCATCCCTACCATGATTGTAAAAAGCAATGTTCCAACGATTGCAAGTGTAAAACCATACACTCCATTAGAATTAGAAGGCCGTGATTTATATGTGAAAGAAGGTTGTTACAACTGTCACTCACAAATGATTCGCCCGTTGCGTTATGAAACAGCTCGTTATGGTGAATATTCTAAATCAGGAGAATTTGTGTACGATCACCCATTCCAATGGGGTTCAAAACGAACAGGTCCGGATTTAGCGCGTGAAGGAGGCTTAAGAAGTAACTTCTGGCACTACCAACACATGATTCGTCCGAAAGTGGTTTCGCAAGGTTCTATCATGCCAGCTTATGTTTGGATGAAGGAAAATGATTTAGATGTTTCGTTGATTGAGAAAAAAATCAGAGCAATGCAAACGTTGGGTGTTCCTTACAAAAAAGGATACGACAAACAAGCATTGAAAGATTTAAAAGCGCAAGCTGAAATCATTGCAACGGATATCGTGAACAACCTTCCGAAAGAAATGCAAAAATCGTTGAATATCCCGACTGAAATTCAAAAATTGAAGAAAAAGGAAATCGTTGCGATTATTGCTTACTTACAACGATTAGGAACAGATATCAAAGCAAAAACAGCTAATAAATAAGACTATGTTACGATTCATCAAACACAATTTAACGACGATCGATGGAGTTTCCATTTTTCCAATGATTTCGCTGCTGATTTTTGTACTATTCTTCGCACTTGTTCTAACTAGAACTTATCGAATGAGTAAAGCAAGTGTAAACGAATTAAGCGGTATTCCATTGGAAGACGAAGTAGAAATGAATCAAGAAAATAAAATAGACATCCTTTAATCAAAAAAAGATGAAAAAGTACATCAAAATAAGCGTCGCTGCAATTGCCTTATTAATGGGCACACAGCACATCAGCGCACAAGATGGCGCAGGACTTTTTAAAGCAAAATGCAATACCTGCCACATGGTCGATAAAAATTCGACTGGACCTTTATTAAAAGGCGCAAAACAAAAATGGACAGATGCTGGTGAAGGGGAATTAATTTACGAATGGGTAAAAAATCCACAAGCCTTAATCGCTTCAGGAAAAAGTCAAATGGCCAATGCGATAAAATCGTTTAGTCCAACAGACATGACACCTCAATTAGTTACCAATGAAGAATTAGATGCCATTTTAAACTATGTGGATACATACACACCACCTGTGGCAGATACAACTGCAACTACAGATGGAGCTACAACTGCAACTGAAGTGGTGTTAAAACCAGATTATACTGAAAATTTAACCTTGTTCTATTGGTTATTTACTGGGATTGTTGTTTTAATAATTGCCATTTTAATTATTTCTAACTCAATTAAAACATTGATTAAGTCTGATTATTTCAAGAAGAAATTAGAAGAACAAGCTGCTAAAAAATCTAGTACAAATACTACAATTATTGCTGTTTTATTAGCCGTTGGAAGTTTAATGTCCTGGAACAATTCATATGCACTTACGTTTATGAAAGCGGGTGAAGCCGAAAAAGGAATGCCTTGGTTAATGGTAGAAAATTCTGACATCTATTTCATGATATCTGTGAATATACTGCTATTAGGTGTTTTAATTTACTTGAAAAGAATGTTCAATGATTTCATGCAAATGGCACGACCACAAAAAGTGGTAGAAAAACCTGTGGCTGAAAAAATGAAAAAAATCAATTCAATTTTAACAGATGCTGTGGCGATTGAAGAAGAACACACGATTTTAATGCACCATGAATACGATGGCATTCGCGAATTAGATAACAATTTACCACCTTGGTGGGTTTGGGGATTTTATGCAACAATTATTTTTGCGGTTGTTTACATTGTGAATTTCCACTTATTGCAAACATCTGATTTACAAATTAAAGCCTACGACAAAGAAATGGCAAAAGCAAAAGTCGACATCGATGCATACCTTTCAAAAATGGCCATGAATGTCGATGAAACCAATGCAACGCAATTAACAGATGCAACAGCAATCGCTTCTGGTAAAGCGATTTTCGAAACGAATTGTATTGCTTGCCACAAATCTAAAGGTGAAGGAGATATCGGCCCGAACTTAACAGATGAATACTGGATATATGGTCCCGATGTTAAAAATCTCTTTAAAACCATCAAACTAGGAACCGCCAACGGAATGCCTGAACATGCTTCTAAATTGAATCCTGTTCAAATTCAACAAGTGGCCTCCTTTGTGCTTTCTCTTCCTTACACAGCCGGAAAAGAACCAGCAGGGGAAAAATACGCTAAGAAAAAATAAAAAACACGAAAGCACGGAAAGAGATTTCCGTGCTTTTTTTCAATAACTTGCTATACAATCTCATACACACCATTTAAATTTCACAATTATGCAAGATCAAGAAGGAAGTTTCAGAGACCGCATTGCTACAGTCAACGAAAAAGGAAAAAGAGTTTGGATTTTCCCTAAAAAACCTGTTGGAAAATACTACAACAAACGTAAAATTGTAAGTTACGTTCTATTAATCTTATTATTTGGTGCTCCACATGTGAAAATTAACGGACATCAATCATTGCTTTTTAACATCATCGATCGCAAGTTTAACATTCTTGGAAAAGTCTTTTGGCCACAAGACATGTATTTGTTCGCACTTACTTTAATTGTTGGAGTTGTATTTGTTATTCTCTTTACCATTATTTATGGCCGTATTTTTTGCGGGTGGATGTGCCCTCAAACCATTTTTATGGAAATGGTTTTTAGACGCATTGAATATTGGATTGAGGGCGATTGGACACACCAAAAGAAATTGCGTGAATCTGAATGGACGAAAGAGAAAATCTTAAAGAAATTTAGCAAACATTTAATCTTTTGGATCATTTCTTTCTTAATTGCCAACACCTTTCTAGCCTATATTATTGGGTCGGATGAATTATTTAAAATTCAAACAGATCCAGCTGGAAAACACTTGGGAGGTTTAATTAGTATCGTCATTTTCACGACAGTTTTCTACTTAGTTTATGCAAAATTGCGCGAACAAGTTTGTACAACAATTTGTCCATATGGAAGATTACAAGGGGTTTTATTAGATAAAAACTCCATGGTTGTTGCGTATGACCATAAACGTGGTGAAGGAAGAGCAAAATTCAAAAAAGACGAAGACCGTAAAGCGGTTGGAAAAGGAGATTGCATTGATTGTATGCAATGTGTGCACGTCTGCCCTACCGGAATTGACATTCGAAATGGTACGCAACTAGAATGTATAAATTGTACAGCTTGCATTGATTCCTGTGATTCAATCATGGAAGGCGTAGGTTTAGAAAAAGGTTTAATTCGTTTTGTTTCTGAAGAAAGCATCGAAAAAAGAACGGGTTTCGAATGGACAAGAAGAGTGAAAGCGTATACCATTTTATTAGGAGGTTTGCTGGCTGTTTTAATTGTATTAATGGCAACGCGAAAAGATTTAGACACAACAATCATGCACCAACGAGGAACAACCTTCCAAATGACAGATGATGGGTATGTTTCTAATATTTTTGAAATAAACGTCATCAATAAAACAACCAAAACGTATAAAATTAAATTAACTTTGGAAGACAAAGAAGGTGTAATAGAAATGGTTGTAAAACACCTTACTTTGAAAAAAGAATCGGGACTTAAAGAACGTTTCATTGTGAAATTACCCTTGAGTAAAATTGAAAATGGATTACACATCTTACATGTGAATGTAGTTGGAAATGGAGAAATCATTGAAACAGTTAAAACCAAGTTCATTGGTCCAATGTTATAATTAAGAAAAATATACTATGAATTGGGGGAAAGGAATTATTGTCGCATTAGCACTATTTGTTGGGTTTATCTTATTTTTAGTCATCACATTGATGCGTCAAGATGTTGACTTAGTAAGTGAAGATTATTACAAACAAGAAATTGACTACGAAGCTCGTATTCAAAAAGAACAAAATGGTTTAAATAGTGCCGCCAAAATTAAAATCGTAGATCAAAAATCATTTGTAATCATTCAACTACCTGATAGTATTGCCTTGACGAATGTTCTCGTTAACTTGAAACGTCCTAACGATGAAAAATTAGACAAATCATTTAAAATTGAAGGAACAAAAACCTTTATGCTTCCTAAAGCTTCTTTAGAAAAAGGGAAATACGATCTTACAATTGAATACACTATGGATCAAAAAGATTGTTTATTGCAGCAAAAAATCATTATCTAATTTGAGTGATTTTTTACTATATGGCTTTATTTTAGGACTTACATCCAACTTTCATTGCATTGGAATGTGTGGACCAATTGCATTAGCGATTCCTGTTCACCGTAAAAACAATTGGACGATTCTATCCGGTTTACTTCAATATAATGTTGGTAGAATATTCACCTATTCAATGTTAGGAGCAATCATAGGAACGATTGGTTTTTCAATAGAAATCGTTGGAATCATGCAATCAATTAGCATACTAACTGGAATTGGAATGATTCTCTTTGCATGGCGAAAATGGATTACTTTAAAAGTACCATTCAATATTGGTTTCACAAGATTAAATGTTTTTATCAGTAGAAATATTGGTCGGATTATCTCTTCGCAAAACCCATTCAAATTGATTGTATTAGGAATTTTAAATGGTTTACTGCCTTGTGGAATGATTTACATCGCATTAATGAATGCCCTCTTAGGTGGAAACCCTTTTAACAGTGCCATTGCCATGACCTTTTTCGGCTTGGGAACATTACCAGCGATGTTATTCGTTGGATTTGCAGGTAACAGTATTTCAAATGCCTTACGCCAAAAAATGAATAAATGGGTGCCGTATCTGTTAACACTTGTTGGATTACTGATGGTTTTAAGAGGAATGAATTTAGATATTCCGATGATAAGTCCTGGTGTGAAAATAAAAAAAACAATTGAAAAAAATAAACCAACCATTGAAGTAAAATGCTGTTACAAACCAACTAAGTAATTATACGTAGTTAAACATCTTTATTACTACTTAATTAGAATTAAGATTTAGATATGTAACAGAATTCTTTCATTTTTTAAAATATCTTTAAAAAAGCAACGAAAATAAATCAAAGTTTAGTTGTTGATTTTCAAAAACACAATAGTAGTTTTAATTAGGTTTAGGTATAAGAGTCATGTTCACATGGCTCTTTTTAATTGTAATTGTTTTTTAAGTTGCACTTCAAAACATTTCGAACATTTATGTATCTTCGCAAAAAGTAAATTTTATGCGTGTATATTTAGATAATGCAGCTACAACTCCAATTGCGAAAGAAGTGGTTGAAGCGATGATTCCGGTTTTAGAAAATGGATTTGGAAACCCATCTTCTACGCACTTTTTTGGTCGTCAAACAAAAGCATTAATCGAAACATCGCGCAGAACAGTTGCTAAATTACTTAATTGCCAAGCCTCTGAAATTATTTTTACTTCTGGTGGAACGGAAGCCGACAATATGGCATTGTTCTCATCCGTTCAATTAATGGGTGTAAAACATATCATCACAACAACCATTGAACACCACGCTGTAGGTCATACAGCTGAAGCAATTGAAAAAGCTGGTCTTGCTAAAGTTAGCTACGTTAAAATTGACGAAAAAGGGCATGTTGATTTAGCTGATTTAGAACGTTTGCTTCAAATAGGTGAAAAAACATTGGTTTCTTTGATGCACGCCAACAATGAAATTGCAACCTTACTTCCATTAAAAAAAGTAAGTGAATTGTGTAGAAAATATAACGCTTTATTTCATTCAGATACGGTACAAACAATGGGACATTATGCATTTGATTTAGCAGATTTGGATATTGATTTCATTACATGTGCAGCACACAAATTTCACGGTCCGAAAGGAATCGGTTTTTTATACGTGAATAAAAACGCAAAAGTGGAGGCATTGATACATGGTGGCGCACAAGAACGTGGTTTTCGTGGTGGCACAGAAAATGTATACGGAATTGTTGGTTTAGCGAAAGCAATGGAATTAGCTTATGAGGATGTGCAAGCGCATCAAACGCATGTTCAACAGTTAAAATCCTATATGATTGAACAATTGAAAGCATCTTTTGACTCAATTTCATTCCATGGAGAAACGGCTCCAGAACGTTCCTTATATACCGTCTTGAATGTTTGTTTTCCAAAAACGGATAAAGCTGGCATGTTATTGTTCACACTTGATTTAAAAGGTGTAGCAGTAAGTGGTGGAAGTGCTTGTTCTTCAGGAGCAGCTAAAGGATCGCATGTATTGGAAGGAATAAATGCGGACATGACACGACCAAATACCCGTTTTTCATTTTCTAGATATACCACGAAAGAAGAAATCGATTATGCTTTGGAACAAATAAGAATTGTTTTTGAAAAAACATTGGCATAACCAATTATTTTGAGTCAATCAAAAAAAAATATTATTTGCTTAAGTTCTTGGTTTCCTTCTGATGATCAACCGTTTCTCGGGAATTTTATTCAACGACAACTGGAACTATTAGGGACTAATTATTCGATTCAATTCATTCAAACAGTTGCAGTAAAGCACCAAAAAACGATTGAAGTTGTTCAACTTCAAAAAAATAATTTCATTGAAATTAAAGCAACTTACCCTATTGTAAAATCGAAACTATTAAAAAAATACTACCAAACGAAAGCGCTTAAAAAAGCGCTATTACAGGTGGACAATCCTCAGTTACTATTAAGTTTTACATTTTTTCCGAAAATTTGGCAATTTTTACTCGTTAAAAAAAGACTAAATATTCCTTGGATTCACATTGAGCATGGATCCTATTTTAGAAAAGAAATACAATCTAACTGGACCTTTTTACAACGTTTCTGGATAAAGAAAGCTTATCAACAAACAGATAAGATTCTCTCTGTATCAGCGTTTTTAGCAAAAGATATGCAAACGGTTGATTCAGTAAAACAAATTAAAATCATCAAAAATCATATCGATACTCACTTGTTTTCATGGAAAGAAAAAGAAAATAAAAGCGGTATACATTTTTTACACATTTCAACTTTAGATGAAAAGACTAAAAATCCGAAAGGAATATTCGATGCATTTAAAATACTATCTAATACAACCCCTGATTTTTTATTAACGATTGTTTCAGACGAACCAACAGAAAAATGGGAATCGTATGTTAAGCAATTAGAGATTTCTGATAAAGTATGTTTTGTACCGCCGCAGAATTGGGAAAATTTACCGGCTTTTTATCACGAAGCAGATGCTTTTGTTTTAAATTCAACCTACGAAACATTTTCAATTGTCTTAGCAGAAGCTTGGGCAACCGGAACACCAACAATCTCAACACCTGTTGGAATTGCCTACAATGCTCCATCCTATCTTGGGTTAAATGTAGAACCAAATAATACGCGTTCTTTAGCTGCAGCATTAATTGAATTCACAACCACAAAAAATCAATTTAATGCATCAAAAATAAATTCGTATGCTCAACAGTTTGATTCGAAAATAGTATTAGCTGAATTGACTGCTGAAATCGACCAACTTTTATCCTAATGCATAGAACTGAAATTCAACAATTGCTTTTATCTGCATTAACAGAAAAAAGAGCTTATTTTCAAACGCTAATTGATGGTATTGTAACTGAAATGGCTGGTAATGCGAAAAGTTCTGCTGGTGACAAGCATGAAACCAGTATGTCAATGGCGCAAAATGAACAAGAAAAAATAGGTAATCAATTACTTGAACTTGAAAAACAAATCGAAATTGTAAAGCGAATATCTGTTGAAAATCAATCCAAAAAAATTGGCATCGGTAGTGTGATTAAAACCTGTGAAAACACATTTTACCTCAGTATAGGCTTTGGAAAAATAACGTACTCTAATCAATTAGTTTTTTGCATTTCCCCGAATGCTCCTTTAGGACAACTATTTTTAGGAAAAGCAGTCAACGATGAAGTTGTCTTTAATCAACAAGTCCACAAAATTAGTGCGATTTATTGATGTATTTACTTCACCAACTCAACAAAACCTGTCCCATTCAACGCTTCGTTTTGAATTCCTGTAGCTGTATATCGGTAAAAATAAACCCCTGGTTTTGCTAATTCGCCCTCTTGTGTCTTACCATCCCAAACAGCATCTAAATCACTGCTTTGAAACACAACATTTCCCCAACGATTTAAAATCACAACTTCAAATTTTGTTATATTAATTAAATCAAAATAATACACATCATTTGCCCCGTCTCCATTTGGGCTAAATACATTGTATGGAATAACATCAATTGGAACAATAATTGGCTCAGGAATAACATTTACTGTTAAAAACGCAGTATCTGTACAATTTCCATTTGTTGCAACTAGAGAAACAAGATACGATCCAACTGTATTGTATGTCTGGTTTTGACTTGATAAATCTGTCGTTGTAGTTGTATTTGTATTGCCAAAATCCCACTGAAAATTAGATGAACCTGTACTTGAATTTTGAAAATCAACTGATAATGGAGCATACCCTGAAAGTGGAGAACCTGAAAGAATTGCATTTGGCGGATTATTTGGCACCACTTCAATAGAGTCATAACGGAAACAACCATTTACATTTACTTGTATGTAATACCAACCAACTGGCAAATTATCCCAAGAAGAAGCATTAAATGTTGTTGTACTATTCGCTCCTGGTCCAGACCACTGAAATTGAGGTGGAACAGCATACGCTGGATCATTTGGATTCGACGGGTCTAAAAGTGTATACACAAAACCATTGCTAGCACCACAATCAGATGGTTGCATGACAATTGTATCAAAATTCCAATTCATCGATTTAATAGTAACCAACACATTATCTGTAGAAATACAACCATTAGTTGAAACACCTGTTAATGTGTATGTTCCAGAATTCAACGGATTCGTTGTTGCCCCAATTGTATTGTTACTCCATGAAAAAGTTGTTCCAGGTAAATTAGATGTTCCTATTAATTGACCTGTTTCATTCGCACAAAATATAATATCAGCACCTGCATTAACTGTTGTTGTATCAAAAGCAATATGAATGGAATCAACTGCTAAACAAACAGGTGCGAAAAACACATCGTCTAGTGCAAAATCATTTCCTCCAGCTGCAAGCGCTAAATTCACAATTTTTAAATTAGCAACAGTTGAAGTGCCAGAATTCCATAATCCAGAATTTTCAATCCAGGCACAAGATGTAGTATTACAAACCAAAGGGTCAGATATAGCAACATTGTTTATAAAAAGTTGTAATTGAGAAGGATTATTAGTCGGCTCCACAGACGATTGCCAAAAAGAGAATAGGTAATCTGTATTTGGAGTAATCGTCACTGTTTGTTGCCAAACAGCTGTGTTCCCAGTTGTTGCACCATTCACAACTAACATGTTTCCTGTACCAGGAGAATGATCGTTACAAGCTCCAAAATTCGTATGAACTAAATTGGGTGATGTGGTAATTGCATAAGTTGAAGGGTTAGAAAGTAAGCCATAAGCCCCGCCATTTCCTGGAATGTATTGCGTTGTAAATGAGTTGGCAGTATTCGTTGTTCCTGCTTGAAAATTTCCATTTAAAACGATATTAGCTCCAATATTACCCGTTTCGACTTTGTACCAACCAGAATCAGCAACCGTAATTTGATTTACATGGCTCCCACCCGTCCAATTATAAAATTGGTAACCAGATGGTGCTGATAAGGTCAAGGTGTTTCCGTTACACAAAACTGTATCGTTCCCTAAATTAACTATGGGTTCATTTCCAGTACATTGAGCAAATGTATCTGTGGTCAAAAAGAGTAGAATAATTGAAATGAATAATGAAAATTTCATACTAATATTATTTATAGCGCTAAAACAATAGACGTAAATGTATAGAAAATAGTTGTATTAACTTAAATCTGAAAAATTTTGAATACCAATTGTTCGTTCAACAGTAAATCCTTCTGCATATTTTACTCCAATTGGACGACCAAATTGCAACATTCTTCCTTTGATAAAATCAAAAAATTCTTCTCCAGAAATCGGTGTTGTCGGTTCTGAAGAGTTGGGATCGTAAAACTGTGTTTTAAATGCTTTAATTGCGTCAATTTTTCGATCTATAAAGGGCGTTACATCAACAACGAAATCTGGTTGTTTGAACTGATCTTGAATGTAATGATACACTGCTTTTGGTCGATGAGCAGCTTGATTTTCGCTTTGATATGTCGTTTCTATTTTTCTTAATCCTGCTAAAAAGCAAGCTTCTGAAACCAATTTCGCAGCTTTACCATGATCTGGATGTCGGTCTTCGATTGCATTTGCCAATACAATTTCAGGTTGAAAATGACGAATTTGTTCGATGATTAAACGCAATGACGTTTCATTTTGCTCAAAAAAACCATCCGCTAACTTTAAATTGACACGCGCTGAAACTCCCATAATGCTAGATGCATCAGCTGCTTCACTATAGCGTGTTTCAATGGTACCTCGAGAACCCAATTCTCCTTGCGTTAAATCAACAATAGCAACTGTTTTCCCTAATGAAATATGATGCATAATAGTTCCTGAAGCGGATAATTCAATATCATCAGGATGTGCTGCAAATGCTAAAATATCTACTTTCATGTTAGTTAGTTTTGAGTTTTGAGGTGAAATTTAGACAACACTTCGATTTAATCTTAAAGTCTTTCATCCTTAAATCTTTATATCTAATAGAACTTATTAATCATGTGTCAAATTAGCTTTCATTGTTTTTGCATATGAATGATTTCTCACTGCAGCTACAACTGTGAACACAACAAATAAACCAGTTGCAATCCAAATGCTGTTTGGTATCGTTCCTAATCCATCACCTTGTGCATACGAATGCAACCCAACTAAATAGAAATTCACCCCGAAAAATGTGAATAAGATTGCTGTGTAACCCCATAAACTAACTGCGTTGAATAAGAATTTGCCTTTCAATGCAGGAATGTAGCGTAAATGTAGAATTACAGCATAGACTAAAACAGAAACTAACGCCCATGTTTCTTTTGGATCCCAACCCCAATATCTTCCCCAGGATTCATTGGCCCAAATTCCACCTAAAAATGTTCCAATGGTCAACATAAACAAACCAATCGTAATTGTCATTTCAGAAACATAGGTAATTTCATTGATGTTCAAGGTTACGATTTGACCATTTTTCTGGTTTCTAAATAGGTAAAGTGTTAAATTGAAAAAACCTAAAATGGCACCCAATCCTAAAAAGCCATAACTTCCAGTAATGATTGCCACGTGTATCATCAACCAATACGATTTCAAAACAGGTTGCAATGGTGTGATTTCTGGATCTAACAAATTCATTTCAGAAACAAAAATCATTAAAAATGCCAAGATCGCTGTTCCAGCTAAAATAACTGGGTTCTTTTTCGCGAATAAAAATCCTGCAATCATTGTTACCCAGCCGATAAATACAATGGCTTCGTATCCGTTACTCCATGGCGCGTGACCAGAAATGTACCATCTAAATCCTAAACCTGTTCCATGATAGACAAAAATCACAACTAACAAAGCTGTAAATAGTTTGGAGATAATTTGATACCTGCGGTTACTTCTTACTGTTGGTTTAACAAAAATTCGAATGAAGAATAGCACCAACAAAACAAATCCAATCACCAAATAAGAATTCATTGCATTTTTGAAAATAGTCATTTTGTTGTAACTCACCTCCAATTTAACAGCTGTTTCGGTTGGAACAATTTTGGAAGAAGTTGCACGTTGAAACGCAATCAACTCTTTTAATGTAGAAGAAACTTTTGAGTAACTCCCAGATTTTGCAGCTTTATCTAATCCTGCAATGTATTTCAACGCCAATTGAGATGAAACAGAATCTTTCTGCATCAATTCCATCGTCAAAGGAACATACCACTTATTGCTTGCATCTGCTTTCAACGGAATAATTTTCATGTTTTGCCAGGTAAAAATCGATTCCACAACTTGAAAACGTTCGGCAACTTTAATCAATTTTTTATCAAATTCATTGCGTTTCGATTCCATTCGCTGAAAGGCAGTTTGGTATTCTTTTAATAATTTAAATTGGCCTGTTTGACGATCTGCTAAATCTTGGAAAGAGGCATATTCTCCTGTTAATTTAAATGCAGCTCTTAAATTGGAAGGTACTTGAATTACTTTTTTGGCCATCCAATGTTGCGGATACATATGCATACTCATGATGGTTTGCACAGCGTTGTAATTCTCAAATTTATTTTTGCGGTGAATTTTACGTAAAAACTCATCACATAAGGTATGAAAAGGAACAATTCTTCCTTCAAAATTTTGAACGAGCAATTCAGCTAATTCGTTAGAATGCTCTTTCGAAACGACTCTGAAAACTGCTTTTGCTGGTGTTGACGCATGGTCGTGATTTGCTTGAGCATTCGCCAATGAAAAACCTGAAACACTAATTAATAAAACAAGTGTTTTTAGCAAAGCCTCTCTTTTTTCTCTCGACTTTTTTAACAAGTCATTCAATTCTTTGAAACGACCTGCCGGAGCAAACAACGATAATACCATTCCAATTGTCATTAATAAATACCCTAAATACGTAATATTCGTTCCCCACCAATCAGCATTAACACTTAACCTTGTTCCTTCTTCATTTTCAGGAGTTTTCGGATCATCTAAATCATAAGCTGATTGAAAGAATCTAAATCCTTGGTAATCCATTACATGATTCATAAAAATACGTTGGTTACGTTTGTAGTTGTTTTTCTGATCAACGATAGTTACTTCACTCGCAAATGAAGAAGGCGCTTCACTTCCAGGATATCGATCTAATTGAAAATCTCTACAAGCGATGGCAAATGGCAATGGAATTTTTGTAGAACCGTATTCCATTTCATACGTTAATCCATTCAAATTAAACACTACATGTTCTGGAATTTCTCCCATTCCACCTTTCAATTGAACGATTTTAGTTGTGTTTCCATCACTTACTTTTACTGTTAAATAATCTGCACCCACTTTTTTATTTCCAGAAGGCATCAACATCATTTTAGCGTGTGGGACGGCTTGTTTGAAAACAATTTGTTGGTTATTCACTTGGTAAAGTGTCGTTGTGTAAAAAGGAACGATACTATCAGCAGGCACAGCAGTGAACAATTCATCTGGAACAGGCTTTCCTGACTGACGTGCTTTTTGCATTTCTGCCATTGGTAAATAACGTAAAGGCATTTTGGATTGCAGCATGATCTTGCCATTCTTCTCAAACAGTTGGATGCCTGGCATGGCATCTTTTTTCTCAAAAGAAATGGCTACCTCTCCTGCTAATAAGAAATTTCCTTTCGTCAAGAAATTAGATTTCATTCCTTCGGTGATAATCTCTAAAGCAGAACCTTTGATCGAATCGTTCATCACCAATGAATCAATCATTTTCTTTTTAAAATCAACATACTCAATTGTTAACTCATTTTTATGATTCGGAAAATTCAAGTCAATCGAGAAATCATTATTCGTTTGTGGCGACATGAAAACTTTCTCACTGTATGTCATTTGCAATTTCCCATCATTTATTTTCATCCAAAGCATTGGATCCGACGAATAAATAAAATCGGATTGTTTTCCTTCTGAAATCTTCATCAATCCTTCAAAGGAATAATAACGCGTCACTCCTGCCCCAATTAAAATGATGATAAACGATAAATGGAAAAACAACATCGCCATTTTGGTGCGTTGAACCATTTTATAACGAATGATATTAGCGATTAAGTTCAATCCTAAATAAATCAACAACAATTCAAACCATTTCGCATTGTAAACGATGATTTTAGCTGTTTGAATATCGTATTGCGCTTCTAAAAAAGTACCTGCAGCAATTGCAAATAAAAAGACAAGCATGGCAAGCGCCATCATGCGCATTGAAAAAAACGATTTTGAAAACTTTTCCATTTTAGAGCGAAAATTAGTTGGGTACAAAAATACACAATGAAGCGCTTAAAAGAGAAAAATTAGTTGTAAAAAATCATTGATCGGATAAATTAAAATCAGAAAGCAATTCGTAATCCGTTAATGCAAATATAAAAAAGCGTAATTGTAGCTTCTCAATCCAATTTACTTGAATTGAAAAGCTACAATAATTACAACTAAATTTGAGCTATACTCAAGGAATGATAACAACCATTACATCTTTTGATGTCTTCGCTCCATTGTCGTTTAAATTTACTTCAACAGTAACTCTTACATGAGTTGTATCCGTTAAATTATTTACCCAATGCTCATGGAAAACGTACGCTGATTTTTTAACGGTTGTTGCAGCCGAATAAAGCACTTCATTGGTTGTTTGATCAACCATTTTCAATGAATACCCATTTAGCATTTCAGCTGCTTGAATGGTTCCTTCAGCGTGAATTTCTTCACCTAAACTGATGGTGTCATTTACAGCTGGATAAACAAAATTAATGCTTGCTGAAGTGGCAAAAGTTGCTGTTTCTTTTTCGCAACTAATAATTGATAATGCGAGAAAAAGCAGCGTAATATATGTTCCTATTTTCATTTTTTATTGTTTTTAATTAAATAATTCAAACCTACACTTGCGCTTGTATGTTGAAGCACAGCGCCGTTTCGACTTGATTGTTGCACTGGCTGTTGAACAGAAACTGTCCAAAGCCAATTGTAGGTAAATAAATTCAAACTTGATTTCAAGGCTAAGACATGACCTTTCGTGTCGATTACTGGGTCAATATTACCTTCAATACTTGTTGATTCGAAATGATCTAAAACAGCACCAAGCGCAAAAATAAGGCGGTATTGTTTCAGCTTTTTACTGAAGTACAATTGTGTGTTCAATTGTGTAGAATTACCATATTTAAACGCATACTTATCTGTTCCTTTTAAGGAATAACTCAATTCAGATTGCCATCCAACTTTACTTGTAAACTGATGCGTATAGGTCGATATCACTAAATAATCAAGCGAACCTGTTCCGGGGTACAGATTTTTCAAATTCGAGGAACTTGCTACGTTTTTACCAAGTGGGAATTTGAGTCCAAATCCAAGCGTTAAAAAGTGTTGATCCAAACCATTGGTATCTTTTTTATGTAAAAGAATACCATTGAGTACTAAATTCGGATCGCCAATCCCATTAATCGATTCACTTCCAGTGTCATGTGACTGATAAGAAAATTGATAGGGAATGCTACCCAACAATTGAAAACGCTTATTTAATTGAGCTCTAAATCTTAACTCTTGCAAAAAAACCGATTCATTTGAATGTTGAATCCCATACAAATAGGACGAAAAATGTCGGTAAGTACTTTTGAATCCAATCGTATGAAACTTTGTTGCTGCCAAGATTCCAATCGAAACATTACTACCAACACCTCCACAAATATCACATGCAACAACACGTTTACTCATTATCGCAACAAGGAATAGACTTAAAATGATTGCTTTCATTTTTTTAACTTTACATCACGCAAAAAGTAAGTGATTGTAATTCAACAAATTTTAGGGGTTTGTTTAGCTATTAACCTGAGTTCGATTATTACATATCGTTATGTGTTTCCTTTTCAAAATAATAACAACACGGAACCAACAACTTGAACGAATACAAGCAATATTAATTCCTAAAAGAAAATAACTAAACAGAAGGGTATTATTACCCAAATAAATTAAGCAAACGTGGGTGGATGAAAGAATGGTTGGTGATAGTCAAAACGATATTTGTTTGAATACATTACGAAAGTTTTTGGACTTTTTTCTTGGAGAACATGAGTGAATTTGATCTCAAAAGTTCCTTCAGAAAGAAAACAAGTGCTTTCAATAATTTTCAACGAGGGAAACGAATGTTGTTGCTTGTCTTTTTTCGCTGCTAATTCATCATCCGCTTTTTGTAACTGTTTCGCTAAGTAACATTTACCATTACATTTTAATTCAGGGCGATTTTTGTTTTCACATTCTAAGGCTGTGATTTCGGCTTGATTCAAACGGAAATTCACTTGCCAATACATACTGTAGATTACTTTACTAAGTAAAATCGAAATCAGCAATATTGACTTTAATATCTTCATGTTTGATCTAACAAAAGTACTAAAAAGTTAAGTGAATCGAATTATTTTAACTCTATTTTGAAATTTATTTTTAAGTCGTTCAATTATACAATTTTAACTCAAAAAAAAATAGGTTAATAGTTATTCAGCGCTAACAAAACCAAGGTACACGCCTCTTCTATTTCAATTCCTGCTTGTTTTAACAAAGGATAAAAAGCTGGATTTTCTGTTCCAGGATTAAACACAATGCGTTTTGGTTTCAACTCCAAAATTGCTTGATAATACGCCTCTTGTCTTGAAGGATTTATGTATAATGTAATTGTATCTATATCCCAATTTGGATTCCAAGAAGTCTCAAAAACAACATTTCCAACAATTCCAGCTTTTGGCGAAAAAGCAATCACTTCATTTCCAGATTCAACTAAACGCTCAATCGCTTTATATGCGTAGCGTTCAGGATTTGAACTTGCTCCTAGAACTAACGTTCGTTTAGCCATTATACGTTGACAAAAAATCCGTTACATTTTTCTGGATACGTGCTTCAATGTTCGATGTGTCCGCTTTTTCAAATGTATTTCCAGTAATCATTTCATACAATTCAATGTAACGATCCGTCACAACAGTCACAAATTCATCTGGCATTACAGGCATCGTCTGACCATCCAATCCTTGGAAATTATTTTCAATTAACCATTGACGCACAAATTCTTTCGATAATTGTTTTTGCGGTTCGTTATTATCTTGTCTTTCTTGGTAACCATCAGCATAAAAATAACGGGAAGAATCTGGTGTATGAATTTCATCAATTAAGATCACTTCTCCGTTACGAATTCCGAATTCATATTTTGTGTCCACTAAAATCAAACCTCTCGCAGCAGCCATTTCTGTTCCACGTTGAAACAAAGCACGTGTGTACTCTTCCATTTTAACATAGATTGCTTCAGGAACAATTCCATTAGCCAAGATGTCTTCACGTGAAATATCTTCATCGTGACCTTCTTCTGCTTTAGAAGCTGGCGTTATAATTGGAGTTGGAAAACGATCATTTTCTTTCATTCCTTCTGGCAAAGCAACACCGCAAAGTGTGCGTTTACCTAATTTGTATTCACGTGCTGAATGTCCAGCTAAATAGCCACGAATGACCATTTCAACACGAACGGGTTCACATGCATAACCAATTGCAACAGCAGGATCTGGCGTAGCAATTAACCAATTTGGAACAATATCTTTCGTAGCATTTAAAAACAAGGTTGCAACTTGATTCAAGACTTGACCTTTGTGCGGAATTCCTTTTGGCAAAATGTGATCAAATGCAGAGATTCGATCCGATGCAACCATTACAAGTAAATCATTTTCAATTGTATAAACGTCTCTCACTTTTCCTTTGTATACCGCTTTTTGTCCTGGAAAAACATAATCTGTTTTAATTATAGCATTACTCATTTTACTTGTTTTTTGACTATTAAATTATTTATTATCTTCTTTTTCTTTGCGCTCTGCAACATCAAATGCTTCAATGATTCGTTTCACTAATTCGTGACGAATAACATCGTTTTGGTTTAAGCGAACAACTCCGATTCCCTCTACCCCTTTCAACACGTCTAGAGCATAAGCTAAACCTGATTTTTGTTTATGAGGTAAATCAATCTGAGACATATCACCTGTTATCACAAATTTTGCCGTCATTCCCATGCGCGTTAAAAACATTTTCATTTGCATGGTCGTTGTGTTTTGCGCTTCATCTAAAATCACAAAAGCTTTATCCAAGGTTCTCCCACGCATAAATGCCAAAGGAGCAATTTCAATGATACCAAATTCAATCATATCTGCCAATTTCTCCGGCGGAATCATATCGCGCAGGGCATCGTACAAAGGCATCATGTATGGATCTAATTTCTCTTTTAAATCTCCTGGTAAAAAACCAAGATTTTCACCCGCTTCAACAGCTGGACGTGTCAACACAATGCGTTTTACTTCTTTTGCTTTCAATGCTTTTACAGCTAAGGCAACTGCAGTGTACGTTTTTCCTGTTCCCGCAGGACCAACGGCAAAAACCATGTCGTTTTTACTAACCGCTTCCACCAAACTTTTTTGGTTGATGGTACGCGCACGAACTTTTAAACCACCATTTCCATGAACAATGATTTCTGCATCGTGAATTTTACCGATCATTTTCTCTCCTTCATCAGAAAGTAAATTCGCAATGTCGTTTTCAGTTACGAGGTTGTATTTATGGTAATGCTGAACAATTAAATTGAATTTTTCTTCAAAGCGTTGAATCAATGCACCTTCTCCGATTACGGTCATTTCGCTGCCTCTGGCCGTGACCTTTAACGTTGGAAAAAATGCTGCTAAACGTTTCAAATTTAAGTTATTAACCCCTAAAACTTCAACAGGATTCAGTCCTTTGATTTCTATTTTTTTCTCGTTCAAATTCAAAAAATTGCGTTCATTTCACGTTACATAAAGCGATAAAGCTTATTTTTGGGTCAAAATTAAAAAATATTTCTTCTAAATCATCTACTGAATAGACAGATATGCAAATAATTACACTAACAACAGATATGGGCCTGAAGGATCATTATGTAGCAGCTGTCAAAGGCACGCTTTATAAATCCAACCCTGGTGTAACTATTGTAGATATTTCGCACGAAGTTAGACCTTTCGATGTTGCAGAAGCGGCCTATTATTTGCGTTCATGTTTTGAAGATTTTCCAGAAGGTACGATTCACATTATTGGTGTGGATGCTGAACCAATGGTGAATTTTGGTGGTTCGGAAGGTTCGTTTCCTTCTATTTTAGTTTTCAAAGGACATTATTTTGTTGGCAATGACAATGGGTTTTTTGGTTCATTCTTACAAGAAAACACGCCAGATGCTTTTTACAGAATTGACGATGTGTTGTCTAAAATATCTTTGTTTAAATTTCCAACAAAGAATATTTTTGCGCCAATTGCCTCGAGAATAGTTGCGGGAGATGCGCTAGATTCATTTGCTTCAGCTTATACACATTACAAGAAAGCGTTGGAATCAAATGCCATTATTGAAACGAATTTGATCAAAGGAAAAGTGGTACACGTTGATAATTTTGGAAACATCATCACCGATGTTCATAAAACATTGATTGAACGCTTTGCAAAAGACATTCCATTCACGATTTATTACCGCAACAAAGATTATTACATTGAAGAAATTTCAGCGACCTACAATTCTGTTCCAGTTGGTGAAAAAGTGGCCTTATTCAACGACCGAGGATTTTTAGAAATCGCCATAAACCGAGGTGCAAATGGAAGTAATGGTGGCGCAGAAAAATTATTTGGTGTCCGTATCGGAGATGTTGTTCGTGTAGAATTCACCCCGAAAGGATCTCATACTACATTAGACAGTCTTTTTTAATGATTCGCATTGTAAAACTCCAATTCCAGCCAGACAAAATAGCAGATTTTTTATCTTTTTTTGATGGAATTAAAGAAAAAGTAAACACCTTCCCTGGCTGCAACGGCATGCAATTATTGCAAGATCTAGAAAACCCATGCATCGTATTTACTTATAGTAATTGGAATTCTCCCAATGATTTAGAAAACTATCGTACTTCAGAAACTTTTATTGGAATTTGGTCAACTATTAAACCCTGGTTTGCTGAAAAAGCTAGTGCTTGGAGCGTTGATGCGTATTTTGATGGGTTTGCCTCGGAATTTGAAAATCCAATTAAGTGAGAGTTGATAATTTTAGGTGATAACTCTTCACTTTTTTACAACATTGCAATATTGTAAAGAATACAGTCTTACCAATCCTTTCAAGCTGTTTTTCAAACAAAACCCCTTTCAATCTCAACAAGTATTCTTAGTTTCAATACCCTGCAATCCAACCTTATAGAAACCAAGTTTTTCTCACAATTGAAAAAGCTAACTATCAAACGATAAGCAACTTATTAATAAATTTTAAAGTTTTTTTTCAAAAAATGCAATTTTTAAAATATTAATCTATCTTTACAGAAATTAATACATAATACAAATGAGTAAAGGAGTTGTAAAATTCTTTAATGAAACAAAAGGTTTTGGTTTCATTATTGAGTCAGATTCAAACAAAGAGTACTTTGTACATGTTTCTGGTCTAGTTGACAAAGTTAAAGAAAATGACGAAGTCGAATTCGATCTTGAAGAAGGACGAAAAGGATTGAATGCAATGAATGTGAAGTTAGCGTAACTAATATATTTCATCAATTAATTCTTAAAAGTCTCGTTTTTTAACGAGACTTTTTTGATTTTACAGGCTTTAATCAGATAAAATCACACCATTCAATCAACAAAATACAACCATTATCAAATAAGGCATTGAAGTTTCAAAATGAAATCTTAATTTTGATGCTTTAAATTAAACGCAAACAATGAGAGCACTTTATTTTAAAGAAATAAAAAGTTTCCTAAGTTCAATCATCGGATATATTTTTATTTTAATCTATTTAATTGCCTCTGGGCTTTTTCATTGGGTTATTTCCTACAACACGAACCTGTTAGAAGGTGCTGAATCCGATATGATTCCGTTTTTCAACTTGTCCCCTATCATTTTCTTAATTTTAATACCTGCAATTACGATGCGTTCTATTGCAGAAGAACGAAGAACTGGAACGATTGAATTGTTGTTTACGCGCCCAATTTCGGACTTAAAAATCTTATTGGCGAAATATTTTGCTGGTGTAACCCTTTTAATTGTTGCGATTCTGCCAACAATTATCTATTACATTTCAATGTACAATTTAGGCGCACCTGTTGGTGTAATTGATGGCGGAGCAACCTTTACTTCTTATATTGGATTGGTGTTGATTGGTGCAGCTTTTGTTGCTATCGGAATATTCGCTTCATCTATTACCAGCAGTCAAATCGTAGCTTTTATATTGTCGATGTTTTTATGCTGGATCTTTTTTGATGGATTGCGCTTATTAGGATCCTTTAACTTAATGGGTAAATTTGATTATGTAGTGCAATATGCAAGTTTATCACACCATTACGATGCTATCAAAAAAGGAGTAATCGACACGAGTGATGTGGTTTATTTCTTGACATTTATTGGAATTTTTATTTATGCTGCTTTAACAGTCATCAAAACATTAAAAAAATAAAAAATGGCAGATAAAAAAACGATTGGAAAAGGTATTTACAACTGGACATTTTTATCCATTGTTATTGTAAGCGTTGTTATAATTAATATTATTGGCTCGTTCTTATTCACTCGAATAGATATGACCAAAGACAAGCGTTATTCTTTAAATGAAGGCACGATTCATTTCTTAGAAGATACGAGTTATATTAAAAATAGAATTAGCATCAACATCTATCTAGAAGGGAATTTACCTGCTGAAATCAAAAGTTTCAGAAATGTCATTGAAGACAAGTTAAAAGAATTCAAACAATATGCTGGCGACAGAATTGAATACACATTTATCAATCCCAATACAGGAACTGAAGCAGAACAACAACAGTTGTTTGAAGGTTTATATGCCCGTGGTAAAGGATTGATTCCGATGGATGTTGTGTACATGAAAGATGGTGCTCAAAATCAATTATTACTTTGGCCAGGTGCAACAATTACCTATGAAGGTTCAACCGTTCAAACGATTCAATTTTTACCTGGGACATCTCCTGGTAAACCAAATAACTTAGAGGGAATTACAGACATTCTTGAAAACTCAATCAATAACTTAGAGTACATTTTAGTGAGTTCGCTGCGTCGCTCAGTGATGGCGTTTAAACCAAGAATTGGATTTCTTCAAGGTCACGGTGAACTTACTTTTCAACAAACGCAACGTGCAAGAGCTTTAATTGCTCCATACTTTTCAATTGCAGATGTCACAATAAATGACTCGATAGCTGCATTAAACAATATAGACGGTTTAATCATTGCGCATCCAACACAAAAATTCAGCCAAAAAGATTTATATGTAATTGATCAATTTGTGATGCGTGGCGGACGTTTAATGTGTTTCCTTGACGCGTTAAACCTCAACCAAGATTCCCTGAATAAAAATGGCGCAACACATACAACACGTTATGAAACGGGTATCGAACGCATGCTATTTGATTATGGATTGAAATTAAACGATAACTTAGTAGTAGATGTGAATTGTGCTCAAAAACCCGTTCCATTTGCGAAACAATCAATTATCCCTTGGTTTTTCCATGTATTGACGACTCCAACTAAACATCCAATTTCAAGAAATTTAGAACCCGTTTCGTTATTGTATGCCAACGAAGTGCAATTTGTTGGGAATAGCAGAAATAAAATGACACCCATCTTAACTTCATCTACCAATGCAAACGTGACTGGTTTAGCTCCAATGGTGAATTTAGCTATGCCGTTGAATTATGGTCCTAATCCAGAATTAGTTGCTAATCCAACTGCTGAAATCAATAAAATTTGTTTGGCAGGTTTAGTTGAAGGAGCATTTGAATCACATTTTAAAAATAGGATTGTAGAAGAATTCGCTAATAATCCAATTGCGCAGTATAATGAAAAAAGTGTAAAAGATGGCAAAGTATTGCTCATTGGAAATGGAAGATTCATTCAAAATGCATATGACTCAATGCCTGCCAAAGATGGCAAGACATTCATGTACCGTCCAAAATCATTCAATGACTTACGAATGGATGAAGGCTTAGCACAAGTTGGAATTCCTTTGTATTTTGGAAACCAAGAATTTTTTCAAAACTTGACGGATTATATGTTGGGAGATAATTCTGTGCTAGGAATTCGTAGTCGTCAAATCGATATACATGCAATTGACAAAGAAAAAGTAAAAACAGATGGTACTTTTTATAAAGTAATGAACATACTTTTACCGGTAATACTGGTGTTAATTTTTGCTTTTATCATGTCTTACATACGCAAAAGAAAATACGCGAAATTATGAGAAAACTTATTGTTTTATTTGCTTTTTTAGCACTTGCCACAGCTTTAGGATTTTATGCGAAATCATTGGTGGAAAATCAAGGGAAATCTGATACTGAATTAATAGAATTTGCAATCAAGGATACTAGTTCTGTAGATAAAATAATTATTACAGATGCTTATTCAAATCGGATTGAACTACTTCGACACGACAAAATTTGGTCAGATAGCAAAGGAGAATGCATCACCCAAGAAAACGTTCATTATATTCTCGACGCCTTCAAAAACATTGAATTCAAGGCTTATTTAGCAAAAGAAGCGCAAGCAAACTTCAATAAACGAATGATTGCACAACATACTAAAGTGGAAATTTTCCAACATGGAGAATGGGTGAAAACATGGTATATTGGTCCGCCATCACAAGATCATTATGGTCAAATAATGCTGCTTGATTCTGAAGAGGATGGAAAAAGTGATATTCCTGTTATGATGAGTATTCGTGGAACAAAGGGGATCATTGAGCCCCGTTTCTTTGCAGATAGTCGCTCTTGGAAATGCACCAATATTTTTGCAGTTCCTCTAGAAAGAATATCGAAAGTAGATGTTAAAATAATGGCTGACCCAAAATTAAGCTTTAGCGTAACAAAAGTTGGATCCATTCTTTCTGTTTTTCAAGCAGGAAAAAAATTAGAAAACGTTGACAATGGGATGATTTTTAGGTACTTGCAAAGCTACAAGAAAATTCATTTTGATTTAGCTAATTTCGAATTGAATGAAAGACAAGTCGATAGTGTAAAACATGCAAAACCTTTCTCAACAATATCATTGACAGAAACTACTGGTAAAAAAACAAATTTGAGATTGTTTACACTGAAATCAAATGAACCAACAAAAAATGAATACGGAGAAGTATTAAATATTGATTATAATAAATTTTGGTGTCAACTTCCAAATGGGGATTTGGTAAAATGTCAATATTTTGTATTTGACCCACTTTTAAAGGGCCACCTCTACTTTCCTTTTGATCTAAAAGGAACGCGTCTTGGCGCTTTACTCTCTCAACAGTAGGGAAAATTGTTAATAAAAATTTGATAAAATCAACTTCAAAGTAGTTAAAAATTAACTTACCTTTAATAGCTTTGAAACAAATAAAAAAGAAATGAATTTCATACTATCTAGCACATCCTTATTAAAACATTTACAGAGTATCTCTGGTGTTTTAAGCACAAGTAATTCTTTGCCTATTTTAGATAATTTCTTATTTGAAATCACAGATGGTCAATTGACTGTTTCTGCTTCAGATTTAGAAACGACCATGCGCACAACATTAGAAGTTGAAGCAAATGAATCTGGAAAAATTGCTGTGCCTGCAAAATTAATTTTAGATGTGTTGAAAAACTTACCAGACCAACCATGTACTTTCTTAGTAGATAAAGCAACTTATTCTATTGAAATCGCTTACGATAATGGGAAATCAAAAATGGTAGGTTACAATGGAGATGAATTCCCACGAGTTCCTGCAATTGAAAGAAGCAGCTCTATAAAAATTGCTGGTGAAATCATTTCTAAAGCAATTAATAAAACATTATTTGCAACTGGAAACGACGACCTTCGTCCTGTAATGAGCGGAGTTTTCTGTCAATTTAGCCCAGAAGATATCACTTTTGTTGCTACCGATGCACACAAATTAGTTCGCTACAGAAGAACAGATTCAGAAGCTTCAGGAAGCTCATCTTTTATTCTTCCAAAAAAACCTTTGAATTTGTTGAAATCAAATTTAACAGGAACAGAAGAAGTATTAATGGAATACAATGAATCGAATGCTGTGTTTACGTTTAACGATATCGTCTTGATTTGTCGTTTAATCGATGGTAAATATCCAAATTACGATGCTGTCATTCCTAAAGAAAATCCAAATGTATTAACAATTGATCGCGCTCAATTTTTGTCATCTATCAAACGTGTATCAATTTTCGCTAATAAAACTACGCACCAAGTGAAACTAAAATTAGCGGGTTCTGAATTAGCACTTTCTGCTGAGGATGTTGACTTCTCTAATGAATCAAACGAGCGTTTAACGTGTAATTATGTTGGTGACGACATGGAAATTGGTTTCAATTCTCGTTTTTTAATGGAAATGTTAAACAACATTGAAACAACTGAAATCCGTTTAGAAATGAGTGAACCATCTAGAGCTGGTTTATTAATGCCAGCTGTAAAAGACAATGAAAACGAAGATATATTAATGCTCGTTATGCCTGTTATGCTAAACAGATAATTTTTTGAAACTTAATTGTTAAAATCCACTTTTAAAGTGGATTTTTTTTTGTTTTATTTGTACATTAGCTTATGGAATCATCAAAAAATAATTTGTTCAAATTTATTGCAATTGGATACATCGTTAGTTCATTTTATAGCTGTGGCTTAAAATACGTTCCAACCGAAACTCGTGAAAGTTTTTTTCAAAAAAGACAAGTGGTAATAAGCAATTATATATTGACACAAATGAATGGTCAAACTTTGAGCTATAGTTCTATTGCTTATGGAAAAACAGATGTGTTAAAGCCAATTAGCTACAAATTATTAGATTCTTTGTATGAATTGAAATATAAGAATGAACAAAATTCATTGCTGGATAAAAAACTAGAAGAACGTATCAGCAATCAACGCCTCATTGCTCTCAATGACACAGCAAAAGTATTATACGTTGAAAACCATGTTTTTTCGCTTGGAAATAAGGACACAATCGCATTTTACAATGCCCTTTTTCAAGTAACGAGTAATTTAAAAATCGATGATATTCAAATCAAACAAAGTGTTTCACTTCCAACAAAATACAATAATCTCTACCGAAGTTACTTATTCGAAGAGTCTTATTTAAATCCTGGTTCATCTGCCAGTGAAAATGAACTTTCATTTTATGGAAAATACAAAGATGAACTAGAAAATCGTTCCATAGCTGAACAAGATGCATTTGTTTTGCATACCCTAAAATTAATGGAACTAGCAGCACAACTAAGATCGTCGAGTAACCGTGAATTATTGAACCAAATCACTATAAACAGTTTAAGTAAACTTGTTTCTAATCCTCAAAAAATTCATGTTTTACCAATAAAAGAAAATACAAGTAAACTAGAAAATGGAAAAACTATAACGAATGGATTCCAAGTTTCCCTTACCTATTCTATTCTGGAAAATGAGAAAATATCCGATAAAATGATTCAATTTATTTTCAATCAATTTTTGGAATTAAAGGAAATCATCAAACTTTGATACGAAACGATCCTTCTCGTAACAACACCATATTTACCGCTTCAACCCAAGGCATTGCAATCTGTTGAATTTCAGATGTTGCATTTCGATTTCTAAAATTAATTTCATACTTTTTCTCATTGACTGTAAGCAATTGTGTTTGATACGGAGTCCGTTCAATTTGAATTGATACATTTTTACTTTTCACCCTCCAATTAGAAGAATACAATGAATAATATGTAATTGGTCCTGGCAATAATTTTCTATAATTCTCAACAATGTATTTTACTTTTTTATCAAATTCCTTTGGCTTACAACTATAAAAACAATAGTATTGACGTTCTTTTCTTATGGTAATTATAAGGTTTCTCGCATTGAAAACGATACATTCATCGGTAATTAATTGATGATACCTTACAAAAGACAAATGAGCGATAAATCCAATGGAAACAGTATAACCAACAACAAAATGCCAACGTTTTTTAGCACCTAAAAACAAAAACAAAACAAGAAAAAATGCAATGACAACTTCCAAAAAGGAAATTGAAAAACCATATGCAACAGCACCCGGCAAATCTTCCACCCATTCAATAAACCAAAGAGACGTGAAAACAATAAAACCGAGTACAATACCAATAAATTTAGCGATGACTTTTAAAGGAAAAACGACAAACAACAACAAACCTACACCCAAAATCAATCCCGAAGAAGCCATTAAACCTATATTCGTTAAAATGAAATAATTAGGAAATTGATGAAAATAATACAAGGAAAGTGGTGTAGTAAAAAGTTGTGCAGCGAAACCAATTGCAGTTCCTTGCCAAATTTTCATGAGTAGTTTATTAGATGTGTAAAATAAAACTTCTATGGGTTTATAAACTAAAAAGATTCCCAACATTGCCAAAAAGGATAATTGAAAGCCAATGTCAAAAAGCGTAAATGGATTGATGAAAATTAAAACAAACCCTGTAAAAAACAAGGTATTTATAGCGGAATAATTTTTACCCATTAATTGCGCAACAACTAAAACAGAAAACATGAAAACCGCTCTTAATACAGAAGGTGAAAGCCCTGTAATAAAAGCATAAAACCACATTAAAACAACAACTGTGAAAATCGCTTTTCGTTTACTTATAATACGTGGGAATTGACTAAAAACAACCATTAGTATTTGCATGATAATCCCAATGTGTAAGCCAGAAACAGCCAAAACATGCATCGCTCCAGTATTCGTGAAACTTGCGGTTATTTCACTATCAATCAACGATTTGTCACCTAAGATTAATGCTAAAGCAATCGCTAGATTTTTTCCAGACAAATTTTCTTCTAATGACTTTTTAAAGTACAGTCGGCTTTTTTCAACAAGAGAAGCAATGAACGAACGCTTTCCTTTTTGAGCAATAAAATAGTCCGCTGAATCTATAAAAGCAATGAAACGAATTCCTTTTTTGCTCCAATAATTTTCAGCATCAAATTCTCCTGGATTATTACGATTTACTATTCGACTAAATTTTGTTTTACAAACCAATATATCTCCTGAGATGAATTCTGTTTTAGGTCGCTTCACAAAAAGCACAACCCGTTCATTTAGCAAAAATGTGTCTAAAGTTGTTTGAAATTGATCGACTTTAGCAGTAAGCTTGACCCAATCTTTTTGTTGATTTCCAATTTCGCTTACCGTTAAAATAGCGTCTCCAATTTGCTGGTCTAATTCATTTGAAAATTCAATTTTACCCGAAAAAGATTGCATGTTAAAATGCCCCATAAATACAAAATAAAGTAAAAATAGAACGAACAAAATCCTGTCCGAAGACTTTAAAAAATAATATACCAAACAAATGGAAATCGTCAAGAAAAGTAACGTAATCGCAAAAAATGTGAATGAAAAATTAGTCACGAATCCAACATATGTGCCAATTGTAAAAGCACTGAAAAGATACAAAAACGGGATTCTATAAAATGTGCTAAATACGTGTGGTTTCATTTTTAATACTTTAAACTTAACAATAATATGCATTTACACTTGATTTTCCAAATGTTTTTTTTGAATTAAGCAGGTATTATTTGCCTGATTTTTATGTATTATACCTATCTTTGTGTTCAAATTTTTTCAAAATGATGAATGTAACACTTCCTGATGGATCGGTTAAACAATACGAAAAAGGTACTTCTGCATTAGATATTGCCAAAAGTATTTCTGAGGGCCTTGCTAGAAATGTACTTGCCGCTAAAATTGACGGTAAAATCGTTGATGCTGTATTACCAATTGAAAACGATTGTTCATTGCAATTGTTAACCTGGAATGATCAAGAAGGAAAATCTACCATGTGGCATTCATCTGCTCATATCATGGCTGAAGCATTGGAATTTTATTTCCCTGGAATTAAATTAGCAATTGGACCTCCTGTTGCCAATGGATTTTACTATGATGTCGATTTCATGGAGCAAACGATTTCTGAAAAAGATTTAGAAAAAATCGAGCAAAAAATGAAAGAATTGGCAAAAGAAAAAAATGCTTTTGTCAGAAAAGAAGTGTCAAAATCAGACGCTATTGCTTATTTCACAGAAAAAGAAGATCCATATAAGTTAGAGTTAATCGAAGGATTAGACGACGGAACAATCACATTCTATACGCAAGGAAATTTTACTGATTTATGCCGTGGACCACATATTCCAGATACAGGATTTGTGAAAGCAGTTAAATTAACTTCTATCGCAGGAGCGTATTGGAAAGGTGACGAAAACAACAAACAATTGACGCGTATTTATGGAATTACATTCCCTAAACAAGCCGAATTAACAGAATACTTAGAAAAAGTTGAAGAAGCGAAACGTCGTGATCACCGAAAATTAGGAAAAGAATTAGAATTGTTTACTTTTTCTCAAAAAGTGGGTCAAGGTTTACCATTGTGGCTACCAAAAGGTGCTGCATTGCGTGAACGTTTAGAAAACTTCTTGAAGAAAGCGCAACGTAAAGCAGGATACCAACAAGTAATTACGCCACACATCGGGAATAAAGAATTGTATGTGACTTCTGGTCACTATGCAAAATATGGTGCTGATTCGTTTCAACCAATTAGAACGCCAGATCCAAATGAGGAGTTTTATTTGAAACCGATGAATTGCCCACATCACTGTGAGATATTTAAATCAAAACCACGTTCTTACAAAGAATTGCCTGCTCGTTTTGCAGAATTTGGAACAGTTTACCGTTACGAACAATCAGGCGAATTACATGGTTTAACGCGTGTGCGTGGTTTTACGCAAGATGATGCACATATCTTCTGTACACAAGAGCAAGTAAAAGACGAATTCAAAAAAGTAATTGACATTGTTTTATACGTTTTAAAAACATTGAATTTCCAAAATTTCAAAGCACAAATCTCACTGAGAGATCCCGAAAATCCAACAAAATATATTGGGAGCGATGAAAATTGGGTCAAAGCAGAAACCGCTATTATTGAGGCTGCTGCTGAAAAACAATTGGATACTGTTGTCGCGTATGGCGAAGCAGCTTTTTATGGTCCTAAGTTGGATTTCATGGTGCAAGATGCATTAGGAAGAGAATGGCAATTAGGCACGATTCAAGTTGATTACAATTTACCAGAACGATTTGAATTAGAGTATACAGGGGCTGACAATCAAAAACACCGACCAGTCATGATTCACCGAGCTCCTTTTGGGTCAATGGAACGTTTTGTGGCGGTTTTACTAGAACATTGCGCTGGAGATTTCCCATTATGGCTTTCTACAGAACAATTTGCAATCTTACCAATTTCTGATAAATTCAATGCATATGCAGAAAAAGTTTCAGAATTGCTAAATAATTACGATATTCGCGGATTCGTTGACGATCGTAATGAGAAGATTGGCAAGAAAATACGTGACGCAGAAATGAAGAAAACGCCATTTATGCTGATTGTAGGAGAAAAAGAAGCTGAAAACAATGAAGTTTCTGTTCGCCAACGAAATGTAGGTGATAAAGGTTCAATTACAATTGATGCCTTGATTGCTTTAATACAACAAACAATTGAAGATGAATTAGCATCTAATGTTTAATTAATTGAATGAGAAAAAACACAAGAAAACCTTTTGTTAAAAGGGAAGAAGCAGATCAACACAAGATCAACGAGAAAATTACTTCACGCGAGATTCGTTTGGTAATTGAAGGTGAAGAGCCAAAAGTAATGACAACTTCGGATGCGATTCGTTTAGCTGAAGAACAAGAATTGGATTTGGTTGAAATTTCTCCAAATGCTGTTCCGCCGGTTTGTAAGATTATGGATTACCGTAAATTCTTATATAACCAAAAAAGAAAACAAAAAGAATTAAAAGCAAAACAAAGTAAAATCGTTTTGAAAGAAATTCGTTTTGGACCGAACACAGACGATCATGATTTCAATTTTAAATTGGCTCATGCACGTAAGTTCTTAGAAGAAGGAAGTAAAGTAAAAGCTTATGTTTTCTTCCGCGGTAGAACAATTGTGTTTAAAGATAGAGGGGAAATCTTGTTATTGAAATTCGCTCAAGAATTAGGTGATATTGGTGCTGTTGAGCAACTACCTAAATTAGAAGGAAAGCGAATGATTATCATGATCAATCCTAAAAAGAATAAATAAAGTCTGAAAGACATAAAGATTTAAAGACGAAAAGACAAAACGACTGAAAGACAGGAAGACAAAAGACATAAAGATTTAAAGTCCCAAAGTCTTGAAATCTTAAAGTCCTAAAATCTTAAAGTCTTGAAGTCCTAAAATCTTAAAGCCCTAAAGTCTAAAAAGAAGCTATATAGAGTCAACCTTTAAAAACGAAGAGAGATGCCAAAAATGAAAACTAAATCTAGTGCGAAGAAGCGATTCACGATCACTGGAAGCGGTAAAATCAAAAGAAAACACGCTTTTAAAAGTCACATCTTAACTAAGAAGTCGACGAAGCGTAAAAGAAATTTAACACATGCAGGTTTGGTTAACAAAGCCGATTTGTCAAATGTTAAATTACAATTATGTATGAAGTAATCGTCAATTGACGATTGTATACTTCGGTTTGTTTAACCCAGTAATGAGTACACAAGTCAACTGAAACAATGTTGCACTCCTTATTAAATAACTAGAAATTATGCCAAGATCAGTAAATCACGTAGCATCAAGAGCTCGTAGAAAAAACTTGATGAAATTGGCCAAAGGTTACTTTGGTCGTAGAAAAAACGTTTGGACAGTTGCTAAAAATGCAGTTGAAAAAGGTTTAAATTATGCTTACGAAGGTCGTAAACAAAAGAAAAGAAACTTCCGTTCTTTGTGGATTACGCGTATTAACGCAGGTGCACGTCAGCACGGAATGAGCTATTCTCAATTCATTGGAGCTGTACACAAAAGTGGCGTTGAATTGAACCGTAAGGTTCTTGCAGACTTAGCGATGAACCACCCTGAAGCTTTCAAGGCGGTTGTTGATGCAGTGAACAAGTAAAAGTTATTCAACTCTATATAGTAAAATCCGCCTTTTGGGCGGATTTTTTTGTTTATTATAAGTGAAATAACCTATTCTATTAAAAAAAAGTAAAGAATGTAAATGTCAGTCTGAACAATTCATTACATTTGCCCAAATTATTTTTATGTCAATGAGCACAAACAAGGCATCTATTGCCGGAGTATTGATTACAATAGGTATTGTTTTTGGAGATATCGGTACTTCACCTCTCTATGTATTTCAAGCTATTACTGGAAATGGTAAACATTTCGACCATGATTTGATTATGGGTGGTTTGTCAGCTGTAATTTGGACACTGATTTTACTTGCCACAATTAAGTACATCTATTTCGCATTAAATGCTGACAATAAAGGTGAAGGTGGGATTTTCGCGCTCTATGCCCTACTCAAATCTAAACGCATCAAATGGATCATTATTCCTGCATTGATTGGTTGTGCAACTTTACTTGCTGATGGTTTTATTACACCAGCGATTTCTATTTCATCTGCTGTTGAAGGTATCAACAACATTTATCCAGACTTCCCGGTTCTACCAGTTGTTGTAGGGATTATCATTGCCATTTTCTCCGTTCAACAGTACGGTACGTCCGCAATTGGTAAAGCATTCGGTCCTATTATGGTCATCTGGTTTTTCTTTTTAGGTTATTTGGGAGTAATCAATATATCAAAAAATCCTGAAGTATTAAACGCAATCAACCCGTACTACGCATATAACCTAATAGTAAACGTAGAAAATGGTTTTTGGGTACTCGGTGCTGTCTTCTTGTGTACGACTGGAGCAGAAGCTTTGTATTCTGATTTAGGACATTGCGGAAAAGGAAACATCAGAATTAGTTGGTCAATCATGAGTATACTCTTAGTAACCAATTACTTTGGACAATCAGCACTTTGTTTAACAGATGGGTTTCACTTACTACCAAAACAAACAATTTTCTATGCAATGGTTCCAAAAGACCTATTGTATTTTGCGATCGGAATAGCAACAGCAGCCACCATCATTGCATCTCAAGCATTGATTACGGGAGTATTTACCTTAATGAATGAAGCGATTAAATTAAACTTGTGGACCAACCTTCGCGTAAAATACCCAACAGATCACCAAGGACAAATTTACATTCCATTTATAAATTGGGTATTGATGATTGGTTGTTTAGTTGTTATCGCTGTATTCCAAAAATCTTCAGCAATGGAGGCTTCGTACGGATTAGCGATTACAATCAACATGGTAATGTCATCCGTACTTTTAAGCTATCTTTTAATGCTTAAATACCCGAAAATGAAATACTTATACGTTGCAATTTTTGGTGTATTTATTATTATTGAAGGAATTTTCTTATTATCGAATTTAGGAAAAATCATGCATGGTGGAGCCTTTACATTGATTCTATCAATTGGATTTTTCATTCTTCTATTTTTATACTACAAAGCAAGAATATTACGAAAAAGCATTACAGAATACATTTCAATGAAAAATGTGATTCCATTATTAAATGCTGTTCAAGCGGATCCTTCAATACCTTATGAAGCATCCAATATTGTTTATCCTACTCGAAGCAATACGCCTAATAAATTAGATTCTACCGTTTTCTTTTCTTTGTTTCAAAAAAGACCAAGAAAAGCTGGTGTTTATTGGTTCTTACACTTAGATATTTTAAGTGATCCTTGGGGTGTTCACTATACTGTAAATGAAGTGATCGATAAATCTTGTTATTACGTTACATTACAATTAGGATTCAAGGAAGAACACCGCGTTGAGTATATGATGCGTAAGATCTTCTGTAAAATGGTTGAAAAAGGAGAACTAAGTGGTGACAGTGTCTTCAAATGTGTTAGAGGAGAGTTTGATGAACCAGATTTTAAATTCATCGTATTAAATTCACGTGTAGCTACCGATAATAAATTAACAGCTTTTCAACGCATGTGTGTAAAAGCGTATCGTTTCATTAAATCTACTGGCTTGAAACCAGCAGAGGATTTCGGTTTAGACAAAACGAATGTACAAGTTGAATACATTCCGATCAGCGTTACAAAACAATACGATCAAGAATTAGTAGAAGATTACGAAGATTATTCTAGAAGTGAATCCATTCGATTGACACGAGGAGAGTAAACATTTTAAATACTTGTTAAAAGGCGATTCAATGAATCGCCTTTTTTATGATGAATTCTATTTAATCTATTATCACTTTCTTGATTGTTTTGCCTTTATTCGTTTCTAAATGAAAGAAATAAACACCCTTATTTAATTGCAAATCAAATTCATTGTTGTTTTTTGATTGAATCGGATTAAAAATAAATCGTCCATTTATATCATAAATTGATAACGCAAAAGGTGACAAGCTTTTAATAGTCACTTTTCCATCTGAAGGATTCGGGTAAAGCGTGAATTCATCTTCTGAAATAGAATTTACAGCTAATGTTACTTGATTACAGTTAAAAAGCGATTGACTTTCATAAAAAAGTTGAGCTGAATCTGCCAAATTGATTACTGTTTGAACATTCTCTAAATTATTCCCTGATCTTCCATAAAGTATCGCAAAATCCATGCAATCAGATTGATTTACATTAAAATTCATCGATTCAAGAACCATCAAACCTCTTCTATCACTTGCTATATTTTGATTGGTCGATTCCGTCCATCCAACACCTGTTGTTGGGTTTCCATCAAACAAATAATCACATGGCACATTCGTTGCCCCTGCAGAATTTTCCCAACCTAAACCTCCTTGAAGCCAAGGACTTCCATCAGACCATTTTGAATTTAAATAATTCCAAAATTGAGTTGGTTGATTAGACGCTGGATCACTATGAGGAAAACCATTTGTACCTGAAAAACAGCCAATTGCACCAACAGTTTTAGATAAACTAATGATACCACAGGCTGGTGGATTCTGTCCATATTGATTAGCATTTCCATTAGGCTCATCAATATTGTCCGCATTATAAAAATACATCATGTTTTTTGATGGTTTACACCCGAAATAATCGTCATTAAAATATCCTAAATCACCATCTACAAAGAATCCTACTTTGAAATCTGACAACTGTAAAGTTCCTCTGTTAAAAATACGCACATTTAAAAAAGTTGTATTATTTAAAAAATTTGTACTAGCATATTGATAAGCCATTATGTGCATTTCCATGTTCAATGCTTGTCCTCCAGATTGCGTATGAATATCTTTTGCATCATTTAAAATATAAAACAAAGCACTTTCTCCACGGATATCTGGATAATCACCAGCATAAGGATTGTAAATATTATCTCCGTTCAAATCAACGAAAGGTGCTAAATTCGTAGCTACTCCAAGTGCTGCATCTCCATTACCCGGCCAATTTAAAATTGCTAGTTCTGGAACATATCCAGGATTTAAATAATTTGCCAAATGATTTTGAATTTGGAACTGCGTAACGTTCCAAAATTTATTGGAATATTTTTGAATATACATTGAATCATTGTAGGCGTTCGATAATGAAATGGGGCCACTAAAGTAATCTCCACTTCCATATTTTGTTGCTGCTAAATGTAAACTCCCTAATTGATCAATACCACCAGCCCAGAATGATGCTGCAAAAATGGTGTTTGTATTACTAAGCTTCGGTATTTTGTAATGTGAATTATTTGAATTTGGATTGTTAAATAACACACCGTTTTGACTGAAACCGGCACTCACATTATTGTAATCTAATGTTAAAAAAGAATTTTGAGAAAAGATGGAAAATGTAACCAAATTTAATAGTAGTAATTGTGTTTTCATATTTGAACGAATTAAAGAATAAAGTACCAAATTAATTGCAATCTGTTTTTTATACAACTAATTAAAATCTGTTTTTTGTTCATTCATACACGTCTAACCAAAAAAAGGGAGCCTTTCGACTCCCTTTTACACAAACGATGGTATCGTTTACTTATTTCTTTTCATCTACTTCTTCGAAGTCAACGTCTGTTACTTCATCTGAAGGATTACCTGCGTCTTGAGCACCTGCTCCTGCATCACCTCCATCATTTGCTGCGTTATACATTTCTTGAGAAGCTGCTTGGAAAACAGTATTTAATTTTTCCATTGCTGCGTCTAAATTTTGTACATTTTTCGCTTCAAATTCTTTTTTCAATTCAGCTAAAGCATCTTCGATCGGTTGTTTTTTATCAGCAGGGATTTTATCTCCGTACTCTTTCAACTGACGTTCAGTTTGGAAAATTGTTGAATCCGCTTTGTTAATCAACTCAACTTCTTCTCTCATTTTATTATCTGCTTCTGCATTCGCTAAAGCATCTGCTTTCATTCGTTCGATTTCCGCATCTGAAAGTCCTGAAGAAGCTTCAATTTTAATTGATTGTTCTTTACCCGTTCCTTTGTCTTTTGCAGAAATATTCATGATTCCATTTGCATCAATGTCAAAAGTTACTTCAATTTGAGGAACTCCTCTTGGCGCTGGTGGAATATCTGTTAATTGGAAACGACCCAATGATTTGTTATCTGCAGCCATTGAACGTTCACCTTGTAACACGTGAATATCAACAGATGGTTGACTATCTGAAGCAGTCGAGAATACTTCTGATTTTTTAGAAGGAATCGTTGTATTTGCTTCGATTAATTTCGTGAATACACCACCCATTGTTTCAATACCAACAGACAATGGAATAACGTCTAATAACAATACGTCTTTTACTTCACCTGTTAATACACCACCTTGAATAGCAGCTCCAACCGCAACAACCTCATCTGGATTCACACCTTTTGAAGGTGCTTTTCCAAAGAAACGCTCAACAGCATCTTGAATAACTGGAATACGTGTTGAACCTCCTACTAAAATCACTTCGTTGATATCGCTATTTGTCAAACCTGCATTTTTCATTGCTTTACGACAAGGAGCGATTGTTCTTTCTACGATATCAGAGATTAATTGCTCAAATTTAGAACGAGATAATGTACGTACTAAGTGTTTTGGAATACCATTTACTGGCATAATGTATGGCAAGTTGATTTCAGAAGATGTAGTTGAAGAAAGTTCAATTTTCGCTTTCTCAGCAGCTTCTTTCAAACGTTGTAATGCCATTGGATCTTGACGTAAATCTAATCCTTCGTCATTTTTAAACTCGTCAGCCAACCATTGAATAATCGCTTCATCAACATCATCACCACCTAAGTGCGTATCTCCGTCAGTAGCTAATACTTCAAATACGCCATCACCTAATTCTAGGATAGAAACGTCATGTGTACCACCACCAAAATCGAATACTACGATTTTTTGATCAATACCTTTTTTATCTAAACCATAAGCTAACGCTGCAGCTGTTGGTTCATTGATGATTCTTTTGATTGTTAAACCAGCGATTTCACCCGCTTCTTTAGTTGCTTGACGTTGCGCATCATTAAAGTATGCAGGAACTGTTACAACAGCTTCAGTCACTTCTTGACCTAAGTAATCTTCAGCTGTTTTCTTCATTTTTTGAAGAATCATCGCAGAAATTTCTTGCGGAGAATATAAACGATCGTCAATTTTAACGCGTGGCGTATTGTTATCACCTTTCACAACTTCGTAAGGTACACGTCCGCCTTCAGCTTTCGTTTCGTCGTAAGACGATCCCATGAATCTTTTAATAGACGAAATTGTTTTTGTTGGATTTGTAATCGCTTGACGTTTTGCTGGATCACCAACTTTACGTTCTCCTCCTTCAACAAATGCAACAACCGATGGTGTTGTTCTTTTTCCTTCTGAATTTGCAATTACTACTGGCTCATTCCCTTCCATTACTGAAACACATGAGTTGGTAGTACCTAAGTCAATTCCAATTATTTTTCCCATATTGATTTAAATTATTTTCAATTTATAATTACAACTACAATGTCAAGTTTTATGCCACCACAAAAAGAAAATACAAAATGGACAAAATTACCTTGGAAATAAGGCGATTCATTTTTTTTTATGCCGAAATGACAGATTTACTGACACTAATGATAAAATGACTAATGGATCAAGGTTAAAAATCCTTCTTTTTTCTTCGAGTTCACCTTTGTTGAGTCGTAGTAGAATACATAAAAATAAACACCATCATGCAAGCCTGCAGCATCAAATGAATTGTTGTAGCCATTCATTGAATACACTTCTTGTCCCCATCGATTTAGGATAATTAATTCATTATTTGGGAACAACAACGCTTCATCAATAACAAAATAATCATTTACACCGTCTCCATTAGGTGTGAAAACATTAGGTAAATCATCGTCACAATTGGCTGCGTCGATATAAATTGAATCTGTAAATACACAACCATTCGATCCTGTAACTGTTAACGTTAGCCATGTGTCTGAAAGGATTGGAATACTATCAACAGCTCCATAGGTTTCCCAATTAAATATAGCGTCTACTGGAATTATGGGTGTTGCCATAAAGGTTTCCATACACAATAATGTATCAGCTGATAATTGAACCAAAGGTATTGGTAAGGCAGAAATTGTCAAGGTATCACGAATACTGCAATTATAACTATCTATAACGGTAAGCTGATAATCGCCAATTGTTTGGTTGGATAAAACGACTTGTAAAGAAATAGTGTTTGAGGTTGTATTTGTAGGTAAAGTCCAAGTTGCAACAGAATAAGATGGCGTAAACGTAAATACAGCCGTTTCACCAATACAATCAGTCCCTAAATTAGCTTGAATATTTACTGCAGAAAACGTTGGGATTAAATAAACAGAATCTGATAAAGTAGCACAACCATTTGCATCTATAGCATACGCAGATAAATAACCTGATCCAACAGTGTTATCAACCATTAAAAGAGAAGATGTATCAATAACAGCATTTGGCAAACTCCAATAAACTGTTGAAAAAAGAGTTGAAAAATCAAAGGAAACACCAGATTGTGAACAAATAAATGCAGAATCAGTTGGAAAATTTAACGCAGTAATACCTAATGTTGTTATGGGGAAAATTATTGAATCGTAAAAACAACTATTTGATGCAGCAGCAGTTAAAATTGTTGAAAAATTAGGTGTATTAGAAATAGAAAAATTCAGGTTGTTTTGAGCGATAAAAACACCATTTTCATACCAATTAATGGTATTTATTGAATCCATGAGTGTATAATTTATACTAGTCCCTGAACAAAACAAAGAATCATTTATTAACGTTAACGGATCAATGTGATTGATAACATCAATTGATACTGATTGATAGGCCATCGGACAATCTGATTGTTGAAAAGCAACTAAAAACAAAGTGTCAACTTGTAATTGATTCAACGCAAACAAGGTAGAAGTTTGCAATAATAATGTATCTTGTGTATACCATGAAACAAGATCATTTTGAGCAGTTGATAAAAACAAATTAGCTCCTTCACAGATGGTATCACCTAAAACAATTGGAGGATTAGCTCCTTGTGGAACACTAATCGTAATGCTATTTGTTGAAACCAAACAACCGTATTGATTGGTAATGTCAACATAAAAATCTCCTGCAATATTCGTTTGAATCGAATTGACAGCTGTTTCTCCACTACTCCATGTATAGTCGGTGTAACCAGCTGGAACAGTTAAGGTTGCCGTTTCATTTTGACATAAAATAGAATCTGAGGTGAGTAATGTTGGAATAAAATTTCCATCAACAATGGTTACACTATCATAAAATGTCAAGCCACACTGTTGAATTTGACAAATGTATGTTGCTGGTTGACTAATGCTTAATGCTGGAGCATTTGTAACAAAAGGACTTACCCATTGAATTTGTGCATTTCCATCAAATAAAACCGTTATCGTTGTAGATTGACCAGCACATAAAACTAAATAGGGGTCAACAAATAAACTTGGCGTTGAAAATGCTTTGATTTCAAAAGGAACGGTTGTTAAAACACAACTATCAGCATCCATAACTTGACAATAATAAAAGCCCATAACACTATCAACATGTGTGTTTGAATTGGAATTTAAATTCCCATAAGGTCCATCCCAACTGTAACTAATGTAATTATTTGGAACCGACAACTGAATCGAATCATTTGGACAAACGACTCCATCTGCAGGATTAGCCGTGATAATTGGAGGTACTTTAAAATCAATTTGGATACTTGCCCCAATAGAACTATTGCATCCTGTTAATGTATCTGTTAAAGTACCAAAGTAAGAAAAAGTACCAGGTGCATTAATTTCTAGACTGTCTTGGTCCAAACTTTGCCAAATGAATGGCGCACCTGACCAATTAAATCCGGGTAAAGTTGGGGAAACAGAAATAAATACTGTAGTATTTGGACATAATGTTGTTGGTCCATCTATCGTAATTGTTTGAGTTGGAACAGGATTTACAAGTAGATAAATTGAATCTGTAACGGTATATTTTAAGGTATCTATTCCACAAAAGTTATTGTAACCACTAGTTAAATTGTACGTGAAAACTTGCCATCCTGATTGTTGAGCAATCAATGCAAAAACATGAGGCGCACTGGGCTGTATATTTGAACCATTTGCTAAAGTGATGGTTTCTTGAACGATTTCAACGGTGTCAAATTGATTTAAATTGGGCAAAGGGTTTGTTAAAAAGTCGTAGATGTGAATTGGAATAGGTGTGCCAGCACAAACGACCATCGAATCATTTTGATCTAAATCTGATGGAAAATATAAATAAGGTTGTAAAGTATCAGGAGCTTCATTTTGAAAAATAGTAATATTAAAACCACTCGTATTAGTACAATATGCATTGCTAACACCAACAGTATAACTTCCAGAAGTTGAATAATACTGAGGAGCAGTAGTGATTGTATCTGCATTTAATGTTAATATACAAGATGTGCATAAATTATTAAACCAAATTTGTACCGAATCTGGATAACAAAGTTGGTAATTTAAATAACTTGGGTAATCGTTAACTGCTATGCCTAAATTATCCGTTTTAGAGGGCAATGGCGGTAAAGCATGTAAAATTCCAATTATTGTATCTTTCCCAATTGAACATAAATCCTTCCGCTGAACGGTGATCATATATGTGCCAGATTGATTAATTGTTAAATCCTGAGTAGTTGCTCCATTATTCCAAGTAAAATTGTAATCAGGACCATACATTATGCTTGTTTGGGTATTATAAGATATAATTGTATTAGGTTGGCAAAAATGAACAGTGTCTTGATTTGGCACAATAAAACCATACAAACTATCCGTTGGTGCGGGATTTCCATCAAAAAAATTAATCGCATCGGAATTTTCGTTGATCGCATTTGTGATAAAGGAATTTCTAGATGCATCACCATTCAAAAAAGGATGTGGGAAATTATTTTGAAGACCAAATTGTGTATTGTAAGTATAACCTACACTTGGAGTGAATGGAATAAAAACATTTTCTCCATAACTTCCACAAAGAATTGGCGCATTATTGGAAATTACCGCAATTCCTTGTCCTTCATCATTTTCTTTTCCTCCAAATTGTTTTACTCCAAGTGTTGTTCCAGCATCTGTTAACTTCCAGAAAAAACCGTCTTTGTACCCAATACTATTATACAAAGCTGTCTGAACATCATGTAATTGAGAAAAATCACATTTGAAATAGCCTGTGATGTAACAGTTTTTCAAACCATCAACTGCAATTGCTTTTGCGGAGACTTCATTGTTCGAACCCAATGCTTTTCCCCAAATAAACGCACCTGAATTAGCTGTTTTTAAAACGAAAACTTTTCTAGCATACGCATTTGAAATGGTACTTAATGAACTCGCTATGTAATTCAATGTTCCTAAAAAATCACCTGTTATGACCACTTCATCACTCGCATTGATTTTTACATCGTTTGGAACTACCAATCCTGCTTTTAATTGATAAAAATAGACGGTAACACCTGCTGGAGATAATTTAGTGATGAAACCAACATTCTGAGCAATGTTGTTATAAGTCGTTCCATTAAAGGATAATGTGTCTGAAAACTGACCCGTTACAAAAATATTATTTTGACTATCAATTGACACAGCGATTCCTCTATCGTCATTTTTAGCGAAACCTTGTTTGACCCATGAAAACAAACCTGATGTGGAATATTTTGCAACAAAAAAATCATACGATGGTAAATTAGATGATGGATCAACCATACTATTCAAAGTGGAAGTGCCAAAAATTGATTGACCTAAAAATTGACCTGTAATAATAACATTTCCAATATTATCACATGTAATACCATTTGCGATTTCTATTCCTGTTCCTCCCTCAGATTTTGCCCAAACGACGACGCCTGCATTTGTTAATTTTACAATGAATAAATCTTTTGAATTGGCTGTAGAATTTAACACAAACGAACCTACTGTCATTTGACCTGAATATTGCCCTGTCACGTAACAATTGCCTTGATTATCTAATGCTAAATCTGTTGAGCGGTCTGTGAATTGACCGCCAAACTGCTTAACCCATAACAAAGCACCAGAAGGTGCGTATTTTGCAATATAAAAATCTGAAGAGCCGTTTGAAGCTGCTAATTGTGTTGTTTGATCAAAATTAATTTGACCTGATAAATAGCCGGTAACAAATTGATTTCCTGAAGCATCAACCTCGATATCTACTGCTTCATTGGAGAAATTACTTTGCGTATTTATTCCATAATATTGTGCAAATATTAAATTTGAAAATAATAGTAATACAAATGTTGAAAGTAATTTCATAGAATCTTTTAAGATACTTTGTTAAAACGTATAAATGGCCCAAAAAGTTGTTTCACTTAATTAAAAGTAAGAAAATAAATTCATTTTGGCAAATGAATCATAAAAGAATTAAAAGATGATCGCTATTTTTCAATTGCTATTTCTGAAATAACCCTTAAATTTGTCTTTTACAAAGTTTATACATTTTCAAATGAATATTTCTGAAATACGCGCACAGTTTTTTGCTTTTTTTGCTTCTAAAGGTCATGAAGTAGTTTCTTCAGCGCCCATGGTTGTTAAGAACGATCCTACTTTGATGTTTACCAATGCCGGTATGAATCAATTCAAAGATTATTTTTTAGGAAATGCAACGCCAAAAAATCCACGTATTGCCAATAGCCAAAAATGTTTACGTGTTTCAGGTAAACACAATGATTTAGAAGAAGTTGGGGTTGATACGTATCACCACACGATGTTTGAAATGCTTGGTAACTGGTCTTTTGGTGACTATTTCAAAGAAGATGCAATTGCGTGGGCATGGGAATTATTGACTGAAGTTTATAAAATTCCAAAAGATAAATTGTACGTTACTGTTTTTGAAGGTGATGCAAAAGATAAAGTGCCTCAAGATGAAGAAAGTTTTTCGATTTGGAAAAAATACATAGCTGAAGATCGTATTATTTTAGCTTCTAAAAAAGATAATTTTTGGGAAATGGGTGATACGGGGCCATGTGGACCGTGTACAGAAATCCATGTGGACCTTCGATCCGATGAAGATAGAAATGCCATAGATGGAAAAACACTTGTTAACGAAGACCATCCGCAAGTAATTGAAATCTGGAACAATGTTTTCATGCAATTTAACAGAAAAGCAGATGGTAGTTTAGAACCGCTTCCAGCGACGCACGTTGACACCGGAATGGGATTAGAGCGTTTAGCGATGGCTTTACAAGGCAAACAATCCAACTATGACACCGATTTATTTCAAACATTAATCCAACACTTAGTTGGGGTTTCAGGTATTAAGTATGGCGAAAAAGAAGAAACGGATATTGCATTACGCGTTATTGCCGACCACATTCGTGCCATTTCCTTTTCAATTGCGGATGGACAATTGCCTTCTAACACTGGAGCAGGATATGTTATTCGAAGAATTTTGCGACGTGCCGTTCGTTATGGTTACCAAACCTTAGGTTTAAAAGAGCCCTTTTTATGTGATTTATCCGTTGTTTTAGGTCAAATAATGGGTGATCCTTTTTCAGAATTAATTCAACAAAAAGAATTGATTCAAAAAGTAATTCGCGAAGAAGAAATCAGCTTTTTCCGTACGTTGGAGCAAGGAATTAAACGCATGGATACCATTATGGAAACTACAAAAAAAGCCAACAAATCGATCATCGATGGTGTTGAAGCTTTTGAATTGTTTGATACCTTTGGTTTTCCAATTGATTTAACAAGCTTAATTGCCCGTGAAAATAACCTAGAAATTGACGAAGCAGGATTTGATGCTGAATTGCAAAAACAAAAAGAGCGTTCAAGAGCTGCAACTGCAATTGAAACAGAAGATTGGGTGCAATTATTATCTGACAATACAGTTGAATTCATTGGTTATGATCATTTAACGGCAGAAATTCAACTTGTTAAATACCGAAAAGTAAGTCAAAAGCAAAAATCATTCTATCAATTGGTATTCAATCAAACTCCTTTCTACCCTGAAGGTGGTGGACAAGTTGGAGATACTGGTACAATTGAAGCAAATGGCCAACAAATTGCGATTTTTGACACTAAAAAAGAAAACAATTTGATCATTCATTTGAGTACTGAACTACCAAATGATTGTTCGGCAACATTTTTAGCAAATGTAAACCAAGAAAAACGTTTAGCATCTGCTCAAAACCATTCCGCTACTCACCTATTGCACCATGCACTTCGCACGGTATTAGGCACACATGTGGAACAGAAAGGGTCGATGGTTGCTCCTTCCAATTTACGCTTTGACTTTTCACATTTCTCTAAAGTAACAGATGAAGAATTAACTCAAATTGAAGCGCTTGTTTGTGCAGCGATACAACATAACATTTTATTAGACGAACGTAGAAATTTCCCTATTGACGAAGCGAAAAAAATGGGTGCAATGGCATTATTTGGAGAAAAATATGGTGATGCAGTGCGTGTAGTGAAATTTGGAGATTCCGTTGAATTGTGTGGAGGAACACATGTTGGTTCTACAGGCGCTATTGGTTTATTTAAAATAACCTCTGAATCTGCAGTAGCTGCTGGTATTAGAAGAATTGAAGCGATAACTGGTGCAACTGCAGAACACTATTTCAGAACGAAAGCAAGTCTATTAGATGAAATTGCATTGCACTTAAAAAATCCAAAAGACCTTTCAAAAGCGGTGGAAGATTTAATTGCTAAAAACACTAGTTTACAAAAAGAAATAGCAATTTTCCAAAAAGAAAAAGCGGTACTAATCAAGCAAGAATTAAAGCAAAAGATTGTCAACATTAATGGCGTAAACTATTTGGGAGAAATTGTTGCATTAGATGCTAATTCAATCAAGGACATTCTATTCCAATTAAAAGGTGAAATCAATCATTTCTTTGCTGTAATTGGTGGAGATGAAGGCGATAAATGTACGTTAAACATCATTGCGTCTGACGATGTAATCGCTGACAAAGGAGTGAATGCTGGAAACCTAATTCGTTCAGCAGCAAAACACATCCAAGGTGGTGGTGGCGGACAAGCCTTTTTCGCAACAGCTGGAGGTAAAAACAGTAAAGGATTGGACTTAGCAATTGCTGAAGTGAGAGATTTATTTTAATTGATTTTTATTGAATTTGTTTCTGAATCTTTTCAAAAAAGCAACTGATTCACTTTCCAAATCATAACGAATTATTGGAAAAACAAATAAAACTAGAATGATCAAACACTGAATTAAAACATTAACAAAGCTATTTGTAGCTAGTGTTTTAGATAAATAGCCAGCAAATAAAGTTAAAATTGCAAGTCCAATTATTTTGAATTGATTCATTGAAAAGGGATGCATCTTGTAGATTCTCCATACAAAAATCACTCGCCCAATATTGTAAAATACTAATGCAATTGATGTAGAAATTGCAGCTCCTGAAATTCCCCACATTGGAATTAATACAAGATTCAAACTATACACCGTAACAATTAAAAGAATAGTAAACAATATGTCGAATTTGTACTTTTTCGATGTTGAAAAAATAGATCCATTTAACCCAAAATACATATCTAATAGTTTACCTATCATTAAAAATAAAAACACCCATTTACCTTCCTGAAATTCTGGTTTTAAAAAAGAAAATAAAAAATCAATATTCATCCAAATAGGTAAAAAGGTTCCTAAACCTATTAATAAAGATATTGAACTTACTTTTTGATATAGTTCTTTCATTTTAGAAAATTCTCTTTTTTTCCAATAATCACTGATAATTGGAGCGCTAATTCTTATTAATGATTTATAGGGAACCTGAAGTGCACTCGCTAAAAAAACAACAGTAGTAAAAACACCCGTTTCTTTTAATCCTAGAATATGAGCTAACATTATTACATCAAGTGAATTAACCAAAACAGTTCCAAGAGTATTTAAATAATTAAAAGCTGAAAATTGTAAAATTATTTTTTTAAACTTTTTTGAAATTGCGATTGTAGAATAATTAATGTTAAATTCTTTGATTTTTAGCAAATAGTAAAGCAATAATAACGTTGGGATTATATAAATAACACTATGTAAAATAACAAAATTATGGAAATTAATAACTTTGCACCATAATAGCAAAAGGAGAATTGTTAGTGCTAATCTTAACACAATTTCTAATGCAAATACACTAAAAATATTTTTGTAAAAGGCGCGAAGATATACTTCAAAAAACATGAATAAAACGTATGATATACCAATTGGTAATACCCAAAAAAAGTAGGGATTAAACCCTTTTGCTTTTTCAGAATACAACGATTGAATGTCAACTTGAAAAAACCAAAACAATGCACTACAAGTAATGATACCTAGTAAAACTATTGACAAAATAAATGGAAAAAACCCAAAATGTTTGCGTTCGGTATTTTTAAAAAATGGCAAGAATTTCCAGGTTGAGTAGATTGCTCCAAAATTTGCAAATTGAGCAAACAGCATGCCAATTGAATAAATTAGATTTATTAAACCAATCTGCTCAGTGCTTAATATTATTAAGAATAATAAGCCTTTATTAATATAACCCAAAATAATTCCTGTATAAGAAATCAACATGGTTTGAGAAGCATCTTTTTGGATTATACCCATTATCAAATTTTAGCGAAATTAATCATTTATCAATGTATTTTGAAATTTTTATTTTAAAAATTGTATATTTGTTGAATATCAATAATAGTTTAAAATGCCTTTAATTTCGATTGTAATTTGCACTTATAACAGGTCATTTTATCTGCCAAAATGCCTTGAGCATTTAATCGTTCAAAATGCAGATCCAAGCTTATTCGAAATTATAATTGTTGACAATAACTCTACTGATAATACAGCAGAAATTTCAAAATCATTTATTGCTAACAACCCCGCTTTTAAAATCACCTATGAAGTTGAAACAAAACAAGGGTTGTCTAATGCTCGAAATAAAGGAATTGAATTAGCAAATGGTGAATTAATCGCATTCATTGATGATGACGGATTTGCACGCAATAATTACATATCTGAATTATTAAAAATTGTTGACGAAAAAAGCTATTTAGACTACATATCATTTGGAGGAAAAGTTGAGCCGATATACAACATTGATAAAAACCCTGTCTGGTTGTCAAAGTATATTGATGGCGTTGTATCAAAAGTAGATTTAGGAAATAAAGTAATACCATTTTATAAAAAATACCCAGCTGGATGTAATATGGTGTTCAGAAAAGAATTTTTTGAACTTTATGGTGGTTTCAATGTTGACCTTCACACAAGGGGGGATGATAAATATGTGTTTGATAAACTAAAAAGAAATAATTTAAAAATTCTTTATTTACCTCAGCTCTATGTTGAGCATTTTATTGATGATTATAGATTAGAAAAACCCTTTATCATTAGATTGTCAAAAATAATTGGACAAAGCGAACAAATAAGATTAAAAAATCATCCTTTAATTACAAAAATTAATAAGTGTTTAGAATATATTTTTAAATTATTCGCGGCATTTATTCTAGCTTCTTTATTCATTGTCCAATTACAATTTCAAAAAGCAAAATATCTACTTATCGTTAGGTGGAATGTTTTGAAAGGTTTTTTTATCAAATCAAATATTTAATTAGTTACTGAATGGGGCTATTTTTCAAGAAATTAAAAAACATTGCTTTACATTTAGTGAATGTTAAGTTTTACAAACTATTACAAATCATATTAGTAGCAAGTGTTAAAGGTAAAAACAACCCCGGTAAAACTAAAATTTTAGGGAAGAAAGTAACGTATAGTGATGCTTTCTCTTTAATTGGTATGTACAATGAAATTATTTTACAGGAAATTTATTGTTTTGAAACAGAAAAAGAAAAACCTGTAATTATAGATTGTGGGGCGAATATTGGAATTTCAATTTTGTATTTTAAATCTAAATATCCAAATGCTGTAATAACCGCGATTGAAGCTGATCCAATTATCGCAACTATTTTGCAGAACAATTTATTAAACAATAACATTCAAGTAGAAATAATTCAAAAAGCTATTTGGTCAAATTCTAATGAATTGATACAATTTGGTTCTTCAGGAGATGATTCAGGATCAATTTTTAATTTAGTCAATGCGAAAGAAGTTGAAACCATAAAGCTTAATGACCTTTTTGAAAAATACGAAGAAGTTGATTTGTTGAAAATTGATATAGAAGGTGCCGAAATAGAAGCGATAAAAAATGGTAGTGTTAACTTATCAAAAATTAAAAGAGCATTCGTTGAATTTCACTCTTTTCCAAATCAAGCGCAAGAATTAGAAGAAATTTTAGCAGTATTTTCTAAACAAGGGTTTAGATATTACATAATACCAGCTCGTAAAATGAAACAACCTTTTATGGAGAATCATCATTTGAATCAAATGGACTTACAATTAAATATTTTCTTTATAAAAAATGAAACAATTAATTAACAACATTTTTCTTACTGGGATTTCAATTGTAAAAATTATTTTACTATCAAAATGGTTCAATACGTTAAAGCATAAAAGCGCAAAAAAATCATGTGTTATTATTGGTAACGGTCCTTCTTTTAACACTAGTATACTTCAATATAAAGAAGCGTTTCTGAAGCATGAACTCATTTGTGTAAACAATTTTGCAAATACGGACTATTATGAAGATTTAAAACCTAATTATTATTTACTTCAAGCGCCAATTTTGTTTCAATCAAATGAAAATAGCTCACCCTTTTACATTAAAATGAGAGATGTGCTATTTAATAATATTGAGTTAAAAACAAAATGGGAATTAAATTTAATGGTTCCATTTAGAGCTAAAAAATCAAAAGAATTTTTGAAAGTACTCCAACGAAATAAATTTATTAAAGTCCATTATTTCAATGATATCGCAATTGAAGGTTTTGATCTTTTTAAGTTTACATGTTATACTTTAAAATTAGGGATGCCAAGGCCTCATAATGTATTAATCCCTTCCATTATCAATGCCATATGTATGGGCTTTAAAGAAATAAATATCATAGGCGCTGATCACTCTTGGTTAAGTGAGATATCAGTAAACAATAAAAATGAAGCGTTAGTTAATCAAAAACATTTTTACGATGAATCAGTTTCAAAACCTGAAAAAATGGAAGATTACATTAACAGACCAAGAAAACTACACGAAATAATTCATAAATTTTATTTAGCATTCAAAGGATATTGGGACATTGAAAAATATTCTAAAAGAAATCATGTTGCAATTTATAATGCAAGCCAAAATTCAATGATAGATGCATTTGAACGTAGATTGTTACACTGAGAATGTGTCAGTTGAACCAAATAAACAGCAATTTAGTCATTAGTAATCTTTCAATTGTTTCTTTTTAAAAATTTTGTTTATTTTAGTAAAAAAATATGAATCAAAAATCTAAATTATGAAATCAATAAAACCAATATTAATTTTGTTATTTCTAAATATATACACTACAATTATTGGTCAAAAGGAAAACAATAATTGGTTTTTTGGATATAATAATGGTTTGAGTTTTTCGACAAACCAACCTGTTTCTATTCCAAGTAGTTTATATACATTTGAAGGTTGCGCTTCAATCTCTGATGCGAGTGGAAATTTATTATTTTATTCTGATGGCAAAAGTGTTTATTCAAGAAATAATAATCTAATGACTAATGGAGACAATACATTATTGGGTCATTCGTCCAGTACTTCTTCTGCTATAATTGTTCCAAAACCTAGCTCAAAAGTGTTGTTTTACATAATTACTGTTGATTACATTTATGGTTCAAATGGAATTAATTATTCTATTGTTAATATGGATGATAATGGGGATGGAATAATTCAATCCAATGAAGTTGGAGAAGTTGAATTATCTTCAATAAACACAAATTTACCTGGTCCTACTGGAGAAAAAATTTCAATTGTAAAAAAAGCAAATGGTTATGATTATTGGATTGCGACGATTGAAGCTGGAACAAATAATTTTTACATCTATGAACTTACTTCTGCAGGAATAAATAACACACCTCAAATTCAATCATTGGGTCCAGCAGTAATCGGATCAAATACAAATGGATACATGAAATTTTCGCCTGATGGAACGAAATTAGTAAGAGCTGACTTTATTCCAAACACAAAAGTTACTTTGTATGATTTCAATAATACAACAGGCACATTATCAACTCCTGTGAATCTAACAGCTGGCTTAACCAACTTAGGATGGGGTGATGGTTTTTATGGTGTAGAATTTTCTCCCAACAGTCAAAAATTATACTTTTCTACTGTATCAACCAATAACAATTTCGGAAACAGTCATATTTATGAAGCAACAATTTCGCCAAACTATACTGGCTCAAATTTAGCTGCCGTTGTTCCAAATAATGGGGTTGGTTATGCTATTGGCGCTTTACAACTTACACCTGAAACACCACAAAGAATTTTAATAGCAAAAGATGGAGAACAATACCTTGCTGAAATAATTAATCCTAACACTGGAATTTTATCAAATGCATCAAATTTTAATGCGAATGCAATTTCACTTACACACAATTCTGGTCTAGGACTTCCTACTTTTATTTCAGGTTCATATGCAAAAAATGATTTCTCATCATTAACAGAGAATGAAATGGATGTTACAGAAAAAAAGATTTCTGTTTATCCAAACCCTACCTCATCGTATATTACTATTGAATTGAAAAAAGAAGTAAACAATCAATTAATTACTATTAATAAAATAAATGGCCAAAAGGTAAAAGAATTTATCTTAAATGGAAATAAAACAAAAATTGACCTAACTAACTTTGAAAAAGGGATTTATTTTTTAAAGTTTGCTGATACAATGGAAAAATTCATTGTAGACTAAATAAATCTTATTTTTATTCTAGTTTTCGATAAAAATAGACGAACGGAATTTAAAGTAAAATCGACTCTTTTTAATATAATTTACTTTTTACAATAAAATTATAAGATCAAAAGTATTTTGTGAGTATGTTTCATACAATTGGTTAGAAATTTGATTTTTCAACTATGTTCAATTCTCTTTTTTCTAATATCTTATTTCTTTCGAATTCAACAAAAAACATATATTGAACATTAGTGAAAAAATATGCTTTTAACAAACTTTCGAATTAAGAATGAATTGATATATTTGTATGTTATCAATTTATATTAAGTGAAAGACAAATCAATATTAATTACAGGAGGAACAGGTTCTTTAGGTAAGGCTTTAACAAAACATATTTTAACAAATTTTCCAGACATCAAACGTCTTGTCATTTTTTCAAGAGATGAACAAAAGCAATTCGAGATGGAACAAGATTTTCCAAATCGTATTTATCCTCAAATTCGTTATTTCATTGGTGATGTTCGTGATCTAGAGCGTTTAGAAAGAGCTTTTACAGATATTGATTATGTGATTCATGCTGCTGCGATGAAACATGTGCATATTGCTGAATACAACCCTGACGAATGTGTTAAAACGAATGTTGGAGGTGCAGAAAATGTAATAAAAGCAGCACTAAAGTCGAATGTTCAAAATGTTGTAGCCCTATCAACAGACAAAGCTTGTGCTCCCATTAATTTATATGGTGCAACTAAGTTAACTTCAGACAAGTTATTTGTTGCTGCAAATAACATACGAGGAAAGAAAAATATTAAATTTTCTGTGGTAAGGTATGGAAATGTAATGGGTTCAAATGGTTCAGTTATACCGTTTTTTCTTAAACGAAAGAAAACAGATGGAATATTACCGATAACCGTTGAAACGATGACTCGCTTTAATATTTCCCTTCAAGGGGGTGTAGACATGGTCATGCATGCACTAGAAACAGCATGGGGTGGTGAAATTTTTGTTCCTAAAATCCCTTCATACCGTATATTAGATGTTGCTGAAGCAATTGGTCCTAATTGTGAGAAGCCTGTTATCGGCATTCGTCCAGGTGAAAAAATACATGAAGAAATGATTACTTCATCTGATTCATTTTTCACTTACGATTTAGGAAAGTATTATGCTATTCTCCCTCAAACAACTTCATGGGATATCCATGAATTTACTGAAGCATTTAATGCGAAAAAAGTTCCAGAAGGATTCTCTTACAATTCTAATAATAATGAGGAATGGGAATCAATCGAAAGCTTAAGACAATTGATTATAGAACATGTAGACCCGACTTTTAAAATATGAAAGCAATTCCCTACGGAAGACAAGAAATAACAGAAAGTGATATTATTGCTGTCACTGAAGCGTTGCAAGCTGATTTTTTAACACAGGGGCCACGCATACTAAAATTTGAACAAGAATTTGCAAACTATGTTGATGCTAAATATGCCGTTGCTGTAAGTAATGGAACTGCTGCATTGCACTTATCTGTTTTAGCTTTAGGAATCAAATCTGATGAATTTGTTATTTGCTCCCCTATTACTTTTGCGGCATCTGTAAATTGTGTTAAATATTGTGGCGGAAATATTCTTTTTGCAGATATTGACCCTTTAACTTATTTAATGGATATTGATTCTGTTAAAAATGTAATCGAAAACAATCGCGATAAAAAAATAAGAGGAATTATTCCCGTTGATTTTGCTGGAAGAGTTCCTCAATTAGATGAATTTAGAGAATTAGCAAACGAGCACAACCTTTGGATAATCGAAGATGCTTGTCATGCTCCAGGTGGATTTTTTATTGATGCTACCAATAAATCACAATTAGCGGGCAATGGGAAATTTGCTGATACTTCTGTTTTTTCTTTTCATCCAGTTAAACACATTGCTACTGGTGAGGGAGGAATGATAACTACCAATGATGAGAATGTATACCATCAACTTTTGGAATTGAGAACACATGGGATTACGCGAGATCAATCAAAATTCGAAAATAGTTTAGCATTTGCAAATGGAAATAGTCTTTCGAAACCATCTGATTATCCAATGTGGTATATGGAAATGCAAACATTAGGCTATAATTATCGCATCACTGATTTTCAAGCAGCCTTAGGTAGTTCACAACTAACGCGATCAGCAACCAATTTAGAGCGAAGAAATCAAATTGCTCAACGATACACGGATGAACTTGCTGATTGTAAAGGAATTATTCATTCTTCAGGAACGGTAACAGGGCATGCTTACCATTTATATATTTTAGAAGTTGAAGATCGAAGAGGATTATATGATTACCTTAGATTAGAACAAATTTTTGCGCAAATTCACTATATTCCTGTTCATCTGATGCCTTTTTACAAAAATCAAGGTTGGAAGGAAGGCGATTTGCCAAATGCTGAAACCTATTATTCTCGTTGTATAAGCATTCCTATGTTTCCTTCAATGAGCGATGAGGAACAATCCATTGTTATTAATAAAATTATTAACTATTACTAAATATGTCAGCACATTACAAAACTGAACAAGAAGCCTTTTGGGCAGGTTCTTTTGGAAACGAATATATAGAACGTAACAAGAGTGATGAATTATTAGCATCCAATCTTAACTTTTTCAGTAAAGCATTGGCTAAAATTCAACCTATTTCTGAGTTTATTGAATTTGGCGCAAACATAGGGATGAATCTGAAAGCTTTATCATTGTTGTTTCCCGGAAAAACATTTAGTGGAATTGAAATCAACCAATTGGCTGCCTCCGAATTATCGAGTTTAATTGGCCAAGAAAATGTCTATAATTGCAGCATCTTTGATTTTACACCAACAAAAACATACGACTTAGCATTTATAAAAGGAGTATTAATTCATATAAATCCAGATCAATTGGATTTGGTTTATCAAAAATTATATACTGCGTCAAAAAAGTACATTTTGATTGCTGAATACTATAACCCTTCCCCTGTTATGATTCCTTATCGAGGAAATGAAGACCGATTGTTTAAACGAGATTTTGCTGGGGAAATGTTAGATAAATATGCAGATTTAACGTTGGTAGATTATGGTTTTGCTTATCGAAAAGATCCTGTTTTCCCTCAAGATGACATTACATGGTTTCTACTTGAGAAAATGAATGATTAAAACTATATGACTGTTGCAATCATACCAGCTCGTGGAGGAAGTAAGCGAATTCCAAGAAAAAATATCCAACTTTTTCATGGAAAGCCTATTATCGCTTATGCAATTGAAACGGCGATTGAAAGCGGTTTGTTTTCACGTATCATTGTATCGACTGATGATGAAGAAATCGCTCAAATAGCGAAAAATAACGGAGCTGAAGTACCATTTTTGCGCTCTACTGAAAATGCAGATGATTTTGCAACAACTTCCTCTGTTCTAATAGAAGTTCTTGATCAGTTATCTTCAAATGGGGAATCGTATACTTCCGCTTGTTGTATTTACCCGACAAGTCCATTGATTGATTCAAAAGATTTGAAACACGCTCACGATCAATTTATCACTAACGAATACGATGTACTTATTAGCTGCGTGGCATTTAGCTTTCCTATTCAACGTTCGTTTCATTTGAATGATGGATCTATGATTGAATTAAACCATCCAGATGTAATTCATCAACGATCGCAAGATTTAACAAAAAATTACCACGATGCAGGCGCAATGTACTTTTTCAATGTCCAACAATTTAAAGCATCAAAATCCCTTTGGTCTGGAAAGATAGGTGCCTATGAATTAAGTGAGTTAAAAGTGCAGGATATAGACACGCTGGAAGATTGGAAAATTGCTGAATTAAAATATTCAATTCTTCATCCATGATGAAACGAATAAAAATTCGCGTTGACGCTTCGACTCAAATTGGTTATGGCCATTTAACACGTTGTTGCGCACTAATAAATTCAACAACAGAAATACACGTATTATTCTATTCAACAGAACCCATAGAAGAGGTTGTTCGACAAATGTGTACAATAGATTTCACAGTAGTTTCATTAACAAAATCAACTGATTTTCTAGAACATATTGAAGCGGAAGATTTAATTTTAATTGATGGATATCAATTTGATACAACATATTATTCTCAACTAAAACGAAAAGGTGCAAAAGTTATTTGCATAGACGATTTAGCTAATCAGCATTTGCCTGTTGATGTCATCGTTAATCCTACTCCTGGATTTGACGCAAAATCTTATTCATCGTTACTATCTACACAATATTTTTTAGGACTCGATTATGCAATGTTAAGAAGTTCTTTTCAGGCAATCGCAAACGAACAATCAATTACAAAAATTGAAAATAGTTTATTTATCTGTTTTGGTGGTTCTGATCCACTAAACAAAACGCTTATTGCCTACAAAGCTGCACTTGATTCGCAATACTTTTCAGAAATTCATATTGTTTTAGGTCCAGGCTATACGCATGAACAGCAGTTTGAAAAAGCTAAAATTCCAGTTTCGTTTTATCGCTCATTATCAGAAAAAGAAATGGCAAATTTAATGCGTCAAATGGAATATGGAATTATCCCAACAAGTGGAATACTTCTCGAATGTTTAGCAGCTAAAATCAAAGTGATTAGTGGGTATTACATCGAAAACCAACAACTTGTATATGCCGAACATTTGAAATTACACTCTTTTGTTGATGCCTCTGATTTATCATATGACGCAATATTTACTGGGATTAGTGAGGTTAAAAAAATGAGTGCTAATCGAACACTAATCGACGGAAAATCAACTGAGCGTTTGTCAAAAATGATCCGTTCAATTCAATCCGAATCAGCATACAGTTTACGATTAGCTAAAGCTGAAGATATTAATATTACATTTGAGTGGGCAAATCACGAAGTAACCCGCAAATACGCTTTTAGCAAAAATTTTATTCCATTTGAGAATCACAAAAATTGGTTTCTTTCCAAAATTACATCAACACATTGTTACTACTTCATTCTTACAAAAGGAGAACAACCGATTGGTAGTATTCGTTTTGATTTAGAGGACTCAATTGCAACTATTAGTTACTTGTTAGATCCGCTTTCACATGGAAAAGGACTTGGAACAATTCTAATGAAAAAAGGTCTTGAAGCATTAGAAATAATAATCGTATCAAATCGAATTGAAATTGTACAAGGATACGTATTAATCGAAAACACTGCATCTCTAAAATTATTTGAACGCTTTGGTTTTTCGTCTGTAATCGAATCACATATGTACCATTTCATAAAAAACACAAACATTCATGTTTAAAATTGGGCATTTACTTTTGGACAGAAATAGTCCTTCGTTTATTATTGCAGAACTTTCAGCAAATCATAATGGCAGTTTAGAAACTGCATTAGAAACCGTTAGAGCTGCCAAACGCGCTGGTGCAGACGCAATTAAACTTCAAACGTATACTGCTGATACAATAACTTTAAAATCAACGAAAGACGATTTTAAAATTGATGGTACAATTTGGGATGGCAAATACCTTCATGACTTATATCAGGAAGCATATACGCCATGGGAATGGCATAAAGAGATTTTTGATGAGGCTAAAAAAGTAGGATTAATTTGCTTTTCATCTCCATTTGATTTTACAGCAGTTGATTTTTTGGAAACATTAGATGTTCCTGCATACAAAATAGCATCATTTGAAATTACTGACATCCCATTAATCCATTATACAGCTTCAAAAGGTAAACCTATTATTATATCAACTGGAATTGCTGAATACGAAGATATTGCTCTGGCAGTTCAAACCTGCCGAGATGCAGGTAATAATCAAATTGCATTATTAAAATGTACATCGAGTTACCCAGCGCCAATTGATGAAGCGAATATGCGTATGGTTCAAAAATTATCTATTGATTTCAATGTTCTTACCGGTTTGTCAGATCATACCATGGGATCTATCGTTCCAATTGTTTCCGTTTGTTTTGGAGCAAAAATTATAGAAAAACATTTCATTCTTGACCGTTCGATAGGAGGTCCAGATGCAAGTTTCTCCATGAATGAAAGTGAATTCAAAGAAATGGTAACAGCTGTTAGAAGTGCTGAATCCGCTATAGGAATTGAATCCTATGAATTAACAGTTAAGCAAAAGGAAGGTAAAGTTTTTGCAAGATCATTATACATTTCAAAAGATTTAAAGAAAGGTGATATCCTCGATGAAACATCTTTTCGCTCTGTTCGGCCAGGACACAGTTTACACCCAAAATATTATAACGAACTAATTGGAAAGAAGGCTATAAAAGACTTTACCGTTGGGGATCGTATAAAAAAAGAGGACTTTGAATAAGTCCTCTTTTTTTCTGTAATTTGAATTAATTTTCTAAAACGGGGATATTTTCTTCTTTAAAGCTAGCCATCAACGTTTTTCCTAAAACAAAAATGATCGATAAAATTAAAAGAATAGATCCAATCAAAGCAATTTTACTAGCTGTATAAAAAGATTGAGGTTCAAATTTCCATTCAACCGTTTGAGTACCTGCTGGAATAATCGCCCCTCTTAAAACATAATTTGCTCTAAAAGGTTTCAATTCTTTACCATCTGCATAGCAATTCCACCCTTCAGGATAATATATCTCACTAAATATCGCAGGTACATCTTTCGTTGTCGATACGGAGTACTTTAATGAGTTTGTACCATATTTTACTAGTTTAATTTGAGCAGTAGAATCAACTGAATATTCATTTTTTAGATCTTGACCTGATTCTGCAGTGTTTACTATCGCGACATCTTTGGTTTTTAAATTTGTAAGTCCCAACATTTCTTGGTTTGAATTAGAAACTTTTTTAATAGACTTTACAAACCAAACAGGGCCATTTGTATTACTATTTTGAATTGCTTTCAAACCTCTATTCAAAATAATGTATTTCGTGTTCAACATGTTCAAAACTGGTGTATTATCAGTTAGTGCAATTTGATCAACAGAAATCGTATCAAATACTGCTTGCATTTGATCTTGTGTTATAGTCATTTTCGTAGCATATTCCCGTAATTTTTCATTTTTGGCAGCTCCAATTATTGAATTGACAGCTTGTAATTCTTGATTCAAATGAAATTCAATAATTTCTTGATACCTTTTTAATTTTGCGCCGTGATAACCTCCAATACTTTTGTGGAAATAACTTGTTCCAGTTTCATTAAAAGGATTCTCAAAGGACAATACTTTATAATGAGAATTTAAATTTAAAGCACCAAATTGAGCTATTTCAAATCGATTTCTACTTTCCATAAATTCATATTTAGGTAAAGCTTCCATTTTGTTAGCTAATTGACTCGCCTTGGCGTTAAAAGTTGGTATTTGCTTTTGCTCTCTTTCCAAAATACTATAATCTGCTTTCTCTGGAAAATACGGAGTCGCTCCTTTCGTTACATCTTGCCAACTCATATTATTGCCATCTATATCTTCATTATTCAAATATCTTTTTGAAACAGACATGTTATCAGCTGTGACAAAAACAATACCAATAACAGCTAATAAAAGTGCGGAAATTTTTGTGTAAACTGCCATAAGAATCAAACCACAAGCTAAAATCACTAAAAAGATTGCTCTACCCATATCGCTTTGATAAATCCCAACTCTGACATTCATAAGTTCCGACTTCAAGCCATTAATAAAACTAATTTCGTCAGGATTTTTTGATTTGACAATTGCTTGATTGAATTGTGCTGTTTCAGCATTTGATAAGAAAGCCCCAGAAATAGATGGCGCTGCATACAAAATGATAAATAAAACAACCATTCCAACAGAAGAATATAACCAAATCTTTTTATTCTTTACTGTAATTTCTTTTTTAAATAATTTATCTAGGAAAAGGACAGCCATCGCTGGAATGATCACTTGTAATAGTACGAGTATCATTTTTGAGTCTCTAAACTTATTATACAAAGGAATTTTTGTAATGAAAAAGTCATTCATCCCACCAGGATCATTGGATGCTAATAAAAGTGCTAAAATTGAAATAAGTAAAAATGGCCATTTCAATAAGTCTTTACTAAAAATCAATCCAAACAAGGCGAAAATCAACATAAATACTCCAAAATAAAAAGCACCTCCACACATGCGTTGACCTCCCCAATAGCGATTCATTTGGCCAATATTATCTTTGTATTGAGCATCTACATTTAGCATAACGTCTTCGTCATTCCCTAAATATTCAGCTTTCTCTCCTTTAGCATTAGGGGCAATAATTGATAGTAATTCACCTTTACCATAATTGTATTCTAAAATGTAATTTTTATCCAAACCAGCTTGAACTTTTAGTTCTTTTTTTCCTTTTGGTTGAATTGTTAAATCGGTTGTTCCTCTCGTAGTATATTTACTATATTCTAAAGTTGTAGATAGATTTCCAACGGATGGAGATATTGCTAAAATTGTTGCTATTAATAATGATAAAACAACTTTAGGCAGGTATTTAACCTTTTTTTCTATAACAAGTCGGATGCTTTCAGTAAGTGCTACAGCGGCTAATAAAAACAATAGATAATAAGTCATTTGAAGGTGATTGGCAGAAATGTTTAATGCTAAAAACAAAGCGAAAATTGAACTACCTAAGATAATTCTACCCCTAAAAGCTAAAATCAACCCTCCTAAAGCAGGAGCCATAAATGCAATTGAATTAACTTTAGTAACGTGGCCAGCACCAATGTAAATGATGTTTATTGTTGAAAATCCAAATGCAATTGCGCCCAAAATACCAATCCAGGGTTTGACTCTTAAGCACATAGCAAAAATATAAAAACCCAACATTGCGGTAAACAATAATGCAATAGGACGAGGCAAACCTAACTTAAGTATAAGATCCACTTTAGCAATCCAATTATTTGGGTATTTCACAGAAATCTGATAAGCAGGCATTCCACTAAACATTGAGTTCGTCCATAAAGCTTGTTCATCATTCATCATATTCGCATCTGATATTTCTTTTTCCATACCAGCGAATTGTTTTATGTCGCTTTGTTGTAATGAGTAATCATTAAAAATTGGTGAAAAATAGACACTCGCTAAAACAATAAACAATATAATTGCAATGAAATGAGGAAGAATTTTTTTATAGTTAAAAGACATTTTTAAAGATTAAAAGTTAAAAAATATGTGTGAATTTAATAATTGTATCCAATATCTAAAAGGATAAAGTGTAATTTATCATTTCTTATTTGCAAATTGTTCAACATCTTGTTGGGTAATTTGTTGCTCTCCTAAAATAATCAATCGCTCCACAATATTTCTTAATTCACGAATGTTACCTGTCCAATCAATTAATTTTAAAGCGATTAGAGCATTTTCATTGAAATTCTTTCTAGGAATACCATGTTCCTCACAAACTAAAGTCATAAAATGTTCTGCCAATAAAGGAATATCTTCGCTACGGTCATTTAATGATGGAACATGCACAACAATCACCGCTAAACGATGGTATAAATCTTCTCTAAAATTACCCGCCTCAATTTCTTTTCTTAAATCTTTATTTGTTGCAGCGATAACGCGACAATCAACTTTAATTGTTCGCTCGCCACCTACACGTTGAATGACGTTTTCCTGCAATGCTCGTAGGACTTTTGCTTGAGCATTCAAAGACATATCACCTATTTCATCTAAAAACAATGTTCCACCTGAAGCTAATTCAAATTTTCCTTTTTTATCTTTTACAGCAGAGGTGAACGCACCTTTTTCATGTCCAAATAGTTCACTTTCAATTAATTCACCTGGTATAGCGGCGCAATTCACTTCCATAAAAAGTGCTTTTCTTCGGCTAGAATTCTCATGTAAGGCTCTTGCCACCAATTCTTTACCTGTACCATTTTGACCCGTTACTAAAACACGTGCATCTGATGGAGCTACTTTTTCAATCATCGCTTTGATTGCTTTAATTTCAGGTGAATTACCGATGATAGAATCTCCTTTAAATTTTTTAATCGTTGATTTTAATTCTTGCGTTACTTCAACCAAATTAACTTTCTCTTTTGCGTTTCGAATTGTCACTAAAATTCGGTTTAAATCCAATGGTTTTTCAACAAAATCAAACGCGCCATTTTTTAGCGCAAAAACAGCTGTTTCAATAGTTGCGTGACCACTTATCATGACAATTGGAGCTTCCACTTTTGCTGCTTTCAATGCTGCTAAAACTTCTAAACCATCCATTATTGGCATTTTGATGTCGCAAAAAATTATGTCGTACTCTTTAGTGGTCGCTTGAGCAATTCCTTCTTTGCCATTTTCAGCTTCATCAACCATTAAACCTTCAAATTCAAAGATTTCCTTTAGTGCTCTACGAATTGACTTTTCATCATCAATAATTAATACTTTACTCATTTTTATAAAGTTGAATCCATTAATGCTCCTTCTTTTAAAGAACAAGAAGAAACAAATACTTCGTTTATATTTAATTTTTGAATAATCCAACGAACTTTAACGGCTGCAATCGGCACCATTTTCTTACGGATTTTAGCTATCCATTTGTTGTTATATCTATCATTTTCAGTTGAATAAATCAACTTGTCTAGAAGTGCTACTAATGATTCAAACGGTAATTCATACGTTTGTATTGCATCAGGAAAAGCATGTTCTTGTTGCAATTCGTAGAATGTTTCGAAACTTCCAGATGCACCTATTAATTTTGGGGCTGTTTTTAAATCAAAAAAACCATTTGACTGAATATCTAACCATTTTTCGATAAAATCAACTTCTTCTGTCGTTAAAGGATCTGAATAATCCATTAAATCGGCAATTCTAGCAACACCAATATTCAAACTAACTAAATCAAATACGCCAGTATGGTTTGCGAAAATAAACTCCGTGCTACCTCCTCCAATATCCATTATTACTGCCGGCTCAACAAAATCATATGACCACAGAACACCTTTGTAAATCAAATCTGCTTCAACTTCACCATTAATAATTTCAACGTTGATATTGGTATGCTCCAGAACAGCTTTACAAAATTCTTGTTGATTGATCGCATCTCGAATAGCTGATGTTCCTATCGCACGAATTGACTCCACTTGCTGCTCATCACATCTTGTTTTGAATTGTTTTAAAGCAATTAAAGCTCTTTGTATGGCTTCATTAGTAATGATTCCTTTATTGATTCCTCCTTGACCAATAGATACAGCAATACGATCAGATTCAATAATTGAAAAACCGGATGCTTCTACGGTTGCAATTAGTAAATTAAATGTATTGGTTCCTAAATCAATAATTGCCTTTTTCATTCCTTTCTTTTTAACCAATTGATTAATTGTGAAATACGAATGCGATGACCAAATTGTAAAATACCTTTACTGTACAAGCGACCTGCAATACTTAATGAAATGAACGCGCCTAACAATAAACTAAACAACGCTAAAAACAATTGATAAACTGTTCCAGGCTCGAAACCTAAAGCCAATTTCACCATCGCAACAATCGGTGCAGTGAAGGGTAAATATTGAAAAAATTGTGTTAACTGACTAGTCGGATTATACAAACAATAGTACCCTGAAAAAGCAGCAAAAACTAATAGTAATAAAACAGGAATAATAAATTGTTGACCATCACTTTCTGAGCCAGCAGTTGCGCCAATCGCTGTGAAAAATGCGCCATAAAACAAATAAGCAGCAATAAAAAACAGAATGAAATAAAAATTCATCGTTCCAAATTGAATACGCTCATAGATTAAATTTAAAAAATCATTTTGTTCATTTCCTTGCGTCAATTGGTCAAATAATGTGGCGTTTTTCACTTGTTCTGTCATCTGAACTTTTACCATGGAAGAAAGATCAATACTTGAATGAAATATAAACTCACGCATTACATACAATCCTAGCGCAACAATTACCAACCAAATAAACAACTGAATAATAGCTGTTAAACCAATACCTATCATTTTACCTGCCATTAATTTACGAGGAGAAACAGAACCTAATACAATTTCTATAATTCGGTTACTTTTTTCTTGACTCACACTTCTAAGAATTGTCATTCCATATAAAAAGACAAATCCTACAATTAATAAACCATAGAAATAACCAACCCAACCTCTAATATCTGACGATTCGTCATAAGGATCGTATACATTTCTGAAAGCAACATTCAGCGGTTGTTTGATTTTACGAAAAGAGGAAAGTGGTAATTTTGTAAAACGTTTTACCATTACTTCTTCTAGCCTTCGTTCTGATTGGTATTGAATTTTTGTTTGCAATTTCACAGATGGTTTCTGTCTGTAAAAGACAAATGCTGTTTTATTCGTCAATACTTTTTCATTGATTTCAACCAATGCATCAAATTTCTGATATAGTTTAGCATCCCTAAATTCCTCCATCTCAACATAATCTTCTAAAAAGAAATAATTAACGGAAAGATCTTTTTGAGGAAGCATTTTCCGTTCAAAGATTCCAGTAGGATCTGTCACTAATACATCCCAATGTTTTTTACCGTTATCACCAAATTTGAAGATTACAAACAGGAAAACAACCAATAAAATAGGACCTAAAAAAGCGGTTAAAATAAAAGAGCGAGATTTTAACTTTTCAATAAATTCACGCAATGCTATAATCCATAAATTACGCATGTGTGACCTCCTCTCTTGATGTAATAGTTTGGATAAAAACATCGTGCATTGAAGGAAGCACTTCCCACGCTGCCTCTAATTTTACTTGACCAATTAATGCTGTTAAAAGATCTTCAAAACCTGCTTCACCCCTCATTCTAACATATGCGACAAATCGATTGTCACCTAGAATTTCTTTATTAATTAACTCAAAATTTGTCCAAAGCGCATTTACAAAAGCAATCATATTTCCACTAAATTTAAGTGCGTAAACACCCTCTTTTTTCGCTTCTTGTAAAGACGAAACCGTTCCACTTGTTAGTATTTTACCCCCATCCATTAAATAGGCAAAATCGCAAATTTCTTCCACACTTTTCATATTGTGAGTGGATAGTAGTATTGTCGTTCCTTTCGCTTTTAAAGCGATGAGCTCTTTTTTAATTAGTTCAACATTTATCGGATCAAAACCACTTAGAGGTTCATCTAAAATTAATAATTTAGGTTCATGAATAACGGTAAAAATAAACTGAATTTTTTGAGCCATTCCTTTAGACAACTCTTCTATTCGTTTGTTTTTCCATGATACAATTTCAAATTTTTGTAACCAATAATCAAGCTGGACAATTACTTCTTTTTTTGTCATACCTTTCAACTGACCAAGAAATAGAGCATGCGCCTCAATAGTCATTGTTCGATACAAACCTCTCTCTTCAGGTAAATAACCAACTTGATCTAAATGTTTCGCTTTTAATAGCTCGCCAAAAAAACGAATATGACCATTGTCAGGTTGTATGATTTGATTTAGAATTCGAATCAATGTTGTTTTTCCAGCCCCATTAGGACCAAGTATACCAACAATTTGACCTGTTGGTATATTCATCGTAACATGATCTAATGCTACTTTGCGATGGTAAGATTTTGTTAACTGTTGGATTTCAATCATTGTCCATTCAACTTATAAAAATAATTTTATACGCTAAATTAAGACTTTTCATTGATTTTTATTGAGAAAGTTTCTCTTTCCAATTTGTCCAACTGTATTTTTTTGAAAAATAAATAAGTAATAACGGTTGAATACAACAAATCGTAAGGATAGCATCCCAACCAAAAGTAGGCTTAGAATGATCAATAAACATGGCATCTGTTTGGAACGCTTGCCATTCATTGGAAACAATTACAGCTGCAAATAAATTATTAATAGCATGGTAACCCATTGATAATTCCAAACCATCATCCATCAGGCGTAATAAACCTAAAAAAACACCCGTAAGAATGTAATAAATTAAAATACCAAAGCCCAAAACCTCAACTTCAGGATTTGCGCCATGCATCAAACCAAAAATAGTTCCTGTGAAAACGACGATAAGCCAATTTTTCTTGATGGAACCCTTTAGAATTTTGTACAAATACCCTCTAAAAAAAAACTCTTCAAAAGATGTTTGTACAGGAATTAATAACAATGATATTATAACTAATGGGATAAATGATTCGAATTTAAAATGCCAGGAAAGCTGATTTTTAAAGGAAAGTGTAAGTAATATAAATAGCAACAATAAACTGCCCCATATAAAAAAAGCATGAAAAAAGCGTTTAACATCAAATTTTGTTCGTGCTGTAAAATAGGAAAGAATACTTTTTTTATGAATTAATTTGATACAAACTAATAATGCACTAAATGCAACAAAAAATGGAATTAACAAATAAAGTAACAAGCTATTTTTTCCAAAAACATTTGCATAATCTTGTAAAGAAGGTGCTGAAAAAACATCTAATTTTGAAGCATTTAATTTTATTGCTATTAACAGAGGCAATTGCCCAATGGTAATGTATGACAATAAAACGATGGAAATGGTTGCTACTATACTTCCAAGTTGATTGTTTGTCTTTGTTGTATGCTGATCAATCATTTTTATGATTGAAACATTTCTTTCATTCGTTTGAAAAAGCTTCTATCATGTTGGTCTGGCGTTGGTTGAAAATTCTCGCTTTTACGCAACTTTTCCAACAATTCTTTTTCTTCTTTCGTGAATTTCTTAGGTGTCCAAATATTGATGTGAACAAACAAATCACCTTGTCCATAACGTTGAACATGAGGTAATCCTTTCCCTTTTAAACGAAGAACTTTGCCACTTTGAGTACCTGGTTCCACTTTAATTTTTGCTTTACCATTTACTGTTGGGATTTCAATTGATTCGCCTAAAACAGCATCTACAAAATTGATATAAGCATCGTAGTGTAAATTCTCGCCATCTCTTTTCAAATCAGGATGTTCGGTTTCTTCTATCACCACAATTAAATCACCTGGAACACCATTAAAAGGTCCTGCATTTCCTTTTCCTGTAACACTTAATTGCATTCCTTCTTCTACTCCAGCAGGAATTTCAATTTCGATGACTTCTTCTTGGCGTTTTAAACCTTGAGCATCTGCATCCGCTGGGCGTTTATCAATCATTTTACCTGCACCTTGACAAGAAGGACACGTTGATTGCGTTTGCATCGCACCTAAAAAGGTTTGCGCAACGCGTGTAACTCGACCAGATCCGTTACATGTTTGGCAATTTTTATACGTTACACCTTCAGCATTCACTAATTTGGTAACTTTAATTTTCTTTTTAACTCCTTCAGCAACTTCCTCTAAAGTCAATTTCATTTTTACGCGTAGGTTTGTACCACGAACCGTTCTACTTCCACCGCCACCGCGACTTCCACCAAAACTCCCACCGCCAAAAGCACTTCCAAATACATCTCCAAATTGTGAGAAAATGTCGTCCATATTCATGCCTCCACCGTAACCACCTTGTCCCATTCCTTGATGTCCAAAACGATCGTATTGAGCTCGCTTTTCAGCATTACTTAATACTTCATATGCCTCAGCTGCTTCTTTAAACTTATCTTCAGCAGACGCGTCATCTGGGTTTTTATCTGGGTGATATTTCAATGCTAATTTACGATATGCCTTTTTAATTTCTGCTTCATTAGCATTTTTAGCAACACCTAATATTTCGTAAAAATCTCTTTTTTGACTCATTTTATAGAATTGTAAAATTCAAAGAATTATTGACCAACTACAACTTTTGCAAAGCGAATTACTTTATCATTTAAGTAATATCCTTTCTCTACGTCATCAATTACTTTTCCCACTTCTTTTTTAGAAGGAGCAGGAATATTTGCAATAGCTTCGTGTAATTCACTATCGAAAGCAGTACCCTTAGCTTGCATTTGTTTCAAGCCTTTTGATTCTAAAATCCCTTTAAATTTGTTAAAGATTAATTGAAAACCTTCTTTGACAACAGCAACATCATCTGCATTTTGATTGTTTAAAATTGCGCGATCAAAATCATCCATCACTGGAAGCAAGTCTGCCAAAACTCCAGCATTAGCATTTGTAATGATGTCAACTTTTTCTTTGTTTGTTCTTTTTCTATAGTTATCAAATTCAGCGTATAAACGAAGAAAACGATCATTTAACTCTGCTAATTTTTCTTCAGCAGTTAGTTCTTTAGGTGCTTCTGTGCTCGTTTCTTGGTTTTCCTCTGTGCTATTTTGTTCTTCATTTTGCACAAATTCATTTTCTTCTACGTTGATGTCTTTATCTTCTGCCATTATTGAATTTTTATATAAAAAAGATTTAGCAAAGATACTGCCATTCTTCCAATTCGGACAAGCTGTCAGAAAAATTAAAGAAAATTTGTCTAATTTTCAGTAAAATTAAACCCATTATATAAATTATATTGAACTAATAATCCGTTTTAGGAAGTTTCATTAAAAAATTAATAGGTATTCCAAAATTGAATTTGATTATTCTCTAACACATTAACATATGAAGAATTAAGCGCATCATTAAATAATATAAATTCAGAAATATCACCATAAAAACCATTGTCATTAACACTAGACCCGAATGACAAACCTATTCCAAATGCACCTCCAGTAGTTAATGGAGATGTTAAATTTAAGGCAACATTGTTTTGTTTAAAAACACCACTGACTTTCGTTGTTTTAGAATTCGTGTTTCTTAATATTATATACTGCTTAAAATTATTTTCGTTTGTTGAATTAGAAAAAGCACGATTCATATCTGAAGAATTTCCCAAATCAGTGTAACAATTGCCATCCGACCAGTTTAAATGGCAGGACCATCGTTGACTAGAGTTGGTAGGATCAAAATAACCAAACGAGTTATTTGTACTGGAGGGTGTTGTTGGCTTTGCTATGAATCCAAGGGTTCCTTTCAGAGAATTGGTCAAAAGAACACTTAACGTTTGATTAATAACCAGTTGATGCTTTAAATTCCCTGTAAAACCTAAACTAGGCAAAGCATTAGAATACCCATTAGAATTCATTTTAAAAACCGGTTGTTTTGTTGCAACCGTTTGTTCTGCATTAAAACCATTCGTACCCTGATCATACCAAATAGAAGCATACATCGTATTTCCATTTCTAAAACTTGATAATGACATGGTGCTATTAATCGTTAAAGCACTTGTTCCAACATCCACAATTGTCACTATACTATTATCAGAAACTACGTTATTATTATCAAAAGCAACATCAGCCTGAGCATTATCTGTGCTTCTTCTTAATCTGATTGAATAGCCTGTATACGTTTCTCTTAGTTTTCTTGAGCTAAATGCAAACGAAGGAGACAATCCAAAACGATCTAATAACAATCGTGAGTCTTCAGACACTATTGTTGGTGTTCCAACAACTTGTCCAAAAACAGAAGACAAAACAAAAAATATAAATACAATTGATGTTAATACTTGTTTTTTCATAATTAGAAACCAGTAGACATGTAAAAATAAACGGTTGTCCCCATCACCATAAATGTATACAGAGTGTGTTTAGCAGCAATAGTTTGAGCATTATTCATTGATTTAAAAGTAAACCCAGCCGCAGTAAAAGAGGCTGTTCCTGAAGTGGCACCTTGAACAGAAAGTGTATATGTTCCACCATCTTTTATATTTGACAATGTAAAAGCACCCGGACTAGCAGATGTGAAAGCTAAATTACTGTTTGAGAAATCAATAGATGAACTAGCGCCAGCATTAAAAGCTGTTGTATTTGTTGCAGAACCATTTACTTCTAATCTAGAACCAGGATTAGTAGTGCCAATTCCAACTCTACCATTATTCAAAATACGCATTTGTTCATTAAAAAATGGTGTTGTTGATTTACCCGTACTAAAAATAATACTTTTTGTATTATTTGCATTTGCTACATATAAATCTTGCCCACTACCTATAAATGACACATCATTAGCACCTCCGATATTATAAGATGTTGGGAAGTTAAAATTGGAGTTATTTATACCCAACCAAGCAAAACCAGTAGTAGCTGAACCATTGTCTGCCGTCGCTGAATAGCCACTTTGAGCTTGTGTACCAGTACTTGTATTTTGAATATTATACTGCAAATAATCGTTAATACTTCCAGAAGCATTTACGATACTATTTGCTGTTGTTACGCCTGTATTAATATCTAATTTACTTGCAGGTGTTGAAGTTCCTATTCCCACTCGCTGACTTTCATCAATAAACATGGCTCTAGTTTGAGTTCCAGTTGGACCCGTTGTGAAAAACAAACGACCAGCGCCACCAGCTATTATTTCAGCACCTATTCGAGCGCGATCGTTTGCATCAGTAGAGGTTGTTCCATGACCAAATCCTAACCACCAATTATCTCCAGCAGCTACTGATGGTGCAATTAATTTAAGTGATCCTTTACCTGTTGTTCCTTGAATAACAAGAGGTGCACTTGGAGCTGTGTTATTTATTCCAACATTACCACTACCCAACCAAGTCATTACATTAGTTAAAGTTGTTTCATTTGAATTTGTTAGTGCTAAATCCAAACGGGATTTTGAATCAACTGGACTAACTCCATCATCATAAGTCCCTAAATTAAACTGTGCAGCACTACCCCATTTAAAACCTGACCAAGTTGGTCTAGACATTCGTAACATTGTTGCATTTGCATTTGCACCCAAAGTTGATTGAATACCTTGTATGTGTAATTTCGTAGAAGGAGCAACCGTTCCAATCCCAACATTACCAGAATTCAAATAACTAATCATTGGTGCTGCATAACTGCTCATTCCAAAATCTACGCGATTAGAAGCTGCCCCATTAGCCTGATACACATAGCGCCAATCGGCACTATTACCCGTTGTTGCTGAAACCCCAAAATTCAATAAGGTAGCATTTCCGGCAGTAATATTATTTGGCGCTAAAAATTTCGCAGTTGATACATAAGTACTATTTAACGATGATTGAACGTCCAAAGGAGCTGTTGGGTTATTCATTCCGATTCCTACATTTCCAGTTCTCCAAATGTTAGCCGTTTTATTATTTCCTGCATCGTTGGTTGTATTCGCTAAATTCCACGCAGTTGAAGCAGGTGCTACATAAGTAACATATGTCGAACCATTCCAAAACCATTGACTTGCATCAACAGAACTAACATAAATGTAATCTGCACTTGCAGGTGTATTTGGAGTAAAAGTTGGACTTCCTGTATTTGGATTTGCTGTATTAAAATCAACAGTTGCATCTGGAGATGTTACAACTAAGCGTTCCCATTTTGAACCACTGTAATAGTAATACCCTGGCACTACAGCATTTGGACTTGTTCCAGCAGTTGCAGTATTATAGATCATCAAACCTGTTGCAGGTGAAGCAATCGTTGCAACGTCACTATTAGAAGTCAAAGCAACGCGTGGCGCTAAAAAGCCTTTATTTGTTGTCTCGATTTCTAATGCTGCAGAAGCATGTGGAGAAGTTGTTCCAATTCCTACTTGTGCTGAGGACACAAAATTAATTGTTAGCGAAACGATCAATACTATTTTTTTCATACCTAAAATTTGTGCAAAATTAGTATTAGCAAATCAATTAAAGTCAATTGATCATTTTAATAAAAATAATTACGTGTTTACTCTTATTCGATTTAATAAACTACTATTAAGCTTTGTAATTTCTATCAATTCGAGATAAAGACTCTGTACAAAAATATCTTTTAATCATTTAACTTTCAAATGTAAAATCAATTTCACGCAAAGTAATATCATAATACGATATATAAAATCGTTATACGAAATAAAAATGCTGCAAAAAAAAGATTAACTAAAAGGAGATTATCTATAGCTTTTTTTAACTATACTAATTATTAAACAAGATTATTTCAGGGACAATCTGTTTAAAAAACCAATTTTAAATTTACTGTTTTATATTTTCGAATTACACGTTGGAAACTTTAGAACACTTTTTCTTACAATTCACAGTTAATTCAATATTCTTATCTGGATACTAAATTTATTTTACCAACACATCAAAAGGTAAACGAGCTTGAAAACCAGTTTTGGTTTCTAACGTTTTCAATTGATTGTAATAATTCATTAATTCTGCTGGTATCTTAGCTGTTGGACTTTGAATTTTAGCGTTGTTCTGTTCTTCAAATTGCTCCAACAAATCCATCCATTTATCTTCTTTTCTCAATGGATAATACAACACCTTTGGCTCTTTAACACCTGCTTGTCTTGCAGCAAATGCAATGGCATTTTTCAACCCTCCCAATTCATCGACTAAACCAATTTCTTTGGCATCTTTCCCTGTCCAAACACGACCACGTGCAATCGCATTCACTTTTTCAATTGTCATTTTACGTCCTACAGAAACCCTATTTAAAAAAGTACCATAGATTGTATCCACTTCTTGCTGAAC
>JAGNZC010000029.1 GCA_017984635.1 Crocinitomicaceae bacterium
GAACAAACTCTGTTGGATCCAATACCACTTCTTCAAATTCTGATAAGTCAATTTTCAAGCGATCAACTCCCGCTTTTGCTAATAAAATAGCATCGTAATGCCCGTCTCTTAATTTTTGAATACGTGTTGGAACGTTGCCTCTTAAATCTTTGATTTCAACATCTTCTCTGAAGGCAATAACTTGCGATTTTCTTCGCGCCGAAGATGTACCAACGATCGCTGCATCCTTTAAATTCCACTTTTGTGACTTATCGACCGCTTTTTTGGCAATCAATAAAATATCTGCAGGATTTTCGCGCTCAGAAACACACGCTATTTGTAAACCAGCAGGTTGATTTGTTTCTAAATCTTTGTGAGAATGAACAGCTAAATCAATTGTATTGTCTAGTAAAGCTTGTTCTATTTCTTTTGTAAAAAATCCTTTGCCCTCTAATTTATCGAAACTCAAATCCTGAATGGCATCACCTTGTGTTGTAATAATTGTTATCGTAACAGTGCAACCCAATGCTTCCAATTGATTTTTCACATGATTCGCTTGCCATAAGGCCAAATCACTTCCTCTAGATCCAATTCGAATGTGTTGCATAGTTTAATTTTTTAATAGGATTTCTTTCGCCATCAACATCGGAACACTCATGTATTTTTTCTCCATGAAATCAATGACTTTTTCTAAAACTTCTTTTGAATGTTCATCCAACTCTGCCAATTCGTTTTTAAATACCTCGTTGATTGCGGTTGCTTTGATTTCCTTCACTTTGTTTGGAACTTCACGCATGGCTAGTTCAACATTACGCACTTTTTGTATGTGTTTAAATTCAAACAAGGCTTCAGAAATAATTTCTTCTACATGTTGGATTTCTTTGGAACGCTCTTTTAAATTAGCCGTAGAAATTTTTTGTAAAACGTCAACAGAAATATGTGTTACAGGATGATCGATCACAATTTGAGGGTGTAAATCTTGCGGCAACGCAATGTCAATCACCACTTTTCGTGCGTTATCTCCTTGCAATAAATGATGGTACAATTCTGGTGAAATGACGTGTGTATCAGCACCAGTACATGCAACAATCACATCAAAACCTTCTGTATAGTGTTGTAAGTGATCCAAGCCAAATGAACGTCCATTTAAATCTTTCGCTAAAGCTTCGCCTTTTTCAAGTGTCCGATTAAAAACCACGAAGTTTTTAAATTTATGTTTTCGCAAAAAACGGCTCATATTCGTATTCGTAACACCTGCGCCAATGATTAAAAAACGTGCATCCAACGGAATGTTCATATCACGTAATTTGTGGTAAGCCAAGGATACAACAGAAACGGGTTTTGTTGCAATACTTGTCTCCGTATAAACGCGTTTGGCTGTTTCAATCGTATGACGAATCACTAAACGAATAAAATCGCCTGTTAAGTTGAGTTTTTTAGAGTTGTCAAATGCTTGGCGAACTTGAGTTATTATTTCACGTTCCCCAACTACCATTGAATCAATGGATGATGCAACAGATAGAATGTGTTCTACCGCATTGATTCCTTTGAACACAGTTCCTTTTTCAGTATAATACTGATGTTTGTCGGAAGAAAATTCAGGATATAAATTCGTAAAAAATCGATGAATCGTTGCAAAGTCAAACGTGTCTTTTGAACAAAAATGAAACTCTACTCTGTTACACGTGGATAAAAAGAGTAATTCGTCTAAGTTCAATTGCTCTTTTATCAAAGATAATCGATCCGCTTGTTTCGCTTCTTCAATATGCAATAAACCGATTTCATTGATGTCAATGTTTCGATGAGTAAATGCAATAATATGATACGATTCTAACACGTTTTCTCTAATTGACTGCAAATTTGCAAACTTCATTTGATTTGTTTGTCATATAAATGTCAGAAAAGCTTATTTAGATTTTATATAAATAACCGTACTAGTTTGATTCTAAATGGTTTATATAAAAAGTGCTATGTTACTGCAGTTAAAAAGAGTTCCATGTCCTCAAAATGATAGTCTGCGAGGATCAATTTTGGTTCAGGATGATGTGTTTTTTCAGGTATGCAAACCACTTTCATTTTAGCTGCTTTTCCTGAAATAATTCCATTTAAAGAGTCTTCAATAACGAGGCATTTTGCAGGATCAATTTTAAAATGATTTGCGACAGCTAAATAAACCGCAGGATGTGGTTTTCCATACGCTTCTTTTTCTGCAGAATGAGTAAAATCGAAATATGAATGAATGTTTAATTGAGTTAAAACCGTTTCGATTAGAACGCTGTATGAAGAAGTTGCTAAACCAATTTTTAATCCTTGATTTTTTAAAAATTTCAAGGAGTCTAATACACCTGGCAAAGGACAACCTGTGTCTTTTATTAACGCACACATTTTAGTAACAATTGCAGCTTCAATATCTTGAGGGGTACAATTTTTCCAGCCTTCGTGGTGAAACCAAAAATGAATCACCTCATCCAAACGCAAACCAACTGTTTTTTGAAAATCTTGTTTGGTTAAGTTCGACCCAATTGCGTGAAAAACTTCTTCCATCGCTATTTTCCACAATGGTTCTGAGTCAATTAATACGCCATCCATGTCAAAAATAACAGCTTTGAAATCAGCAAGATTTATTGGATTTATTGCCATTATTTTTTGTAAAAATTCATTTCATTGATGTAACGATGAACCGGTTCGGTCAACAAATAACGAACGTCTTTTCCGTCTTTAATGGCTTGTCGTACAAAACTTGCTGATACTTTCATAACGGGCGCTTCATCACAAATAATTACGTTTCCTTCTTTTGAAAAATCGTTTGATATATGGCTATTAATCGTCCCTACTTCATGTTCTTCTTGCATAGTCAACAAACGAGGGTAAACATACAAGGTATGATTTTTTAATATTTGCTCGTAATTATGCCATTTGTGAAGGGTTCTCAAATTGTCTTCCCCCATAATAATGGCAAATTCGTGTTGCGGATATTTCTCTTTTAAATAGGCTAATGTTGTCGCTGTGTAACTAGGTTTTGGCAAGTTAAATTCGATGTCGCTCGCACGCAATTTTGGATTGTCATCAATGGCAATCTTCACCAATGCTAAGCGGTGTAAATCGCTCAACAAACTCGCTTTATCTTTTAACGGATTTTGTGGCGAAACAACCATCCAAACCTGATCCAGTTCAGTAAAATCTGCCATGTAATTAGCGATTACCAGATGTCCCACATGAATGGGGTTAAATGTCCCGAAATAAAGTCCTATTTTCATGCTGTAATAAACGAAACAACCAATTCTTTGGCTTTTTCAATGGCTTGATCTAATTGATCGTTCACTAAAATAATATCAAATTCTTTTGCGCTACTCAATTCTTGGTGCGCTTTATTCATGCGTTGCTGAATTTTATCTTCTGTTTCTGTACTTCGAAAGCGCAAACGCTTTTCTAGTTCTTCGTAACTTGGAGGTTGCACAAAAATGGCCAATGCTTGATCGCCAAAAATGCGTTTTAAATTCAATCCACCGATCACATCAACATCAAAAATTACGGTTTTATTGTGCGACCAAATGCGTTCTATTTCCGATTTTAATGTGCCGTAAAAATTGTTGGTATACACTTCTTCCCATTCAATAAAATCTTGACTTTCAATTTTTTGTTTAAAACCTTCTAAGCCTAAAAAATGGTAATCTTTTCCATTCACTTCATTGGGTCTTGGTTCACGGCTACAAGCAGATACAGAAAATTCTAAGCCAATATTTGCGTTCAACAAAGCATGAACGATCGTCGTTTTACCTGCTCCTGATGGGGCAGAAAAAATGATGCATTTACCCGTTTGATTCATGAAGAAAAGATTAAAGCGTATTTAAAATTTGTTCCTTGATTTTTTCAAGGTTATCTTTCATGTCCACCACTAATTTTTGCATTTCAGCGTGGTTACTTTTACTTCCCAGTGTATTGATTTCTCTTCCAATTTCTTGAGAAATAAAACCTAATTTCTTTCCTGACATCGGCACCTTCATTGTATCTAAGTAATAATCAAGGTGATTCATTAAGCGCATTTTTTCTTCCGAAACATCTAATTTCTCGATGTAAAAAATCAATTCTTGTTCCAATCTGTTTTCGTCGATTTTTCCGTTTTGTAATTCTTCTAATCCTTTACGCATTCGATCTCTTACTGTATCCAAACGTTCTGATTCATATTTTGGAACTTCCAATAATAAACGTCTGATATCTTCAATACGAAAGGTGAATTCTTGTACCAATGCATTGCCTTCTTGACGTCTAAATTCATTCAATTTTTCACACGCATCTTTTACTAGTTGCAACAACCAAGCCTTTTCAGCATCTGTTAATTCTTCTCGTTCGTTGTTGTAAATATCTGGCATGCGCAAAATCAACGATAAGTAATCTTCCGTTGAGCCATTGATCAAAGCATTTACCTCTTTCAAATCTTCAAAGTAAGCTGCTGCTAAATCTTTATTCAGCGTAAAATTTTTGACATCTCCCGTGCTATCCATGTTAATGTAGACATCAATTTTACCGCGGTCCAATAATTCACCAACTATCTTGCGCACTTCAGACTCCAGTTCTCTGTAATTCGATGCGATTCTAACATTTAAATCCAATGATTTACTATTCAACGAGCGAATTTCGATGGATACTTTTTTACTTTCAAAACTTCCGGTGATTTTACCGAAGCCTGTCATAGACATTAACATAGCTTAATTTTTTTGCAAAAGTAGGAATTTTTAGCTGAAGAACACTTGAAATGCTTGAATTCTAGTAATTTCAAGCAAATTGTAAGCAAAAGTGTGTGAGTAATTCCTATCTTTAACCCATGATTTTATACAACGTTACAGTTAGCATCGATCCGCACATTGCCGAAGATTGGTTGGCGTGGATGCGAAGCAATCACATTCCTGAAGTAATGGCGACAGGTTGTTTCATTGAAAGTAGACTATCAAGAGTGCATGGTGAAGAAGAAGGTGGAATGACATATGCTATTACTTATCTTTCTCCAAGCCAAGATAAAATTGACGAATACCAAAAAATGCATGCGCCTTTATTACAAAAAGACCATGCTGAACGTTATCAAGGGAAATTTGCTGCATTTCGAACAACCCTTTCATTAATCGAAGAATTTAAATAATGGCAGTTAAAGCTAAAAAACACCTTGGGCAACATTTTTTAACGGATAAAAACATTTGTTTAAAAATTGCTTCACAATACCGCAATCATAATGGCTGCAATAAAGTGTTAGAAATTGGTCCTGGAATGGGAGCATTAACTGATTTTTTGCTACAACGTGAAGAGCTTGATTTGTACGTTATGGACATTGACCGCGATTCAATTGCTTACCTAAATTCACATTATCCTGCTTTACAAGATAAAATTATTGAAGCTGATTTTTTAAGAATGGATCTTAAAAAAATCATGGGAGACGAGCCTTTTGGAGTGGTCGGTAATTTCCCCTACAACATCTCTTCTCAAATTCTTTTTAAATGCTTGGATCACCGAAACCAAATTCCTGAAATTATGGGAATGTTTCAGAAGGAAGTGGCTGAACGTGTAGCGGAAAAACCAGGTTCAAAAACGTATGGTATTATGAGTGTTCTTTTACAAGCATTTTACGATATTGAATACTGTTTCACAGTTGATGAACACGTTTTTAATCCGCCGCCAAAAGTTAAATCAGGTGTTATTCGCTGTACAAGAAATTCACGTGAAACCTTTCCTTGCAATGAAAAACTATTCATTCAAGTGGTGAAAATGAGTTTCAATCAACGTAGAAAAACGATTCGTAACTCTATCAAACAATTAATCGGTGGTACAAATTTTGACCATCCGTTTTTAACGCTAAGACCAGAACGATTATCCGTTGAAGATTTCATCGAATTGACTCAAGCTATTGAGAAAATAGATAGAACTCCAATCGAAGCATGAACGCAACAACCGCAAACCAAAAAGCGATAAAAGCAACCTATTTTAGTATAATAGGAAATACTTTTTTAGCAGCTTTGAAATGGATTGCTGGATTTTTTGGAAATTCCTATGCCTTGATTGCAGACGCAATCGAATCAACTGCGGATATTTTTGCTTCCTTTTTAGTGTTATTTGGTTTAAAATATGCTAATCGGCCAGCAGATGAAAACCATCCGTATGGCCATGGACGAATTGAACCACTCATTACTTTTTTGGTCGTTGGTTTTTTATTGTTCTCTGCTATTTTTATTGCGCATGAAAGTATTATCAATATTCAAACGCCTCATCAATTGCCGCGGCCTTTTACGTTGTTCGTCTTAGGAGGAATAATTATTTGGAAAGAAATTTCTTTCAGAATTGTAATCAAACAAAGTAAACTTACGAATAGTTCCTCTCTAAAAGCAGATGCTTGGCACCATCGCAGTGACGCAATTACTTCCATCGCGGCATTTATTGGTATTTCTGTTGCGCTTCTTTTAGGAAAAGGATATGAAGCTGCAGATGATTGGGCAGCCTTGTTTGCCTCTGGCTTTATACTTTACAATAGTTATTTAATTTTCAGACCCGCTTTGGGTGAAATCATGGATGAACATGTTTACGATGATGTCATTGATTCCATTCGAAGCATTTCAATGAATGTGGAAGGAATTGTTACAACTGAAAAATGTTTTATTCGCAAAGCAGGAATGTACTATCATGTTGATCTTCATGCAGTTGTTGATGGTGAGATTTCCGTTAAACATGGTCACGAAATAGCTCATTTATTAAAGGATACATTAAGAGAACAAATCCCACAAATTGGGCATGTATTAATTCACATTGAACCAGCTGACTGATTTTTTAATCAAAAACTTGTTTTTTCAGTGTAAAAATGATTTTTTATAAAATTTTTTAGTTCCTTTGTACCATTAAATTTAATGACGATGAGCTCAACTAAAGTATTTTACGCAATAAGTGATTTTTTAACTTGGACATTTGGATTGTATGAGAATGTAGGTAATATTTTCAACTATTCTGTCATTGTTCTTGGATTTGTAGGGTTATTTTACTGGTTAAACTGGCAAAAGAAATTCAATGCAAAAGCTAAAAATGATCCAAATCAATTGAAATAATATTCAACTTTATATAGGAAAGGCTGTTCAGATTGAACGGCCTTTTTTTATATCAATTGGTATTTTTTTCCGGGTAATGCCTGAACAACACCTTTCATTTCCAAGTGAAACAACAAAACATTCATTTTAGAAATGGGTGTTTTAGTAACAAACGCTAATGTGTCAATGTGTTCACCTTGTTGTTTGCTTAAAATGTGACAAATGGCTTGCTCTTCCGCTGTTAGATCAACGAAACAACTGCGCTGAAACGTCTTTTTTTGTTGACTATCCACCCAATTCATTTCTTTTAAAAACTGTTTCCCATTGACTAATAAATGTGCTTTTTGCTGTTGAATCAATGCATTGCAACCTGCAGAAAATTCTTGGTCCACATTACCTGGAAATGCGAACACATCTTTACTATAATCATTGGCTAAGTCAGCCGTAATGAGCGAGCCTCCCGACTTTTTACTTTCAATAACGACAACTGCATCCACCATGCCTGCAACAATTCGATTACGCATTGGGAAATTTTCACGATCTGGTTTTGTGCCTGGTAAGTATTCCGAAATTAAACCGCCATTTTCAAGCATTTTTTCCGCCACTTTTTGATGAATACTTGGGTACAAACGATCCAATCCGTGTCCCAAAACCCCAATTGTTTCCAACATGTTTTGAACAGCAGTACTATGTGCGCAAATATCAATTCCATAGGCCATTCCGCTAACGATTTGAAGGTTGCAACCACTTAAATGCTGTATAAAATCTTCACATATTTTTAAACCATAACTCGTAGCGTTGCGGGTGCCAACTACAGCTATCACTCGCGTTGGATTAGGATTAAAATTGCCTTTGCTAAACAATAACAAAGGTGCGTCATCGCATTGTTTTAAGCGCCTGGGATAATTTACATCCGTAAAAAAATGAGTAGTAATGTTTTTAGTACTAATAAAATCAATTTCTCCTTTAGCCCGTTCAATTGCAGCTTTTCGGTTCATGTTTTTCAAAATCATCTTATTGATTCCTGTTTCATGGTGCAAGGTTGTTAAAGACGCTTTAAAAACGGCTTCAAGCGATCCCATTTTTGAAATCAATAAACGCGCTTTTACTGGACCAATGCCCATTAATAGCGTCATTGCAATTTGCTGTGTTAACGTAGAATTTTCCACTTAATTTTGAGTTGGTTACCTTGAATTTAAGGAATAAGTTTCGATAAAACAATCCCTTTTCTTTCTTTTTTTTGAATAAAATAAATGCTATTTTAGCCGAATAAGTATTTAAAAACTTCACTGCTACGCATGAAATTTATCAGTTTATTAAGCTTCATACTTCCTTTTTTAACGTTCGGGCAGCTTCAAGGAATTGTTAAAATTGCTGATCTAACGGATGCAATCTATCCGATAACATTAAAATTATCCAATGGATTGGTAACCGCGCCAGATAAAACTGGGCACTTTTCATTCACAACTTCATTGGAAAAAGGAACCATAACTTGGAGCCACCCTTCCATTGAAACTGATTCGGTCAAGTTTAATTCTAACAAAGAACCCTTAAACATTAGCGTAAAATTGAAAGTCAATCAATTATCAAGCGTTGTTGTCAGCGCAGGGAAACGCGCACAAAAAATAGAAGAAATTCCGATTTCAATGGAAGTATTAAAACCAACATTGATAGATAACAAAGGAATTACTGATTTAGAACAAGCGGTCGATCAAAGTCCTGGTGTTTATGCAATGGATGGGCAAGTGAGCATTCGCGGTGGAAGTGGTTTTGCTTATGGCGCTGGTAGTCGGGTGTTATTGGTTTGGAATGGTTTACCGCTATTAAGTGGAGATGCTGGCGATTCAAAATGGAATGCCATTCCACTTGAACAAGCAGCTCAAATTGAAGTGTTAAAAGGGGCTTCATCTGTGCTATATGGAAGTGGCGCATTGAATGGAATCATTTCGTTAACGGAAAAAGAACCAAACAAAAAAGGGGAAACTTCCGTTAAAGTAATGAGTGGTTTATACGATCATCCAGATCGATCATCTTTAAAATGGTGGAAATCCAACCCGCAATTTCAACAGATTGATGGGTATTATGGAAAAATGTACGCAAAAACTGGTTTTACCATTTCGGCTAACGGCTTTCGAAACGATGGTTACCGACAAGGTGAAACGGAAGCGCGGGCTAGAATTAGTGGTACCTTTTTTTACACTCCTGAGACAATAAAAAAACTTAAAGTTGGACTCGGTTACAATTTCCAAACACAAAAAACCGGAAATTTTATCATTTGGCAAAGTGATACTTTCGCCTATACGCCAAGTGGTGGAGCTGATACAAGCAATGCGGCTTCCACCTTAACGTACAATACAGGCTGGCGTTTGAGCATTGATCCATACGTGAAATTTACCGATCGCTTTTCGAATAAACATGCTTTAAAAACAAGACTTTATGCTGTAGATAATACTAATTTGAGCAATGCTTCACAAAGCACCCGATCACTTGTAAGCATGGCGGATTATCAATTTCAAAAATCGTGGCAAGAAAAAGGAGTTCTTACAACGGGTTTAAGTTACATACAATCGGATGTATTGTCGAATTTATTTGGAGATCATGTGTCAAAAAATGGTTCTTTTTATGCGCAATACGACCGAAAAATAAAAAAACTGGATCTTACAGCAGGTGTGCGGGTTGAATACTTTGAAATGGATGGCAAACAAGGAGATTCTGATTTTAAAATTGGAAATAAAACCACATTACCTGTTTATCCCATTTTTAGAATTGGGGCACATTACGCGTTGAAAAAATGGACGCATTTACGTGCTTCTATCGGTCAAGGTGTGCGTTACCCTTCCGTAGCGGAACGTTTTACCTACACATCTGTCGGTGCGCTGAATGTTTTTCCAAATCCAACTTTAAAACGGGAAACTGGCTGGGCAGCTGAAATTGGTATCAAACAACTATTCCCAATTGGATCGTGGAAAGCAATGGTAGATGTGGCTGCTTTCATCAACGAATACGATAACATGATGGAATTTACGTTTGGGAACTATTTGCCAGCTGGAGCAACACCGAGTACAGATCCTAACAACCCCTATTACATTATGAAATGGCTGGGTTTTAGAGCTGAAAACGCAGAAAAAGCTCAGATTTCTGGTATTGAATTCTCCATGAATAGCCAAGGAAAAATAAAAGAAGTTGAATTGGTCACGTTGATTGGTTACACGTACATGAATCCCATCAGCTTAAACAACGATTCCATTTACCGTTTGAGTTTCTCAGATGAAAACAGTCAAATCTTAAAATACCGTTTCAATCATTTGGCAAAAGCAGATATTGAAGCAACCTGGAAAAAAATAAGTTTAGGATTTTCGATGCGTTATGCAAGCTTTATGTCAAATATTGACGCTATTTTTGAAGACGGAGTAGCTGGAACGCAGATTTTACCAGGACTTAAAAAATACCGTGAAACAAATAATAAAGGCGCGTTGGTATTAGATGCGCGCGTTGGATGGAAAATAACTCCTTCCATCCGTTTGGGATTCATGGTGAATAATGTCATGAATGCAGAATATGTGACACGTCCTGGAGATGTTCAGGCTCCGAGAAATTTTATGGTTCAATTGCAATATAAATTATAAATGAAAGTATTAGGCATTATTCCTGCTCGTTTTGCTTCCAGTAGGTTTCCTGGGAAGCCTTTGATCGACTTGAAAGGTAAAACAATGATTCAACGCGTGTATGAAGGTGCATTAAAATCTACTAAAATTACAGCTGTGATTGTTGCAACAGATGACCAACGCATTGTTGATGCCGTTCTAGCATTTGGTGGAAAAGTACAGTTAACAGCGGAGCACCATCCGAGCGGAACAGATCGCTGTGCAGAAGTTGCCACACATTTCAACGATTTTGATGTCGTGGTGAACATACAAGGCGACGAGCCTTTGGTAGATTACCGCCAATTAGATGCCTTGATCGCTGCATTCGAAGATGAAAATATCAACATCGCTACGCTAGGAAATCATGCTGTTACCGTAGAAGACATTCAAAATTCAAACCGTATTAAAATAGTGGTGAACCACCAAAATGATGCACTTTATTTTAGTCGTAGTGCAATCCCAAATTCAGCTAATTTCTCTGGAAATCCGTTGGAGAATTACCCCTATTTTCGCCACATTGGATTGTATGCTTACCGTTCAAAAACCCTTCAAGAATTAACACAATTAGCTCCTACAGCCCTAGAAAAAGTTGAGTCATTAGAACAATTGCGTTGGTTGTATTATGGCTATACGATACGTGTCGTTGAAACTTCAATAGAAACACCCAATATTGATGTTCCAGAAGATCTTGAAAAAGTACTGCCCTTTTTGTAACATTTCTCTACAATGTTTCGTAACTTGCAGACATTGAGCATTTTTATTACATTTGTATTCTATGGTTACAATTGAACAACTTATTGGAGAACTTTTATTACGCCACAATTGCGTGATTATTCCTTCTTTTGGTGGATTTGTAGCCAAACAAACAGCTGCTACCATTGATTATGTCAACGGTTTTATGTCGCCTCCTAAAAAAGCACTTTTATTCAACCGCCAATTGATGAACAACGACGGTTTGTTGCAATCTGAATTAGCCCTAAGCAATCACATTTCTTACAATGAATCTTCGGAAATCGTTGCAGAGAAAGTTGCCCAATGGAATGAGCAATTGCGCCAAGGTGAACGCATTGAAATCGATAAAGTAGGCTTTTTGTTTTTTGATCAAGAAAAAAATATTTGCTTTGAACAAGATCGTTTCTTCAATTTATTGTTAGAATCGTATGGGCTTGGTAAAGTTCATTTCTTAACGGAAGAAGATGTTCAAATTGTTGCTCAAACAGCGATTGAAATAACAACGACAATCAATGCCCCTGAACAAACAATTGTTGCGGAAGAATTAAAAATTGAACCTAATACTACAAAAGTAATTGAGCATCCAGCTCTAAAAGAACGTTCAAAAGCGTGGAAATATGTGGCTGCTGCAGCGTGTATCTTACCAATTGGATTCTATTCGTATTGGTTACCTATGAAAACGCCGGCATTGCAATCAGGAATTTTATCTGTTCGCGATTTCAACCCTTTTCAAGGGAAATACCAAGCTAATTATCAACAGCAATCTCTTCAGTTGGATAAACTTCCAAGTGAACAAAATACTTTAGAAGAGCAACTTGCGAACTTACCTGATAATGCAACAATTTTAAACTATCAATACGATGCATCGTTTAGTTTTCCAATTGTTGTAAAAGAAAAATCAGTTGTTGAGACCGTTCCAACGAACGAAAATTCTGTCAATACAACAGTAGTTGCTACAAATTTCAATTACATCGTTGGTTGTTTTAGCAGTGAAAGCAATGCCAAAAAAGTAGTTTCTTTATTAAAAGCGCAAGGCATGAACGCTTTTCAATTAGACGTTACAAATGGTTTACACCGCATCAGCGCTGGATCAGGAAATTCAGTAAGTGATTTAGACCCCATTATCGCAAAAGCAAAAGCAGCTGGATTCGAAGGCTGGGTTTTGAAATAAGCTCCCCTTTTTCATTATTATTTCGTTTTTTTTCAGAATACTTCTATCTTTACGGAAGCTTAAATGATAATACAAAAACGAATTACTTTCTCATGAAAAAAATCTATCTTTCATTCCTACTTTTAGGAGTAACAGCAGTCGCTTCTGCACAATTTGGCTATACTGAACCTGCTAAAAATGCAGAAGGAAGTGAATACCAATTTACTAAATTAGCTTTATTGGACGCCACTCCTGTTCAAGAACAAGGACATACAGGAACGTGTTGGAGCTTTTCAGCTTTGTCATTTTTTGAATCTGAATTGATTCGAATGGGAACTAAAAACCCAGATTTATTAGCTGAAATGTTCGTCGTACGAAAAGCGTACGAAAGTAAAGCAGAGAAATTCATCCGCATGGATGGAAAGATCAACTTTTCAGAAGGTGGTGCGTTTCATGACATTCCATACGTAATTAAAAACTACGGAATTGTTCCGTTGGATGTGTATTCAGGATTGAATTATGGAACAACTTCTCACGATCATAGTGAACTATTTGAAGTATTAAATGGAGGATTACAAGGTGTTTTGACAACAACTAAAAACGGAAAAACATTGACAACTTCTTGGATGGCTGCTTTGAATGGTATTTTAGATGCTTACTTAGGAAAAGACATCAAAGAATTCGAATACAAAGGAAAAAAATACACGCCAAAATCGTATGCGAAAGCAATTGGTTTAAACATGGACGATTATGTTTCATTGACATCGTTTACCAATCATGGAATGTATGAAAAATGTTCTTTGGCTATTCCAGACAACTGGGCATGGGGTGAAAGTTACAATGTTGGATTGAACGATTTGTTTGATGCTTGTGAATACGCAGTTAAAAATGGTTATTCTGTTGCATGGGGAGCAGATGTTTCTGAAAAAGGTTTCAGTTTTAGAAATGGTTTAGGAATTGTTCCAGAAGATCCATCAACGATTGAAGTTTCTGGTAAAGACAATAAAAATTTCTCGAATGGTGGAGCTGATCGCACATCAAATGCTTTCCAAACTCCTGTAAAAGAATTAACGATTACACCAGAATTGCGCCAAAAAGGGTACGACCAAAAAACAACAACTGATGACCATGGAATGCACATCGTTGGTTTGTATAAAGACCAAAAAGGTACACGTTATTTCTTAGTGAAAAACTCATGGGGAACAAGTAATTATCCAAAAGGATTCTTGTATGTTTCTGAAAATTATTTCAAGTACAAAACCATCAATATTTACTTACACAAAGAAGGTGTTATGCCATCTTTGAGAAAGAAAATAAATTTATAATTCATTGAATTTTAGGGTTTAAGGTTTTAAGTTCCAAAAATATGTTATTTTTGGAACTTAAAACTACTACTAATGGAACGATTGACGCCAGCTGAAGAGCTTGTTATGTTAAAATTATGGAAGCTTGAGAAAGCAGCTGTAAAAGATATTCAAGCATTATTTGAAGAACCTAAACCTGCTTACAACACCACATCTACCATTGTTCGTATTTTGGAACGCAAAAAATTCATCAAACATCAATCTATCGGAAGAGGTTATTTATACTCTCCAAAAATTTCGAGAGAATCCTATCGCCAATACCTATTAAAACATTTAATGGACAATTATTTTGATGGGGTAAAAAATGATTTAATGGCGCTGCTAAAATAGATTTATTAAACAACTACAAAAAAATATTCTGGAAAACTTGCTTGTAGTTAACTAATTAGTTAACTTTGATCCCAATGGTAAGAGAAATCATTTTTTTTAGTGAGGATGTACTCAACTTCTATTTATCGCAAAATGAAAAAGTTCAATTAAAAATTGAATATGTACTTGACTTGATTCGTTTTGAGAAACAAGTCCCAAACAAATTTTTTAAAAAACTAGAAAGTACAAACGGTATTTACGAAGCTCGTATAATTACATCACAGAAAAGTATTCGTATACTTTGTTTTCATGACGAAGGTAAATTAGTCATACTGACAAATGCTTTTATTAAGAAAACTCAAAAGACTCCGAAAAACGAAATTATCCTTGCCGAAAGAATAAAAAAAGAATACTTAAATCAAAAAATAGATGAAAACAAGTAAAACTTTTGAGCAACTCCTAATTGAAAAATATGGGGAAAAGGGAACAGAAGAAAGAGATCAATTTGATGGTGACTCTCTTGCATTTAGAATCGGTGTTATGCTAAAAGAGGCACGCGTTGAGGCAAATCTAACACAAGAAGAGTTGGCAGATAAAACTGGAACAAAAAAAAGTTATATTTCCAGAATTGAACGTGGGTTAAGTGATATTCAATTATCCACTTTTCACAAATTAATAGAAATTGGTTTAGGAAAACAACTAACAATTTCCATTGGATAATATTCACAAATTTTACAACAACCCTTCTGCAAAAACACGCGCTAAAGCATCGCTTTCAACGTAATCTGAATAACCTGGCTGTTGAATCATTGGAACACCCATCATGGTTGCTTCATTGATGCGTGCAATGTCTAAAAACTGTATTTTTTCTTGTAAAAATGCAGCAACGGCCACTTCATTCGCTGCATTCAAAATACACGCTGCTGTTCCTTCAAGTTCCATGGCTTTGTAAGCCAAATCTAAATTTTTAAAGACCGAACGATCGGGTTGTTCGAAGGTCAATTGGGGATAATCCATAAAATTGAAACGCGGGAAATCTGTTTTCAATCGTGCTGGAAAAGTTAAGGCAAATTGAATCGGCAATTTCATATCCGGTAAACCCATTTGGGCTTTCATGCTACCGTCTTCAAATTGGACCAATGAATGTACAATCGATTGCGGATGCACAATTACATCAATTTGATCTGGTCGCAAATGAAACAACCATTTCGCTTCGATCACTTCTAATCCTTTGTTCATCAACGATGCAGAATCAATGGTGATTTTTGCACCCATCGACCAATTAGGATGTTTCAACGCTTGTGCTAAAGTAACTTGTTCCAATTGTTGCGTGCTCCATCCTCTAAACGGTCCGCCAGAAGCTGTCAAGTATATTTTTTCAATCGGATTCATGAATTCGCCCACCAAACATTGAAAAATGGCTGAATGTTCTGAATCAACAGGGTATATGTTAACTCCGTTTTCACGGGCCATTTTTGTCACCAATTCTCCGGCTACAACCAAGGTTTCTTTATTTGCTAATGCAATGGTTTTTTTCGCTTCGATGGCACGCAACGTTGGTTTCAATCCTGCGTAACCGACTAAAGCTGTTAAAACGGTATGCACTTGCGACGACTCCACCACTTGACACAAAGCCTCTTCGCCTGCATAAACGTGAATGGGTTCGTGTACCAAAGCATCTTTCACTTTTAGGTACTGACTTTCATCAACAATCACAACAGAATTAGGTTGAAATTTTAGCGCTTGTTCGATCAATAAATCGGCATTTTGACCCGCTGTGATTACTTCCAAATCGAAGTATTCTGGGTAGGCTGCAATTACTTCTAATGCTTGAGTTCCGATAGATCCCGTGGATCCTAAAATAGCAATTCCTTTTTTTTCTGTCATGAGTTGGTGTTACAAGTGGGATGAAAAGTTGGTGGGATAATTAGCTTCCACAATACAAACACCCGTCGTCATCGTCTTCTGCTGGATTGTCGACGATTGCTGGATTCAATTGCTTTTTCAGTTCGTAAATTTCTTGCATTAATTCACCATCTTGAAACAAATCTCCTGTTAATTGTTGTTTCAACTCGGCTATTTTGGCATTTATTGTTGCTTCCATGGCGTAATTTTTTTCTAAAATTAAGGAAACCTTTGAAGCTACAAAAAGAAAATCAAAATAGTTTCCTACATTTTATTGTCAATAGTTAGAAGTTGTTAATTTTCGGCTAATTTTGTGGCATGAAGTACCGCATTTTAACCAACGAAGAATTACAACATTTAGAAGAAGATCTCAAACAATTTCTCATTGTAAATGGCATTCATGCGGAAGAATGGGCGAAAATGAACCAAGAAACGCCCGAAAAAGCCGTGCAACTCGTTGAAGTTTTCAGCGATACTGTTTTACAAAAAGTCTACGAAAAATTAAACTATTTAGAATTCAGAAGTGCCGATTCGTGTATCCTTTTTCACTGCCTACCGGAAAAAATGGAACTAATTTCCTTGCAACGAAAAGACCAAAACTGCGATTTATCTTCGGCAGAAAGCATCCACGAAGCCTTGCAAAACCACGTTTCTACTTTGAACTTTTTCAAAAGTGAAAAACCCTACACTTCTAATCGTGAAACCGCAATTCATGAATTAATTGAAACTGGCTGCGTAGTTTCTTCCAGCGAATTTTGGAATGTGTTGAAACACGTGTTGGAAGGGAAGTGATTTTTAAGCTGGTTTTGAACTGCGAACGCAGTGCGTTCGTAATTAAGGTGAGACAAATAAAAGTTTCATTGATAAATTGAAACACTCTAAACAATCGTTCAAAAGTTCCAATTGTTCTTTAATCAGCAAAATAACTATTAATTTTAATTAGTTATCTGAAAATTGTAAATTATATTTTTCTATCTTTAGTTAAAGCAAAAATAGTTAGAAAAAAAAGTACATGAAACCAAAACAAATTATCAATCGTTACGAAAAAGAAAATAAAGTACTGCTTGATAAAATTATTGTGTTAATTGAAGACACGCGAGAAAACACAATACGTTCAATTGATTATCAACGAGTCAAATTGTATTGGAAAATTGGAAAATACATATTTGAAGTCGAACAACAAGAACAAGAAAGAGCCGAATATGGCAAGTACTTAATTAAATACCTTTCCGAAAAACTAACCCCGTTTTATGGAACAACTTATTCTGTTAGACAATTGGAGCGTTTCCGCCAATTTTACAAAGCTTTTCCAATTGCGTCCGCACTGCGGACGCAATTGAATTGGACCCAGTACAAACTTCTCATTTCACTTAATTCAGATGACAAACGCTCATTTTACATTGGAGAAAGCGTCAAAAACCATTGGACTTCTCGCCAGTTAGAACGACAAATCAACAGCAGTTTATACGAACGACTTCTTTTAAGCAACGATAAAGAAAGCGTATTAGCTGTTGCAAGAGGAGAAAAGTTACCTTCAGAAGCAAAAGAAATTATTAAAGATCCTATGACATTAGAGTTTTTGGGATTAAAGCGAGAAAATAGCTACTATGAAAAAGATTTAGAAAGTGCAATTATTACCAATTTGCAAGAATTTTTATTAGAACTAGGGAATGGGTTTTCCTTTGTTGCACGACAAAAACGCATCCTATTAGAGGAAGATTCTTTTTTCGTTGACTTAGTTTTTTACAACCGTATTTTACAATGTTTTGTGATTATAGAAATCAAACCAAAAAAAATTACACACCAAGATATTGGACAATTACAGATGTATGTCAATTTTTTTGACAGAGTAGAAAAATTACCCCACGAGAATCCGAGTATTGGTATTTTATTGTGTGCCGATAAAAATGATGCAATGGTCAAATTTAGTTTGCCAGAAAACGACACTAAAATTGTTGCTAGTAAATATGAAATCTATTTACCAACTTCAGAACAATTACTTCGATTGATTGAGCCTGTATGATAAACCACTATCAGTTTTATACGTTCATCAATCCAGCTGCGCCAAACGCTCCAACAAGCGTTTATTTTCTTCTAAAACTTGAATATACTTGTCTTTCCAATAGGCGATTTCATCTTGGTGCGATTGACTTTTATAAGCCTGATCTTCTGAAACAATTTGTGGTACAGGAAATAAAAAAGTACTGCTGAAATCATGGTGAATGATTTTCCCAATTTCAAGGATAAATTCAATGGATAAATTAGGATTCTCAAAAGCATCGTACAACCACTTTCTGCTTTTACCCATGCGCTGGGCCAGTTTTGTTAAAGAAAAACCACTCTCCCGAACTACTTGTTCTACTATTTCTCCTCTGTGCTGCATGCTTACAAAGTTGAAAACAGATTTGTAGAATAAAATATACAATATTGTTACATTTTTGTATAATTTTGGTTATGTTTGTTGGGAGAATAAAAAAAATTCTAAAATGACAACTAAATTCACTCGTATTTCTCCCAATTTTAATAAATGGGAAAATCCATCGGGAAAAGAAGGTAAATGCAAAGCATCAAAATTAAGTAATCAACTTTATGAAGAAAAACATGGTTTCGGTTGGGAAGAGTGGTTATTTGAAGATTACCATGCAGGAAAAGAATTATGTTTAGGATTTCTTCAAGCATTTAATGATAAAAATAAAAACATTTCATCTGTTGATATAATTCATCTGTACACTCGAATATGCATCGGGAAGAATCCAAAACAGTATTATATTGGTTATATTAAGGATGTTAAAATACTTCCTAAAGATCAAAGGGCAGCATCTGAAGTTATTAAAAAGAAACGCCTTAAAGAGTTAGAAACTGTTGGTATAATTAATTTTCCATCAAATGATCTTATGTGGAAGAAATGCATCAACATTCAGTTTGAGCGGAAAAATGTGATTTTCCTTGAAAACTTTATGGAAAATGAAATTCAATTGAATAAAGGGCAATTTCGTTTTTCGCTTTATGATTTTAATAAACACCCAAATTTTATAATTGAAATTAATAAACATTTATAATATGAAAAAACAACTATTTCTAATAAGCGTAATTTTTTACAATTTTCTAATTTATGGACAGATTCAATTAGATAGTGTTACTATTTGTGGTCAATCAACTTATACTATTTCGCTTCAAAATCCTGGCAGCATAAATGTTTGGACTAAAAATGGTGAAAATGAAATAATGATATCTCAAAACCTGACCGTGAATTCTTCTGGTTGGTATCATGTTTATACAACAAATCCAGGTGGGGCAAATGATATTTCAGTTTGTAATACTTTTAACGCTGCAAATAATTATACATCTATGCTAAATGTGCCAGCGGGATACCTTATTTCTTCTATTCAAAACGCTTTATGGGGGACTCCAAATACAAACTGCTTAAATCCAACACCTAGTTCATGTAATTTAAATGTATCTTCAATTGTTTCAAGAAGTTTAATTGGGCACAAAAATCATCAGTATTATTCTGGATCATTTCCAGATCCTTGCAATGGTACTCAAAAATATTTATTTCTAAAATATCAATGTACTCCATATATTCATGATTCAATTTATGTTGGCTTTATTCCGTCTTCAACTGTTCATGTTCAAGATGTTATGGCTTGTAATGATCAATCAGTAAGCGTTTCATTAAATACACTTTATTGTGATACTACTTTTGAAATTATAGATAGTTTAAATTTACCCGTGAACAATACAACTATTTCCTCAGCTGCATTGATAAAGGGACAGCTGTATAGAATAAAAGTTAAAAACACAGTTTCTTATGGTGGTGGCAGTGGAAATCAAAAAGATGGTGCTTATACCAATTATCCTATAAGTGCAATTCCATATGTTTCATGGAAATTCAATGGAAATGAACCGGGGCCTCTTCAAATATTTAGGCCAAAACCAGATGGTTATAATTCTAATCATATTTACTATTTCTATTTTTTAGGAGATGGTAACTCACAAGATTTTGGAGTTTATGATAGCAGTCTGGGAGACAATTCGGGTTTCTTTACATTTGTAATTGAAAAAGTAAATATTAATTCAAACTGTGGATTATTTTATAAATGGAGTAATGGTCAAACTGGAGATTCTAATAATATAATACCATCTAATGTTGAAAATATTATTTATTTAAGTAATGGAGCTGTATCATGTGCTATTGATTCTTTTTTTATTACTAATGGTAATTCTAGTTATACATTAAATGAAACAGCTATTGATTCTTACACCCTCAACGGTCAAACCTACACACAATCAGGTGCCTACACACAAATAATTCCTAATGCTGCTGGTTGTGATAGTACAATTAATTTAAATTTGACTTTAAGTTTCTCTGGTATAGATGAGTTATTTAGTTCAATTAAAATATATCCAAATCCTACAACTGAAAAAATAACTATCGAAGGAAATTTTATCAATCCAACAAAATTTTCAATTAGAGATGCAATAGGAAAAGAAGTATTAAATGGTATTCTTATTAATTCCGATATAAATACAATTGACATAGAAAATATTGCGCGTGGTTCTTACAATATATTGATTGATGAGTATAAAATTCCATTGCGAATAATTAAAAATTAATAATGCAAGATTTATACAATAGAATATTATTGATTTATAGCGATTTTAAATAAAATTGAAAATGCGCTTCGAGTGTCTCAGCCCACATATAATTGGCGGATGAGGTTCTCGAATCCACCTATCGCTCATTCAAACTTTTTATCGTACTTTTATACAAAATAAAAAACGATGAAAAAACACCTATTAGTTGCTGCGTTGATCGCACTAGGAACAGGAATAAATGCACAAATTGCTGCTCCGAAAGCGAGTCCGCAAGGGAAAATTGAACAAAAAGTTGGCGTAACCGACGTGAAAGTGGAATACTACCGCCCAATGAAAAATAACCGTGCTGTTTTCGGTGACGTTGTTCCCATGAATGAAATTTGGCGAACAGGAGCGAATGAAAATACAAAATTCACCTGTTCGGATGCACTTGTTTTTGGAACAGATACCTTGCGTGCAGGAACATATGCCGTATTTACAAAACCAACTGCAACAGCTTGGGAAATTTATTTTTACACAGAAACGAGCAATTGGGGTTTACCAGAAACGTGGGACGCTTCCAAAGTTGCATTAAAAACATCAGCTCCAACTACTGCATTAAACGATGTTGTAGAAGTCTTTACAATCCAATTAGACCCAATCAATAGCAAAATGGGACGCTTATCTTTTTCTTGGGATAAAACACGTGTAGCGCTTCCTTTTACGGTTCCAACGGCACAAAAAGTGTTGGCTTCGATTGAAAAAACAATGGCAGGACCAAGCGCAAATGATTATCATGCAGCAGCTGAATTCTATTACAAAGAGAAAAAAGACCTGCAAAAAGCACGCGAATGGGCAACAAAAGCGGTTGAAATGCGTGGCGAAGATGCATACTGGATGTTGCGTGTGAAAGCATTGATTGAAGCTGAATTAGGTGATTACAAAGCAGCAATTGAAACAGCAAAGAAAAGCTTAATAGCCGCTGAAAAAGGTGAAAACAAAGCGTATGTTGCAATGAACAAAGCTTCGATCGAAGAGTGGTCTAAAAAGAAAAAATAAACGATGTCGGCATTTTACGAAGCATTAATGCAGCGCTTTGGAAGCGAACACTGCCAGCAAATCACGCCTAACATTGGCGCGGTGGAATTGGCCTTGGTTCACCTACCAAAAAAACACTGTACTTTGCTCGTAACAACTGGTTTGAGTAACTACAAAATGCCGGTTCACGAGAAAGAAGTGGGCAACGAACACAACGAACTATACTTTTGCTTACCTAGCTATTGGGATGTTAACGCTACAGAATTAGCAACCATGAATTGGGTATTTGAATGGATCAATCGATTGGCTCATTTTGTTGTAGAAAAAAATACGTGGTTTGGTCATGGTCACACCATTCCATGTGGGAAGGACAAAAAAGAATTGTCACCCACGATGAAACAAAATCACTTTTTCTTGTCGCGCCCCATTTACCTAAAAGACGAACTCTTACCAATTGAACTGCCAGATTATACGGTTCAATTTTTAGCCATTATTCCCGTTTTTGAAAAAGAAGTGGAATACAAACTGCACCGCGGCACTCGCAAATTCATGGATAAGCTCAATACGCAAGGCGTAAATGAGAAATTGGATGATTATCGGGGAAGTGTGTTGAAAAGCAAGTGGCGCTTGTTGCGAAAATGATTTAAATATTGTTTTTACACAGGTGCAAAAACGAACAAACTAATCTTTTTCTTTTCTTTTGTCTTGATACAAAAGAAACAAACTAAACGAAGTGATCTCACAAATTCAAATAAAAAATCAATTTTATTATTTGTAAAAATCAAGAAGCAACAAGCCGTTCGGAAAAAAACACAGTCGCTGCGTTGCTACGATTGTAGGTGCAAAACTTACTGCGTCGTTTTACAGACGCAAGCGCCAATCGTGCAACGAGACGCAACTGCGTTTTTTCTATTCCTCTCTTCTCTGTTGCTCCAAAGATCTCACGCTGAAAGTTTAAATTGCACTTCCGGCGGAGAAAGATCGATCTTCGGTTAGAAAAGTTTTTAGAGCTATTAAAACGTTCTTCGCCCGAAGTGGGCTCTTCGTTACATACCAACTTTTTCAACCCGCCAGGGAGGTAACCCTAAATTTTCCAAGATTTAGCCGTGGAGCTTGCGGAATTGCGCCCAAGCCCATGCGTAAGCATTGGCTGATCAGGGATAAGCATGAAGCAGTGCGGAATCGGCGGTTTTCAAGCAACGCAAATTTTCTTATCTTTTGTCTTGATACAAAAGAAACAAAAAATCAAGAAGCAACAAGCCGTTCGGGAAAAAACACAGTCGCTGCGTTACTACGATTGTAGGTGCAAAACTTACTGCGTCGTTTTACAGACGCAAGCGCCAATCGTGCAACGAAACGCAACTGAGTTTTTTCTATTCCTCTCTTCTCTGTTGCTCCAAAGATCTCACGCTGAAAGTTTAAATTGCACTTCCGGCGGAGAAAGATCGATCTTCGGTTAGAAAATGTTTTTAGAGCTATTAAAACGTTCTTCGCCCGAAGTGGGCTCTTCGTTACATACCAACTTTTTCAACCCGCCAGGGAGGTAACCCTAAATTTTCCAAGATTTAGCCGTGGAGCTTGCGGAATTGCGCCCAAGCCTATGCGTGAGCATTGGCTGATCAGGGATAAGCATGAAGCCGTGCGGAATCGGCGGTTTTCATGCAACGCAGTGTAATGAAAAAAATACGTTTTCTTTCGTTACTTTTTCTTGATAAAAAGTAACCAAAAATCAAGAAGCAACAAGCCGTTCGGAAAAAAACACAGTCGCTGCGTTGCTACGATTGTAGGTGCAAAACTTCCTGCGTCGTTTTACAGACGCAAGCGCCAATCGTGCAACGAGACGCAACTGCGTTTTTTCTATTCCTCTCTTCTCTGTTGCTCCAAAGATCTCACGCTGAAAGTTTAAATTGCACTTCGGGCGGAGAAAGATCGATCTTCGGTTAGAAAATGTTTTTAGAGCTATTAAAACGTTCTTCGCCCGAAGTGGGTTCTTCGTTACATACCAACTTTTTCAACCCGCAAGGGAGGGAACCCCTAAATTTTCCAAGATTTAGCCGTGGAGCTTGCGGAATTGCGCCCAAGCCTATGCGTGAGCATTGGCTGATCAGGGATAAGCATGAAGCAGTGCGGAATCGGTGGTTTTCATGCAACGCAGTGAAATGAAAAAAATCCTCGGAAAATTTGAAAAAAGCTTTTTGCTTACTTTTTTGCTTAAAAAAGTAAGAGAAAAAAACGCGTTTTCTTTCATTACTTTTTCTTGATAAAAAGTAATACAAAAATCAAGAAGCAACAAGCCGTTAAAACTTAATTTACTTTTAATTATTTATAAATACTTTTTCTATCGTGCCATCATTATAATACTTAATTAAAATTTTATTACTCATTAAAGGAGTTGGTCTTCCTAATAAATCTGTCACTTTAACCAGTTTTTTCTGATTTTTTAAGAATTCATCTATGCCAACAACTTCTAACGAAATTGCTGAGCTTACATTTATTATTTTTTGATTACAATAAATTCTAATATTAAACTCATAACATCCAGTAGTAATAGGGTTGGCAGATTGAAAACTTACAGGATAATTAATAATATTAAAATTAGTGTCAATTAGTATACACTCACCAACCCAAGTATTAGTTATAGAATCTAAATATAAATTATTATCTAAATCTCCCCATGATATAGAATTGTAATTTAAGCTGCAATCTTCAATTTCTGTTGTATATATAGCATTAGGGTTTGGGCAAGAATTATTATCAAAAAATATTGTGTCTGCAACAAGAATTATTGTGTCACAAGCAGATGTTGTGCAACCATTAAAATCAGTTACAGTGCAACAATAAATTCCAGGACATACGTTTTCAATAAATTGATCGGTTGCTCCATTGCTCCATAAGAAAGTGTAAGGGGGTGTTCCAGCAATTGGCACTAATGACATTAAGCCGTTACAAGATATTGAATCACTTGAACTTATATTATAAACTGTATCACTAAATCCAATACATGGATCAAGTTGATAATTAATAGTAAAGCCAGCAGAATATTGTATTCCACCGATAGAATAAGTAATAGTATAAAAACCTGGACATAGACTATCAATAGAATAACCTCCATTCTGTAATGTTAATCCTTGATAAACCCAATTAATAGGTATTACACCATTTGCTGATGAAGTATCTAATGTAGCTGTACCATTACATATATTTGACCCAGATGCAATAGTTGTTGACACAATCAGCTGAGAATTAACTGAATATGTCAACCAACTAAATATAATTAATATTGAAAATTTAAGATTTTTCATTTTTTTAGTTTGTTAAATTTATAAAAAATAAGTGTCAAATCTTGAAAAAATAATTCAGATCTGAATTAGAAGTCTTTTAATATGCTAAGCAATAAAAAAATTCACTGAAAATTTGAAATGCACTTTTTACAAATAAGTGTTTATTTTTTTATGGTATTTGTGAAGTCACTGCGTTTTGTTGTTTCTTTTTTTGCTTTGGACCGCGAAGCAGCACCGAAGGTAAAAAAGAAAATAAATTTAAAAGTGGTTTTTGCACTTGTGCAAAACATTATACTATTTCTTTCATTACTTTTTCTTGATAAAAAGTAATACAAAAATCAAGAAGCAACAAGCCGTTCGGGAAAAAACACAGTCGCTGCGTTACTACGATTGTAGGTGCAAAACTTACTGCGTCGTTTTACAGACGCAAGCGCCAATCGTGCAACGAGACGCAACTGCGTTTTTTCTATTCCTCACTTCTCTGTTGCTTCGGAGAATTCGCGTTGATTCTTTAAAACTCACTTCGTGCGGAGAAAGATCGATCTTCGTGCGAAGCACATCATCCAACCCGCCAGAGCGGGAACCCCTAAATTTTCCAAGATTTAGCCGTGGAGCTTGCGGAATTGCGCCCAAGCCCATGCGTGAGCATTGGCTGATCAGGGATAAGCATGAAGCAGTGCGGAATCGGCAGTTTTCATGCAACGCAGTGTAATGAAAAAAATCCTCGGAAAATTTGAAAAAGCTTTTTGCTTACTTTTTTGCTTAAAAAAGTAAGAGAAAAAAATACGTTTTCTTTCATTACTTTTTCTTGATAATAAGCAAAACCCTTACCTTTATCAAAAAAAATTATGATCAAATACAATCCGAAAAGCTGGGCCAAACTAATTTTTGCATTTCACAAAAGTGACACCTTTCATATATTGCGAAAAGAAATCCTATACATGGGGATTTTAACGCTTGTCATTGCATTTATCGTTTTACAATTGTTTCCAGATGCAACGGGCTTGAAAGATTTATTTGCTGTCTATTCATTAATCGGTTTTGTGATTTCTTTGTTATTGGTGTTTCGCACCAATACAGCCTATGATCGTTGGTGGGAAGGAAGGAATAAATGGGGCAGTTTAGTCAATGACACGCGTAATTTTGCTATAAAATTATCGAGTTTATTACCGCAAGAAAAAGACCGCGAGTTCTTCAAGCGCATGATTCCCAATTTTGCGATTGCGGCAAAAGAGCATTTGCGCAAAGGAGTGCAACTAGACCAATTAAACCTCAACGAAGCTGAACACGAATATTTAAGTGGAAAAGAACACATTCCACTTGCAATAAGCGGTTTACTATACGATCAATTACAATTCATTAAACAAAAAGGTCAATTAACTTCCACCGATGTGCTTTTGATGGATCAAAATTTAAACCAATTCATGGAATGCGTTGGCGCGTGTGAGCGCATCAAAAACACGCCCATTCCCTTATCGTATAGTTTATTTATCAAAAAATTCATTTTGATCTACGTAACCACCTTGCCATTAGCTTTTGTGATGCAATTTGGTTATTTCTCCGCTTTGATTGCCACCTTTGTTTTCTACATTTTGGTAAGCATGGAAGTCTTGGCAGAAGAAATTGAAGATCCGTTTGGCGCTGACGACAACGACCTCCCAACAGACCAATTGTGCGAAACAATTACGAAAAACATGGAGGAAGTATTGGGGTAAATGTAAAACCCCAAGCAATGGATACTTGGGGTTGGTAGGTTTTAATATTTTATTATTTTTTTAATATTTGATGAATTTACTTCATATTGATAATCATTATAAATTTATTTTAATTTTTAAAAAATGCACCAAAATTTGGATCTGCTTTAATAAAATAGGGGTTTGTAAAAAACTCATTTTCAATTTTCTTCATGCCCTCATTATCATTCAAAATGTAATTTTTAGCTGGCTTATTAGATAACTCACTTAAAAAATGAATTGCTGGAATTTCATTTAAATTTTTATAATTAATTGATTTACTATATAAATTAAAGTTTGTTGAGGCTAATAATTGTTCAATAGAATTTGAACTAAGTTTAACTGAATAGCTTAAATTGTTTTTCAGATTATATTGAAAACGAACAGCCTCTAGTGATAAATTATTTAGAATTGTATGGTCGAGCACTTTAAACTGTAAAAAAACTTTTGGTGATGGAAGATCGACCCAAAAGATAGTAGTATCAATTACATGGATTTTATAAGGAATCAGTTCATTCGTTTGAGAATCTAAGTATGAACTATCCTCTCCATTAATAGCTATTAATACTTCCTCTTTTGAAACAGTTGTAAAATTACTATTTTGGTAAATTTCTGATGGCGTTGGTTCAAACCAAACACCAAACTCCATCTCATAATTGTTTTCAATTTGTGCTCCGGATTTCTTTTGTAATTGTTGATTTTTTAAAAAACTGTAACAACTTTTAGCATTGCCTAAGTCTGTTAATTTTGAAGCTATTTCATTGGCTAATTCAACTTCTAATGTAGCATTTTTTTGTTGGATAAAATCTTCGAAATCAACACAAAAAGTAATAAAATATTTGGGTGAAATGTTTGAATATTTTTTAGCAAATCCGATTTTATCTAGCACAAATGCTTTCTTTTTACTGACTGAATCTACAATTTCTTTTTCGAAAAAAACAATTCTAGAAATGTCTTCTAAATCTGTGAAATATTCTTTTTTAGATTCAACAATAGCTGGATTAAAGCTGTTTGAATTTGAATCATAAACCAATGAATCTTCTCCTTCAGAATTCAATAATGGTGTAAAGTAAACTTCTGATTTTTCAACCGTACATGTTGATAACTGGTTGTTTTTGGTAAGAAAGTAATACATTTCTGGACTAATATAATCAATTTTTGGAACAGCATTTTTTTCACTTCTTATCGTGTAAAAACGATTCATATTCTTTGCAATACTAACTAAACTCAAACTATTATCTTTCGAGAATAAATAGTCATTTTTGGCATTTTTATCTACATAAGAAATTCGTTGAGAATAGCTATTTAATGAAAAAATAAAAATTATAAAAAAAAGTATACATTTCATGTGGATGATGTTAGTTATATATTAAAAATTGATGTTCTTTTCTTTGTAAACTCAGAATTTGGATATGCAGTATCATATTTTATCGTCACCATTGTACCTTTAGGAGCAAATTGAATGATATCAAGTGCTTCTTTTGAAAGTTGATTGCCAGAGCCTTTAAAAGATTGCGAACAACCTTCAATGTTCATTTCCCAATTAACTATTTTAAATTCTTCTAGAATCATATTTACAGGATAATCATATTTACAGGATAATAATTTTGCTGTTTTATAATCCCCTAAACGTTCATTTTCTTTAGTTTTTCCCCAATACAATTGTGGAAGTGGCAGAGAACGAACAATAAATGTTGACCGCGCAATAGTATCTTGTTTTTTATTTATAGCATAAAGCTCAACCGTTTTAGAGGCATTTGGTAAAACAATCCATCCTTTGAGACTTTTTCTAATTGTTGCATTGTTACTTGAAAGCATCAATGTTGAATCGCCATTCAAAGAACCTAGCGAAACTTTGTTTTCAAATCCCCTATATAAAATAGATGCTTCAGAAATTTGAACTAATCCCTGAGCATAATAGCTACAATTCGAACTAACAAATAAAATAAGCGATAAAAATAAAATTCGGTTTTTCATATTATTTTAATTTAAAAGAAGAGTTTAATGCAACTCTATTTCCCAGATATTCACCATTATAAATACAAGAAATTTTTAGTTCTGTGCCAGCAGGAGAATTTTTAATAATTTCCAAAACTTTTTCTGATAATGTGTCCCCATTTCCAACAATTGTTTCGTCATAACTAGAAATTGAAACTGCCCATTGAGTAACATCCAATTTATCCTTTATTAAAGAAAAATTTTCAGGATATTTTACATTCAATTTAGAAATAGTTTTATCTGAAACCGTTTCCCCATCACTATATATACCCCAATAAATTTGAGCTCGTGGCAGGTCAATTATCGTAACTGTTTTCACATCAAAAGTGTCTTTTGTTTTGTTATCAATAAAATAAAGTGAACTTTCACTCAGTGATTTAGGATATAAAAAGTAAGAGTTTTTTACAGCATCATTTTTAACAATTTCAATGTTATTGCTTCTGATGCTGAAATCTTTTATTCCAACGTTATTTCCAATGTAAACTTCATTAGGGTATTCATAAAATAAAGTAGGGTTTTCAATTAAAGAAAAAACTCCAATGTCACGTTGAGCAAATGAAAAGATTGATATAAGTACAAAAGTTATTAGAGTAAGTTGTTTTTTCATTTTAAAAGAATTAAAATATAGACAATATGGATGGAATAAAAGGTGTTAGTTTTTCAATAAAAGTGATAATGTTATCACCTATTACCGTAAAACTTTCAAATTTCTCAATCTTTGATTTTTTGGTTTCTTGAATAGTTATTTGAATCAATCCATCTTTTTGTGCTTGATTTAAAATCAGTTCAAGTTCATCTTTCTTCGATTCTGAAATTCTATCAAGTGACTTTAGAAATTGAATAAACCCATTTAAACTAATCTTCAAAATAGACTTATTAAAACTTGTATCGGAGACTATGCCCTTGGTTTCAAAATAGCTTTTTGCTTGATCATTAAGAAGTGGATTGAAAATGGATAGAACAATAAGATTGTTTTCAACTAAATAGTTTCCGTTTTTAATAGACTCAAGGATAAAAACCTCTACATCTTTATCTGATTTAACATCATATCTGAGTTGCACCGAGAGCAGTTTGTTTTTTAATTGAGTCTGACTTAATTTTAATTCGGCCTTTAATAAATTAAAATGCTTTTCTATTTGAGAATACGGGTCGGTTTCTAATGGATCTATTGAGCGTATTAAAGCATCTAAAATGAGTAATTCTAATTCGGCTTTAGGTAAACTTCCAAATGGCAGCTTTCGCAATTCATTAAAAATTCGCAGAGAGAATTCTTTATGGTTAGTAAGATTGAAGTAAAGGCTCATTATTTATTATTGACTTTTTAATTAAAATTTTGAGATATTAAATTATTATCAAAAATAGATGAAGAAATAGACAAGCCTCAAAAAACTATACGAAACAATACTTTCGCATTTAATCCGCTATAATATCTTGATTGATTACAAATTTCTTAATGCGCTTATCGGTTAGATCGCGGCTTTCCAAAAAGACTTGCTCTTGTGAGGTATTCAAGAAAAAAGCTAATTTTTCTCGCAAGGATTTTAAGGTTGTTTCACGGCGTTTTTTCTGTGCCGCCAGAGAAGTTGTTTCGTCTTCAAACAATTCGTTTAAAGAAACGATATGAATAGGTTGTGGATTTAATTCGATAAAAGTTTTAAGTATTCTAAACTCTAATAAGGTTAAATCTGAATTAATATTTCTATCTCCAATAAATAATTGATTTTCTATTAATTTTAATTGGGACTTTGATTCTAATCTGCTTATTTTCTTTTTTCGATTTTTGAAATAAATAACTATTAAAATCCCTATCAATATAGATAAAATAAGGATGAAAAGTAGAAAGGAAAAAGATGTTTGTGCAATATAAAATGGAAATGATTCAATTTTATTATATAACATTTTAGATGAAGGTAAAACGCTAACATAAAGAATGTTTTGCTTTTTGTTTTTGGTTAGTAAATATTTTTTTGTAACATCGAAAAAAGCATCATATATATATTGAAAATTATATGACTTGTAATGATCGATTTTATTTTTGGAACAATTAATAATCCAAATATCAGGTAAAAGGATACTCACTTCAAAAGGTATGTTGTCTTTCACAGATGGAGACTTTAAGGCCGCATTATTATATTCTCTATTTAGGCTCCCGAGTTTTATCCAATTATTTTTTTTGAAATTATATTTCCAACAATCATCGTGAAAAATTACTGAAGATCCATAACTTATATTACCACCAAAAATAAACAAATCATCCGATATTATTTGATAGCACTGCGAACGCCTTTCACTTGGTTTACTTTTCGCCATTAACTCAAACCATTCTTTATTTGTATTATCAAAATAAGTAAGAATATTTTTAAATGTAAACAAGCCATAACCTCCAAAAGCGTATACTCTATTTTGGTACTCAAATAAAGCGTGTCCAAACTGGTTTTCGTGCTTAAAAGAATGATCGATGCGTTGTAAGGTATCATTGATTAACTCATACACTTCTCCTACACCGCCGTATACAAAAACAATCCTTCCATTGTTAAAAGTGATTGGTTTAAATCTATTTTTAAATTCTTCAAAATTTAAATCAGATGATAGAAATGTAAAATGATGTTTCGCCCATTTTTTACCGTTTGCTGAAATGGAGTAATAGCTTACTGAATCATCAAAAACTAAAAATTGATTATTTCTTTTGTTTAAAAAACATTGTGCTGTTTTTGACACGACTAATCGCTCTGATTGCGCCTGTAAAATAAAAGGCGAAACCATAATTAAAAAAAGAAAAAATGTACGGTAAATTGTACTCATCTAGCTATATTTTCAACGAAGATGCCTAACAAAGTACAAAAAAATACAATAAAATACGCGAAACTATATCTTCGCGCTTTATTGTAAATTCATTTTATAGTTCTATCTATCTCATTATTAAACAACTAGTAAATAATCTAAAAATTGTTCGAATTATGAAAAAGTTAGTTATTCGAAGGAAAAACAAAAGTGAAAAAATGCGCGATCTTCCAACCGCGCATTCCAACTAAAACTTA
>JAGNZC010000030.1 GCA_017984635.1 Crocinitomicaceae bacterium
GGTTTGTTCAGTCCACAACGTGCAGAACACGAATTCCATAGTCTAGCTATTACCATTCCTTTAGCTGTTCAAGGTGATGTATTAATCAATGAAATCATGGCAGAAAACACACAAACTGCTTATGATTCAAACGGTGAATCAGATGATTGGGTTGAATTGTACAATACTTCAAATCATGCAATTGATGTAAGTGGTTTGTACTTAACAGATGACATTTTTAATTTAATGAATTGGCAAATTCCAGCTGGAACGAAAATCAATGCAAACGATGTGTTAATTATTTGGGCAGATAATGATGCCAATCAGTTTGGATTACATACAACGTTTAAATTAAGTGCTTTGGGTGAATCAGTAATACTTTCGAATGGATCAACCATTTTTGATGGTGTAGATTACACACTTCAATCGGCAGATATTTCTTATGCACGTTGTCCGAACGGAGGAACTACTTTTTCGTTTGTTCAGCCAACATTTGATGCTTTGAATAATTGTGTGGTTGGATTAAATGAATTGTCAACTAGTTTAAATGTTAAAATTTACCCTGTGCCAGCACAAAATGTATTAACAATCGAAGGAAACGACCCTTTAACTATTGAAATAATGGACATGCAAGGAAGATTGATTACCCATTTTAATAAAAATCAATTTTTACATCAATTGGATATCTCTTCTTGGCATGCAGGTTGTTACATTACTCGTTTAACAGCAGAAAATGGTAAAACGCAAGCTGTACTTTTCACGAAGGAATAAAATTAAAGTTTATTTTAAATCCCTCATCTTCAATTAGAAATGAGGGATTTTTTTTATGATTAACTTTTTTTCACATACTTATTGTAAAAAATACCATAATTTCTTTGTTAGTTTCATTTTATTATTTAATTTCGACACTTAACAAACTAAAATAACGCTATGAATACAAAAAATTTACTTAAAAAAATGAAAGGTTTAGCGCTTGCTTCTTGTTTAGCGTTTGCATCTTTCAACACATTTGCTCAAACAAATGTAACCTTTAAAGTGGACATGAACCAAATGACAGGATTTACAATTCCTGAAGTAAATGGTACATTTAACGGATGGTGTGGTGCAGCTTGTAACCCATTAACAGACGCAAATGCTGATGGTGTTTGGGAAACTACAATTTCTCTTGCTCCAGGTACGTATGAATACAAATTTGCTGCAGATAACTGGACAGTTCAAGAAGCTTTAACTGCTGGAACATCTTGTACTGTAACAAATGGTGGATTTACAAACAGATCATTAACGGTTGGAACGACTGCTTTGGTATTGCCAGTAGTATGTTGGAACAGTTGTTCTTCTTGTTCTGCTGTAACTGTACCTAAAAATGTTACATTTAAAGTTGACATGCAACAATATGCAGGAGTAATCAATACTGTTAATTTAAATGGTGATTTTAATGGATGGTGTGGTGCTTGTACTGCAATGACTGATGCAAATGCAGATGGAATTTATGAAGTTACAGTTCCATTATCTAACGATTCAATTGAATACAAATTTACAGTTGATGGATGGAGTGCTTCTGAGCAATTTGCTGGAGGTGAATCATGTACTAAAACTACAGGTGGTTTTACTAACCGTTTCTTGGAAATATCTGGAGACACTGTATTACCTGCTGTTTGTTATGCAAGTTGTGCTGCATGTGTTGTAACAAAAAGCATCACTTTCAAAGTTAACATGAATGATTATACAGGAACATTTACTGATGTAAATTTGAATGGTACATTCAATAACTGGTGTGGATCTTGTAATACAATGACAGATGTTTTTATGAATGGTATTTATGAAATTACATTGCCATTACCTGTTGGAGCAATTGAATATAAATTTACAGTGGATGGTTGGGCTGCTTCAGAGCAATTAACAGCTGGTGATGCATGTACAATTACAACAGGAGGATTTACAAACAGAGCATATACAGTAGCTAACAACGATACGTTAGATGTTGCTTGTTGGGCTTTATGTACAGATTGTCCAAATGGAATAGATGAAGAATTTACATCTTCTTTTAAAGTTTTCCCAAATCCTGCTACAACAGAATTATCAATTGCTACTACTATTGAAAATGGAACAGCTTTCATCACAACAATTTTAGGTGAAGAAGTTGGGACAAAAGTTGATTTAGACATGACAAAATCATTGAACATTGCTTCATTGTCACCAGGGATTTACTACCTGAATATTGAAACTGCAACTCAAAGAGGTACAGTAAGATTTGTTAAAAAGTAAGTTTAGCTTAGTAATAGGAAGGGGAGATTTATCTCCCCTTTTTAATTTAAAAAAACTCCATTATGAAGTACTTAATAGTGTTTATCGTATTTGTTACAAGTCAATTAGTTGCGCAAAACCCATATACCTTAGATTGGTCGGATGAATTCAATGGAACGAGTATCGATACCTCTAAGTGGAAACATGAAATAGGTGGCGGTGGCTGGGGAAACAATGAATATCAGTATTATACTTCATCTTCAGCCAATTCATTTGTTGATGGAGGTTCTTTGCATATTAAAGCTTTACAACAACAAATAGGCACCAATAATTATACGTCGGCTCGTATGATTACTAAAGGGAAATACTCTTTACAATATGGCAAAGTAGAGGCTAAAATTAAAATGCCAATTGGTCCAGGAACTTGGCCAGCATTTTGGATGTTAGGGGATAATATTTCTACTGTATCTTGGCCCGCATGTGGTGAAATTGATATTATGGAACACATCAATAGTGAATCTAAAATTTATGGAACGATTCATTATGATAGTTTAGGTCATCGCTATTATGGTGGTTCTAAAGCGTGTGATGTAACCAATTGGCATGTTTATGGATTGGAATGGAATGCAACAAAATTAATGTGGTTTTTAGATGGTGTAAAATACTATGAAACTTCTATCAATGCAGCCAGAAGCGAATTGACAAATACTTTTTTCTTTTTGTTAAATGTTGCGATTGGTGGTAATTGGCCAGGTGGACCTAATCAATTCACACCATTTCCAGCTGAGATGTTAGTAGATTTTATACGGGTCTACAAACCTGCTTTAGCAATAGATGAGGTACTTTCATCTTCAATTGAATTGGTTCCTAATCCTGCTGATCAAAGCATTCAATTGATTTCAGATTTAGCTAGTAATTCGTTTTCAAATGGCCAACTTTGGTCAATGGAAGGTCGTTTTATTCAATCAGTTGATTTTATAGCATCTTTGATTGATATTCAACATTTGGAAAAGGGTGCTTACATTATTTCGTTCGAAGTAAACGGAAAACAAGTTGTGAAACAATTCTTAAAGCAGTAATTTAATCAAGCTTTAATTGTCCCCACAAACTAGGATTGGTATTGAATCCATCAGCACTTGGATTATTCCAGCGGTCTTGATGGGTTCTATTTCCTTTCTCATCTCCTTGATCAATACCCATTTCAAAACCATAAATAGCTGAGGTATTCAATTCTTTACCACAAATTTGGTGTATAGGTATTTGAATCTCCACTAAATAACCCTTTTCTGTTTTAGTGGTTTTAACACTTCCATTTTCAATTGGTGTATTGGTTTTCCAATTCCAAATAATTGGGTTTTCATTCATGCGAATTCCGATTTGAACATCACTTAACAAGTAAAATTTACGTTTTGGATTTGCTGAAGGATTTGAACCAAAAGCTATTTCTAGTGCGTCGCCATCCCAAATATCTTTCCCTTGTTTTGTGTTGATTAAAGGTGATGCATCGTTGATGTTGAATGCTAAATAAAGGTTGTTTGCATCGTATTGAATTGCAACTTGGTGTTTTTTATTAATAGTTGAAAATGTGGATGCTTGCCATTCTTTTGGATCTAGAACACCATCAATTATTAAATTCGATTTCTTTTTAGTAGCAACTAACTCATTTCTTAATTTTCCTGCATAAGGAACAATTTCAATCGCATCAACTTCAATGGTACCTGATGCTTCAAATTGAATGATCAATTGTTTCACATTACTACCATCAAATTTTTCATCTTCAAAATTGAATAATTGTAACGGAATGGTGATTTTAGTCCATTCTTTTGTAATCACCCCATTTTCAATAAATCCAGCTGAAAAGCCAATCCACACTTGTTGATTACTATGGTCTTCAATTCCTAATGCCAATGGTAAATTGTATATATTGACGGATGTTGACCGAACATATAGTTGAATAGCAGCGGTATCGTATATAGCACTTAAATTTTTACCGGTCCAACCGTCCCAGCCAATTCCCATTCCAATCCAAGAGCATCCTCCAGCAACTTTATCCCATTGAAGTGTAAGATAAGAAGATCCATTTTTTGGGTTTTCAAAACCTTGTTTCATCGCAATACATGCATTATCATTTGTTTTCCAAATTTCATCAGAAATGCCATCTGTATACAAATCTAGCGCTGTGAAGTCGCGAATGCTTCTTTTTGTTTTTCGTTTATCTTCATCGTATAACCCTTGTTTTTTAAAACCAGTAACACGTTGTTTACCGTAAACTGTAACTGTGTCGACTTGAATGGTATCGCGCGCACTGATTACAGGTTGAGCGCTGGCAACTTGAGCAATAAAAAGTAATCCAAAAACTGAAAACGTAAGAAAGAATTTCATGTTTATTATGGGTTTAATGGTCCGTTTTCAGTGAAAATAATATAATCTAATTTTGTTTTTGCAGGACCTGAAGATGGATTTGCCAAATGCAACATATTAATCTGTTTAATCTTGTTTGGATTGTGTTGTTGGTTACCATTTGGAGTAGATGGAGCGCCATTTACCAATGTCGCTAGGTCACTGTATTTGATCGAAACTAATTTCCAACCTACCCAATCAACTTTAATTTCCACATCATATTGATCATCACTTGTTGCGGTAAAGGTACCGTCACCATTTTCATCTTCCTGAAATTGAAAGAGAACAATCGAATTGATTAATCCAGGTTCACCATAAACCATTGCATTGAAATAAACATTGTTTCCATTTGCATTTAATGGATAGGTTACGAATCCATCCGCTGAGGCTTTGAAATTGATTAAACCAATCAACCAATCCCAGTTGACTGTTCCGGCCATGTTTAAATAATCATCACCTTGAGGTGCAAAATTATCTGTTTTGATTTGAAAATCCATGTTAGCTCCTGATTGAATGAATGAACCCCAACCACTATTGAAGCCATTTTCAAAATCTGTAATTACATAGCCAGCATTTGCTTTGATGCCTTTGATTTTAACTTGATCAACCAATGTATCCGATTCGCCTTCAAACGTAAGTTGAATGTTACATAGTTCATTTCTAAACATTGGAAGCTGTGACGTTGAACCATTCCAAAGCGCGTCATTCATTGTAATTGTTTTACTTGTACCAGTTAATTCTTTTACAGCGCCTGATGTTTGACCAGTAATGGTAATTTTCCAGTTACTTGTTTTCGACATCCCACAGGTAAAATACACGGTTTCTCCAGCTGAAAAATCAACTGAATCACGGCTAACATAAAAGGGATCTACAATAGAAAAGCCACCGTTTAATTCTTCCAACGAAGGGCCATCAATTTTTGGAGCATCTTTTCTACAAGCCGAAATTGAAAATCCCAAAAGGGTCAATGCAACGATTAGTTTAAATGTTTTCATAAGTTAAAATTTCATAGAGTAAACAATTAATAACTGATTTAAATGATAAGGATTTAATCCATTTGAGTTGATTGTCGAATAATCATATAAACCTGCTAAATAGATTTTATCACTAAAGTTAAAACGAATTCCACCTGAATAGATCAATTCGTTCACAGCTATTGAAATAGGTGTGAAACTGTAAATTTCTCCGTTAGGCTTGCGTTCTGGTAGTATTTCATTTCCAGTAGCTTGCATAGAATTTATGCCTGCTAATAAATGGAATTGTGGGATAAATTCGAAGTCGATTCCTGCGTTAAATTGGGTAGATGTTAAATTGATTTGTTCAAATGCTAAATCACTTTTTCGTTCGGTTTGCTGCTGATTAAATCCTGAAGTCACAACAAACGGCATTTTAAATTTAAATGTTTTACTTACATCCCATTTGATTTGAGCTGTCAATACTGTAAAGTCTTTTAATTTAGTTGTTCCTTGTCCACGAATTTCAGTTAAAAACTGACCTTCTAATCTAACTTCCAAACGTTTTTTCGGATCTAAATAGCTCAATTGTGAAGTCATTCCGTTTCGGTTAAACGTTGCTCTTCCATATGGCGTTGCATTGTTAAATACAGGGTTGTATGCCATGATTCGATCAGAAATCCCAGCATTGTACAAATTACTGTTTTGATACACATCAAAACTTGAAATTGGTCGAACAATTTGTTCGTTGGTATAGTTTTGATACAAAGTATTTAATTTGTTGAAGTCAACACGTTTTGATTGAGCGCCAATACTTCTAAAATCATCACCGACATTTAAATAAGAAAGAGCTAAACTTACGTTTGATTTTTTATGATCAATCTTCAATGTAGCATCTACAAAGTAATCGCTTAAATTATTGTCATCGATTTGTGTTTTAAAAATTTTAGAAGTCCCAGTTTCGCCTTTGATACCAACTTTCCAATTTTTGTCGTACAAGGTAGATTCAAATGTCAACGTTGACACATTATTTCGGTAAGCATTGCTGTCTAATGCAGTTCCTAATACATCAAATGCACTCACATAATTCAACCCAATTGTAGCGTATTTACTTTGAGTGATAATCACATTTCCACCACCGTATAAACGTTCTAGTAGAGAAGTAGTTATAGCAGAATTCATTCGTGTAATAAATCCATTTACTTTCACTTCTTGTACATATTTTTTAAACGTTAAACCAAAATCCATCGCAGCACCTTGTTGACGCCACGTATTGTTATTGGTATAAAAAGATTCGTAATTAACGATGTCTTGCTTGATTTTTTGAATACCGTTCAATTCAATCAATTGGTCAGGATTGTGATTGTAAAAAGTATACGGAGTTAATTTGTAATCTATGTTTCCGAGTTGGTAACGAACGGCATTTGCAATTACACCTCTAACGTACAATTGACGAACATCAAAAGTGACACCAGCACCCCAAAATCCTCCAAAAGCGTTTTTAATACGGATCATTCCTAAAATTTCGGTTGAACTATTTGGGTTAATTTTAAATCCTAAATCGATTAATGCGTAACCATCTGAACGTTTTCCTGGTGTTACTGTATCCACAACATTATCTTGTGTTAAACTAAAACCAGACATTTCAGAACGAGCAGCACCAACAAATTCTACTTTTTTAGTAGCTACTTGCGCCGTTACATTCCACTGAATTGTCAGTAAAAGTGATACGATGAATACTTGTTTTAAATTTTTTAATTGATTCATTGTTCTAAATTTAGAAATATATTTTAAGTTCAACTGTGGTTTCCATACCACTGTATTTGTCTAAATGGAAATTTGCATCGCTATTGTTCATCCAACGATTTCTAACATACAAACCGGTGTTTTTAGCAATGTACCAATCAAAGCCTGTAGAGTAACTCCAGCCAGTTTGGTTTTTCGCTTTTCCAGTAATAGTATCTAAACGAGTACGGTCATTCCCAATAATCCGGTCATATCCGAAGTAATTTGTCCAAGTAAAGTTTTTCGTAATGCTCAAATAAAATTCCAATTGGTGGTAGTAGGTTTGAAAATAAGCATTGGTAGAATATACTGGCGTGACAGAAAAACTTTTTTGAACAGAACTAAACGATCCTAAATAATAAATAAACAATTCTCGATTGAATAATTTTGTCTTGTATTTAGCATTGATTTCAAATGCATTGAAACTTTTCGCTACAGCTGAATCACTGATTTCAACGGTTTCATAAACACCTCTGTAAATTTTATTTAATTGACCGTAAGGTCCAACATTCGCTGGGAATCCCCATCTCCAAAAACGGGACAAAGCTAAATTATTTACAGGATGTGAAAAAGCAATTTTACGGGTCAATGCATCTATTTCTTGAGAAGCATTGTAGCCAATACTTATTTTTAATTTCTTGAAGTTGACTTCTGTATTCAGCTCAAGTCCTCTTCTGTTATTCGTCATCTGACCGATTTGAAGCATTGAGCTAGCAAAGGGAATTAATACTGTTTGAGTACCTGTTTCGTTGTTATTGAATGCGTCATTGTACTCAACTACTGAAGTATTCCAGAAAACTCCATTATTATTGATGACCAACGGACTAATTTGGAAGTAATGCAATTCAATTGGAATTTTGGTCCATTTTTGTGGTAGTTTTAATTTCAAATTAATTGCTTCCCCCCATTTTGATAAGCTTTGTGGACTTTTATATCTTCCTAATCCTACTTCTCCTTTGAAATTGAATCCAAACTTCTCTACATCAAATTCTACGGTGTGAACCTCAAATTTGATAGTGCGAATGGCTAAACTATCTGTATACGTTTGTGAAGTAAAGGTATTTAAACTGACAAAGTTATTTCCAAATGATTTTTTTAATTTTCCTCCTGTTGAAGCATTTGGAATGTTCATTGAACCTCCATTAAACTGTGTTTTTCCATACATAAATGCAAAAGAAAATCCAGCAGGTAATTTATCGCCATCTACGATAATTCCTTGAAATGCTTGTTGACCCCAACGTACATCTTGGGACAATGCGCCATCGTTAAAAAATTTCTCATAACGTTGATTAACGGAAGCAGTATTTGGATCCCATGGATTGCGCTCAAAAATACTAAAACGGTTATATCCTGTATTCGTTCCAAATGTTAACGGACTTAATGAATACCAATTGATTCCTCCTGTTCGCACATTGAATGATCCGTATTTTGTAGAATGACTCCCCATTAAATTGACACCTAAATTCAAGCCTTTGACATAATCTGTCTCACTTCCAGTTAAAGGAGTCCATAAGTATAAATCCGTTGCAAACGTTGTGCGTGCACTTGGACGACCGCTTATTTGTAACATCAACTGTGGAATTTGGCTATCGTCGCCAATGAAGATTTTTTTAGCAGGAGCAGCACTGAATTCAGGGTATTGAATTTTCATGTCTGTATAATTTCCAATAAAACGGTAGTAACCGCTTACTGTAATTTTATCCATTGTTTCGGCTAGAATTTTCGGGAAAAGACCACTTTGATTGTTCAAACTTGTTGAGTCTTTCAAACGAATTTCTTGTGCAAATCCAACTTGTTGCATACCAAATAATGCAGCAAATAGAAGGATGATATTTTTGATGTGATTACTCATTTTCAAATGAACTTAATGTTGTCTTTTTAAAGCGAACCATTGGTTGATCTTCTGGTGCTTCTGATGGTTGCACGTAAAATGGGAAATTACAATAGGCAATTTTTTCTCCGTCACTAACGGTTAAGAACAAACGGTAACGACCTTCTTTTTTCGGTGCTTTTAACACACAAGTTGCCGCTTGTTTGGAACGAATTTGCCCACTGATTAATGGTGGTTTAGATTCCACATCTCCACCCGTTTTTAAATCTTCACTTTCAGGATACAATTCCCAAGAGTAGTTTAATTTATCATTTTCCTGGTCTTTTGCGAATGCTTTTACTTCAACAAGTTGCCCGCTTTTGAAAATTGAATTTAAATTGGGTTTAAGATTATCAACACGAAAAGAATCGATGCTTGGCGCACAATTTTTAGGTGCTTTGTTGGTCCAACAATATTCCATCGCATCGTATACTTCTGTTGCAGCGCCATTTTCAGAAAAAATCCCGTACCAAGTACTTGTGTATTCTTGTTTTTGTCCCCATAAAAAAGCAAATGAGCCAATGCATTGTTTGCTATCTTTTGCGATGTATTGTGCATAGCGATCTTTGTAACTTGTTGCTTTTTCTTTACTCGTTTGTTCAATGGATGAGCCCCACATTGTTTTTGGTGATTCCCAATGACCGTTCGGGCCCCATTCTGTAATCATGTAAGGACCTTGAAAATTACCTTCAGTTAACACGTTTTTCACGTTACCAATATCACCGTATGTATTGATTCCATAGATGTCAATTGCTGTGAGTTCATTCATCACATGCGTTAATTTTTCAGTATTTGTTCCAGCTGTAACCGTTGCAACAGGATGATTTTTATCTTCCTCTTTGACCATTTTAGCGATGTCGTTCACTGCTTTCCAAACTTTTCGATTAGAATAATCCAATTCGTATTCATTCCCAACACACCATATTAATAGTGCTGGATGATTTTTAAATTTTTTAATCTGAGTTCTGAAACCTTCAAGTTGTGCCTTGATTTTAGCTTCGTCATTGTAATCAAAACCATGGCGTTCATGCTGAACCCACATACCTAACATAACTTTGATTCCTAATTTTTGCGCTTCATCCAATACAGTTTGAGCATTTTCTAAACCCCATGTTCGGATTGTATTCCCACCAATGGCAACCACTTCTTTTAAGTATTTTTCACCACCAGCCCCACGAATGTAATAGGGCTCGTTGTTGACCAAAAGTGTCCATTGTTGCTCTTTTTTTACAATTGTAACTACATTGTTTTGCGCATAGGCAAGAACACTTGTTAAAAATAATAGGCAACTTGTTTTTAGTAACTTTAATCCCATGTAGTTGAAATTTATGTAACAAGGTACAAAAAAATGATGCACCTTATTAATTTCTTGTAATTTTCGTTTTCACAAACTTATTGTAAAAAATACAATAAATACATAAATTTTAAAATTATTTTTTAAATATCTGAATAATAGATGATTAGCAGTAATTAATTTTAAATTATTTGTTTCGTTTGAAAAAATTATTTTTAAAAAAACTTGTATTCCACTAAAACTATTTTACTTTTACCCATCAAGAAAACAAAAACTAACACAAATAAAATGTCAACATCAACATTTACTAAAACGAATTACGGTTCATTGGCAACCATTACTACTGTATTTTTCTTTTGGGGTTTTGTAGCCGCATCGAATGATATTTTAATTCCAGTTTTCAAAGAGCATTTGCATTTAGAGCAATGGCAATCTCAGTTAATTAGTTTTGCGTTTTACATAGCTTATACTGTAGGTTCGATTCTTTATTATATGATTTCTTACTTTACAAAAAAAGACATCATCAACAGAATTGGCTATAAAAATGGAGTTTCATTGGGTTTGTTAATTTCAGCAGCAGGAACTTTGTTATTTATTCCAGCAGCCAACTATGAATCGTTTTACACAATGATTACTGGATTGTTTATCGTTGGAATTGGTTTTTCGTTGCAACAAACAGCTGCGAATCCTTTAGCGATTAATTTAGGCGATCCAGCTAAAGGATCACAGCGATTGAGTTTAGCTGGGGGAATTAACAATTTAGGAACAACGATTGGACCGGTTTTATTAGGTTTAGCTATTTTTGGTGGAGTCAATAATGATGCGAAAAATGTGAGCATAGACAGTATAAAAATCCCTTATTTGTTGTTAGGCTTAGCTTTTGTTTTGGTTGCGATATTATTCAAATTTTCATCTATTCCTAACAAACCAGCGATTATTGAAGATGAGGTTGTTGAAGATAAAAGTGCTAAAAAATCAGCCTTAGCTTATCCACAATTGATATTAGGAATGATTGCGATCTTTTTATATGTTGGTGTAGAAGTTTCTACCGCTGGAAATTTATCCGATTATTTGAAACAAAATGTTGGTATTGAAACGCGAAAAGCGGCTCCATTCATTTCGTTGTTTTGGGCGAGTTTAATGATTGGCCGTTGGACATCTGCCGCAGGAGCATTTAATATGAAAAAATCAACACAAACTCTTTTATCTGTTTTGTTACCATTTGTTGCTTTTGGGATATTTATGGGAATCAATTCATTGGTTGGAAATGATGTTTCCATGTTTAATTATTATCCTTTAGTAATTGTTGTAATGATTTTGGGGGACTTTATGAGCAAAGGAAATCCAGCGAAACAATTATTGATTTTCTCTTTACTGGGCATTCTTTCTTTGTTTATTGGAATGAACACATCCGGAATGGTTTCCGTTTATGCCTTTATCAGCGTTGGTTTGTTTTGTAGCACACTTTGGCCATGTATTTTTACGTTGTCGATTAGTGGTTTAGGAAAATATACCAATCAAGGAAGTGGATTCTTAATCATGATGATCATGGGTGGAGGAATCGTAAGTTTGGTTCAAGGCCGCTTAGCTGGAAATGATTTATTAGGAATTCAAGCAAGTTACATCGTAGGCGTGATTTGTTTTGCATACTTGGCATTTTTTGCTGTATATGTGCGCAATTTGTTGAAAAAACAAGGTGTAGAATTAGAAGCGCCAGCTGCTGGACATTGATTTAGGCATTCATCATTAGTTTTTAAAATCCCAATATCTAGTCCTGTAGGGACGATTAATTTTTAGCAATGGATGCAATCCTTTGCTAAAAATGGTATTCCAATTTTGAGTCCCATCAGGACGGTTCATTTTATTGGTTTTATATGGATTACAATTTCGTTTTCATACCATTATACGTCCTAAAGTCTTTCTGTCCTAATATCTTTTAATCCTAAAATCCATTTATAAATTTTTTTACTTAATTTTACACCATCTCTAAGGGGTGCCAATCATTTGAACGGCTGAGATTATACCCATTGAACCTGTCAGGATAATGCCTGCGTAGGGAAGATGATAGACAAATTATTAATTGCTAATTATTCACACGATAGAATTAGCCCCTTGTTCTTGTTAAATTTTATTAAAATGAAAACAAGACGTACATCCATTCTTTTATTGCTCTTTTTTACATGCATTTTGCAAGCGCAAGCCCAATTAGTATTTCATGGAATTGTAAAAAGCGACACTGGACAACCGTTAGAAGGCGTTAAAATGACCCTTGAAAATTCTTATGCAGTGATCTATACTAAAGCAGATGGAACCTTCGAATTTAACAATATAAAAGATAGATATGTAGTGTTTACAGCAGAATTAATGGGCTACGCAACTAAATTAATCACTGTTAATTTGGATACAAAAACTGATTATGTTTTTGTGTTAAAATCTTCTGTCGTTACTTTAGAAGAAGTCCAAGTAAGAGCTGTTCGTGCAGGTGAAAAAATACCTATGACATACACCAATGTTACAACCAAACAATTGAAGCAACTCAATTTTGGGCAAGATTTACCTTATCTTTTGGAAGCAACGCCATCTACAGTTGTTACATCTGACGCGGGAGGTGGAGTAGGTTATACCGGAATCCGAATTCGTGGTGTCGATCCAACTCGAACCAATGTTACCATCAATGGAATTCCAATCAACGATGCAGAATCACATGGCGTTTATTGGGTCAACATGCCTGATTTTGCCTCTTCAACGGATAATATTCAAGTGCAACGTGGTGTTGGAACTTCTACCAATGGAGCAGCAGCTTTTGGCTCAAGTATCAATATAAAATCAGATAATATTCAGAAAGAAGCGTATGCAACCAGTGACAATTCTGTTGGTTCATTTGGAACGATGCGTTCAACCTTAAAAATTGGTACAGGATTATTGAACAACAAATTTACTGTTGATGCACGTTTGTCTAAAATTAATTCCAATGGTTATATCGATCGCGCTTCTTCTGATTTAAGTGGGTTTTACCTATCTGGCGCTTGGATAGGAAAAAAATCAATTGTCAAAGCGACAGCATTTGGTGGGAAAGAAATTACGTATCAAGCTTGGTATGGCGTACCTGAAGCAAAATTAAATGGTAATAAAGATAGTTTATTGAATCATTTTTACAACAATTACTATCCAGGCGGAACCTATCAAACGAGTGCTGATTCCATTAATTTATTCAATTCAGGAAATCGAACATATAATTACTACACGTATGGAAATGAAGTGGATAACTACCAACAAAATCATTACCAATTGCATTATACGCATGAAATTTCCAAAAAATGGAATGTGAATTTGGCAGGACATTTAACCACTGGGAAAGGATATTATGAGCAATACCGTAAAAATGAAAATTTTGAAACGTATGGACTCCAACCGATTGTAATAGGATCAGATACAATCACTACAACAGATTTGATTCGAAGAAGATGGTTAGATAATCTATTTTATGGTGGTATTTTTTCGTTGAATTATACGAATTTAAAAAATTTAAAACTTGTTTTTGGTGGAGGGATAAATACTTACGATGGAACACATTTTGGAGAAATTAGTTGGGCAAGATATGCTTCACAATCAGAAATTAACCAACATTATTACGACAATCATGCTAAGAAAACAGAGGCTAATGCCTATGTTAAAGCAAATTATCAAGTAAAAAAATGGAATTTATATGCCGATTTACAGCTTCGAAAAATTGATTATTCGTATTTAGGACAAGATCAATCATCGGGCCAATTGGTAGCATTACAACAAGCTATTTCATTTACGTTCTTTAATCCAAAAGTTGGTTTTATGTATGAATTCAATCCGAAATCATTGGTTTATGGATCTATTAGTCGTGCCAACAGAGAGCCAGTAAGAGATGATTTTATTCAAAGCACACCGTTGAATCGTCCTACATCAGAGCAATTAGACAATGTTGAAATTGGCTATAAATACCACAATCGAAACATCTTTGTTTCAGTGAATTATTATTTAATGAATTACAAAAATCAATTGATTTTAACAGGTGAAATAAATGATGTAGGTGCATATAACCGAACCAATGTTGCCAAAAGTTACCGCATGGGTGTTGAATTGGAAGCAGGCTATTTAGTTTTAAAAAATCTTAGTTTAACTGGAAATGTATCATTAAGCACCAATAAAATTCAAGCTTTTAATGAGTACTTGGATAATTACGATAATTATGACAGCAATGGGAATATGATTCAAACGGTCATTGCACATACCAATACGGATATTGCTTTTGCGCCATCGCTTATTGCCTGTTTCGGTATCAGTTATGAACCGATTAAACACTTAGAATTGAATTGGTTGTCAAAATATGTTGGGCAACAATATCTAGATAATACTTCTAATGCTGCCCGAAAATTAGACGCCTATTTTATCTCAAATATCACGGCAAATTATACGTTCAAATTGAAAGGCATGAAAGAGTTAAAAGTTGGACTTCTTGTCAACAATGTCTTCAACTATTTATACGAGAATAATGGGTATACCTTTGGGTATATTTCAGGAGGTAAAACCATTCGTGAAAATTACTATTTCCCACAAGCTGGACGTAATTTCTTGTTAAGGGTAACGATTGGGATTTAATTAGTTTTTAGTAAAAATGAATATAAATAGCAATGGGATTATCCCATTGCTATGATAATGAACAATAATTTGGCTTTAGCCAAAACAACAATTACAGCATCCAATTTTAATTGCAAACCATTTTAAATTTTTTTAAATAATATTATTTTGGCTAAAGCCAATTGCTGAATAATTTCAAATGCCTCCAGATAAATCTAGAGGCAAGAAATTATAAACAGGATAAAATAATGGAAATTATTTTGTCAATTTTGAGAATGAATAATGAATATAAATTGCAATGGGATTTATCCATTTAATTACTGTGAATGATAGAATTTTTCAATATTAAATTTGAAAATGAACATAAATAGCAATAGGATTTGTTTAATTATTGTGAATAATGGAATTCCCAATATTAAATATGTAAATGATCATAAATAGCAATGGGATTTATCCCATTGCTATTATAATGAACAATAAATTGGCTTTAGCCAAAACAACAATTACAGCATCCAATTTTATTTGCAAACCTTTTTAAAATTTAATAAATAAGATTATTTTGGCTAGAGCCAATTGTTAATTAATTTCAAATGCCTTCAGATAAATCTGAGGAAAGAAATTTCCAACAATATAAATCAATAGAAATGGAATTATTCATTGCAAAAATGAATATAAATTGCAATTGGACATACGACTGAAAGACTTTATGATAATTTCGAAATTCTATTGGAATCAAAAACTAATGCCTAATTACTAACAAACTAACAAACTTATTTTATCCCATCATCCAAGACCCACCCACACAAATAATATTTGGTAAAGCAAGATAATCTTGATAAGTGGAAGCGTTGATACCGCCTGTTGGACAAAATTTTACCGATGGGAATACTTGACCATATGTTTTTAAAGCTGTTAAGCCACCAAATAAATTAGCAGGGAAAAACTTGAACGTTTCCCAGCCAAATTGCATGCCTAAAATGATATCACTTGGTGTGGCTACGCCTGGAATAAATGCTATTCCTGAATCCATTAATGCACGACCTAAATCCGCATTAATTCCTGGACTAACGATGAAATCAACACCTATCTCTTTGACTTTTTCAACTTGTTCTTTGGTAACAACTGTACCAACACCAACTGTAATCTGGTCAGAATAGTGTTTTTTGATATACGCCAAAGCATCAAAGGCATATGCAGTTCGCAATGTCACTTCAATGCAATGAATGTCAGCAGCTTGCAAAGTTGCAATAATCCCTTCAATTTCTGCTTCGTTGTTTATCGTTACAACGGGTACAATTTTATGGTTTGCTAAAATTGCTTCTATGTTATTCTGATTCATCTTTTTAACTTTAATTCAAAAAGCTAGCTCCTTCTTCACTTGAAGAAACGGTGTTGCGCATATTGATAAATAATTCACGTCCCATTCCCAATGCATGGTTGTCTTTCGTTCGAAGGGTGCGATCTTCAACACCTGAAGTCATACAATTTAATGTGCCTTTCTCCGCATCAAAACGAATCAAATCACCCGTTTGAATTTTACCAATCAATCCTCCATCTCTTGCTTCTGGCACAACGTGAATTGCAGCAGGTACTTTTCCAGATGCGCCTGACATTCTTCCGTCAGTAATTAACGCCACTTTAAATCCTCTTTTTTGAAGGATGGTTAATGTAGGTGTTAATTGATGTAATTCAGGCATTCCATTTTGTTTCGGTCCTTGAAAAGGAATCACAGCGATGAAATCTTTATCTAATTCTCCATTTTTGAATGCTGCAATCAAATCTTCTTGTTCATCAAAAACAATGGCTGTGGCTTCTATGATTAAATGTTCATCTGCAACTGCAGAAGTTTTTATTACTGAACGACCGATATTTCCTTTCATAATGCGGATTCCACCTTCTTTGTTAAATGGATTTTCAACGCTGCGAATAATCGATTCATTCAAAGATGCTTTTGCGCCTTCTACCCATACGATTTGGCCATCGATTAATTTAGGCTCTTGTTTGTATTTATCCAATCCAAATCCTAAAATGGTATAAACATCTTGATGCAATAAACCATTTTCAAGTAAGGTACGAATGATAAAGCCCATTCCTCCTGATGCGTGAAAATGATTTACATCTGCAGCTCCATTCGGATACACTTTCGTTAATGATGGAATCACTTTTGATAAATCTGAAAAATCATCCCAATTAATTATAATTCCAGCAGCTCTAGCGATGGCAATTATGTGTATCGTATGATTGGTAGAACCACCAGTTGCTAATAACCCAATGATTGCATTTACAATCGTTTTTTCTGTTACGATATTTGCTAAAGTACCATCAAAAGATCCAGCATTGATGAGCCCTATGACTGTTTTAACTGCTTCTTCATTTAATGCTTCTCTTAAAGGTGTTCCTGGATTCACGAAACTTGAACCTGGTAATTGTAAACCCATGATTTCCATCAACATTTGATTGCTGTTGGCTGTTCCATAAAACGTACACGTTCCAGGTGAATGGTAAGAATCTGATTCTCCTTTTAATAAGGCTGCACGATCTATTTTCCCTTCCGCATAATCTTGTCTGATTTTCGCTTTTTCATCGTTGCTGATTCCTGTTTCCATTGGTCCCCCTGGCATGAAAATAGTTGGCAAATGACCAAAACGCAAAGAACCAATAATTAATCCGGGCACAATTTTATCGCAAATTCCTAAATTAATTACTCCGTCAAACATATTGTGGGACAATGCAATGGCAGAAGACAAGCTAATGACATCACGACTAAACAAAGATAATTCCATCCCTGTTTGTCCTTGCGTAACCCCATCGCACATTGCTGGAACTCCACCTGCAACTTGTGCTACAGCATTGTATTTATTTGCATATGCTCGGATAGCATTAGGATAATTTTCATACGGTTTGTGCGCCGAAAGCATATCGTTGTAAGCTGTAACAATACCAAGATTAGGTTGTTTGTCGTCAGCCAAAACCGCTTTATCATGCGAACCGCAACCAGCAAAAGCATGTGCTAAGTTCCCACAATGTAAACCACCACGAACAGGACCCGTATGAAATTGAGATTTCATTTGTGTCAAATAATTGGCACGGGTTTCTTTGCTTCTTTCTGCAATGCGCGCAGTTACATCTAAAATAACTTGATTCATCTTATTTTTCTGTATAATAAACAATCAGGTTAGAAGTGAAATAAGAAATAGGATATTTCGCTTCTTTTGCTTGATTGAAAACTGTTAATTTATTTTCCCCAATAAGCATTACTGCTAAGTGAGTACTTTTTAAAAGTAATTCTTTGCTACAAGAAATTCGATTGGTTGGTTCTACAGGTGCTTGTGTATTTACAAAACCTATAAAATCATTGTTTAAATTTTCTTCAGAATTTGGGTCATTTGGAAATAAAGAAGCCGTATGACCATCTTCGCCCATTCCAAGTAAACAAAAGTCGATTCGTTCTTTGAAAGGGGTGTAATTTTCTTCAACGAGTGACAAATTACTTAACCGATTAGAACTATCAGGAACCATAGAAAGTATAGTCGCACCTGTTTTATCACCCAATTGAGTTCGAATCATTTTTTCATTATTTGAAGGGTGATCAATTGGCACAAAGCGTTCATCAACTAATCCAATAATCACTTTTTTCCAATCGATTGGAGTTTCAGCTAATTTAGCATATAATCCAATGGGTGTTGAGCCGCCAGAAAGGAGGATTCGAGCATCTCCAAACTCCTGAATCGCATGATTAATACTAGCTTCAATCTCACTAGCTAATTGGACTTCCAATAGTGCTTTTGAATTAAACTCCTTCTTCATCTCTTTTTGTACTAGTCGACCACGTATGTTCTCTTTCCATCACTAAATCTCCAGGACCCCAAGAACCAGCTTCGTATAAAATATTTTTCATGTTGGATTCTTTCCAGCCATTTACAACAGATTCAATCCAAACCCACGCTGCTTCCAATTCATCTTGACGCATGAATAAGGTTTGTTCTCCACGCAATACATCGACAATTAATCGCTCGTATGCTTCTGGAAAACGTTCATGGAATGAATCCATGTAATCCAATTTAAGTGAAATCGGACGGTAGCGGTATCCACCAGGACCAGGCAACTTTGTCATTTGCACCAATTCGATACGCTCTTCTGGTTGCAGACGCATGATCAATTTATTTCCTGGGATATTTCCTTGCATCGGGAACACATTGTGTTTCACTGATTTAAAGGTAATAACAATCTCTGAATATCTTTTTGACATTCGTTTTCCAGTTCTAAGATAGAACGGTGTATTTTTCCATCTCCAGTTATCAATGTGCGCTTTTATCGCCACAAATGTTTCAGTCGATGATTCGTATTTTTCTAAATCTTCTAAGTAGGAGTTCAATTGTTCCCCATCTACTTTTCCTCTTGTGTATTGACCTTTAACCGTATCTGTTAAAACCGACTCCGCATCTAATAAACGCAGCGAGTTCAACACTTTCAATTTTTCATTGCGAACAGAATTCGCATCTAATTGTGCAGGAGGCTCCATTCCAATCAAACATACCAATTGCAATAAGTGATTTTGAACCATGTCCAACAATGCGCCACTATGATCGTAGTAGTCGCCACGTTTTTCAACACCCAAGCTTTCTGCAACCGTAATTTGAACATTATCAATGTGTTCTGAATTCCATGAATATTCAAACAAATGATTTGCAAAACGCAATACCATTAAATTTTGAACGGTTTCTTTGCCTAAGTAATGATCTATACGATAGATTTGATTTTCTGTAAACGATCTACTTATTTTAGCATGAATTGCTTGTGATGAAGCCAAACTGTTTCCAAGCGGTTTTTCAAGAACAACTTTACTCTTTTGGTTGATTAATCCACATAATTTTAACGTGTCACCAATATTGCCAAACGCATCAGAAGGCGTTGATAAATAATAAACACTTTGGTAGGTTGGATTTTTCTCTAATTCAATTTTTAATGGTTCATAATCACTTTTTGTGTGATCAACCAATGTTAATAGAATTATTTTTTTCATGAAAACAGCAATCAACGAATGATCTAATTCGTAGTCAATTGTTTTTAGAATAAATTTTTCTAACTGTTCGTAAAAAGTCCCATGTTTTTTATCTGAGCGGGTAATTGCATAGATGTTGAAGTCAACATTTAATTGTTTGTCGACAAAACGATGAAACAATGCAGGATAAATTTTTCGCATCGCTAAATCCCCATCTCCACCAAAGATAACTGCGTTAAATGGCTTAATTACTTTCAGATTTTTTTTTTCTTGACCCATAGTAAGTACGTATTTTTTGTCAATTTGAAAATCAAATATACAAGCTTTATGTCAAATTTACACTAAGTAAACAAATAAAATAACGTTTTGTTAACTTGGGAAGTTAAAATAATGGATTAAAACCCAAAATTATCGTAACCGTTTTCGATAAGTTTATTGTAATTTTCCTCGTTAAATTTGAAGTATTGAGAGGGTTTATGCGGAACGCCTTCTTGTTTTTCATCTAAACTTTCGACCAATTTTAATTTCAACATTTTACGTCGAAAATTACGTTTGTCTAAATCTCTACCTAAAATTGATTCATACAAGCGATGTAATTGAGACAAGGTAAATTTCTCTGGCAATAAATTGAAACCAATAGGCTGCGTAATGATTTTATCTTTTAATTTTTTTAGAGCTGCTTTTACAATTTCAGCATGGTCAAATGCTAATTCTTGTATATCATCGACTAACATCCAGGTTGCAGACTTTGCAAAAGAAGATGCTTGCGGTGAATAGTTGTCTAAGTTCACTAAAGAATAGTATGCAATTGTAATAACGCGCGCATCTGGATCTTGGCGAACAGCTTTTAACCATAATTGATCATTTTTTTTATTCAAACGATCTGGGTCACCAAAAGCACCCACTTGTTCCAAATAAATTTCTTCTAATCCCGTTAATTCTTTCAAAACACGACTAGCTGCCGTGTCAATGTTTTCTTCTTCATAGATTAAATCGCCAGGTAATGCCATCATTGATGGAACATTTTCAACGGCAGATCGCTCAATCAGTAACACACGTAACTGATTGAAATCAAAACCGAATATCACACAATCAGCAGATATTCGTGGGTTTACCTCATGCTTATTTTTCGATTGCATATACAAAGGTAAAAAAGAAATTTATATATTCGCAAAGTGTATAATTGACACAAAGACATTTTTTAGAATAAAAAGCTTATGATTTTAGTAGTTGATAGTGGTTCTACAAAGAGTGATTGGGTACTTTTATCCGATACTGAACAACAAATTTTTTCCACAATGGGTTTGAATCCTTATTTTCATTCGGAAGAAATTGTTTACAACGCGGTATGTGAAAATGAAGGGTTAAATGAAATAAGAGCAAATATTGAGCACGTTTATTTCTACGGAGCTGGTTGCTCTTCTGATGTTTTGAATCAAATTATTGTAAATGGACTGCAAAAGGCGTTTGCAAATGCATCGATTTTAGTTGACCATGATTTAAAAGCTTGTGCTTATGCAACATACGAAGGTTCGCCTGCCATTTCTTGCATCATTGGAACGGGTTCAAATTCATGTTATTTTGATGGAAATGAGGTTTCAGAAGTAGTTCCTGCTTTGGGATATGTATTGGGTGATGAAGGGAGTGGTACTTATTTCGGTAAACAATTATTGTCAAATTATTTGTACAAACGATTACCTGCTCACATTCAACAAGCATTTTTCGAAGAAACGAAATTAACGAAAGACCAGATTGTTGATTCTGTTTATATGCAGCCAAATGCAAATGTATATTTAGCATCATTTATGCCTTTCATCGTAAAATTTGCAACGGATTCTTATATCAAAGACATGGTATTTAAAGGGTTCAAACAATTTATTGATGTACATGTTTGCTGTTATCCCAATTACAAAGATGTAAAAGTACATTTTGTAGGTTCTATAGCGGCTTTGTTTAATGAAGAATTAAAAGCGGCATGTGAACTTTTTGAAGTAAATTTAGGAAATACCATTCAAAAACCTATTGATGGATTGGTGCGTTTTCATGAAAAACACATCATTGAAAAAATAAATTAATTGAAAAAATAAAAAAGATGAAAAAAATAAATCTATTGGTAATGATATTCTTTGCAGCACTTACATTAAGAGCTCAAAGAGAAGAAAATAAAGTGCGTATTACTCCTCCAAATTGGGCGAAAAATGCAACCATATATGAAGTAAATGTTCGCCAGTTTACTCCAGAAGGAACTTTTAATGCGATGGAAGCACACTTGCCACGATTAAAGGCTATGGGTGTAGATATTTTATGGTTAATGCCAATCAATCCAATTGGAAAATTAAACCGTAAAGGTTCTTTAGGAAGTTATTATGCTGTTCAAGATTATACAGAATTAAACCCTGAATTCGGAACGAAAGATGATTTTAAGTCATTTGTATATAAAGCACATGAACAAGGGTTAAAAGTAATCGTTGATTGGGTGGCTAACCATACTTCTCCAGATAGTAAATGGATCAATGAGGGGCATAAAGATTATTATACCTTAGATTCTCTTGGAAATGTTCAGCCAACAATTGGAACTGATTGGTGGGATGTTGCAGATTTGAACTATGAAAGTGAAGAAATGCGTTATGAAATGCTAGAATCTATGAAATATTGGGTTAAAGAGTTTAATATTGATGGATACCGTTGTGATGTTGCTGATTGGGTGCCTTTAGAATTCTGGAATAAAGTACGTATTGAGTTAGATGCAATTAAACCTGTATTTATGTTAGCTGAAGCTGAAAATCCTTTACACCACTTCGAAGCATTTGACATGTCATACGGCTGGACCTTTCATCATTTATTGAACGACATCGCTCAAGGAAAAGGAAATTTAGATTCATTAAGAGCATACATTACAAAAGAAAACGCAAAATTCCCAAGTGCTGCATTTAGAATGCAATTTACTTCTAATCACGATGAAAATTCATGGAATGGTTCTGAAAAAGAACGCATGGGTGAAGCACGTTTTGCAATGGCTGTTTTAGCGGCAACTTTTGAAGGCATGCCGTTAGTATACAACGGACAAGAAGCTGGTTTAGAAAAAAGATTGCGCTTTTTTGATAAAGACACAATCAATTGGAGCAATTTAGAATTATCTAAGTTTTATGAGAAATTATTGAAGTTACACCAAACGAATGAAGCTTTGTGGGCTGGAGATTTTGGTGCTAAAATCCAATTATTAAGTCCTGAAAAAGAAAAAAATGTGTTAGTTTTTTCACGTGAAAAAAATGGGAAAAAAGTGTTAGTGGTAATCAATATGTCACGAACTAAACAAAAAATAAATGTAACGCAACGAGCTATTACTGGTAACTACACTGATTTGTTTTCAGGAAAAACAACATCGTTAACTGCTACTCTAAAACTTGAATTGGCTCCTTGGGAATACAAAGTTTACTATAAATAATCAACGCTACTACTATGGCTACTGAAACACTTAAAAGTTCAAAAAAGCAGCTTTCTTTTTGGCAAATTTGGAACATGAGTTTTGGATTCTTAGGAATTCAAATGGGCTTTGCTTTGCAAAATGGAAATGCAAGTAGAATATTAACCGATCTTGGCGCAAATGTTGAAAGTTTGTCTTGGTTTTGGTTGGTTGCTCCTCTTACAGGATTAATTGTACAACCTATTATTGGGTATTGGAGCGACAGAACTTGGTCAAAAAGATTTGGTCGAAGAAAACCTTTCTTTTTTGTAGGAGCATTATTTGCTTGTATCGCGTTGATTTTATTGCCGAATGCGGACAATTTCACAGCATATTTTCCTGCTTTATTAGTAGGCGCAGGATTCTTAATGTTGATGGATGCTTCTTTCAATATTTCAATGGAACCTTTTAGAGCACTGGTAGCAGATAATTTACCAGATAATCAAAACACAAAAGGATTTTCAATTCAAACTGCTTTGATTGGAATTGGAGCAGTTGTTGGTTCGTTTATGCCTTGGATTTTAAACAATGTATTCAATGTACCAAATAACTTATCAGGTGTAAAAGTGCAACCAAATGTGATTTATTCCTTTTACATCGGTGCAGCTATTTTTATGGGTGCGATCTTATGGACCATCTTCAAAACCAAAGAATATTCGCCTGAAGAACGCATTGAAATGGGCATTGTTAGTGAAGAACGAACAAAAGAAAAATTCAAGATTCCAGCAGTTATGTGGAAATTGGGATTGGTACAATTTTTCTCTTGGTTTGGTCTTTTTTGTATGTGGGTGTATACTACCACTGCCTTACGTGAGCATACGTATCAACTACCAACAATGGATGCAATCAAGGCTGGATTAGCAATTAATCCAACTGATTTAACATTGAAAAATCAATTAAAGTTAAGCGAAGATTTGGGCGACTGGGTCGGAATATTATTTGGAATTTACAATGGAATCTCTGCCATTTTCGCCTTTTTTATTCCTACGATAGCTAAGAAATTTGGAAGATCAAAAACACATGCCTTGGCTTTGTTAATGGGTGGTTTAGGATTGATTCTGATGTACTTTATGCCTAATAAAACCGCAATGATACTACCAATGTTATTTATTGGAATCGCTTGGGCTAGTATTTTAGCAATGCCATATGCCATGTTAGCTGGTGCAATTCCATCAGAAAGAATGGGCGTATTCATGGGCGTTTTTAACTTTTTCATCACATTGCCACAAATTTTTAGCGCTTTATTTTCTGGTCCAATTGTCAAACACCTCTTTGGAGGCAATGCTGCTTATGCTTTAGTCATGGGTGGAGTTTTTATGTTATTGGCCTTTATTTTTACATTAAGAATTAAAATTAAATAATGACTATCAAAGGATTAATTTTTGATTTAGATGGTGTTATCGTAAACACTGAACACAATCATTTTCTTTCATGGAAAGCAATAGCAGATAAACTATCGATTCCATTTACGGAAAGAGAAAATGAACAATTAAAAGGTATTTCAAGAATCGATTCGTTGAAAGTACTTTTGAAAATGGGTAAAGTAGAAATTTCAACGAATGATTTCGACGCGCTTATCTTAGAAAAAAATGAACATTATTTAGCATCGATTGCTGACTTATCAGAAAAAGACATTTTACCCGGTGTAAAGACTTTATTAGAAGATGCACAATCCAAAGGAATTAAAATGGCGATTGGCTCATCGAGTAAAAATGCCCGTTTTATCTTGAATCAACTAGGTTTAACTGACTTCTTTGAAGTAATCATTGATGGAAATGGTGTGGCACAACCAAAACCACATCCAGAAGTGTTTTTAAATGCTGCCCGTGAATTAGGGTTGGATGTATCATCTTGCATAGTTTTTGAAGATGCAGAAAGTGGAATTGAAGCAGCTTTGAAAGGTGGATTTTATGTGATTGCGGTTGGGAATCCTCATGTAGCTGACCAAGCTTCTGAATTTATACAAACGATGTTAGATTTTAATGTAGAAGATTATGCTTAATATATTTGAAATAGACGATTGGAAATTGATCGAAAACAGTTTCGATCCAGCAAAACAAGAACAAGCAGAAAGTATTTTCTCAATTGGTAATGGATCATTTGGTCAACGTGCAAATTTTGAAGAAGCGTATTCTGGAAAATCATTACAAGGTAGTTATGTTGGGGGTGTTTATTATCCAGATAAAACACGTGTTGGTTGGTGGAAAAATGGCTATCCAGAGTATTTTGCGAAAGTACTAAATGCAACAAATTGGATCGGAATATTCATCGAAATTGATGGTGTAAAATTGGATTTGGCAACGTGTCAAATAAAATCTTTTTACCGTGAATTGGACATGAAAACGAGTACGTTAACACGTAAATTTAGAGTTCAATTATCCAATAACAAAGAAATTGAAGTGGTTTCTGTTCGTTTTTGTTCAATGCATAATCAAGAAATTGCAGCAATACGTTATTCGATTACACCTTTAAATTTCTCTGGGAATGTATCATTTACTCCTTATTTAGATGGTAATGTAAAGAATGCAGATTCTAATTACGATGAAGTGTTTTGGGAAGCCGATGCACAAAGAGTAGGGGACCGCAAAGGTGTCGTAAGTGCTCGAACAAAAAAGACCAACTTTTTGACAGCAACAGCCATGCGTTTTTCTTTTTGGGAAAATGACCAATTATTGGAAATTCACCCCAATACAAAAGCTGAAACCTTATATGTTGACAATCATTTTGAACATTTTTTAAAGCAAGGCTCAACGTATACGTTGAAAAAATACGTAGCAGTCACTTCAACTATAAATCATTCTGAGTTTAATACAGTTGCAGCTGCAATCAATGAAGTAACAGAAGCATATAGAGCTGGATTTGATGTGATTTATGCAGATCACGTCAAAGCATGGGATGAAATTTGGAAAAATGCAGACGTTATTATTGAAGGGGACAAATCAGCGCAACAAGCAATCCGTTTTAATATTTTCCATTTATACCAAACTTACACAGGAAATAATGCCAAATTAAACATTGGTCCAAAAGGGTTTACAGGTGAAAAATACGGGGGTGCAACATATTGGGATACGGAAGCTTATTGCATTCCATTCTTCTTGAAAACTGCTCCTCAAGCTGTTTCTCGTCAGTTATTGAAATACCGTTACAATCAATTGGATAAAGCGATTGAAAATGCGGCTAAATTAGGATTTAAAGATGGCGCTGCTTTGTATCCTATGGTTACAATGAACGGCGAAGAATGCCACAACGAATGGGAAATTACCTTTGAAGAGATTCACCGTAATGGAGCCATAGCCTTTGCCATTTACAATTACATTCGTCATACGGATGATTGGGAATATGTGGCTGACTTTGGACGTCATGTCTTAGTTGGAATAGCGCGTTTTTGGGCACAACGCTTTAACTGGTCTGAAGCAAAACAACAATTTGTAATGTTAGGAGTTACGGGACCAAATGAATACGAAAACAACGTTAATAACAATTGGTACACCAATTATTTAGCGAAATGGTGTTTAACTTATACGCTTGAAGTAGAAGAGAAATTAAACCACAAATCACCTTTATTAAGAAAAGGGGAACGGGAAGAATGGTTAAATATCATTGATAACGTCTATCTTCCTAAATTAGAAAATACGAATATCTTCTTGCAACAAGATAATTTCATGGATAAAGTGTTGATGAATGCGGATGAGTTACCTGATAACGAGCGTCCGATTAACCAACATTGGTCATGGGATCGTATTTTACGTTCAGTTTTTATCAAACAAGCGGATGTTTTACAAGGTGTTTACTTGTTTGAAGAGCAATTTTCAATGGATGAAATCATGGATAATTTTAATTTCTATGAGCCAAAAACAGTTCATGAATCGTCTCTTTCACCTTGTATTCATTCCATTTTAGCAGCTAAAATTGGCGACAAAGAACGCGCTTACAAATTGTACTTAAGAACTTCACGTTTAGATCTAGATGATTACAACCGCGAAGTAGCGGAAGGTTTGCACATCACAAGTATGGCTGGGACATGGATGAGTATTGTAGAAGGAATGGCAGGTATTCGTGTGACGGAAAATGGTTTAGAAATGAACCCAATTATCCCAACGCAATGGAAATCTTATTCGTTTAATATTTTCTATAAAAACCAACCATTAACCATTTCAATTGGTAATGAAATAACCATAGAAAATAAAGGAGATAAAGCGATATCTTTTAAAATTTATACGAAAGAAACTAGTTTAGCAATTGGAGAAAAAGTAATTGTCGCAATTGCTTAATTGTATTTTTTTAGACATAAAAAATGCCCCAATTTGGGGCATTTTTATTTTAAGTTGGTTTCTTTATTCAATAATAATTTCTTTACTAGAATAACCTTTCTCCGTTTCAATTAATACGATATACGTGCCTTTTTGCAAGCTAGAAATAGAAATCGTTTCCTTGAAATCACTTACATTTTTATAGTTCATTTCGCGCGCAATTTTTCCTGAAAGATCTATTATTTTTATGGATAATCGATCTAATTCTTCAGAAGGAATTGCAATGGTTAATTGGTTTGACGCAGGAACAGGATAAACAGAAAATTTAAATGCATTAGCTGAAAGTTCTTCGTATCCAACGGTACTAATAATCGTTGGTTTTTGTTGTTTAACAGTGGTGTAAATGCGGTATTCTGCAGGTTTGAAAGTCAACGATGCTGAAGCCTGTGTTAATGTAATACTATCTCCTGTGAAATATTCATACCATGTTCCTGTAGATGGAAATGCAACTGTTGAAGTTGTGTTTTGGACAGAGAAATTTCCGGCAATTACAACATTCATAGAAGCATGTAAATAAGTCATTTTTTTCAAAGTTCCTGACAATGAATATTGAAAAGTGCCATTTTTAAACACTTCATTATTTAATCGTAAGTCTAACGTTGCTTTGTAAACATCGTATAATTGTCTTCTGTTATTGTCTAAATAATAATTCCATAAAATTGGTTTATTACAAACGCGACAACCTAAATTAATACTCTTATCATATCCTAACTCTCCAAATTGCCAAATCATTTTTGGTCCTGGTGTAGTCAACATAATGACAGCTGCTGCTTGAGCTCTTAACAATGCAACCGGTAAGTAGCGAACATTATGAGCAGGGTTTGTTTGAACACCATACGTTAAAGATTCATACATTCCACGTTCTTCATCATGACTTTCAATATAAGAAACTAAATGATTTTTAGTCCATGAACGAGAAACAGCAACACCATTCGAAAAATTACTGCTATTACCTTTCATTGCTCGTAGGTATTCATAATTTAAATTCCCCCAAAGCATCATACCGTATTCTGCTAATATCTTTTCTTCAGCATTATCTGCCCAATGTTCTAAAATGATATATGTAGTAGGATTGGAAGCCCATAAGGTATCTGCTATTCGTTTTAAAATATTAATTCGAGTAGTACTATTGTTGGAAGCTGAATTAACAAATCCTTTGGTGTAATCCAAACGGTACCCATCAATATGGAATTCATCCATCCAATAAAGCAATACACGATCTACATAGTCTTTTGTAGCTTGAGCTTGGTGATTCAAATCATAGCCCCAACAATATGGTTCGTGTGGACAAATAGCATTAAACCATGGGCTATTTGCTGCGGGTCTGTTATTTGATGCATCCCAATACATATTCACCATTGGGTTTTGACCAAAGGCATGATTCAATGCAATATCATTAATAACTGCTATGCCTCTTGCATGACATGCATCAACAAATGCTTTGAAATGTTCTGGTGTACCGTAGTATTTATCTAAAGCCATGTGAAAACTTGGATTATAGCCCCAGCTTTCGTTATTTTCAAATTCGTTGATTGGCATTAACTCAATGGCATTGATTCCTAAACTATCCAAATAATCCAAGGTGTCAATCAGTGTTAAATAATCGTGTTTTGCCACAAAATCACGTGGCAATAATTCATAGATCATTAATTCTGTTTTGGCAGGTTTAGTATAATTGTCATTTTGCCACGAAAAATTCGTAGGATTTGTTTCAAATAAACTGATAAAGCCCGAAGTTTTTCCTGATGGATAAGCATATGGATTTGGATAAGTAGTTGCACTAATGTTATTATCGTTGTTTGGATCTGCAATTAAATAACTCAAAGGATCTGCAACTTTTAAATTATTATCCATCAAAAATTGGTATCCATAACGTGTGTTCGGATTCAGATTTGAAACTTCCAACCACCAAGTTGTTGAATCCAATGAAAGATTCATGTGATAATTAACTGATGGAGAAAAATCATTGAAATCTCCAATGACATAAATGTGCTGTTTCTGCGGTGCATACAAACGAATTAACACGGTAGAATCATTGATATAATTTAATCCATTTTTTGTATTCGCAGGAGGATTTACAAAATTTACAGGAGGATTTACTGTATAATGAATACTATCTATGATCGTTTGAGAACCATTATTCACAATAAATTCTAAGAGATGTTGACCAGGAGTACTAACTGTTAAATTGTGAGTTAATTGTGTGTTATTTGAGATAGAAGCGATTGTTGTTCCATTGTCTTTAATACTTAATTGTGCATTTTGATTTGCTTTACCTAACAATGAAAGTTGATCGCCAATATTTACTAATTGAGCGGATGTTGGTGAGAAAAATTTCCCGAGTAAACCAGCATTAGATGGATAAACGTCATAGTAAATGTCGCTACCATCTGCACTACGACCTACGATTGTACCGGCTGCATTTCTAAACACAAAAGCCAATTTTTGAACGATTGTTCCAGCTGGATAACCATAAAATGTTCCTAAGTTAATGGTGATTTGGTGTAAATTATTCCCCAAATTCGTCATCAAAACGGTTGCGTCAGCTGTTCCCCAAGCGCCTTTTACAAACTTCCAATCTGAAGCGGATGTACTTGCAGAAGTAATTAATCCAGCATGCATGTATACTGGTGAAACGCCTGTAAGTGCGCCATTTCCCTCTGTCGCTTTATAAGTTATGGTTACAATATCTGTACTTGTTGGAAATGCAGGTGAAACATTCAGAATTTGAGCGAATAATTGAACTGAATTTGCAATTAAAAATAAAGTAAAAAGTAACTTTTTCATGCGAAAGATATTTATAAAGTGAAAAAAAAGCCTAGACAAATGCCTAGGCTTTCAATGAATAGGAAACTAATTATTTTTTAGTAATTTTTCCTGAAGTAACGTTGTTTCCAACTTTAACTTGGTACATATAAATACCTGAGTTTAAGTTTTCAGTATTAACATTAATGATTTGTGCAGTTTCTGTTTTAGAAGAAACTTCTTTACCAGCTAAATCAAATAAAGAAATAGTAGCTTCATTTGAAGCATCAAATCTGAAGTTTACTGATTCAGTTGATGGATTTGGGTAAACTGATAAATTCATATTAGCTGAATTTTCAGAAATACTTGCTGTATTCAATTGGAAATTGTATTCAGCAGTTGACAATACAAATGTAACTGTATAATTACCTGCTACTGGTACTGCAATGTTTGGTGAACCTCCAGTAACATCACCAGTACCTGATGGGAAACCACCATCACCCCAAGCGATAGCCCAAGCGTCATCTTGTCTAAATTTAATTTGATCAGCTAACAAATCTAAAGTTAATGAGAAATTCTCATTATCTGTTGTGTTCATTGTTGTATCTGATCCCCAAGTATTACCTGGAATAGATGGACCGATAAGACCAACTGATTGCGAAAACGCAGTAGCACCAAAAATTAATGCTGCACATAAAGTAAAGATTTTTTTCATAAAAATTGTTTTTAAAAAGTAAATAATTTAGTTTAACTTAGTGTCAAATTGACGCTTAAAAATACTTTATTTTTTAATACCAATTAAAAATTCAATCATTTTTTTCAACATTTTTTTACTAAAAACTTAAAATACCCACTATTTTCAAGCAATTTCAAAAAAATTAAAAGATGTTAATTTATTAACAAATAGGTAATACTTGGTAATTTTACTTTATATCTTTTATATTCAATTGAAGGGTTGTTTTGTTTTTCCAAGTATTAGATTCTAATGTAAATGCAATATCAAATGC
>JAGNZC010000058.1 GCA_017984635.1 Crocinitomicaceae bacterium
TGATTTATTATTAAAACCCTAACTCAATCTGTCAATCTTATTTACTTACCGTTGTAAGCGGGTGCAAAGATAGGCACTCTTTTTCTATTGACAAGGGTTTTTAACAATCTTTTTTTGAAAAAGTTTTACCAAAATACTTAACTCATTGAAAAATATAGGTTTGGTGATGTGATTTTTTTTTGTTTTTTCTTTGCGAGAACCTATTTTAACACCTAATTCAACTAAATTTCTTTTTCAAATTCCTTTAAAAGTACTTTTTGAATGGAATCTAGTTCATTTACAAGAGACCGATCTATTGGTGAGAAGCCAGGGTTTTTAATAGCGGATCTAATTGAATCAAAAGAACATTCAATAGAAGTTTCATTTAATATTGTAATGCTGGAGTTATTTTTAAAACAATTAATCGAACCTAAATCCCAAAAAGGAACATCCCAAAAACAAATCGTACAATAAGACATAACCATTAAGTAGGTCTCGAAGCTTATCGCATTGTCATTATCTACAAGTCCAACTTTTGATAACAACAACCCAATTCTATTTTCAAACACTATTTTATCACTTATATTTAAATGTTTGTAAAAGTTACAATTTTCTTTTAGCCAATATTTATGATTCAAATTAATTGAAACCAACTTTAATTGCTGATTCTTTTTCTTGGAAGAATAGGTCCATATTCTTAGTGCAACTATTAAAACAATAACAATTGAAACACCAATTAATTTTGCTAAAAACAATTGCCCATATATTAAAAGTATAGTGACACTCATTAATAGTGTAAAAAACACTACTAACCAATATAAAAATTTTCTGTTTGAACCTATCATATATATACGCATAAAAAAAGGTCTACTAAAGACCTCTTAATTTATTCAACTTTCTACCCATTTATCATTTCGCATTTCTCCGCGAATGGTAACGTTTTTTGTTCTGGCATAATCTTCAGCAGCCATCAACATTTGTTCCTTCGTATCTCTTCGGACTAAAATTGCGCTACTGCCTTGTGTTTTGACCTCTATGTAAAATCCGTTTCGCAATCTTGCTGGTCGTGTTGGTGGTCTTCCCATTTCTATTGTAAATAATTAATTTGTTTTTAAATATAACACATTAAAACGGAAAAAGTTGTTTTTTAAGAAATTTTATGATTCTATAATTCACTAAAATAAGCAGTTATGAACATTTTTCAACTCATCCAATCCTTTATTTTATAATAGATTTGATCCTTTTCAAAAAACATTTCAACTTTTTTTAAATACAGCAAAAGAGACAATGAAGCATCTACTGTTTTAAGAGGCATATTGGATGAACGGTATAATTTACTTAAGGTTGAATTTGGATGTTGTTCGATCACTTTTAACAACCCTATGCTTTCATTAGAATGACTATGCTTTTTCTGTAATTTTTCAAGTTTCCACTTTACTTCAACGATTTTATTTACTACTATCGTTGAACCATTCAGTCTAAAATAAAAATCCTTAGTTTTATTAAAATGGTTTACTCCAATTTTATTGCTTGTTATAGGTACTTCAACTTGAAGAATAAATTTATGTTCTATAACGTGTTTTGTAATCAACACATTGATAGTATCCGTTAAACCATCGGTAATAAAAGAATGAATAGTAGCTATTTCTTCATCAGGAAAACAACCTGTAACTTTTTGATTTTCTTTGAATCCTATAAAAATCACACCACCATCAGTGTTCGCCATTGCCGATAATGTTTCAATAAACCCAATTGAGTTGGCACTTTTCAGATAAGAACGATCTGCTGTATCGTCTAATTGATTCAAACTATCATTAATCGTTTCCATAGTTATTCATTCCAAATTTCCCAAGCTTTCAAGGCTTGTTGTTTTAGCATCGATTCTCCATTTAAAATTGTTGCGCCTTTTTCTTCTGCTTTTTTTAGAAACATAGTTTTAGCGGGATTGTAAATAAGATCAATTACCAAATGTTCATTTGTCAAAAAGTGAAAAGGAAAGTCAATGCATTCATCGATTGCTGGAAAAGTTCCGACAGGTGTGCAATTTACAATTACTTTACAAGCATTCACCATGTGATCATTTACTTCTTCATAAGAGAATTGAGTGGGTGAATTTGGAGTGCGGGAAATAAAAAACACATCAATTCCTAATGATTTAAACACATATTCAACTGCTTTTGAAGCTCCGCCAGTTCCGATAATCAAAGCACGTTCGTGCTTATTCGTTAAAAAGGGCTTGATAGATTGATGAAAACCATACGCGTCAGAATTATGTCCAATTCTTTTGCCTTCTTTCAATTGAATAACATTTACCGCTCCAATGGCTTTTGCTTCTGGTGAAAGTTCATCTAAATAAGGGATGATTTGTTCTTTATACGGAATGGTTACCGTCAATCCGGAAAAACCTTCCTTATACAAACTTGGAAATTGTTCTATTGATGTGATTTCTTTGTTTTCGAAAGTTGCATTTATCGCATTCTGAGCAAAATAATGGTCAAAAAATGATTTAGAAAAAGAATGCGCTAAGGATTTCCCTAGCAATCCATACTTACGCATTTTTAGAGGTTAATTTTGATTTAACAAAACTAAACAACATCGGCAAAACAGAAAGGAAAACAATTCCTAATACTACTTTTTCGTTGTTTTCTTTCACCCAAGTGATTTGACCTAAAAAATATCCTGCTAATGTCATTGACGTAATCCATAAAACACCTCCAATGATGTCAAACAATAAGAATTTACGGTAATTCATTTTTCCAACGCCTGCGGCAAATGGTGTAAACGTGCGGACAATTGGAACAAAACGTGCCATTATAATTGCAAAAACACCTCTTCTCTTAAAAAAATCTTCCGTTTTTTTTAAATAACTTTCTTTGACTAATTGTCTGCTACCAATTTTCCATTCAAAAACACCTAAACCAATTCTTCTACCAATCCAATAATTTACATTATCTCCAAGAACTGCTGCTATACTTAAAATAAAGATGATTATAGTCAAATCTAAATTTCCAATTTTAGAGTACATGCCAGCCATAAACAACAATGAATCACCTGGTAAGAAAGGCATGATGACCAATCCTGTTTCAACAAAAATCACTAAAAATAATACAATGTAAATGGAATCGCTATAATTGCTCACTATCCATTCAAAATCAAGGTGAAACAAATGTTTGAATAACTCTACCATTAGTCTAGGTTTAATGTTGGTTCAATTGATTCTTTCCATGCTAAAATCCCACCTTCTAATATCAAAACATTTGGAAGACTGAAATCTGTTTGCAAAATATTTGCTACTGCCTCTGCTCTTTTACCAGAACGACACATCACAACATTGATTTTATCTTTTGGCAATTCAGTAATACGATCACAGATTTCTCCCATAGGTATGTGCTTACAGCCGATATTGGCCATTTCATATTCATAAGGCTCACGAATGTCTACGATGAAATAGTCGTTCGTTTCTTTCATTTTTTGATTTAAATCTTGAGCTGAAATCAAATTCATGGTTCATTAATTTTTGACAAATATAAGGCTAGATTTCTATTTTTCGGCATTTTTAGCATTGTCATACTTATATTTGTAACATGACAAAAAAACAAGCATGGCTTGAGGCCTTTCGTTTAAGAACTTTACCGCTTTCGTTAGCTGGTATTATTGTAGGATCTGGATATGCTTATTTTAAAGGATTCTGGGATTCAACGTTGTTTGGTCTAGCCTTAATAACGACCGTTTTATTTCAGATTTTATCGAATCTCGCAAATGATTTGGGCGATAGTTTAAAAGGAACTGACAATGAAAAGCGTGTTGGACCTATGCGAGCTGTTCAATCAGGACAAATTTCAAAAGGTCAAATGAAGATTGCTGTAATTGTTGCTTCTATTTTAAGTTTTATTTCAGCAGCTCTATTAATTAAAATTGGGTCAAAAAATCTCTCGTTTGAATTCATTGTATTCTATTTCGTACTTGCATTGTTGTGTATTTTAGCCGCAATCACTTATACTATTGGTAAAAAAGCGTATGGGTATCTTGGTTTGGGAGATTTAATGGTGTTATTTTTCTTTGGATTTGTTAGTGTTCTAGGTGTTTATCCACTTTATGCTAAATCCATTGATTTATTGTTAATCCTTCCAGCAGTATCAATTGGTTTATTAAGTACTGCAGTCTTGAACCTCAATAATATGCGGGATATTGAAAACGATCGTTCTTCTAATAAAAACACATTAGTGGTGAAAATTGGTTCGGAAAAAGCGAAAATTTACCATGCACTTTTAATTGTTATTGCGTTTTGGACTCAATTTACATTTGTGATACTTACAGAAAAAATCATTCTCTTAATGAGTTTGATTCCTTTTATACTTCTTTTCATTCATTTAAAGACTGTTCGAAATAACCAAGAGCCTAAATTATTAGACCCTGAACTGAAAAAAGTTGCTTTGTCTACGTTCTTTTGTGCTGTATTATCTTTTATCAGTTTTTGTTTATAATGAATTATTCCATTCAGCATAAAATCTTTCATTTTAAAAACCCAAGTGGAACAAGTCGTGGTGTTTTGACTGAAAAACATGCTTGGTTTATTACGCTTTGGGACGAAGAAAATCCATCCGTAAAAGGAGTTGGAGAGTGTAGCATCATTGCAGGATTATCGCCAGATTTTAAAGACAATCTTGATTACGAAACTTCAATTCATACATTTTGCGCTGCGTATTGTGAGTCATTAACTCTTCCTTCTGAAATAACGGCATTTCCTTCTATTAAATTTGGAATTGAAACAGCGGTATTAGATTTAAAAAATGGTGGCAAAGGATTGATCTTTGAGAACGATTTTTCTATCTACTCAAAAAAGTTGCCAATAAATGGTTTGATATGGATGGGTGACCAAGCCTTTATGGAAGATCAGATCGAACAAAAACTAACAGAAGGTTTTTCTACACTAAAAATGAAAGTGGGTGCAATTGATTTTAACAACGAAATCGCACTATTATCAGCTATTAGAAAACGATTTTCAAAAGATGAAATAACATTGCGCGTTGATGCAAATGGTGCTTTCACTAAAAAAGATGCATTGTCTAAACTGACAGAATTAGCCAAATTAGATTTGCATTCGATCGAACAACCAATTCAAGCAGGTGATTGGCAAGGAATGAAAGAATTATGTCAAATAAGTCCATTGCCCATTGCTTTAGACGAGGAACTAATTGGAATAGATTCAAAAAAAGATAAAGCCGAATTGTTGACAACGATTCAACCTCCATTTATTATTTTGAAACCAAGTTTGCACGGCGGAATTGAAGGAACTAAAGAATGGATTGAAATGGCGGAAGAAAAAGGAATTCAGTGGTGGATTACTTCAGCATTAGAATCGAATATTGGATTGAATGCGATTTGTCAGTTAACAGCCGAATACACAACTACATTGCCACAAGGATTAGGAACAGGTTCTTTATACACCAATAATATCGAAAGCGATTTATGTGTTGAAAATGGTTTTATTTTAAAAAAAAAACGAACCAGCTAACTGATTCGTTTTGAATATTAATTGAGATTTAGAAGTTGATTCTTAATAACGATCACCTTTTCCAAACCATGTTTTTTTACCTTTATTCTTAGCAGAAGCTTGTTTTTGTTCTACTGTTGGTTTTGGCTTTTTTTGTCCGCCAGCTCTGTTTTCTCTTGGTGGACGTTGACGTTGTTCTTTTTTAACGATTTCAAAATTTTCCATTGGGTAAGGATGTCCTTCCACCACAGGAATAGTCTGATGAATTAATTTTTCAATGTCTTTCAAGTATGCCTTCTCTTCAAAATCGCAAAAAGAAATCGCCGTTCCTTTGTTTCCAGCTCTTCCTGTTCTTCCAATTCGGTGAACATAGGTTTCAGAGATGTTTGGCAATTCAAAATTGATGACCATTTCCATTTCTTCCACGTCAATTCCACGTGCTGCAATATCTGTTGCTACTAGTACACGAATTGTTTTGTCTTTAAAGTTAGACAAAGCACGTTGGCGGTTGTTCTGACTTTTATTACCGTGAATAGCATCTGATTTGATTCCATTTTTAGAAAGATGGCGAACTACTTTATCTGCTCCGTGTTTTGTGCGAGTAAACACTAACACAGACGAAGCTTCTACGTCGTTTAAAATATCAGTCAATAACGCATTTTTATTGTTTTTATCGACGAAATATAAAGATTGTTTGATGATTTCTGCAGTTGATGAAACAGGTGTTACTTCAACGCGAACAGGATCTTTCAATATTGTACCTGCTAATTTTAAAATCTCTGGAGCCATTGTCGCAGAAAAGAATAAATTTTGACGTTCATCAGGTAAAGCACGGATAATTTTGTGAACATCGTGGATGAATCCCATGTCCAACATTCGATCCGCCTCATCTAATACAAAAATCTCAACATCTCTTAAAGAGACAAATCCTTGCATCATTAAATCTAACAGACGTCCTGGTGTAGCCACTAAAATATCTACTCCATTTTGTAATGCGCCCGTTTGTTTGTTTTGGTTAACTCCTCCAAAAATAACAGTACTGTTTAATCCAGCATGTCGACCATACGCTTTTAAACTATCTTGAATTTGAATCGCTAACTCTCTTGTTGGTGTTACAATCAAGGTACGTATTTTACGTTTTCCCTTGAATTCTTTGTTTTTAGATAATAATTGAATAATTGGAATAGAAAAAGCGGCTGTTTTACCTGTTCCTGTTTGAGCACAGCCCATTAAATCATTTCCAGCTAATACGAGTGGAATGGCTTGTTCTTGAATGGGTGTTGGTGATGTGTATCCTTCTTCTTCAATTGCTTTCAGAATCGGATCGATAATGTTTAATTCGCTAAATTGCATGTATTTTTATTTGTCAGAAAATGACTTTTGTTTTAAAGGAAATTCTGTAATTGAGTGCAAAGATAGGCATTATTTAATTAACCTATTTTTAATGCCTAGAAACAAAAAAAGAGGTTGAATTACTCCAACCTCTTTTCTCAATAAATTTTATGCTTATTTAATCAACTTGCGAACGATTGATTGCCCATCAATATTGATTGTAACAAAATAAGTTCCTTTTGTTAATTTATCTGTATCTATATTCACAGCAAGAGAATTTGTAAATTCTTTTGAAGCTACTAATGCTCCTTGCAAATTCACTAGTTGGATTGATCCTGTTTTTGCTGCATCAAATTGTAACGCTAGAGAAGCATCAAATGGATTTGTAACAACGACATTTCCTGTGTTTTCCTCTATTCCTAAAGAATAACCAGGCAATTGCACTTGATCTGAAATCACGATTGTTTTAATCGCTTGAGATTTTTGGTAGCAAGTAATTGTTAATGTTGCAGCAAATACTCCAGGATTTGAATTACTAATAGCATAAGGTATTGTAAATATTGACGAAACACCATTTGAATCAATTATTTGCCATGAAATAAAAATATTCCCATTTACACCGTTTGTAGCACCAGCAATCGTAGCAGAAGATAATGCAGCAAAATTGATACTACAATTTGTCATGTTAATATTTCCAAGATTTCCAATAACAGAAGAATTAGGGAACGTTGTATTATTAATAGAAACTAAGGTGTCAAAAACTATAATAGTAGAATCATACGAAACACAATTGTTAGCATCTGTAATTATACAGTTATAAGACCCTGGACATAAACTAGAAACACTTGCAGATGTTGCGCCATTGTTCCATACGAACGAATATGGTGACGTTCCTCCCGTAGCTACAACAAATGAAGAACCATTGCAAGGGGCTAATGTGTTAGTATTTTGAGTTGAAATCGAAGATGCGAAATTTGCACATGGATTCAAGTTTGGACCTTGAATAACACCTGAAACAGAAAAGGTACAACCATTTGAAGAAGTAACAGTACAGTCAATTGGTCCAGAACTTAAAAAATCAAGAAATACACTTGAATCAGACGTTATATTAAAATTTCCATTATACCAAGTAAATGTATAGGGAGGTATTCCTCCAAAAGGAATGACTGTAGCTGTTCCAGAATTTGGAGTTACTGATGGAGTTGTTGTCATTGTTGCTGAAAAACCAGTACATGGGTTTAATACTGTTGATGAACCTACAACAAATGTAAAATTAACTGGTCCCAATATACCTGTATAA
>JAGNZC010000031.1 GCA_017984635.1 Crocinitomicaceae bacterium
GCTACGGTATTTCCACCAGTCACATTATCAGCATCCAGGTTCACATTTAATTTGTAATCTTTCGATACTTGAGATAGTATCGAATTAATTTGATTAGTCAACAGATCCATCGCTGTTCCACTACTTCCACTTGTAATACTTCCTTTTAATGGTTTGAACTTTTTCCACAGTAATAATGAAAAGAATTGGCCGTTTAATTCTTCTTGATCACTGGTAATTCTGGAAAGTAATGCTTTGTCTGTATCAGATGCTTTTGGTGCTTTTATATCAAATCCAATGGTTGGTTTCATTAAATCTTCCGTCAATAAAAGGTAACAATTTATTTTTTGATTGGCCCCTTTGTTTGTTCCTTGTAATTGTTCGGGTGAAATTTCAGAAAGATTGGCGTTTACCGTATAATATGATTTCAAATCAATGGTTGCAGCATAAGGATCACCTGTCCAAATTATTGAACCACCTTCTTCAATGGTAAAAGGTTGTTTAATAATTCCTAAAGTGAAATTATACAATCCTTCTTTTACATAAAAACCACCATTTAAAGCAACATCTCCTAAGTTGTCAACGGTTATGTTTAAATCCCCAGAACCAGAAGCCGTAATTTCGTCACCAGTTTGGTCGTTAAAGATGATTTTTAATTTTGCATTCGGATTCACTTTGATGGATAAATCCAAATCTATACCTGTAAAATCGATTGTTTGTTTTTGTTGAACTGTATCCGATAGAGGCGATTTAAAGCTTAAGAAATTTTCTTCTTCGGATAATTCTGTGTTTCCATACATTGGAAAGTTAATCGTTGTTCCTTTTTCGGTTTCAACATTAACTGTAATACTTACATTTTCTTCATTACCTGCAAGGTTAACAGTTCCTTTTCCGTAACCTTTACCGTAGTATAATTCGTCGTTTGAATAAGTTGTATTAAGTACTAAAAATTTCTCTAGTGGAACGCTTCCATTTGCAGAAAATAAAGGCATAGTTGGAGCATGTGTCTCAAGGTCAAATTGAAAGTCATAATTCCAATTATTGAAATTGGAATGATACACGGTTCCAATTACTTTTCCAGTATTACCTTCTTCGTCATTAATTGGCATGTTATCGATGTAAAATCCGTATTGATCGGCTTTGATTTTTCCATCTAGTCCAAAATTCACACCTAACGAGGTTACTTTTGCGTTTCCAGCTAATAATTCAACTTCACCATTTAAAATGGGCTGATCTAAATTACCAGAAACTTTTAAGCGACCATCTAATAAACCATGAATATTAGTAACGATTGTAGAATCAACAAAACCATTTATAAAAGAAAGATCCGTTTGATCAAAAAGCAAATTAAAATCTAAATTATCTTTTTCTTTATTTAATAAATATTGTCCATCAAAACTTAATGTTTGTTCGCCTCTTCTTACTAAATCGCCGTTAAAAGTTACATTGCCAATTTCTTTACTCCATTGTGATTGAATAAAAACATTTCCTACTTCTTGTTTATTTAAGTATAAATTTTCGACAATTGCATCTCCCATATAGGAAAGGTTTTTATAGGGATTTGAAAGGAATCCCCAGCCATTGATAAGTCCCTTCATTTCTATATCAGCACCAATTAATTGACTTAACTCATTTAAATCTACATCATTGACTCTGAAATTCATTTGATCAGCATTGTTTTTAGAGAATTTCCCATCAATACTGATGAATTGTTTGTTTCTCTTAAGTTTTAATTTTGTTGCACTTACAGTGTATTCAGAAATAGAAATAGTTGCTTCTTTCTCTGTCTCCCATCGTTTTTCATTTACACTAAAATAAGAAGGGGCAACTTGAAACGTCACATTTTTATTATCATGAACTGTTGTTTCCCAGTTTATTTTAGAATCGTTTTGAGTACCGGTATCCCAGGTTAAGGAAGAGGTAAGTAAATTATTTTGACCAGTTGTTGTAAAACTGACATCTTCAAAATTAACTGAATCGCTCAAAGAGAAATGTTTCACCGTGTACAAGGCATTGATTTTGTTTTCTTGTATCGATTGATTTAAATCAATTGTTGAGAATTTTAAGTCTTGGTAATTGATTTTATCTGCTTTCAATTGCATTGAAAAAGTAGAAGATGGAGCATCGAAGTGGCCTATTAACTCAGTGTTTGGTGATACACGTAAGTCGGGTACAAATATGGAAAAGAAATCATCTAAGTCATTTGTTTTTAGGCGGTAGTTGAACTTGCTTTTAGATATTTTACGCTGTTTTTCTCTTAATTGTGCTTTTTTGGGAAATATAGAAGGAACTACTTTTTCAAATTGATTCGTGAAATCGGTGATTAATGATTGAAAATCAATTTTACCTTGAATGGTTAAGTCTGCTAATTGACTTTTAATTGAAAATAAATCTTCTGTTTCTCCTCTTTTAACCGCAATCTTTAACTTGGGAATACTAATTGTTTTTCCAGCTTCTTTGTAAAGTATTCCATTCATTGTAATATCTCCGGACATAGAATTACTACTATTCCCAACAATGTCTACCGTAAAACTAGAAGTTAAACTCGATTTTTCATTCAGTGAAATGTTTAAGTTGTGTAACAATGCTTTTGAAATATCAACTGTAAAAAGCATGTGTTGGTTTTCGTTAAAATCGATAAACCCATCATATGTTAAGGCCAAGTTATCATCTTTTACTTCAATTTTCGCTGTAAATACTTGATCGATAAAGCTTCCTTCTTCTATAAAAATATCATTGTAAGCATAACCCATGTAATCGAAATGATTCATATTTCCTTCCATTTGGTTAAAATGGATATCATTTAACGAAAATGCTTCACCTGATAAAAAGAAAGTACCGTCCACTGTTCCAAAATCAGGATCATTTAAAAACTGTTTTAAATCAAATTGCTCAATTTTCACATCGTATTCACTCGCTTGTGATCGTTCAAATAAATAGGAATCATTGCTTTTATTTTGAGTAAACATAATCCCATTATCGAGGTAAATGCTTCCTAATCCTGTTTTGATTTTATCCGCCGCAACAACAAATTGAGATTCGTAACCATCTAATCGTAAATCAGTTGCTTGGAAGTAGTTAAATCTTTGTAAATACTCGTCGAGTACAATTTTTTTATTTGCAGCAAATTTAGGTAAATTGATTTTACTTAAATCGGTTAAATCAATAAAAGCATAGTCAATTTTTTGGTTTAAGAAGGAGCGACTAAAATTATCAAAATCAGGTAAGTTAACAGTTCCTTTAATAATCGATTTTTTACCAAATTTTAAATTCAATTGTTGGATTTTTAAATTGGCCACTTTTTTAGTGACAATTCCACTAACGGTTACCATTTCATCCATTCCTTCTAAGTCATCTGCGAAATAAGAAATATCTTGCATGGAAACACGACTTTTAGCTAATTTAGAATCAAATGTCACGCTATCTACAAAGTCTAAAATATCGCTGTATTCATCATAAAGCATGTGTACTTTCGGAGCAAAAACCAAGGATTTTGGAGTTTTGATTTTAACTTGATCGACAACGATTCCTTTATCAGAAACATTGGCGATTCCTTCAAAGTGATTGAGTTGAAAACCACAGCGTTCATTCGCTTTGATGTGTTCAATATTCCCAGTGATCACACCATTAATGATTTGTAAATGATTGGCCTTTAAATCAATTTGAGTAATGTCTAAATGGTTATAATCCATTCCAAATGACTCATACTTGTACCGGTAATCATCATAGCGAAATCGAATCTTTTCAAGGTTTAATGCAGATAGAAATAATTGGAATGGCTTACTGTTAGAAGTGTTTTTTTCATTGGATGAAAAGTAATCCGCTAAAAACTCATAATTATAATCGCCTGTTTTTTTGTCTTGCGTTAGATGTACGGTTCCATTAACAAGTGTAGCCGATTGAAAATAAATCTTACGTTGGAGTTGATTTAAATGATCTAATTTCAGATAAAGGTCTTCCATTTTCAACAACGTATCATTATTTTTATCGAGTAATAATACATCTTCTAATACCACTTCATTGAAAAAGGTAATATCTACTTGACCAATTTTGACCTTGGTATTCAGTTCTTTAGAAAGATAGGCTGTTGCTTTTTGAGCTAAAAAAGTTTGTACAACACTTGTACGAATAAAAAACGCAAATAAAATAGTAACAATAAGCATCCATTCAATGGAAATTCCACCAATTCTTATTGCTATTTTTGATACTTTTGTCATTTAGAATACAAATTTACACAATCTTGCGTCAAAAAGACATAATAATTCTAGGTATTGAATCATCGTGTGATGATACATCCGCTGCTGTACTCAAAAATAGCGCCATTCTTTCGAATTTAATAGCGCGACAAGAAATACATGAATTGTATGGTGGAGTAGTACCCGAATTAGCTAGTCGTGCCCACCAACAAAACATTATTCCAGTGGTGGATGCGGCTTTGAAAAAAGCAGGTGTAACAAAAGAAGAGATTGATGCAATCGCATTTACAAAAGGTCCAGGACTAATGGGCTCATTAGTGGTTGGTACTTCCTTTGCAAAAGCTTTTTCAATGGCGATGGACATACCATTGTTAGAAGTAAACCACATGATGGGGCACGTTTTAGCTCATTTTATTGACGATGAAGACAAGAAAAAACCAACGTTTCCATTTTTGTGTTTAACTGTTTCTGGTGGACACACACAAATTGTATTGGTTGAAGATTATTTATCCATGAAAGTAATTGGAACTACCATTGATGACGCAGCTGGTGAAGCTTTTGATAAAGCTGCAAAATTATTAGGCTTCCCATATCCAGGTGGACCTTTAATTGATAAATTTGCAAAAGAAGGAGATCCTACAAAATTTGCATTTGCAAAGCCTAATATTCAAGGATTAGATTTTAGTTTTAGTGGATTAAAAACTTCGATTTTATATTTTCTTCAGAAAGAAACGAAGCTGAACCCAACATTCATTGAAAAGAATAAAGCAGATTTGTGTGCCTCCATTCAAGCATCTGTTGTTGAAATATTGATAAAGAAAATAACCAAAGCAGCAAAAGAACACAATATTAATCAAATTGCCATAGCAGGTGGAGTTTCTGCAAATTCCGGATTGAGAGATGCATTAAATTTAGCGGGTAAAAACAATCAGTGGGACGTATTTATTCCAAAATTTGAATACTGCACTGATAATGCTGCAATGATTGCTATAACGGGTAAGTTTTTATACGAAAAAGAAATTTTCGGCAGTCAGAATAGTGCAGCAAGTGCGCGTTTATCACTGAAAGACAGTTCGCTATAAATTTTTCAGTAAATAGGTTTTTTGTTTATTTTTTTTGTAATTTAGTACAAACTACAAAGTAATCATATATGAAACCATTATTAATTGAGAAAGAATTAATCTATAATTTGTCATTTATTGAAGACAAAACAACCGTATCACAACATCCTAATTTAAAGCAACAAATTGTAAATGCCACCTTGCTTGGGAATAATGAGCATAAAAAGGTATCAATCATTTTTCAAGATGATGAAAGCGTGAAGCAAGTGGAAACAACCATTTGGGCGAGTGGCGAAAAGTTTATTTGTTTAAAAGGTGGTTCTTGGATTCCAATTCATCGCATTCTAGAAATTATTTGTTGATTCGTTAAAAAAATCATAAAAAATTGCCGACATCCTTTTTGAATTCGTATTTTTGAATTTGATAAAAGATAGAATGATCAAGCACTTAATTTTTTTCGTTTCTTGTTGCCTTTTTTTGCCATTATTTGGTCAAGAAAATATTCGTTGGAATGCAACGTTTGATGCCAAAGAAAAAGTAGTGAATTTCTCAGCTAAAATAGCTGAAGGTTGGCATTTATACAGTCAAAACAGCCCTGTTGAAGCTGGACCCGTTCCGACTTCTTTTGAATTTTTGCCATCAAAGTTTTATGTTTTATTAGGTAATACGGTTGAACCAGCTCCGATTTTAAAATACGAAGATACTTTTGGTGCAGATGTACTCTTTTTTGTAAAGGAAGTGACATTTCGTCAAAAAATTAACGTACTACAAAATGGCTCACTAGAATGCGTTGTAAACTATATGCTTTGCAATGATGAGATGTGTCTGCCTCCAGTTGATCATACATTTATAGTTCCAATTTCAAATTAATCTGTTTATGAAAAATTTCAAACTAACATTATTAAATAGTTTCTTTTTATTACTAAGTTTTCAAGCTTTTTCTCAACTTGAATTAGCTGAAGACAAAGTAAAATGGCAATTTTCAATTGAACAGAAAGGTGCAGAAGCAACGATTATAGGAAAGATAAAAATTGTGGAGCATTGGCACATTACAGCGGTGAAATTACCGAAAGGTAGTTTTGGTTTTCCAACAAGCGTTGTGTTAAAGAAATCACCTAACTTTTCAATCATTGGAAGCGTAGTTGAGCCAAAACCCATCTCTAAATACGATGAATTGGCTGATGAACAATTAGCTTATCACGAAGGTGCAATTGTTTTGAAACAAAAAATTAAAATCAATTCCAAAAAAGATTTTGTATTAAGTGGAACGTTTTCATTTCAACCATGTGACGATGTGAAATGTTTGCGCGATCATTCTGCAGATTTTTCTGTAAAAGTAAAAGGAAGTGAAGAAGCGGTTGCAGCAGAAGTTTCTGAAGATACAACGGCTACAACAGTTGAAAAGCCAACAACTTCTGCTACTAGTTCGGATGAACAAGTAATGGAGCCTTTAAAAGCAACTACAAAAAGTGACGCAACGGAAGGTAAATCAATGTTAATGATATTCATTCTTTCATTTATTAGTGGTTTAGCAGCCTTATTTACACCGTGTGTTTTCCCAATGATTCCAATGACTGTTTCGTTCTTTACAAAACAAAGTAAATCAAAAGCACAAGGAATTCGCAATGCTTTATTGTATTCTGTTTCAATCATTGTGATTTATATCTTATTGGGAACAGTTGTTACGGCTACATTTGGAGCAAAGGCATTGAATGAAATGTCAACAAATCCAACATTTAATATCGTATTCTTCTTAATCTTAGTCGTATTTGCTGTTTCATTTTTAGGTGCATTTGAAATTAGAATGCCTAATTCATGGGTAAACAAAGCAGATTCTAAAGCAGATAAAGGTGGAATCATTGGAATCTTCTTTATGGCTTTAGCGTTGGCATTGGTTTCATTTTCTTGTACAGGACCAATCGTTGGAACATTGTTAGTTCAAGCAGCTTCAGCAGGTGGCGCAGCGCCATTTATTGGGATGTTTGGTTTTTCTTTAGCATTAGCCTTGCCGTTTGGTTTATTTGCTGCTTTCCCAGGTTGGATGAATACCTTACCTAAATCAGGTGGCTGGTTGAATTCGGTGAAAGTTGTTTTAGGATTCTTAGAATTAGCCTTAGCCTTTAAATTTTTATCGAATGCAGATTTATCTTTGCAAGCACATTTCCTAGAAAGAGAATTGTTTTTAGCGATCTGGATTGGAATTTTCTTAACATTAACCTTGTATTTATTTGGTATCATTCGCTTGCCTCACGATAGTCCTTTAGAACGTTTATCTGTTGGTCGAACATTGTTTGGGTCGTTTACATTGATTTTTGTCTTTTACATGTTGCCAGGTTTGTTTGGTGCGCCATTGAAATTAATTAGTGCATTTCCTCCGCCAAGTAATTACAGTGAATCTATTGGTGGTGTTTTTGGTTCTAGTTCAGGTTCAAGTCACCAAGAAATGGCGCCAGGAATGCACATCGGTCCTCAAAACATTCCCGTTTTCCATGATTACGATCAAGCGTTAGCATATGCACAAAAAGTGAACAAGCCATTGTTTGTTGATTTTACAGGTAGAAACTGCGTGAATTGCCGCAAAATGGAGGAAAGCGTTTGGGGAGAACCAGGCGTAATTGAACACTTGCAAAATGATGTAGTGATTGTTTCCTTGCATGTTGATGAGCGCACAGAATTACCTAAAAAAGAGCAAGTAACGGTTGAATTTATGCCGGGTAAAAAACAAGTTTTAAGAACAGTTGGTGATAAATGGATGTACAAACAAATCAGTGAATACAACATTACAGCTCAACCATATTATGTTTTACAAACACCTGAAGGAAAAGATATTCCTGTTGGTTCTGCAGATTATGAAAATCACAGTGATCCTGTAAAATTTGCAGCTTGGTTAAAAAGCGGAATGAAAGCATTTAAAGGTAATTAATTGAATGGGGAATCGCCTTTAAAATGAATGAGTTTTTACAAACACCGATTGCATTTCTAAAGGGGGTTGGTCCACAACGTGCTGATTTATTGCGACAAGAAATCAATGTCGTAACAGTCAACGATTTATTGAATTATTTTCCATTTCGTTACGTTGATCGCTCAGCCTATCACACGGTGGCAGATTTACGTTATTTAGACAGTTATGCACAGCTAAGAGGTACAATAATTGCAGTGAATGAAGTAGCGATTGGTCGCCAAAAAAAATTAGTCGCTAAATTTCAAGATACGTCTGGATTGATTGAATTGGTTTGGTTTCAAGGCATTCATTTTATTAAACCCATGCTTAAATTAGGTGCTGAATACCAAGTGTATGGGAAAGCAAAAATGTATGGTAATAATTGGAATATTCCACATCCTGAATTAACAGAATGGCAAAATGTTGGACAAAAAACAGGCATTCAACCGGTTTATTCATCTACTGAGAAATTAGCTTCAAAAGGTTTACACACAAAAGGGATTGAAAAATTAACTGCAGCTTTAGCGCTTCAATTAAAAGGTAAAATACCGGAAATACTTCCAGCTGAAATCTTGAAAGCGCATAATTTCATGTCGCGAGAAGCAGCATTCAAAGAAGTTCATTTACCTACTTCCGAACATGCGTTTCATGTCGCAAGACAGCGCTTGAAATTCGAAGAATTGTTTTTTCTTCAAATGGAATTGTTGCTCAGAAAGCAAATCAGTGTTTCTAAGTCAAAAGGATTTATTTTTAGTGAAGTAGGATCTTTGTTTTCGGATTTCTACGAACACTATTTGCCTTTTTCATTAACAGGTGCTCAAAAACGTGTATTGAAAGAAATACGCAAAGACTTTTTGTCGGGACACCACATGAATCGTTTGTTGCAAGGAGATGTTGGAAGTGGTAAAACATTAGTAGCGCTGTTAACGATGTTAATTGCCAATGGAAATGGTTTTCAAGCAGCTTTAATGGCTCCTACTGAAATTCTAGCCAATCAACATGCAGAAACCTTGCGTGAAATGGTGAAAGATTTACCCATTCGCATTGAGTTGATGACAGGTTCTGTTAAAAAGAAAAATAGGGTTCACATTCATGAAGGATTGGAAGATGGAAGTGTTCATATTTTAGTTGGAACACATGCTTTGTTGGAAGATACAGTTCAATTTGCCAATTTAGGATGTGTCGTCATTGACGAACAACATCGCTTTGGAGTAGCGCAACGTGCAAGAATGTGGCGTAAAAACACAACACCGCCACATATTCTGATCATGACAGCAACACCGATTCCACGTACCTTAGCTATGACTTTTTACGGTGATTTAGATGTTTCTGTCATTGACGAATTGCCACCAGGTAGAAAACCAATTTCAACCGTTCATCGCTACGAGTCACATCGTTTACGCGTATTTGGATTTATGAAAGAGGAAATTGAAAAAGGGCGTCAAATCTACATTGTTTATCCTTTGATCAATGAATCTGAAAAATTGGATTTCAATAATTTGATGAGTGGATATGAAGCAATTTCTAGAAGTTTCCCTCTGCCAAATTACAGAATTAGCATTGTGCATGGACAAATGAAACCAGAAGATAAAGAGTTTGAAATGCAACGTTTTATCAAAGGAGAAACGCAAATCATGGTTGCAACCACCGTTATTGAAGTTGGTGTGAATGTACCCAACGCTTCGGTGATGATCATTGAAAGTTCGGAGCGTTTTGGCTTGTCGCAATTGCATCAGTTGCGCGGTAGAGTAGGACGAGGAGCTGAACAATCCTATTGCATTTTGATGACAGGCGATAAATTATCCAAAGACACCTTGAAACGGGTTGAGACAATGGTGCGCTCAAGTGATGGCTTTGAAATTGCTGAAGTTGATTTACAATTGAGAGGCCCAGGAGATTTAATGGGTACCCAACAAAGTGGTTTGTTAAATTTAAAAATCGCAGATCTTGCCAAAGATTCCCAATTAGTCATTTTAGCAAGGGATGCTGCACGTTCGATTTTAGAAAAAGATCCAAACCTTAGTTTGCCTGAATACGCTTCTATTCGAATGATTTTAGTGGATGTGTTAAAGACAAAACCCGATTGGGGAAAGATTGCCTAAATTTCAATGAATTATCGATTTACAGCAATGTTAATGGAGGTAGTAAGGTGCTTGTATTCTTTCTTTTTAGAATTAAAGATGTAATAATCAATGTTTGAATTTTTGGTGTATTTAAAATCTTTTATTTGAATTGCTGCTTTATAAACTAAGTTCATTTTATTGTTGACGCGTTTTGCAGAAGTCGGAACAGCTCTAAAGCCACTGTAATAATCGGATTTATTATTGGAGTAAAATGTCACAATTAATTCAGGTAAATCATCGTATGCAATCTCTTTTTTTGTTGCGATTTCAAATTCTACATTGATGGAAACTAATTCTGTTTTTAATGGAATTTTAGGACATTTTTCTATAGGTGTATATTCTTCCTTTTTAAAAGTTGATGCTGCTGTATTGAAATTATGAGAAAAGAATGGTTTGAGTAAATGATTTTTGATGAATTTAGAAGCATAAATGGGAGGGATTAATTTGTTTTGATAGAAAATATAACTGGACATTTTATTGTATAGTTCTAATTGTTTTTGGATTTTTTTTGTAATCGTTTTATTATGAATTTCTTTTAGTTTTAAATCTGTAGAATAGGTATACAATTGCCCTCGATCGTAGTAGTATTTCCCATAGATTGCAGCTAATAAATTCGTGTTATTACCTTTAAATACTTGAAAATGATTTCTAGTTAATGTATTACTAATTTTCAAAGGTTTTCCATTGAAGGCTACTTTTTCAGGTAAATTAAGTTTGGGATAATTTTTCAATAATCCTATAATGGATGGAGCAATATCTAATTGACTTACAATTTCTTGACTAACTTTCGCTTTTTTCAAAAGAGGTGAATAAACAAGTAGAGATGTGTGAAAACGAGCTAAATTATCAAAAAGGCACAACTCAGAGCCATGATCTCCAACAATGAAATAAATGGTGTTTTGATGTTCTTTTTTTCTAGATTCTTGCTGAAAATACAATTTCAACTGATCATCTAAATAAGCATAAGAGCCAAATTTGACGGCGTTTTTGGAAAGATGTTGTATTCTTTCTTTAGAAAGTTTTGCGTTTTTCACTAACGATAGAACACGCTTTTTATAGTAATTCTTTTGAGGATAGAAAAAGGGTTCATGCGTATTGTAGGTTAAAAAAACATCTAATTTTCTTTTTTTTGTTGGGTGTTTTAGTTCATCATCAAACGATTGATTGAAAACATCCCCATCACAAAAGAATTCTTTGTTGCGTTTTTTGTATTTAGGTTCCCATTGATCAATTAAATAGTCTGTATTTAAAAAGTTCATATAACCATTCATATTTGTAAATGACAAGTATAATCCACAATAAAAACGAGAATAATAATGGTCTTTTAATAAATTAGGTAAGCCAAACTGAGTAGGCATCGGATTGATTGTCATGGCTGAATTTCGTTCGGGAGCAATGGGCAATGCAGCCATTGTTGTCGGCAAAACATTAAAAGTTCGTTCACAGGTTGAAAGAGTATTTTTGAAGTACAAACTTTTTTTCGATAAATCAGATAAAAACGGCATTAATTGAACCATTTCATGTGGCTGCTCTCCGACAAAATATGAATTTAAACTTTCAACAATTATGAATACGATATTGGGAGGAGTTGTTTTGTCTAAATTAAAATTTTGAGAAAAGTCATCTGAATTGGCTAAAGTATGGAAAAATGGAAAATCTTTGTTTTCAACGTTAGTTGGATAAAAATGGGGGTTTAATTCAGCAAAATCATTCGGTTCAATTTCTCCTTTAAAATCTTTGGTTTTATTTGCAAAAACAAGGGCGCTGTGGATGAAATAATTGATGCGATTGTTCACACATATTGTTTTATCATTTTTTGATGAGGTGTAAAAATTGATTGGAATTGTTAATAGTCCAATGGTTAAAAAACTAATTATTATCCATGGTTTTAGTTCAAGTTTTTGGAATAATTTACCTAAAAAATAATAGCAAGTAATGGCGAAGGCAACCATCGATAATATGCTGATATTGAGGTAGTGTTTTAAGTCAACAACAGCTAATAAATCCCTCCAATTTAAATAGAAAATGCTTTCATCTAAAGGTGTTTGGGATAATGCAAAATAGTAACTTATTCCAAACTGAAAAAAGACAACAATTAGTAAAAGTAAATGAAAGATAATGCGAGGTAGAAGATTAGATAGTATTAAAAATGGGAGTGTTAGTATAACAATAATCCCAGTTACGTTTAAAAGGAACAAAAAGTCTAATAATAAACCTTGAAATAGATAACTTGATTGATAATGAATAATTCCTTCAGGGAAAGTATTAAACTCAAAAATGCGAATCCCCATCATCAAACAGAAAGCTGAAAGTAAAAATGGTGCAATTTTTTTGAGGAGAGTTATATATTTATTCACGTATCAAAAATACATTAAATTTAAATTAATTCAAAAAAGTAACTATTTGGAGTGTTGGTCGTATGAAAATCAAACAACAAACAAAACAACACATGAAAAAAGTAGCACTCATATTCTTTTTATTAATTACTTATCAATCAAATGCACAATTGCTTTCAGGTGATTTAGTAGACGAAAATCGTCAATTGATAACAAAAACAGATTTCACACTGTCAGATATTCACAAAGGATATGTAGTGTGTGATTTATCTGTAGATAGAACAGGTAAAGTGACTTCAATAGCCTTTGATTTACCTGCTTCTACAGTTGTTTCTATTCCTTCAAAAATTAAAGTACGTAATTACCTCAATACGTTTCAATTTGAAAAAGGCAATCATTTTCCTGCATTTCATCACGTTAAAGTGAAGATTACCTTAGTTGATTAATCTGTGTATATTTGATCGTATTTTTCTTGGTTATTTTCAAGTATTTTTTTACGTTTCAATTTGAGCGTTGGTGTTATTTCACCGCTTTCAATCGTAAATTCTGAGGGTAGCAAAGCAATTTTCTTTACTTGTTCCCAATTACCAAATCCTTGATTATACAATTTTATTTCTTTGTTGAAACGTTCAATAACAGTTGGGATTTTTATTAATTCTTCATTAGAGTATTTTGAAAAATCCATTTTTTTGCGAATAGCCCATTCTTTTAAAAATGCGAAATTTGGAATAACTAATGCAGCGGGATATTTTTGACCTTCTCCGATGACCATTATTTGTTCAATGAAACGCGATTCCTTGAATTTGTTTTCCATTGCTTGTGGAACAATATATTTTCCTCCTGAAGTTTTGAATATTTCTTTTTTTCGATCGGTAATTTTTAAAAATTTACCTTCTGTGAATTCACCAATGTCACCTGTTTTAAACCAGCCTTCTTCATCGAATACTGCTGCAGTTTCCTCTGGTAAATTGTAATAACCCATCATGACATTTGGACCTTTTACCAAAATCTCGCCATCTTCAGCAATTTTAACCTGAACATTTTCAACCAAGGCACCAACAGCACCAATACGAATTCCTTTTTTAAAGCAATTCACGGAAACTACAGGTGAAGTTTCTGTTAAACCATAACCTTCTAAAATTGGAATTCCAGCTGCATGAAACATACGTGCTAAACGCGGCTGTAAAGCAGCACTACCTGAAGCAATGGCATTTACATTCCCACCTAAAGCTAATTGCCATTTAGAAAAAATTAATTTTCGAGCAATGGCTAGTTTTAACTTATAAAATCGACTTTTCCCAATAAAATCAAATTCTTCACCCACATTTACTGCCCAGAAAAACAGGCTTCGTTTGATTCCTTTTAATTCTTCTCCTTTGGCAATGATTTTATCGTAAACTTTTTCAATTAAACGGGGAACTGCACTAAACACTTCTGGTTTAACTTCACGAATATTATCACCAATTGTATCCATTGATTCAGCAAAATGGATAGAACAACCCAAGTACATGTATAAATAATGTAACATGCGCTCATATATGTGACAAATGGGTAAAAAAGAAAGCACTTTAGAACCATTTTCAACTGGAATTGGATCTACACAACTCAATACTGTTGAAATGATATTAGCATGCGAAAGCATCACACCTTTAGGGTTTCCTGTTGTTCCTGATGTATAAATGATAGTTGCTAAATCTTCAGATTTAACAGATTGCATTAATTCATTAACAGCTTCTTCTGAACTGTTTTCTGTTGTTTGTAATATATTTGACCAATGTTCAAAACCAGCAACTTTATCAAAAGTAAACAAGTGTTTTAAGGATGGGACAGTTGATTCTATGTGTTTAATTTTAGTCGCTAATTCTTCACTACTTACAATGCACGCTTTTATGGAAGCATCATTTAAGATGTAATTATAATCACTCTCAGAAATAGTAGGGTAGAGCGGAACGACAATCGCACCAATTTGTTGAATAGCAATATCCATTATATTCCATTCAAAGCGATTATTCGATACTAAAGCAATTGTATCACCCTTTTCTATGCCTAATCCCAACAAACCTTTGGAATAAAGCATTACTTCATTTAAGAATTTTTCAGTGGATAATCCATTCCAGCTTCCATTTTCTTTTGTTACAAACATATCTTTGGATGGATAGTTTGCTAATTGAAAATAAGGAATATCAAAAAGTCTTTTAATAGCATTCATAGTTTAGGTTTAGATTACGAATATACTTTTTAAATTTTATTTAATCAACACCGTAGACTTTTTTCCTTTTATGTATGTTGCATATGAAAAATTAGGTTTGTATTCAGTAGTTGAAGTTATTTTATTTTCAAAAATAGCAAAGGTTGCATCTTTCCCTTTTTCTAAAGTACCTAATTGATTTTCTTGAAATGCTGCAAATGCTGCCCAAATGGTCATTCCTTTGATGCATTCTACTAAAGTGATTCGTTCGGAGCTGTAAAATCCGCTTGAAGGAAAATTATCACTGTTTTTGCGTTGAACAGCAGCATGAATGGTTAAAAAAGGATCTGTTAATTCTATAGGAAAATCTGTTCCAATAGCTACCATTCCAAATTGATTCAATAAAGATTTGTAGGCATACGCATTTTTAACTCGATTTTTCCCTAAACGTAGTTCTGCCCAGCGTTGGTCTGAAACAGCATGGGTTGGTTGAACACTTGGAAAAACTGCATAATCTCCAAAAAAGTGCCTATCTTTTGCATCTACAATTTGAGCGTGTTCAATTCTCCAACGATGGTCTTTATTTACAGCGTAAATGTTTTTGTAAATGGATAAAAGTAATGCATTTGTTGAGTCACCAATGGCATGAGTATTCATTTGATAACCCGTTTTTTGACAAAAATCAGCGATGGATTTTATTTCTGAAAGTGGTGTAGTTAAAACCCCAAAATGATTGTGTTGATCAGCATATTCTTTTTTCAAAAATGCACCTCTGGAACCTAATGCACCGTCACCCATTACTTTAAATGAACGAATGAGTAGATTTTTAAAGGTGTAGATTCCATTTTTCAATGCAAATGCTTTGTTTTCTTTGGTTGGCATCAACATCGCATAAATATTTAATACTAACTTTTTTTGAGCAATCATTTTTTTAAACAACCCAATTTGTTTCAATTGAATTCCAGCTTCATGAACTCCTGTAATGCCATATTGCAGTAATTCAGCTTGAATTTCTTCGATTGCATTCATTATTTCTTTTTCTGGAAAAGCGGGGAGTAGTTTATAAATTGGATTCATTGCATTGTCAACTAAAAAACCTGTACATTTTCCTTTTTCAAGGTGTATGATTCCGCCATCAATTTTGGTCAAGGAATCTATTTTTGCACGTTTTAATAATGCATCATTTGCAATCAAAGCATGTCCATCAATGCGAATCAAACAAACGGGTGTATTTGGAAATAATTGAGATAATTTCTCATTCGTTGGAAATGCTTTGTCTTCCCATAAAGATTGATCCCAGCCTCTTCCTATAATAAATGATCGGTGTTTTTTTTGTTGGTATTTTTCTAAACGAACCAATACTTCATCAAAAGATTTTGCACCAACTAAATTGGCACTTAACAATTGATCTGCATAGGAAAATAAATGACCATGCGCATCTGTAAAGCCTGGATAAATGTCTTTACCTGCTGCATCAATTTCTTCTTCTGCAGCATATTTGTTACGAATTTGTCGTTCAGGACCTGCTTCAACAACTTTGCCATCCTTAATTGCAATGGCATCGTACACATGGTTGGCATCATCCATTGTATGAATAGCAGCATTGTAAATCACTAAATCAACTGCTTTTCCTTTGTAACATCCGGAAAATAAAATTGTCGTAGAGACTATTAATAGCAATAAATATTTTTTCATTCTTATAGCGTTGAAATGATCGTACAAATTTCTTCTTGGATTTCTACACCATGATTCCCGTTGTACCATTCTTGTAATGCAACTTTTAAAGCGTCCAATTCAGCCCCTTTTTCTTTTTCAGCTTTAAATACTTTTTGGCATTGTTCTGGACGTGGACCCCAAATAGCCAAATCTTCGTTTGCTTCATTACGGATGATTAATTTTGGAATGGATTTCCCACCATTGGTTAAATATGAATCGATTTCTGAGTTAGAATCGCGTAATTGAATCTCTAGTGAAATAGATTTATTCTGTTCTGCCATCATTACAATAAAAGGAACAATGTGAGCAGCGTCTCCACACCAAGGTTCTGTAATAAGTACCCATTTTTGAGGTGATTGAATTGTTGCCAAAGCTCTTTTTGTTTCAGCTAATAATTCTCCTTTTTTCAACCATCGATTCATTCTAGAATGGTTCAATTTTGTATAATTGACAAAGTGTGGATCTTCGTAAACTCCACTTGTTAAAGCACCTGATAAAATCGCTTCAAATTGTTGTTGATAGTCGTTGAAATTCATTGTTTTTTATTGTAAAAATAAGAAAAAGGTCATATTTCAAATAAGAAGTATGACCTTTAAATTATAAATTATTTTAGATAATCGCTTTTAATAAATAGCTGGAAATTTAATTGGATCAGCTTCGTTCATGATGGCATAAACTTTTTCTACAATATCATCAATACTTGGTTTTGAGAAGTAGTCTCCATCTGTTCCATAAGCAGGACGGTGGTCTTTTGAACTCAACGTTTCTGGAGCGCCATCTAAATGATAATATGCTTTTTGTTCTACCAAAATTTTATCCAACATATACGCTGTTGCACCACTGCTCACATCCTCATCAACAATTAACAAACGATTTGTTTTTGCTAAAGAATCTTTTATTGAATGGTGAATATCAAATGGTAATAATGTTTGAACATCTATTAATTCAACATCAATACCTAATTCAGTCAATGTTTTACAAGCAACTTCACACAAGTTAAACGTTGAACCATAGGAAACGAGTGTAATGTCACTTCCTTCTTTAACAATTTCAGGAACACCTAACGCTTCTTTGTATTCGCCACTATTGGTTGGCATTAATTCTTTTGTTCTGTATCCATTTAAAGGTTCAATCACCAAAGCAGGTTCGTCAGCTTCCATTAATAAATTGTAAAAACCAGCTGCTTTAGTCATGTTTCTTGGAACACATACGTGCATTCCACGAATCGAATTGATGATCATTCCCATTGGTGAACCACTGTGCCAAATTCCTTCTAAACGATGTCCACGTGTACTTATAATCAGCGGAGCTTTTTGTCCACCTTTCGTTCTGTATTGAACTGTTGCTAAATCATCTGACATGATTTGAATTGCATACAATAAATAATCTAAATATTGAATTTCAGCAATCGGACGCAAACCACGCATTGCCATTCCAATTCCTTGACCAATAATTGTACATTCACGAATTCCTGTATCTGAAACACGCAATTCACCAAATTGCTCTTGCATGCCTTCTAATGATTGATTTACACCGCCAATTTTACCAGCATCTTCACCAAAAACAAGCGCTTCTGGGTATTTAGATAACAATGAACGGTAATTTTCTCTCAATACAATACGTCCGTCTTCAAACGTGTTTGAACCATCATAAATAGGAGCAACTGCTTTTATTTTCAAGGCAGAACGTTCTGATTGTGAATGTAAATAAGAACTATATCTTTCGTGATTTTGATTGATTCTACTTTTTATCCAAGCAGCTAAGGTTGTTCTTGAAGGAAATTGCTCATCTTTAACCATTCTTAAAATTCGACGAGCTGCACTTAATACATCTTTGCGAATTGGTTCAAATGTTTTTTCTAATTGTTCAATTTCTTTTTCAATAAATACGCGGTTACTACTTTCGCTTGCAACTGCTTTCATTACTTGTAAAGCTTCTGCTAAATCTGCTTGTATATCCGTTGTGAATTCTTTCCAAGCAGCATTTTTTTGATCGCGAACGTGTGTTTTTGCTTCTTTATGAATCGCTTCTAATTCTTCTTCTGAAGCAATTGTATTTCCATTGGCATTAAATTTTAAAATCCATTCTTTGAATTTTTCAATGCAATCAAATTCTGTTTCCCAGATTAGGCGTTCTTCTGATTTGTATCGTTCGTGAGATCCAGAAGTTGAATGACCTTGTGGTTGGTTTACTTCTTTCACATGCACTAATACAGGAATGTGTTCTTCACGTGCTAATTTCACCGCTTTTTCATAGGTGTCACATAAATGCGCATAATCCCAACCTTTAGTGATGAATATTTCATAACCAGGCTTATCAGAAGTTCGTTGCATTCCAGCTAAGGCTTCAGAAATACTATTTTTTGTTGTTTGAAATTCACGAGGAACAGAAATTCCGTAACCATCGTCCCATACAGACATCACCATTGGTACTTGAAGTACACCAGCAGCATTGATTGTCTCCCAAAACGGACCTTCTGATGTTGAAGCGTCACCAATGGTTCCAAAAGCAACTTCATTTCCACCATTGGTGAATTTTTTAAACTGTTCTAAATCCTTTAAAGTTGGATGATTTCTGTAAACTTTGGATGCTTGAGCTAAACCTAAAAGGCGTGGCATTTGTCCAGCTGTTGGTGAAATATCAGCAGAACTATTTTTTTGTTCCATTAAGTTTTTCCATTCACCAGCAGCATCTAAATTACGTGTAGAGTAATGTCCACCCATTTGACGACCAGCAGATTGCGGTTCTACAACTTCATCCGTATGTCCGTACAATCCTGCAAAATATTGTTGAACTGTCAATTGATCATTGGCCATCATTAAAGTTTGATCACGGTAATAACCAGATCTAAAATCTCCGTTTCTAAACTGTTTGGCTAAGGCAATTTGCGCTAATTCCTTTCCGTCACCAAAAATCCCAAATTTTGCTTTTCCAGTAAGCACTTCTTTTCTTCCAAGTAAAGAAGCTTCACGAGAAACGCATGCTAATTTATAGTCTTTCAATACTTCAGATTTGAAGCTTTGAAAATCAATTTCTTGTGAATTTTGAGTGTTTTTATCTTTTGCCATAGCCAATTTTTAACAGTGCAAAGATAATAAAAACCTCAGTTCGATTTTCAATTTTAAAATCCGCATTCATTTTATTTCAAATTTCTAGTTTTTTCTTTCTAAACTTTGTTTTTCTTTTAGCTAAAATGCTATCATATTTCATTCGTATAACGTGTTCACAACTTCATTTTTTTTCTAAATTTGTTGTATGAAATTAAAAGAACGATTTAAATCTATCTATCCCTATTTTGTAGATGTTTGGCAATATTTGATTCTTATTGTTATCTTTATTTTGGCGGCAATTTTTATCTTGTAAGTTGAAATTCCTGATAACGATAAAAAGTTATTCAAAACACAATTAGTAAACTTTTGGTTCGTTTTGTATATTTGTCGTGTATATGATTAATAAAGAGTTGAAAAATAATAAAGCACTATCGATCGTAATTCCATTATTCAATGAAGTGGAATCATTGCCTGAATTGCATACTTGGATTCAGAAAGTCATGAATGAAAATGGCTTTACTTATGAAGTTGTATTTATTGATGATGGAAGTAAAGACGGTTCTTGGAATGTAGTTGAAGCTTTACGTTTAAAAGATCCCAATGTAGTAGGAATTAAATTTCAACGTAATTATGGAAAATCCGCAGCGCTTCAGAAAGGTTTTGAACTATGTTGTGGCGATGTTGTGATTACAATGGATGCTGACTTGCAAGATTCTCCAGATGAAATTCCAGCATTGTATAAAATGATCGTTGAAGAAGATTTTGATGTCGTATCTGGTTGGAAACAAAAACGGTACGATCCAATTTCTAAAACAATTCCCACTAAACTCTACAATTGGGCAGCACGTAAATTGACAGGTATATACTTACATGACTTTAATTGTGGCTTAAAAGCATACAAAAATAGCGTTGTAAAGAGTATTGAATTATATGGCGATATGCATCGTTACATTCCTGCTTTGGCAAAATATGCTGGTTTTTCAAAAATAGGAGAAAAAGTAGTGATTCATCAAGCACGAAAGTTTGGGGTTACTAAATTTGGAATGAACCGATTTTTAAATGGTCCATTAGATTTATTGTCAGTGGTGTTTATGGGTAGATTTGGTAAAAAACCCATGCATTTCTTCGGCGCAATTGGAACGTTGATGTTTTTAATTGGCTTTGGATTTTCTTTTTACATCATTATTGATAAATTGTTTTTCGATCAATCAGCTAAATTAATTGCGCAAAGAACAGAATTTTACATTGCATTGGCAGCAATGATTATTGGTGTTCAATTTTTCTTAGTTGGTTTTATTGCTGAATTAATTGGACGTAATTCCTCTACTCGTAATGTCTATTTGATAGAAAAATATTTGAAGGATGAAAGCGTGGAACATTGATGCTTCTTGGACGCTTTTTTTAGACCGTGATGGTGTAATCAACCAACGTAAGATGGGTGGTTATATCACTTCTAAAGAGGCGTTTGTATTTGAAGAAGGAGTATTAGATGCGCTGAAAATTATTGGGGATCATTTTCACTATGTTTTTGTAGTGACCAACCAACAAGGCATTGGTAAAGGAATTATGAAAGAGTCTGATTTGATAGGTATTCATGATTATATGGTTGCTGAGATCGAAAAAAAGGGTGGTAAAATTACGCATTGCTATTTTGCACCGGAATTAAAAAATGATTCAAACTCAACAAGAAAACCTTCATCGGCAATGGCTTTACGTGCAAAAAGTGAATTTGAAGCCATTGATTTTGAAAAAGCAATTATGGTGGGTGATACAGATTCAGATATTCTATTTGGGAAAGCCTTAAGTATGAAAACCGTTCGAATAAAAACAATTGAACCTATTTCAGTTGATGCAGACTTAACGGTTGATAGTTTACGTGTATTTGCAGAATTAATCTAATTGAATTAAAATGAGATTATTAGTTGTATTTTTAATAATAAATAGTGGGTTGACATTTGGTCAAAACAGCACTGATGCTAAAGGTAAAAAACAAGGTGCTTGGAGTAAAACGTATCCCAATTCTAGAATTTTACAATACAAAGGGCAGTTCAAAGACGATAAACCTATTGGAACGTTTACGTATTATTATTTATCCAACTCTGTGAAGGCAGTAATTGAGCACCAAGAAAATAGTAATCGTTCAGTATCAAAAATGTACCATGAAAATGGGAAAATCATGAGTGTTGGTATTTATAGAAATTTGAAAAAAGACTCGTTATGGTATAATTACAATGAAGCAGGATTTCTTATTTCAGCGGAAACATTTTTAAATGATCAGTTAAATGGAAAGAGAGTAAGTTTCTATAAATCATGGAATGAGCAAACGAAATCTCCACGGATTTTAACTACTGAAAATTATGTAAAAGGACTAATCAATGGCGAATACATTGAATATTATGAGTCGGGAGCAATCAAGGAAAAAGGGAATTATCTATTAGGAAAAAAAGTTGGTATTTGGGAGCGTTGTTATGCAAGTGGAAAACCTTTTGCACGCGAACGCTATAAAAATGGTTTGTTACATGGTTGGTCTTATGGTTTTGATGAGTCAGGCAAACAAATTGGGAAGAAATATTATTACAACAGCGTTTTATTTGAAGGAAAAGCATTAGAAGCGAAATTAGCCGCTTTAAAACAAAAAGGAATTGATCCAAATGATTAAAAAATGAAAGGAATTCAATACAAGTCGGTTTTTGTTATAGCTGCTATTTGCAGTATGTTGATTGGATTTCAATCGTGTGAGAAAGATATGCCTGAAACCATTGATTTTGATTACGCATATTTTGATTTAACACCTGGACGTTTTTGTATTTACAATGTAATAGATATTGAACACGATGAAAATCAAGCTGTTCAGCACGACACTTTGTACTATCAGTTAAAAACGGTTATCGGCGATACATTTATAGATAATGCTGGAAGGACAGCACGTAAGTTTTTAAGATATACGAGAGATTCTATTCAAGGAGCATGGATTCTAAAAGATGTGTGGACTACCATTGTTGAAAATCAAAAAGCTGAATTAATAGAGGAAAATCAACGCATTGTAAAACTAGTATTTAAACCTACTTTAGATAAAGTTTGGAATATCAACATGTTTAATACTTCATCGAAAATAAATGCTAAATATGCATCTATTGATCAAAATTACACGATTGGGGACCAAGTTTATTCGAATACATTAAAAGTAGATATACAGAATTTTTTCTCTTTAGTCGATGATCGAGTGAAATATGAGATTTACGCAAAAAACATTGGATTAATTTACAAGCATTTTAAAGACAATACCATCGCTAATTTTGATAAAAACACTATTAAAAAAGGGAAAGAATTGTATTACACGATTGAATCCTATGGGATTGAATAAATTTTAAAGTTTGAAGAAGCAACGTATTTCAATTTTTTCAGCTTTTCATCCTTTTAGAGGTGGAATTGCACAGTTTAATGAGCGATTAGTAATCGAGTTACTAAAAGAAAACGAAGTACAAACATTTACGTTTAAAAAGCAATACCCTGATTTTTTGTTTCCAGGAACAACACAATTTGTTGCTTCGAAAAATAAAGGGCTTGTAGCGCAACGCATTGTTTCAACATTTAATCCATTTACTTATTTCGCTGGAGCAAAAAAAATCAAACAATCAAAGCCAACTATTTTTATTGTAAATTATTGGATGCCAATTTTTGCTGTTTTCACAGCATTATTCTCTATATTTTTGCCGAAAAAAACTAAGAAAATTGCTTTGGTTCATAATTTAATCCCGCATGAAAAACGTTTTATTGATGCATTTTTAAATCGCATTTTTTTAAGTCAATATTCTCATTTTATTGTTCTTTCAAAAGCAGTGGAAGCAGCAGTTTTATCTATTCAACCTTCGGCAAAAATTTGTTGTTTAACGCATCCATGGTATGATCATTTTGGACCAATAATAGAACGACAAAAAGCACACGAACTATTGAAAACAGATGTAACTAAAAAAACGATCTTATTTTTTGGTTTGATTCGCGATTACAAAGGTTTAGATGTTTTATTGAAAAGTTTCGCCAACTTACCAGCCGATTATCAGTTAATTATAGCTGGTGAGGTTTACGGTAACCAAGAAAAATACAATCAATTAATTCTAGAAAGTGCTAATTCTGCGATTTATTTTTTCAATCAATACATTCCTGATGATGAAGTTGCCTTCTATTTTTCAGCAGCTGATGTGTGTGTGTTGCCTTATAAATCGGCAACTCAATCTGGAATAACAGCTACATCGTTTCATTTTGAAGTTCCATTGATTGCTTCAGACGTAGGAGGATTGTCAGAAACAATTGAGCATAGAAAAACAGGTGTAATTGTTCCTCCAAACAATGAAAAGGCACTTTTTTTAGCACTAAAAGATTTTTTCGAAACGGATAAAGCTGTTTTTTTTAAAGAAAATATAAGAAATGAAAAAATCAAAAATTCCTGGGAAAATTTCTCTAAAGACTTGATTAACTTTGCTTTAAAAGAATATTAAATTGTTTTACTACCGTTGAAAAACATCATTTTTCAACAGCTTGTTAATAAACAATCGAAATAGATGCTAAAGTTTATTGACATTAACAATCCTAAATTCTATATTTGCGGGCTTAAATAGATAATAACTAACTGTTTTACGAAATGCGTAACAAAGGATTTTTTTGGTTTTTAACGATATTGCTAACGGCTGTTTGTCTTTACCAATTATCGTTTACTTGGGTTTCCACTAATGTTGAGAATAAATCAATCAAGGAAGCGAATGAAAGAGTATTAGCACTTAAAAAAGATGCTGCTAGTACCAATAATATTGGTGTTTTACCAAATAACACAAGTGTTGATTTTTCTAAACCTGAATCGATGGAGTTGGCAAAAGCTGCGTTCATCAATCAGATATTAAAAGAAAAAGCAGAAAATAAAGTGTATCCAATTTTTGGGTCAACTTTTTCTGAAACGAAAAAACGAAGTTTAGCATTTGGTTTGGACTTAGTAGGTGGGATGAGTGTTACTTTAGAGATTTCATTGCCAGATTTAGTAATGAACTATGCGCGTAACCCACGTGACTTGAAATTCAAACGTCCATTTGATAGTGCTGTAAATAAATATGCTACTGTAGGTGGTGATTTCATTTCTACTTTTATCAAAGAAAGTGCAAAAATGAACAATGGAATGAAAGTTGTTCGTTTATTGAATACAAGTGAGACAGAAGAATTAGGTTTAAACTCAACAGATGCGGACGTCGATGCATTCTTTAGAAAAATTGCTTCTTCATCAATGGATGGTGTTGAGCAAATCATGGGAAAACGTATCAACCAGTTTGGTGTTGCGCAACCTAATATTCAAAAAGATGCTGTAAATAACCGTTTGTATATTGAGTTACCAGGAGTTCAAGATGAAGCAACTGTAGCAAATAAATTACAATCAACAGCTAACTTACAATTCTTTGAAACATATTTCCCAAGTGAAATTGCTAGTTCTTGGCAACAAGCAGGTGTTCTATCTCGTCAAAAAGAAGTAGAGAAAACAGAAGAAGTAATTTCTGATACAACTGCTTTAGGTGACACAACAAAAACGAAAGCTACACCTTCTTTAAAATCATTGACTACTAAATTAGGTGGGTCTCAAAAAGGTTTAGCAGAAATGGTTAAATCGGCTGGTGATTATGCATTAGGATATGTTGCTGCAGAAAACAAAGCTGCAGTATCTTCAATCTTAAAAAGAAACGACATTTTAGATTTGTTCCCAGCGGATATCAAATTTATGTGGTCAGCTGACTTAGAACAAGTTGCTGCTAATTCTAAAGAAAAAGCGTATACTTTATATGCTATCCGTGTTCCAGAAAATGGAAAATCATTGGTAGGTGGTAAAGATGTTAAAAATGCTCGAACAGGTTACGACGATCAGTCTGGTAAAATCACAGTTGATTTAACAATGACAAATGATGGTTCTGATAAATGGGCTGACATGACGAACAATAATGTGAATCGTATTGTTGCTATTACAATGGATGATGTTGTTTACAGCGCACCTCGTGTTATCAATCCAATTACAGGTGGGAATACACAGATTTCAGGAAATTTTGACATCAATGAAGCAAAAGATTTAGCAGGTTTGTTAAATGGTGGAGCTTTACCTGCACCATGTGTGATTAAAGAACAAACGAAAGTTGGACCAACAATTGGAGCTGAAAACTCTAGAGCTGGTTTGATTTCATTTGGATTTGCATTCTTAGCGGTATTGTTATACATGTATTTCTACTATGGAAAAGCTGGTTTAGCAGCAAACGTTGCATTAGCAGTAAACGTATTATTTATCTTCGGTAGTTTGGCTTCGTTTGGAGCTGTATTAACGTTAGCTGGTATTGCTGGTATCGTTTTAACAATTGGTACAGCGGTCGATGCGAACATCTTGATATTCGAACGTATTCGTGAGGAACAAAACAGAGGATTAGATTTAGAAGGATCAATCAATGTTGGTTTCAAAAAAGCGTTACCTTCTATCATTGATGCAAACGTTACTCACTTATTAGTTGCGATTATCTTGAAAGTATTCGGAACAGGTGAAATTGAATCGTTTGCAACAACATTGATCATTGGTATTTTCACTTCGATGTTCTCTGCAATTATCATTTCTAAATTGGTAATTACAGGTTGGTTGACTAAAGGAAAAACTATTTCGTTCAATACAACCATGTCGAAAGGGTTATTCCAAAACTTCCATTTTGATTGGGTTGGAAAACGTAAGTATTTCTATATTTTCTCTATCACAGTTACAATTTTAGGAGTTGTTTCTATGTTTGGAAGAGGATTGAAACAAAGTGTTGAGTTTACTGGTGGACGTACATTCGTTGCTAAATTCGAGCAAAAAGCAGATATCGAAGTAATTCGTAAAAACTTAGAAAAAGTATTCGTTGAAAATGGTGAGATTTCTTCAATCGATTTGAAAACTAAATCAAATGATTACAATGTTGAGATCGTTACCAACTACAAATTGAAAAACGATAATGCTACAAATGAAGTTACTGAGAAATTAAAAGGTGCTTTAGATAATTGTAAAGCTAAAATGGGTAAATATGAAATCGTTGAATCAAGAAGTATTTCTGCTTCTGTTTCAAGTGAGTTATGGACTTCTTCAGCCTTAGCAATTTCATTATCATTATTAGCAATTTTCGCATATATCTTATTGCGTTTCGGTCACTGGCAGTATTCTATTGGTGCGATTGTAGGTTTAGCGCATGATGCATTCTTCGTTATATCTATTTTCTCTTTATTACATGGTTACTTACCATTTAGTTTAGATGTGAATCAAGCATTTATTGCGGCTATTCTAACGGTAATTGGTTACTCCATGAATGATACGGTAATTGTATTTGACCGTATTCGTGAGAATTTACGCAACAGTAAAGAAGACGATCACCACTATGATATTATCAACAAATCGTTGAATACTACTTTAAGTCGTACTTTCAATACATCGATGATTTTATTTGTAGTAGTATTGATCATGTTCATCTTTGGTGGGCCAGCGATTAAAGGATTCTTATTCGCGTTATTAGTAGGTGTTGTAATTGGAACATACTCTTCATTATGTGTGGCAACTCCTATCTTAATTGACTTCTCAAAACGTTTAAAAACGTAATTGAAATAATATAATATTAAAAAGCCGACTCATTCAGTCGGCTTTTTTTATGGGTAAATAAATTTAAAAACTACGTTGTGTTTTAGATTAAAATCGAATGATTTCAATTGTTGGATTTGCTCTTAAGTAACTCCCTAAAATTGTTTTTGCATCTCGGTCTTCTGGAACTTGTTGGATAAATCGTTTCCATTTAGGTAATTGATGTCCGTTAAAATGATACGGAGCATAACCAAAACCAATTAATATTCCGCGTTCAATTAAAATAAGGCTTTTTTCGCTCTTTTCACGGCCTTTCTCAATAATGTAAAATGAATCCCCGTTTAAAGTTAAAGCGTTAATGAGCGCTTCTGCTTTAGCGTTATATGCTGTTGTTTCCTCTTCTTCAATACAAGCGCCTTCACATTTTTTAATGGAATAATGAAAACAAGCTGATTTTGTTGGATAAAGTCCACATAATTTCTGGCACAATGAATAATCATCGCACAATTTTGTTAAATGTGAGATGGCATCATTTTTTGAACTGTAACTCAACAATGGAATTGAAGAAGTTTTGGATGTCAATGCAATCGCAAAATTTAAATAGCCTTGATCGTCTTCTAAGTCAAAAAGTCCATATGGAAATTTATTTTTTTTCAATTGTTGATTGAAAATGGGTCTATGGTGTTTTATTAATTGCGATTCTAATAACAAAGAAATCAATTCTGATCCTGTTAATTCGTATTCAATTCGTGCGATTTCTTTCATCATTTTCGCACCCTTAGAAGTTTTGGAATTGCGTAAATGTTGTTCTACACGGTTTTTGATGGTTTTACTTTTTCCAACATAAATCAATTGATTGAATTCATTGAAGAATTTATAAACGCCAGTTTTTGCTGGAATTTCCTCCAATGATTCTATGTTTAAGTTTGGATGTAAAACTTTTGGATTGACTTCTTTCTGTATGAATGTAGCGAGTCCGCTCGGATCTTTTTTAACTAATAAACCAAATAATTCGGCCGTAGCTAAAGCATCTCCACCTGCTCGGTGTCGCCCATTGATTTCAATGCCTAATTCACGCGTTAGTTTACCTAAACTGTAGGAAGCATGACCTGGAATTACATAACGCGATGCACGAACAGTGCATAAATGTTCGCGTCTGTAATCGTATCCTAAATTTTTGAATTCTTGCCGGATGATTCCATAATCGAAACCAACATTGTGGGCAACAAATGTACAACCTTCTGTAAATTCAATGATATTTTTAGCGATTTCATAAAATTTAGGTGCATCTCGCACCATGCTATCTTTGATACCAGTCAAACGAACAATGAATTCAGGGATGTTCATCTCAGGATTCACCAAGGTCACAAACTCATCAATGACTTTTTCGCCATCGTGCTTGTAAATCGCTATTTCAGTGATTTTAGAAGTTTTTGGACTCCCACCGGTTGTTTCTATGTCGACAATGGCATAATGCATGAACGCCAAATTTAGTGATAATTTGGCGTTCAACATCCATTAATCCCAATGTTCATAATTTCCTGAGGGAGAGAGGTATCCATTCTCTGAATATTCTTCTTCTTGAGCATCGCTTGAATCCCATTCTTCTTCTTGATCTAATTCTAACTGAATCATTTTTCCATTGTATTCTACCGACTTTTTGGCTGGAATTTCAATAATTAATTTCAAGGTTTGAAATCTCATTTTATCACGAATAGGGAAGAAGTAGCCTGTAGCGATCACTAATTTGCCATCAATTGGTTTACAGAAATGATCAATGTTTCGTGCTTTTTTTAATGCAGCTTGGTGTGTTGGACCTTGTGCTGATAAATTTTGTATTATGTGAAACAAACTGTCTTTTGAACGTCTGTATTCAATTTCGATACCATTGCGTATGAATCGGTTTTTTTCAACGTGTATGAATTCATTGAAACCATCAGATTTTACTGTAAATTCTTCACCAATTTTGTAAGGACTAATGCGGTTATTTTCAATATGTAAAATGGTTGTATCAATTGATGAGACGTTACGTTCAATTTCACCATGAATGGCAAAATCCTTTGCTGTATTAATTCCAATTATTGTAGCACTGAAAATACTAATTATTCCAGCTGTAAACAATAAAATCAAGGTGTATTTAGTCCATTTAGTTTGAATGTTTAATAATAATTTTAGTCCAAGAATTAGTAAAAATAAAATCAACGATACAGCTGCTACTAATACAGTAATTACTGATAGTGTAAAATCAAAGTCACTAGTTAAAAAATAAGCTCCCATTTCTTGGAATGTTAAATGACCAGAATCGTTTCCAGGGAAAAAAGAAAATCCAACAAAAAATAGCGTGAAAAGTAGAATTGTAATACCGATTGCTTTAAAAATAAGAATTGATCCAAAAATGATACGTATCACTTTACCAATTGCTGCAAATCTATCTTTATTCTGTGTAAAGTTTTTAGCAAATTGATTCGATTTGGTTTTAATGGATTCAGCCGTGTTTTCAATTTCTTCTTTTACAGAATCAATTGTTACTGCTTTGCCATGCATTTGTAAACGATCGATTGATGTTTTCGCTTCAGGTAAAATAATCCACAATAAAATATACAAGGGAATTGTGAATCCTCCAATAAAAAATAACACCGCAAAGATGATTCGAACAATTACTATGTCAATGGTAAAATAATGCGCTAAACCAGCACAAACACCACCAATTGAACCATTTTGCGTATCGCGAAATAAACGTCTTTTAAACGATTCGTTTTCTTTTTCTTTTTGTTCAGTTCCTGTTCTATTTTCCTCAAATTCATCACTCACGTATAAGCTTGGGTCTCCTAGATTTACAAGTATTTGAGCTACATCTTCATCTTCAATAACTGTTTTTCGATCATTAAGCAATCCATTGAACAATTCAGCAATACGTAATTCAATGTCTTCAATGATGTCATTTTTACCTGGGTCAGAACCTAGTTTAGAGGCTAATTTTGTTAAATATGTTTCTAAACGATTGTACGCATCTTCTTCAATGATGAAGTTTGTACCTTTTAAATTTACTGAAATAGTCTTTTTCATCTGTTTTAATTTTTCTCCGTTATCTTAGATACGGCAATGTTTAATTCATTCCAAGTTTCACTCAATTCTTCTAAAAAAGCGAGTCCAATTTTAGTAAGCGCATAGTATTTTCTGGGTGGACCTGATGTTGATTCCTCCCAGCGATACTGTAATAATTCCATGTTTTTTAGACGCGTTAACAAGGGGTAAAGTGTTCCTTCTACCACGATTAATTTCGCATCTTTCAATGTTTCTAAAATCTCAGATGGATATGCTTCCTTTTTCGAATTTAATATCGAAAGTATGCAATATTCCAAAATTCCTTTTCGCATTTGAGCTTGTGTGTTTTCTAAACTCATTGTATTCATTTTTTACAAATTTACAATTTTGTAAAGAACTATGTATAACAAGGTACTATATATTTTGTTAAAATTTAATAATTTGTGTTTTTCAACATCAATTCATTAGAATTAAAATGATCATTTCGTGCGTTTTAACTTAATTATTTTAGTTATTTTTAAACCTTTAATAAATCGAATATAATGAAAGTAAGTATAGTTATTGTTGCACTAATGGTTAGTTTTAGTGTGTTTTCACAAAGTAATTTCACGGTTTTTAATAACAATGGACAAGCATTTTATGTTATTTTAAATGGGATTAAACAAAATTCCATTCCTCAAACGAATGTTTATGTGAGTGGACTGAAAAATGGTGCTTATTCTACAAAATTGATTTTCGCAGATGGTAAAACAAGTGATATCGACAAAACCTTTTACATAGATGCTCCATCGGATATTACAACACGCATCATCTTTAAAAAAGGAAAAGGAAAATTACAATTGTTAAGTATGGAGCCTACTCATGGAGCTTTGCAACAGACTGGAGTAGTTTATTACAGACAAGATAATTATGCCGTTTATTCTGATGCACCAGTTACAACACAGATTGTTTCACCAACATCTCTAGTTCAATCGAATCAAACAAACATGCAAGTTTCAGGAAATCAGCAACAGAATACGATGAATACAAATGGTCAAGTCAATGGGAATGTTAATTTAAACATGAATGTTGGTTTGAATGGAGGAATGAATACCAATTCATCTTCTTCTAAAACCACTACCACTACCACAACTTCAACGACTACTAGTTCACAAAGTAATTCTGAAAATATCAATATGAATTTTGGAGTTAACGCAACTGGAATGGCTACTC
>JAGNZC010000032.1 GCA_017984635.1 Crocinitomicaceae bacterium
GTATATAATCAAAGCTGTATTTAATATTATCTTTCGCTTTAATTCTATTATTTTTTCAAAGTTTAAATTTAATAAATGTTTTTTTATTTCAGGTAATATTATCAATGCTATAGATCCATATATTGAAGATAGAAAAGGGATTTCAATAGCTCCAGTTCTATAATATGCGTAGTCTATTTTTCCTAAATAATTAGAAATAACAAAACCATCTGTTTGTATTAGCAATACACCAATTATTGTTGTTAACGATAACGGTATTGATAATTTTATGAGTTGTATATTCAAATTTTTATCCCTTTCAAATGAAGGCAACCCTGTTTTTTTTATAATATTAACAAGGTATATGAACAAGCTTAAAAACAGCGCTACCAATTGAAATAAAAAGATATAAAAAAGACCAAGATTAAATGCAATAGCTAAATAAATAGCACTTAATCTTAAGATATTGTTAATAATTATTAAAAGAGATGCTTTTTTACTTTCTTCAGAAAAAACCATGAAATTAAAAAGGAAATCATTAAAAATTTGAATACAAACTGAGAAGAAAAAGAAACTTAAAAAATCCCATAATTGATTGTTTTTCAATTGATTTTCTATCAATCCAGAACTTAAAAACAAAACTAAATAGATAAACAGAGAAAAAAAAGTCACATTTAAAATGCCATTCAGTACAATATTAAAGTTGTGTTTATTATTTGAATTAAAAAAAGCAACCATTCCATTTCCAATTCCTAGACTTAGAATTGGATAAAGGGTAGATGTAATAAGAAGAATTTGGGAGTATGTTGCGTAGGTTTCAATAGGAAGTTGCCTTACTAAAAAAGGCAGCATAAATAAGGTAAATAAAAAATTAACACCTTGACCAAAAATTAAAAAAAAGGCGTTGTTTATTTTTGATTGTGACATAGAATGTTAATCTTTACGCAAATTTAATTATTTATTTTAATATATAATTAAAAATACATCAACCCGTCTCAACTTTCAAAAAAGACATTATTTTTGTCAATAAAACAAGTATAAAAATATGCAAACTGTTTTCCTTTTTTTGACATCTGTCGTTTTGTTTTTCTCAAGCCCTAGTGAAGCACCTTATAGTTCATTAGAGCGGGCGTTCACATCCAATAATGCAGAAACAATTGTAGCGCTTGGGAAAGAGCGTATGTTATTGAATGTAGGGGGGAAAGAAGCGGTATACAGTCATTCTCAGGCGCAATTAATCTTGAAAGATTTTTTTACTAAGAAGCCATGTACCAATTTTCGATTTATTTTCAAAGGAAAAGAAACAGGAGATGGCTGTTTTGCGATAGGAACCTTTGAGTCTAAAGCGGAAGAATACCGCACAACGATTCATTTTAAAAAAGTGGAGGGAGAGTTTAAAATCGAAAGTTTAATCATCGAAAAAGCCTAATTTATGTCAACGATACACACAATTATTGCAACCACTTTATTAGAAGACATCGGTGATGGTGATCATTCAACATTAGCATGTGTGCCAGAAAATGCAAGGGGAAAGGCACAATTGTTAATCAAAGATAATGGTATATTGGCGGGAGTAGAATTGGCAATCGAAATATTCAAACAATTTGATCCTTCGCTAAAAGTTACGGTGTTCAAAAAGGATGGAGAGGCCGTTTCAAAAGGTGAAATCGCATTTACAGTTGAAGGTTCTTCAAGATCGATCTTAACGACAGAACGCTTGGTCTTGAATTTTATGCAGCGCATGAGTGGCATTGCAACTCAAACCCATCAAATTGTGGAACGCATTGCTGGTTTACCTACTAAATTATTGGATACACGAAAAACAACTCCAGGTATTCGCTACATGGAAAAATGGGCGGTTAGAATAGGAGGGGGGCACAATCATCGTTTTGCATTGTATGATATGATTATGTTGAAAGACAATCACATTGATTATGCAGGTGGTATTACTAAAGCGGTAGCTCAAACACTTTCGTATTTAAAAGATCAGGGTAAAAAGCTGAAAATCGAAGTGGAAGTCCGAACCGAAGCAGAATTATTGGAAGCGATCCAAACCCCAGGAATAGACAGAATTATGTTGGATAATTTTCAACCTGCTGAGATCAAACGCTTATTGCCATTGATTCCTTCTCACATTGAAACCGAAGCATCTGGCGGCATAACATTAGATACCATTAGAACATACGCTGAAACAGGTGTTCAGTATATTTCAGTTGGTGCATTAACACACAGTGCTGGAAGTTTGGATTTAAGTTTGAAAGCTTTTTTTTAGAGGACTTTAGGATTCAAGACATCAGGATGTTAAGATTTAATGACTAAATGACTAGATTGTTATTCTGTTGAAATTTGAAACTAATGCCTAATTAACTTTAAAAAAGACTTCAGGACTTTAGGATTAAAGACTTTAGGACTAGATCGTTATTCTGTTGAAATCTGAAAAAGACTTCAGGACATTAGGATTAAAGACTTCAAGACTAGATTGTATTTCTGTTGAAATCTCAACTCAAAACTCAAAACCCAACACTCTATAATGACTTCATTCCTTCATTCCTTCATTCCTTCATTCCTTCATTCCTTCATCCCTTCATTTCTATATTCTTTAATTTCCAACAAAAAATCCACATCTTCCTCAATTTTATTTCCAATCACAACAACGGATGCGCCAGCATTGTGCAATGCTTCAATTTGCGCTATATTTTTTACGCCACCTCCAACAATTAATGGAATTCCAAGATCTTTGATTGCCTGAACCATTTGAGTTGGAACAGAAAATTTAGCTCCACTACCAGCATCTAAAAAAAGCAGTTTTTTGCCTTGTAGTTTTCCAGCAATTGCTGTGCGTCGAACAATAGAAATGTTTTCTCTTGGAATAGGGGTTGTTTGACTCACATAGGCAACAGAGGATTGAGTTCCACCATCAATTAACAAATAGCCTGTTGGAATAATTTCAAGGTTCATTGCTACCAATTCTAATGCAGATTCAATGTGATGGCCTATTAAAAAATCAGGATTCCTTCCGGAAAGTAAACTCAAATAAAGCAAAGCATCCGCTTTTTCTGAAATCTGTTGCGCTGATCCAGGAAAAATGATCAATGGTAAAGTGCTGTTTTCTTTGATAAAAGTTACGGTTTTTTGAAAAGAAGAGCGTGTTACAGTGCTGCCTCCGATAAAAATGAAATCAATGTTGGCAAAATGTGCTTTTTGTAAAGTAGTAAGTAATATAGGGCCGTTATCTGATTTGTCAGGATCAATTAAAAGAGCAATTGCATTAGGTGTCTCTTGAATGTTGATGAGGTGATTGAACATGTTGAACTTTTGAGTGGTTAAGGGTAATCATAAAATTTTCGTAAACAAAGGTATGAATTTCAACATTAGTAACGCCAGATTTATGGATTATTTTTCCTAAAAGTGAAGTCTCATCGATTGGTGATAGTAAAAGTTCTTTTTTGAAATCAATTCCATTTCGATTGGCCATTTTGTAGAGCGTTTCTTTCGCACTCCAAACTTTAATCATTTCTTTGTCAGAAGTACAATCAAAGTTTGCTTGCTCTTCTTCGTTTAAAAATTTTAAATGAACTTTTTTCGCTTTTCCCGATATCATTTCTATGTCCAGACCAACTTGAAATTCTTTGCTAGTGGCAATTCCTACCATATTATTTGAATGACTTATTGAAATGAAAGCTTCGTTTTCAATGTAAGGCGCTCCGTTTTCAGTGTATTGAATGTGTTTCAAGCCAACTAATTGATGGCGTAAATAGCGCGTCGCAACAAATTGTTGTTGTTTAACAAGAGAGGTAATACCTGAAAAACGTTCAAATTCTTGAGGAGTTAAAAGTTCAATATAGTCGGTAGGATTATAATGATCGAAGGTTAAAATATGGAGCTGAACAGCTTTAAAATGTATAGTTTTTTGTTTAAACGGCATCAATTGAACTTTAAGTGCAAAAAAACAAAAAAATATTCACATAGCTTAGACATGTATAAATTACAATAAAATCGTATGAAAATTAATTTATTATGCGCTTCACTATTCGTAGCTTTGTTAATGAAAGTTAATTAATAATTAAATTATTTTTTTTTAACATTACCAATATGAAAATGTTTTTTTCTATATTTACCAGCTTTAAAAAAGCAAAAAAGTTTAATCAATAAATAGTATTTATGTTACGAAAACTTAACTTTTTATTATTAAGTATCTTAATGACAGCTTCTTATAGCTTTGCTCAGTCTGGATTGGGGTCAATTAAAGGTACTGTTAATGATGCAGACACAAAAGAAGTGTTGCCATTTTGTAAAGTAGTTTTATTTCAAAATGGAAACGTTCGTGGTGGAGCAACAACTGATTTTGATGGAAAATTCCAAATTAATTCAGTTGGAGCTGGTACTTACGACGTTGAAGTAAGAAATGAAGCAGAAGGTTACCAACCGGTTCGAAAAACAGGTGTAATCATTTCTTCTGAGAAAATCACTTTCTTAGATGACCTTACATTGTCGAAAGCAAAAGGAGTAAAAGAAATCCAAGAAGTTAGAGTGGTGGCGTATCGCGTTCCATTGATTGACAAAGATGGTGGTTCTTCTGGAGCGACGGTTACACGTGAAGACATTTCTCGTTTGCCAGTTCGTTCTGCTGCGGGTGTTGCATCTACAGTTGGTGGTGTAAATACTGACGAAGGAAGTGGTGCTATTTCAGTACGTGGATCTCGTGAAGATGCATCTTACTATTATATTGATGGTATCAAAGTGCGTGGTTCTTCTAACTTACCAAAATCTGCAATCGAAGAGGTGTCTGTAATTACAGGTGGTTTACCAGCTAATTATGGTGATGTTACAGGAGGTGTGATTTCTGTTACAACAAGAGGTCCTTCCGCTAAATATTTTGGATCTATTGAAGGTGTTTCTTCAGGGTTCTATATTAATGGAGCTGACAAAGATGGTTACGATGGTAAAGTTTTTGGTTTAGATCAATTTGGATATAACCTATTAGAAGGAATGTTCTCTGGTCCTTTATGGATGCAAAGAGATTCTACAGGTGCTAAAGTTAAACCGCGTTTAGGTTTCTTGGTTTCTGCCAATTACACAAATGAATTGGATAGTCGTCCATTAGCAGGTGGAAGTTATAGAATTAAAAAAGAGGTACGTGATTACCTTGTTGAAAATCCTTTAAGATTGACTTCAAACGGTGATGGAACATTCAATAATTCTAATTTCTTAAGAACATCTGATTTTGAAAAAGTTGACTGGAGAATGAATGCTGGGCGTTCTGTTTTCTCTGCTCAAGCAAAAATTGACGTAAATACGGGACCTTCTACCAACTTAACCTTTGGAGGATCGATGAACTATAACAATAGTAGTAATTATTCATACTACAGTTCATTGATGAATTTCTCTAATTTTGGTGTTTCAAAAAGTTTAGACTGGCGTGTTTTTGGACGTTTAACACAACGTTTCACAAATAATGAAGAAGGAACTTCTTCTAAAATCAAATCATTTAACTACTCGTTGATGGTTGATTACTCTAAATCAACATCTGAATCTTACGATCCAAAACATGGTTTCAATTTATTTAACTATGGACACGTAGGTACCTATGATTCTCGTTACGATGTTTCTTACCAATTTAATGATGACAAAAATTTATTTGAACAAACGGCAGTACCATTCCAAGCTCATGTAGATTTCACACCGTCATCTACCAATCCTCAATTAGCAGCGATTACAAATCAATATTACAGTTTATTAGGTCCTTTAGCAAGTCCATTAAATGATCCGTTTAGAGATAATTTAACATTACGTCAAGGAAATGCACTTTTGAATGGTGATGTTCCTAAATCAGTTTATGGTATTTGGGGTAATATAGGTTCGCCGTATAATGGCTTTGGTAAATTTGAAAACGATCAATTACGTGGAACAGGTTCGTTTTCTGTCAATATTGGTGATCACTCAGTATCTTTTGGATTTGAATTAGAACAACGATGGGATCGTGGATGGACATCTGGAACTACAACAACAGGTGATGGAAACGGCCCAATCGGTTTATGGCAAATGGCGCGTCAGTTAACAAACTCACACATTGGTGAATTAGATTTAAACAGTGGTGTTGTTTCTGATAGTGGTTCATTCAAATACATTTCTTACAGTCGTTTGAACACAGGAAATGCATACACATCTGGAACGGGTGCTTATGCAGGACAAGAAAATGCTGATAACCAATCTTTCTTTGATTACAACTTAAGAAACTACTTATACTCGCAAGGCTTGATTTCTCAAGGTGGTGGTGGATCAGATTTCATTAACATCGATCAATACGATCCATCAATTTACAAATTTGATATGTTCTCACCAGATGAGTTGTTGAATAGTGGAAATTCATTTGTTTCTTACTGGGGTTATGATCATACAGGACAAAAAGTATCAGGGAATACTGATATCAACAAATATTTTAATGAGTTTGATAAAAATGGAAATTACAAACGTTTTGTAGGTGCTTTCCAACCAACATATATCTCTGGGTATATCATGGATAAATTCGCTTTCAAAGATATCGTATTCAACGTTGGTTTACGTGTCGATGTATTTGATGCAAATCAACCCGTATTGAAAGATCCATATTTATTCTACAGTGCAAGAACAGTTGCTGAAGCTAAAGCATTAGCTGCATCTGATCCATCACAATATGGTTGGGTTAATATTCCAGAAGGAATGGGTGATGATTATACAGTTTATGTAAATGATGTAAATAATCCAACTTCAATTAATGGTTACCGTATTGATAGAACTTGGTTCAATGCAAGTGGAACTCCAATTGAAGATCCAACAATTATTGAAGGTGCAAGTGGTATCGCACCATGGTTATTGAATCCAAATCAAAAATCACCATCTGCTGATGCGTTTAAAGATTACGAAGCACAAATTAATCCAATGCCTCGTGTTGCTTTCTCTTTCCCTATTTCTGATGAAGCGTCTTTCTTTGCACACTACGATATCTTAACACAACGACCGACTTCTGGTTTCCGTTTCGATCCGTTCCAATATCAATTCTTAAGAAGTGCTACAATTAACAATGCTAATTTGAAAGCTTCTACAACGATTGATTACGAATTAGGTTTCCAACAAGTGTTGTCTAAATCATCTTCATTAAAAATTTCGGCGTTCTACCGTGAGCAAAGAAACAATATTCAATTAGTAAATATGTTTAATGCATATCCTCAAACGTATGCAACATATGGAAACATCGATTTTGGTACAGTTAAAGGGATGACAATTTCTTACGATTTAAGAAGAACTGGAAATATTCGTTTAACTGCGAATTATACCTTACAATTTGCTGAAGGTACTGGATCAAGTTCAACTTCATCTTCAAGTTTAATCAATGCAGGAGTTCCTAACTTACGTTCTATATTCCCTTATTCTTATGATCAACGTCACGCAATTAATGTAACATTTGATTACAGATATGGAACAGGTAAAGATTACAATGGCCCAGTGATTGCAGGAATCAATATTTTTGAAAATACAGGATTAAATTTAATTACTAATTTATATTCAGGATCACCTTATTCTTCTCAAACGACATTCACAGATGCAGGAATAGGTAATTTAGCTTCTGGTTTAAATGGTACAACTCAAGGGTCTAGAACTCCATGGAATTACCGTTTAGATTTACAGTTAGATAAAACATTTGAATTAGAATTTGGTAAAGACGGTAAGAAGAAAAAAGCAGCAGCATTGAATGTTTACTTACGTGTTACCAACTTGTTCAATCAATTTAATGTATTGGAAGTTTACCGTGCTACAGGAAACACAAACGATGATGGATACTTAGCAGCTGCTTTGAATCAGTCATCGATTCAAAATCAATTAGATGAGCAATCATTTAGAGATTATTATACAATGAAAATTCAAAACCCTTTCAACGTAAGTTCTCCAAGAACAATTCGTTTAGGTGTTAAATTTGATTTTTAATTCATAGAAAATAAAAAAGTTATGAAAAAGCAACTAGTAGGAGTTATTATTGGATTATCAATTTTATGGGCAAACAATGTTTCTGCTTATTTAGGTCCAAATGACAAAACAGGAATTTCAGTAAAACCTTCAGAAAATGTTTTGAAAGGAGCGAATTGTGCACCTTCAAAAGCAAAGGTAACAATGAAATTCAACGATGTAAGCGCTTTGTTAGAGCAAGGTGGAAGTATGTTCCAAGATCGTGCAAAAAGTATTGCTACCTATGAAATACCTGCTGGTAGTGGGTTGAGATTAATCTTCGCTGGTGCATTATGGATGGGAGGTACGGACGTGAATGGTCAATTAAAATTGGCAGCGTTAAAGTTTAGAACGGCGAATGATTTTTGGCCTGGACCTTTAACGGTTACACCTGGATCTGGTAATTACGACCCACGCTATCCTGTAGGAGACAACGTTATTCGTGACTTTGGTGAAGCTACTATCGAACAAGAAACGTGTACAGCATATGATAAATTCTATTTAATTTCTAAAGCAGAAGTAATTGCTTTTAACCTTTGGTGGGAATATACAAATGGATTATCTACAACTCCTGCTGACGAGCCAAGTGCTGAAGCTTTTGATCATATCAATAACTGGCCAGCTCACGGTGCAGTAGGTCAAGATTTTTATTTAGCACCATTTTATGATAGAGGTAAAGATGGGTTTTACAATCCGTTGGAAGGTGATTATCCTTGGTACGATGATATCTTAGGTAGAGATGATATTGAATGTGGTGTTGACCGTCGTATTTCTTTATTTGGAGATAATACGTATTGGTGGGTATTCAACGATAAAGGAAATATTCACGCAGAATCTGGAGGTGACCCAATTGGTATGGAGATCCGAGCGCAAGCTTTTGCTTTCTCTACAAGTGATGAGATTAATAGAATGACTTTTTATAACTATGAATTAATCAATAGAGGTACACAAACATTATTCAATACATTCTTCTCACAATTTTTGGATGCGGATGTTGGATATTTCAATGATGATTATGCTGGTTGTGATGTTTCTCGTGGTTTAGGTTACATGTACAATGGAGATTTAAATGACGAAGATTTCAATGGTAAAAAAGGATTTGGTGAAAATCCTCCAGCTATTGGTTGTGATTTCTTTGAAGGTCCATACATGGATGCAGATGGTATTGATAACCCTGGTCCATATTTCAATAAAGTTACTGAAACATGGGTTACACCAACTGTTTTAGAAGCAATCAATAATAATGGTATTGTTTATAAGGGGATTGGTTTAGGATACTCTGATAGTATTGTAGATAATGAGCGTTATGGTATGCGTCGTTTTACTTACTTTACAAGTACAGATGGTTTCCCACATAGTGATCCATCAAATGGACAAGCCAATCAATTTTACAACTACATGGTAGGTAAATGGGCTAATGGTTCAGAAATGTATTATGGTGGTCGTGGCTGGGAAGGTTCAGCTGGTGTTACAAATACATTATCTGATTACATGATGCCTGGTGATTCTGATCCATTAAATTGGGCTACTGGTGGAATTGATGTGTTATCTGGAACGTATGCGAATGGATGGGACGAGACAACAAATCAAAATCCTGCTGGAGATAGACGTTTTGTTCAATCTGCTGGTCCTTTTACATTGAAGCCAGGTGCTGTAAATAACATTACTGTTGGGATGGTTTATGGTAGAGGTAAAGATGGAGATTTATTGTCTTCAGTAAGATCTATGAAACGTGCCGATACGAAAGCACAAGCTTTATTTGATGCATGTTTTAAAATATTATCTCCTCCGGATGCGCCAAAATTAGACATTCAAGAATTAGAAAATGAGTTAATTTTAACACTTTCTAATCCTTCAAGTTCTAACAACTACAAAGAGCAATACAAAGAATTGGATGAAATTAATATTCCAGATCCAACAGTAGACAGATACTACCGTTTTGAAGGATACCAAATTTTCCAATTAAAATCTAAAGATGTTACAATTGCTGAGATTTTCGACAATACTAAATCTCGATTAGTAGCTCAGTGTGACAAGAAAAATGGTGTAGATCGTTTAATCAATTTTGAATTTGATGAAGATTTAGGTTTTTCTATTCCAACTGAAAAAGTGAAAGGATCAAATACAGGTTTGAGACATTCTTTCAAGTTAACGGAAGATGCTTTTGCAAGTGGTGCGAATAAATTGATTAATCATAAATCTTACTACTTCATCGCTGTAGCGTATGCTTTCAATCAGTTTTCAAAGTATGATCCAAATGATCCAGATTTGTTATTAGGACAAAAAATCCCTTACATTTCTTCACGTTTGAGTTATGATGGTTCATCAATTCGTTCGATTGAAGCAATTCCTCACAATCCAATGCCTGAAGCAGATGGAACAAATCAATTAGCAGTTTATGGTCAATCACCTAGAATTACTAGAATTGATGGTTATGGAAATGGAAATAAATCAATTGATTTAACAGCTGCATCTGAAAATACAATTTTCAATACAGGTTACATGGAAAATCCTGAGTACGATTACACAGGTGGTCCAATCGGTATTAAAGTGGTAGATCCATTAAATTTAGCAGATGGTTACTTTGAATGTAAGTTTAGAGATTATACTAATTCTAATTCTGATAGAAATGGTGCGGATACAGCTAAATGGACAATCTACAGATACGATAAAAAAGGTGGTTCTATTTTAGATTCAGTTCAATCTGAAACGATGATTTCAGTAAGCAATGAACAAATTATTCCTCAATGGGGTATTTCAGTTCAAATTGCACAAGAATTATATACAGGAACTGGAACAAAAGAAACATTGTTAACTAATTTAATAGAGTCAACAATTGAATTTGAGGATTCATCAAAAAGATGGTTATCATTTGTGCCAGATGGTGATGGATACTTCCCTAATAACTGGATTCGTTCTGGAGAGTATGTTCCGGCTGCTGCAGATAATAACCCATCAGTATTACCTTATTTAAATCCTACTAATTACAAAGACGAAGTAGGACAAGATCCTACAAAATCGTACGCGAAAGTATTGGTAGGTGGAGTTGCTCCTCATCGTTTAGTAGGTTATCAAGGTGATTATATGCCTTTAGCTTATTATGGTTCTGTTAATGCAACAACAGGTATTTGCGCAGATCCTGGAACTGCACGTAAAAATGCTTCTATCAGTTTCCTACCAAGTGTTAATATAGTATTAACAAGTGATCAATCAAAATGGACACGCTGTCCAGTATTTGAATTAGGCCGTTTTGCTGCTTTGAATATCAGTGGTGGTGTACCTGGTGGATTGAGAAAAAGTCAAAGTGTTGGTAAAGATGGATTGCCTGATGGAACTGGAACAGGAATGGGTTGGTTCCCTGGATATGCAATTGATATTGAATCTGGTGCTAGATTATACATGGCATTTGGGGAAAACTCTTTCTTAGGTTCTCATAATGGAGGAGATATGATTTGGAATCCAACAAGTACTTTAGTAGATAATGGTGGATCTCCTGTATTAGGTGGTATGCATCCAGTATATGTATTTAGTTATAATCAAAAATCAATTAACAAATACAATTCAGGTGCTGATTTCCCAGCATATACACAAGCAGCAAATGATAACGCTAATAATTACTTACTACAAAAAGTATTGGAATTTGATGGTGGAACAGCAGCTGATGCTAAGAAAACAGTATACGGAAGTTTATCTTGGATTGCTTATCCAATGTTAACTGCTGGTCAAAAAATCAACGCAACTGATGTGAGAATTCGTTTAAGAGTTAATAAGGAATACAAAAACTTTGTTGGTTCTGGTGAAAATGCTGGTAAACCAATGTATAGTTGGTCAATGAATGATATTTCTACCAAAACAGCAAGCCAGGATCGTTTAACGGATGCCTTGAAATTGATTAATGTTGTACCAAATCCTTATTATGCGTTTTCAGATTATGAACGCACAAGAATTGATACACGTGTTAAAATTACTAACTTACCTGAAAAATGTACGATTAGAATTTATTCTGTAAATGGAAAATTAGTTCGTACATTTAAAAAAGACAGTGAAATAACATCATTGGATTGGGATTTAAATAATACAAAAGGAATTCCAGTTGGTGGAGGTGTTTATTTAATTCACGTTGAAGTACCAGGTGCTGGAGAAGTTATATTGAAATTCTTCGGAGGTATGAGAGCAGTAGATTTACAAGGAATTTAATAAGGTATAAAAGAAGAAATAATGAAAAAGTCAATTTATACAATTAAAAGCATTTTTGTTCTTGGGCTTGTTTTATCAAGTTTAAACGTAAATGCAGGAAACGAAGACCGTTCAGGATCTGCTGGTGCATCTTATTTAATGGTGAATCCATGGGCTAGATCAAGTGCATTAGGTGATGCAGGTATTGCTTCTACAAAAGGTTTGGAAGCAACATTTACCAATATCGCTGGATTAGCATCAACTGAAAAAACACAGATTAAATTCAATTATACAAATTGGATGGGTAGTGCTGGTGTTACTTTTAATAGTGCTGGTATTGCTCAACGTATTTCTGAATCATCTGTTATTGCAGTGAGTATTCAGTCAATGGGATTTGGTGAAATTCCAATTACAACTGTTGCGAATCCAGAAGGAAACATTGGAACATTTTCACCTTCATCTACAATTTTCAATATTGGATACGCGAAGCAATTCTCTTCTACAATTTCTGGAGGAATTAACTTCAAGATTTTATCTGAAAGTTTATCAAACTTAAGTGCAACAGGTGTTGCTATTGATGCAGGTGTACGATATGTAACAGGAGAAAAAGATCATATTAAATTTGGTATTACCTTAAGAAATGTGGGTCCTACGATGAGTTACAAAGGTGATGGTTTAGCACAACAAGCTTCTTATTTGAATGGAACTATCACTGCTTCTTTAGAAGAACGTTCAGCAAGCTTCGAAATGCCTTCTTTGTTAGCTATCGGTGGTTCTTATGACTTTATCTTTTCTGAAAAAAGTAAATTGAACTTAGCTCTTGGTTTTACAGCAAACTCATTTCAAAATGACCAGTATCGTTTAGGATTGGATTATTGCATGACTGGTGAAAAAGTTGCTTTTAACTTAAGAGGTGGTTTTGTTTATGAGAAAAATTTATTCGATGAAGAAAACAGAACAAATGCTTTAGTAGGACCTTCAGCTGGTTTCTCTTTAGATGCATTAGTTGGAAAAAACAAAAGTGCTTTAGGAGTTGAGTATGGTGCTCGTTTCGCAGGTATTTTCGGAATTATTCATACAATCGGAGCAACGATACAATTGAAATAAAAGAATAAATTAGTATATTTGTTAAAGCAAGAGAGTCCTTTGGGCTCTCTTGTTTTTGTTTAGTAGATTTTAACAACATTGATATGTCACAAATTAATTATTACACAGAAGAAGGATTGAAAAAATTAAAGGATGAATTGCATGAAATGAAAACAGTGCAGCGTCCTTCTATTTCAAATCAAATTGCAGAGGCACGCGACAAAGGTGATTTATCTGAAAATGCTGAATACGATGCAGCGAAAGAAGCTCAAGGCTTATTGGAAATGAAAATTTCTAAATTAGAAACGATTTTATCCAATGCGCGATTGATTGATAATTCTACGATGGACAATTCAAAAGTTTTCATTTTATCGAAAGTTAAAATTAAAAATGTTGCGAATGGAATGGAAATGGAATATTTGTTGGTTGCAGAAAATGAAGCAGATTTAAAAGCTAAAAAGATTTCTATCGATTCACCAATTGGAAAAGGGTTGTTAGGTAAAAAGCAAGGTGATATCGCTGACGTTCAAACTCCAAATGGTATTATTCAATTTGAAATTATTGAAATAAGTCGCTAATGAGCACGATCTTTTCAAAAATCATAGATGGTTCTATTTCATGTTACAAAGTAGCAGAAAACGAACAATTTTTAGCTTTTTTAGACATTCAGCCTTTAGTGAAGGGTCATGTTTTGGTCATTCCAAAAGTAGAAGTTGATTTTATTTTTGATTTAGATGATTCGATCTTATCTAGCATGATGGTTTTTGCAAAAGAAGTAGCATTAAAGATGAAAAAGGTTTTACCGTGTAAGAAGATCGGTGTTACGGTGATTGGATTGGAAGTTCCACATGCTCATATTCACTTGATTCCTATAAACGGAATTGCTGATATGGATTTTTCTAAAGCAAAATTAACTTTGCCAACATCAGAAATGGAATCCATTTGTTCCATGATTCTAAACGCTTAAATAAATGTTTAAACAGCTTTTAACAGTATTCTTTATCGTTAAGCTTTCTGTTTCTTTTGCAACAGATAAAAAAAACATATTATTCATTGGGAATAGTTATACCCATTATAACAATATGCCTAAAATATTTGATCAATTAGCAACTTCTAAAGGCTATGATCTCCAAGTAGAAATGTTTGCTAAAAGTAGCCATACTTGTAAAATGCATTCGGAGCGAAAAGATTTATACGAAAAGATTGGAAGCAAAAAATGGGATTACGTCGTTTTTCAAGGATTCAGTAGAGAATTGTTTTACCGTCCAGCGCATTTAGACACGTCATTTTTACCGTATTTCAACCGAATTATGGATTCCATCTATTCCAATTATTCGTGTACAAATGTGTTATTGTACCAAACTTGGGGTTATAAAAACGGCTATGAGATTGACTCAAATCAGGTTTCTTATCAAGAAATGAGTGATCGAATTGCCATGGGCTACCAATATGTTTCTGATAAATATGCATTGCCAATTGTTCCAGTTGGACAAGTCTGGGAAACGGTTAAAACCAATTATCCTTCGATCAATTTGTATACAGAAGACAACCAACATCCTTCATTGTATGGTTCCTATTTGGCTGCTTGTACTTTTTTTACTTCGATCTTAAAATCATCACCAATTGAAGGTTATAAAGGTGCTGTGCCAGGTAAAGATGCAGAAATCATTCAACAAACAGCCTATGATTTTGTGACCTTGAATATTGAACGTTACATGCTCAAAATGAATACTGTTGATGTCCGGTATGAAAAGACCGAAGGAGGGAAGTATTTAGCTTATTGCAAAGCTTATTATCCACAAGCATCAAATGTGAAATGGGAATTTGGAGATCGTGAGACATCCAATTCAAAATTCATCGTTCATTCCTATCGATTACCAGGTTTTTACAATGTAAAAGTTAATATATACGATAAATGTGGTAACATTATTCACCAAAAAAAGGTGTATTTCAAACCTGAAAAAGTAGCGAAGCAAAAGAAAATTTAGTTTTATTTAGAAGTTAATCCAAACAATTTGTGGTTGATTTCTCGAATAGGTTTTAATACAAAATCTAACTTTTCTTTAATAGCTTCCAGGTAATAGACAATGATAAAGAACAAGGCGATAAACGCAATTACTGCTGGAATTACTTGATAAGGTGTTAGCGCTTTGTGAAAGAATTTATTAACTCCAAAACCTGTTAAACTTCCATATAGGACTACCATGTGTAAAATGTATACCGTAAGTGTGTTTTGCCCCATTTTCAAAAACAAACTTTGCTTGATTTCCCCCATTAGTTTCTCTACAATCATTAATGTACCGATTAGCATAAAAACCATTCCTAAACATTCGTACAACCAATCTAAACGGTAAATATGGTGGTAGGTGAGTCCAAGTTGACGATCAATATATACCAAAATTGCTTTTATAAAAAAGTAAAAAAGTGCACCGGTGAAAAAGACGATTAAAGGGAACCCCCAACTTTTTACTTTTTCTTTGTATTGAAAGAGTAAGGATCCAAACATCGCACCATACATAGTGTAACCCATTCTAGGGATAATTGGAAAAATAGAATATTTTCCCCTGAACATGTTTTGGATAAATCGTGGCGCATTTGCTGGCCAATACTGACTCTCTTCGAAATGAATAAAATACAAGTTCAATGAAAATACAGCGGTTCCAGCTAAAAAGAACAAGAACCATAGCGGGACAATTTTCAGTAGCTTAAACAAACCATAAATCAACAAAATAAAGAGGATTCCAATCCCGATGCATTGCAATACATGAAAGGCATAAACTTGCAATAAATAGCCCCAGAAAAGTAATTCAACAACACGTTTGAAACCTTTTTTTACCCGCATATTTTTGAAATAATCTATGTGATTATTCCCCATCAATAAGTAAACAAAAACGATACCTGTTACCGTCAAGAAAGTAGGAGAAGTAAATCCTCTAATAAACTCCCATATTCGATAAGCTGTATATGAATTGTCTCGGTAAATATCCATTAAGGAGTCGTCAATAAAATGACCTTCTAACATTAATAAAATAGCAATTGATCGCGCTAAGTCGATGAATTTTAAACGTGTTTTTCCTGTAGGATGTTGTTTTGTTTGAACTGTCATAGTTTATTATTGCAGTACAAATGTACTGAAAATTGAAAAAAGTGCCTTTATAAATTAATTCAATCTTTAATTGTTGCGATATGCAAGACCGAAAAAAGATACTTGACTTCTTTTCCAAAACTAATGGCATTAATTTTCAACGCACAATTCTTATTTTTTTACAGATAATGATAGCAAATACGTGAAAAGGAACCCTAATAAAAGTTGCGTCTAATTTGTTAAGCAATTGTAAATAAGCAATTTGTATTTAGAATTTGTATAAACAACCCCTTGAATAAGGTCGAAAAATCATTTTTTAAAATAATTTGTTATATTTTTGCATACCTTAATTTTGAAGCCGCTCATAAATTTTATTTATGAAAAAAATAGTTTTGACAAATTTAGTAGCGCTTTTATCGTTATTAACTCCTTTAAACCTGCTATCACAAACTGCGGTTGCACCATCAGGAGATGGAACAGCATGTGATCCTTACCAAATTAGTTCTTTAGATAACTTGTATTGGATGACCCAAACTTCTACTTCTTGGGCAAGTGGAAAGTATTTTATTCAAACTGCGAATATAGATGCAGCTGCTACTTCAACATGGGGATCAGGAGCTGGTTTCCCAGCAATTGGAACTTTTTCTGCAAATTATGATGGTAGAGATTATACAATTTCTAATATTTTAATGAATAGAACAGGTGGTAATCGTGGTGTTTTTGGTAGTTTGTCAGGAGCGAAAATTAATAATTTGAATATTTCAAACCCTTCAATTACATTTACTTCAGGTGCGAACAATGCAATTTTAGCAGGAGAGTTAGTTAATTCAACAATTAATAATGTTGATATAATTGGAGGTTCATTTACTTATACCGGAACGTTAACTGTACAAGCAGGATTTATCGGAAGAGTAAATAGTTCTGTGATTTCATCTTGTTCTTCAACGGCTTCTGTAACTTCAAGTACAGGAGTAGTTGGAGGTTTTGTAGGAAAAATTAGTGGAGCAACAACATTTAATTATAATTATACAAATTCTTCAATATTGTTTAATGGAGGATCAAATCTTTATAATTATAGAATTGCAGGATTTGTTGGGCAAACTGAAACAACTGAAACTGTATTTTTTAACAATTGTTATTCTTTGGGTTCTATTAATAGTTCAGGTTCAGAGATAGGCGGATTTATTGGTTTAGCATATGGTTATATCAATTTTAATAATTGCTATTCAAGAACAACAATAAATACTAATAATGTTTTATCAGGAGGATTTTTTGGAAATGTTTGGACACCAAATGCTTCAATCAATTATGTGGTTTTTTCAAATTGTTATGCTACAGGTTCTGTTGCGAATAGTTCAACTGGAGGTTTTGGTTCAGCTGATCACGCTAATATTTCATATAACAATTGTTTTTGGGACAATCAAACATCCGGAAGATCTACAGGTATAGGTAATTCAAATAGAACTGGGTTAACAGGTAAAACAACTGCTGAAATGAAAACGCAATCAACTTTTACATCTGCAAATTGGGATTTTATCAATAATGTTTGGGGGATGAGTAGTTTAGTAAATGATAATTATCCAAACCTTACATTCCCAACAATAACATTAACGCCTTTAGTTAGTGGCGTGAATTCAGGAACTGTTTCTGCAAATCAAGTAGTCTGTTACAATGCTTCTCCAGCAAACATTGTTTTAACAGGGTCATGTGGAAGCATTCAATGGCAATCTTCCATAGACAATTCAACATGGTCTAACATTTCAGGCGCTACTGCGGCTACTTTGACAGCAGTTCAAATGGGAGCATCTTTAACAACTAAATATTTCAGAGCTGTTTTAACAGGTAATTCAAATACAGCTTATTCAAATGTTGTAACTGTAAAAGTTAATAATGGATTGGCATTTGATGGGACAGGTGATTTTGTTTCATTAGGCAATCACTCATCTTTAAACTTTACAGGGAATTTTACAATTGAATCATGGGTAAAAGTACCTTCAGTACCAAAGGTAAGTATCAATACAATCTTTAGTAAAAATTATGTTAATTTAGGTAATCCAGGTTATATGTTAGGCTTTAATAGTTGGAATTCATCAAATTTATTATTGATTTTTGAACCTTCAACTGGTTCATATGCTTCAAATCGTCCTTTAATTGCTGGACAATGGAATCATGTTGCAGCGGTTGTTAGTAGTAATGGTACGTTTTTAACGTTTTACATCAATGGAAAACCTGCAGGTACAACTTCTATTACACTATCAGATGCATCAAGTGTTAATGAATTTATAGGTTCTATGGATGCAAGTGGTAATTATTCTCTTTCTGGAACATTAGATGAATTAAGAATATGGAACTATGCTCTTACAGAATCTGAATTACAATTAAATTTAGACAATCCATTAGTTGGAAACGAAACTGGTTTAGTTGCCTATTATGACTTTAATCAAGGTGTTCCCTCTGGAACAAATACTGGTTTAACTATAAAAGATCAAACTGCAAATGGAATCAATGGAACTGTTAACGGAATTTCTTTAACGGGTTCAGCTTCTAATTTTGTGGATGGAAATCATTTAAGTGTTATTTCTCCTGAAACAACAGCGTGTTTTGGATCAACATCTCCAAAAATCATTTTTGGTGGAACTGGTAAAACGCCATCAGCATTTCAGTGGTATTCAAACACAACAGCAGCTACTTCAGGTGCTACTTCAATTGCTGGGGCAACATTGAGTTATTATAATTCACCAACTACAACAGCTGGAACTTCTTATTATTATGTAAACGCAACTGGTACTTGTGCTAGTTCAACTACATCTAATTTCGCTAAAGTAATTGTGACAGGTGGTATAACTGGTAATGATTATTTATACTTAGGAAATACTGGGAATTATACATCAACAGAAACTGCAGCAGCTGTAAATCCTTGGGTAATATCTAACACAGCTTTCGCTACTACAACTAATACGGGAGTGTTAACTGCAGTCGCAGCAGGCGCACCTACTTTAACATTTACATCAGCAGCAGGATGTATTATCAATAAAACAATAAATGTTGTTCCAACTACTTGGAAAGGAACTACAAGTAGTGATTGGAACACAGGTTCAAACTGGAATGGATTATATGTTCCAACAACTGTAAACAATTTAATTTTTGACAACGCTGCTGGCAATGATCTTACCTTAGATCAAAACAGAACTTTAACAACTTTAAATTTTGGAACTGGAGTAACAACGAAAAAAATTATTTTAGGTAATTTTAATTTAACTTTACCTTCCGTTACATCTATTACAAATAATAGTACTGTTAAATATGTTAAGACTAATGGAACAGGAAAACTTTCTGTTTCATTAGCAGATTTGTCATCAGCAATATTGCCAATTGGAAATTCTGCATATAATTCGGTAGTATTGACAAATAAATCTGGAGCAACAGATGTTTTTTCAGCAAGAGTTGTAGATGCTGTTTATGTAAATGGTGTAAGTGGTTCAACAGTTACTACTCCAATTGTCAACAGAACATGGGATATTTCAAAAACAAATGCAAATGCTGGTTCAGGAGTTGATTTTCAATTTTCTTGGAATGCTGGTGAAGTTATCAATGGAACATTAGTTACTCCTAAAATGAATCACCATACTGGTTCTAACTGGGAAATTCCAACAGTGACTTCTACAACATACGGTTCAAATGTATTAACAGTTATTGGTTATACAGGAACATTCTCTCCTTTTGCCATTTCTGAAGGGACAAGTGCTTTACCAGTTGAATTAACTTCTTTCAATGCGAATTGTAATGAAAATACAACAATGATTAACTGGCAAACAGCTTCAGAGCACAATTCAGCATCATTTGATGTAGAAAAAAGTAGAGATGGTGCTAATTGGTCAGTGATCAAAACGGTTGCTGCGGCTGGTAACTCAACAACAACAATCGATTATTCTGTAGTTGATAGCGAAAAATCAGCAACTATAGTTTATTACCGTTTGAATCAAATTGATCAAGATGGTGTAAGCAAGATTTATGGTCCTATCAGTGCTACTTGTGGAGGAACGAATGACTTTACAGCAATTGTATATCCTAATCCAGCTACTGAAATAGTAACGGTTGAAATGAATTCTCCAATTGCACAAACAGTATCGATTCAAATTTGTGGAACAGATGGAAAAGCAATTGTTCAAATGGCTACTTCATTAGAAGAAGGAACAACACAAATTCCACTTTCAATTGAAACATTGAAAGCGGGTGTTTATACCGTTCAAGTGAATGGTGAAAATGCTACTAATACAATCAAATTAGTTGTACAATAACTTGTTGTTCTAATATCATTTAAAAAGCGGTACTTCGGTACCGCTTTTTTTATTTCGTTAAAAGTATAGCTGATTTTCTGTATTGTCACCCTAAAAATAGTTGTTGATTTCATTTTAAATAGTTGATATACAGGTGTTTTTTCTTAATCACTTCTTAACTGAACCCCTAAATTCCAGATAAAAGTTAATTTTTAATAAAAAATGTTGTAATTTTGTATGCCTTTTTGCAGAAACCACTCATAAAAATTTTTTATGAAAAACAATTTATTTCTTTCAACTTTATTTGTTCTTGCAATGTTTGCAGGAAATGCAGCAACAATTTACGTTAACAGTGCTACTGGTAATGATGCAAATGCGGGTTCATCTGCTTCTCCTTACAAAACGTTTCACAAGGCTTATACAATGGCTGCGGCATCTGGTGATGTAATTAATTTAACGGGAACTTTTGATTGGACAGCTAGTGATGAGACTGGTGATGCTAGCGTTACAGGTTACACTCTAACTAAAGGATTAACTATTAATGGACAAGGTTCATCTTCTACATTTATTCAATCTGCATCTTCACCTTTTACTGCTGACAGATGTGTTTTTACTATTAATCATGATATTACATTTAATAATTTAACAATAAGAAACGGATATAACATAAATCAAACTAAAAATGCGGGAGGTATTGTTGTTTTACAAAATATTAGAAATAATATTGTGAATTTTAATAATAGCTCAATTGAATACAACGGAATCAATAATGGCACAACTACGAATTATTATTTTGCTGGTGCTATTTTTCTAGATGGGAATACTTCATACCATCCTGTTTTAACTTTAACTAATTCAAAATTACACCATAATACAGCTGTTGGTAAAGCTTATGGAGCCGCAGGTATATGGTCATACCAAGATAATACAATAAACCTTGAAGGTTCTACATTAAACGATAATTCGAGTACTGATTATAGTGATTTTGGTGTTGGTTATCACAATGTCGCTGGTGCTCTTGGTTTTTTCAGAATGAATGCAATTAAAATAAGAAATTGTACAATTTCAAATAACACATCAGTTACATCAGGAGCAGGATTATTAACTTATTATAGTGAAACTTTTTTGACAAATAATACAATAGTTAACAATCAAGTTACATCATCGGCTGGAAAAGGTGCAGGTATTTATGCAGTTTATATGGCTGAATATGATGGTAAATTAATCTTTAAGAATAATATAATTGCTAACAATACAGTAAATTCTGCAGGTGATGATATTAATTTTAATACAGATTCATGGGCGTCGAATATAATAAATAACGGAAATAATATTGTAGAGTTTTATACAGGTTCGTCTATTGTTTTGTCAAATGTAATAACTGGTAATCAAACAGATTTGTTTGGAACAGGTATTTCACTTACTCCTACGTTGGCTCTAAATGGCTCAACAAATATTACTGAAACTATTTTACTTTCTCCTGGTTCTATTGCAATTAATGCAGGTAGTTCAACTTCAAATGGATCTGTTACGATTCCAACAACTGATCAAAGAGGTAAAACAAGAATAGGTACTCCTGATATTGGTAGTTATGAACAAATTGCAACCAGAGAATGGATTGGAACAACTTCAACTGTATCAAATGTAACATCAAATTGGACAAATTCAACTGTACCTGTTGCTGGTGAAGATGTTTCCATTAGTGCTTCTGCTGTAAATGATTTAGTGTTAACAGGTAACTTGACAATTGGTACCCTAACATTCAATGGCGCTAACAAAAAAGTAGACCTTGGGAATTTTGATTTAACACTTTCTACCATTACAAATTCTAATGCGACAAATTACATCAAATCATCTGGGACAGGAAAATTAAAACAAACACTTGCAAACAATGCATCTGCTATCTACCCAATTGGTAATTCAGCATACAACCCATTAACGATCACTAATAAATCAGGTGCAAGTGATGTATTTGCTGCACGTGTTGTAGATGGTGCTTACATGGAAGGTTTAACTGGTGCGGCGATTACTTCAACGGTATTAAACAGAACATGGGATATTTCTAAAACAAATGCGAATGCTGGTTCTGGTGTTGATTTTGTGTTCAATTGGAATGCAGGAGAAGTTGCTAATGGTAGTTTTACATCACCTAAAATGAATCATTATTCATCAACAACATCAAATTGGGAGGTCCCAACGGTTACATCAACAACAGTTGGTTCGAATGCATTAACAGTTGTTGGTTATACAGGAACATTCTCTCCATTCACAATTGCTGAAGGATCAAGTGCTTTACCGGTAGAATTAACAGCATTCAATGCAAATTGTACTGAAAACACAACAACAATTAACTGGCAAACGGCTTCAGAGCACAATTCAGCATCATTTGATGTAGAAAAAAGTAGAGATGGTGCTAATTGGTCAGTGATCAAAACGCTTGCTGCGGCTGGTAACTCAACAACAACAATCGATTATTCTGTAGTTGATAGCGAAAAATCAGCAACTATAGTTTATTACCGTTTGAATCAAATTGATCAAGATGGTGTAAGCAAGATTTATGGTCCTATCAGTGCTACTTGTGGAGGAACGAATGACTTTACAGCAATTGTATATCCTAATCCAGCTACTGAAATAGTAACGGTTGAAATGAATTCTCCAATTGCACAAACAGTATCGATTCAAATTTGTGGAACAGATGGAAAAGCAATTGTTCAAATGGCTACTTCATTAGAAGAAGGAACAACACAAATTCCACTTTCAATTGAAACATTGAAAGCAGGTGTTTACAGCGTTCAAGTGAATGGCGAAAATGCAACACAAACAATCAAATTAGTTGTACAATAATTTATATATATAATAATTAAAGCGGTGTTTAGGCACCGCTTTTTTGCTATAAAGACTTTTTTTAATTTAATAACACACCGTATGAAACATGTAAGTTTATTAATCGTTTTAATTTTTGTTTCCATTCAAGGATTTGGGCAACATTTGACTATTTCAACAAGTGGTGAGACGGGTACATCAGGAACCAATTGGAGTATTACAGGAAATGTTTTGCAAATTGCTTCTTCAGGAACGGCTGCAATCCATCCAAGTGTTATTACAAATCACCTTACGAATACGGGAAATCTTGTTGTTGATTTGCCATTTGTAAATGTTTTGAGAAACATTTACATCAATGATCACATTAATTATACAGGTCCCAATGCTAGAACATTAATCTTTAAGTCTGCAATAGATATCATTATTGCAAATGGTGTTTCAATCTCTGCTAATAATGCAAGTTTGAATTTGGTTTTACGTTCAGCAATCGCTCCTGGTTACAGGGGAGTGATTACGATGAATGCTTCAACAATCAATACTAATGGTGGTCATTTTTGGGCTGGTGGTGGCACAGTTGATGTTAGTTGGAATTCTTTAACAGTTGGAAATGAATATGCAAGAACTTGGACTTCAAATGAAATTGGATTATCAATGGTTGGAGGTAGTCTTACAACGAATGGCGGAAATATTGAAATGAAAGGAATGTCCTTTAATTCAGCTATAAATTCTGGAAATAATATAGGTTTGAAGTTAGATAACACCACCATTTCATCTGGTTCTGGTTCAATTAAAATAGATGGTAATTTGAATGGTAAGTTTACAAATGGAATAGCTTGTTCAATAGAGGCATTGACAGGACCTATTTCCATTCTGTCTACTTCTGGGTCAATTAATTTGAGTGGAAATGGTTGGGATGCTGTTGGAACAGCATCAGGATGGAGACATGGCATATTATTAAGTGGTACAACAAATCATGGTGTTTCTGTAAAATCAACGAGTGGATCTATTTTAATTGAAGGAACTGCTACTTACAATAATAATACAATCAATGATTGTGAAGGTGTTGCTTTATTTGCTTCTACAACAGATCGATTGAAAATCACATCTCAATCAGGTACTATTTCAATTAAAGGGAATAACTCAAAAGAAAATTTAGGACAATATAGTAACGCAATTAGATTTGGTCCAGGAAATGCAACAAATGCTCTTCGCATTGGATATGATGGAGTTACAGCATATAATGGTACTATTTTAATAGAAGGTAATTCAATTTACCAACGATCGACGCATGCTGGTGCTGGTTCGATTGCGATTCAAACCACAGGTGGCTTAACTATTCAACCTTCGGGAACTTCATTTACATATATGCGAGCAGGCGATAATTTAGCTGGAGCAACTTTAACGTATGATGATGATTGGAATTTTGGAACTAACATTAGCTCATTTACTTTTGGAAAAACGGGTACAATTTCTGATTTGACTTTTACTAATGTTTTAACTGTGGCAGGATCAACAACTATTAATGCAGGAATTTTAACGTTGAATTCTTCTCTTTCAAGTACTGTTACTTCCGGACCTGGTATTTCATTGAATGCATTAAAAATAATTCACAGTGCTGGTATAACTATTACAACACAAGGTGGTAACATTGCATACAGTGCATTGAATACACCATTTACAGCAACTGATGATCGTGGAATTTTGTTTTCAGGTACTGTAGCATCTAAAGCTATTGTTAATGCTAATGGTGGAAATATTAATATTAATGCGGCTACGGCAGCAACTGGAGTATTGGGAGGTTCAGATAGAGTAATAGCTTGTGATTATACTGATATCCTCACTAGTGGTTCGGGTTCAATCACGATGGTGGGTGATGCTACTAACAGTTCTAATACTACTACAAATGCTTGGGGATTTCAATTCGCTAACACACTAGTTAAAACAAATACAGGTGCGATTTCAATAACGGGAACAGGAGGAAAAGCTACGGCAAATTCAAGAGGAATTGTATCAGATGGATCTACTTTTAAATGTCTTTCTACTTCTGGAACGATCACTTTAACAGATAATAAACCAGTTAATTTAACGGGGACTTATTATGGAATTTACCTTAACCCTTCTACAAGTGACATTAATATTGGAGCAGATGGAACGAATGTTTTAAATAGTTCTTCTTCTGTTTCAATCATATCGAATAAAGTTGCATTAAGATTAAACAGCGGTAAATTGGTTAAAATCAATACAAGTGGAAGTATTGTTGTTGAATCGATAAACACAGCCTTTGAGTTGGTTGAATTTACTGGTTTTTCTGTTTCAGGCAATCCTTCATCTGTAAGAATTGGAAAAACTACCAATACATTGGGAATATCGCATGCTGGAGGAATTACCGCTGGAGGACCTATTTCAATTTATGGAAGTGCTATTACACTAAACGATAATATTTCTTCTTCATCCAATGGTGACATTTTATTAACAGGGAATTCATTAATTATAGCAGCAGGAAAAACGATTTCAAGTGGTGGTAAACTATTGTTACAACCTCAAACGGCCTCTACTACAATAGGAATTGCAGGAGCAACGGGTAGTTTACAGTTGCCAGCTACCTATTTTACAACTAATTTCACGGATGGATTTTCTTCCATTCAAATTGGTAGCAGTTTGCAAACGGGCGCCATATCCATGAATGGTTTTACTTTGCAAGATCCTATTCATTTCCAAACTTCTGGAAATTTAGCCTTAGGAGGTTTGCCAATCTTAGGAAACAATTCTGTTACATTAGATGCTGGAATAGCAAGTATCACTGGTGCACCAACAAACTACTTCAAAACAACAGGAACAGGACAAGTAATCAGAACAATTGCAAACGCAAGTAATTTATCATTCCCAATTGGAAATAGCAGTTACAATCCTGTAACGATAACGAATACATCTGGTACAAGTGATGTGTTTTCAGCGCGTGTAGTTGATGCTGTTTATCTAAATGGTGTAAGTGGAACAACGGTTACGACACCAGTTGTTAACAGAACATGGGATATTACCAAAACGAATGCAAATGCTGGTTCAGGTGTTGATTTTGTCTTTAATTGGAATGCAAACGAAGTGGTGAATGGTTCTTTGGTCTCTCCAAAAATGAATCATTTTACAGGTTCAGTTTGGGAAGTACCAACCGTAACTTCAACTACCTTTGGGTCAAATATGTTAACCGTTGTAGGATATTTGGGTACATTTTCACCGTTTGCCATTTCTGAAGGAACAAGCGCTTTACCAGTGGAATTAACCGCTTTCAATACAGATTGTACAGAATCAGCAACAACAATCAATTGGCAAACAGCATCTGAACACAATTCAGCAACTTTCGAAGTTGAGAAAAGTAGAGATGGAAATAATTGGACAGTAGTAGAAACGGTTGCAGCTGCAGGGAATTCAACAACATTAGTAGATTATACAGTGGTTGATTCTGAAAAAGCAACGGATGTAGTATACTACCGATTGAATCAAATTGACCTTGATGGAGAGCGTGAAATCTATGGACCAATTAGCGCGAATTGTGTTGAAATAATTGATTTAAAAGCAACTGTTTTCCCAAATCCAGCTGCTGGAATGGTGACGATTGAAATGAATACACCAATTGCGCAAACAGTATCGATTCAAATTTGTGGAACAGATGGAAAAGCAATTGTTCAAATGGCTACTTCATTAGAAGAAGGAACGACACAAATTCCACTTTCAGTCGAAATAGTAAAAGCGGGAGTTTATACTATTCAAGTGAATGGAGAAACTGTAACTAAAACAATTAAATTAGTTGTACAATAAATTATATATAAAATAATTAAAGCGTTGTTTAGGCACCGCTTTTTTGCTATAAAGACTTTTTTTTAATAACACTAGGTATGAAACATGTAAGTTTATTAATCGTTTTAATTTTTGTTTCCATTCAAGGATTTGCACAACATTTGACTATATCAACAAGTGGTGAAACAGGAACAACAGGAACGAATTGGAGTATTGTAGGTAATACGCTACAAATTGCTGCAAATGGAACAGCAAGTATTCATCCAAGTGTAATCGTAAATCATTTAACGAATACTGGAAGTCTCGTTGTAGATTTGCCGTATGTAGATGTGTTGAGAAATATTAATATCAATAATAATATCCTTTATACCGGTTCAACAAATAGAACGTTAACTTTTAAATCAGCAACAGATATTGTCGTTGCAACAGGTGTCTCAATTACTTCATCTGCAGCAAGTTTAAATTTAGTATTACGTGCAGCTGTTAATGCAGGTCAAAGAGGTGTCATCACTTTAAATGCTCCTATCATAAATACCAATGGAGGTCATTTCTGGGCAGGTGGTGGACCAACAGATGTAACTTGGAATTCATTAACTGTTGGAACTGAATATGCTCGAACTTGGACATTTAATGAAATTGGTTTATCCTTAATTGGTGGAAGTATTTCTACTAATGGAGGCAGTATTGAAATGAAAGGTCAATCCTACTCGACTGGTAGCACAATGGGTACTAATCATGGTTTATTTATTAACAACACCTCGATAACTTCAGCTAGTGGTTCGATAAAAATTGAAGGTAAATTAAATGGTAAATTTACCAATGGAACTGGATGTAATATTGAAAGTTCAACAGGAGCTGTTACAATTTCGTCTACGACAGGTCAAATAAATATTTTAGGGAATGGAACAGACATTGCCGGAACGGCAAATGGATGGAGAGTTGGAACGCATCTCATTGCAAGTAATTTTCCTTTTACAATTAATTCAACTAGTGGTGCAATTATAGTGGAAGGTTATGCTGCATTTAATAACAATACTTTTGCTGATGTAGAAGGTTTGGTTTTGTTTTCATCTGGGACAGATCGCTTGAAAGTAACCTCTCAGTCTGGTGCGATTTCGCTTAAAGGAACAAATACCACGGAAAATTTAGGGCAATATACCAATTCAATTCGTTTTCGCACGCCTAATTTTAGCAATGCGATTCGTATAGGATATGATGGAACGACCAACTATAGTGGAAATATATTAATTGAGGGTAATTCCATTTATCAACGCGACAATAACGCTGGTTCAGGATCAATAGCCATACAGTCAACTGGTTCATTAACCATTCAGCCGTCTTCAGCAAGTTTTAGCTATGTAAGAGCAGGAGATAGTGGAGCTTTGACGTTTGATGATGATTGGAATTTCGGAACAACTTTAAGTTCATTTACATATGGTAAAACAACTACAACATCAGATATATCATTTTCAAATGCATTAACTGTTGTTGGAACAATTACTTTTAATGTTGGAACCATGACAATTAATTCAACACTAACAAGTACAGCTACATCAGGAACAGGAATAGAGTTGAATGGTATGAAAATAGTTCATAACGCAGGAAATTCAGTTCTGACGCAAGGAAGCAATGTCAAATACACGGTAGTTAATTCTCCCGTTACAGCAGTAAATGATTATGGCATCAATTTTTTAGGAAATTTAGCATCTTCTTTAAAAGCAATAATAAATGCAAATGGTGGAAATATTGATATTCTTTCCTCTTTTTCTAATTCGGGTGTAAGTGGTGGTTCAGACAGAGCAATTTTTGTCAATTACACAGATATATTAACTGCAAATAGTGGTACAATTAATATAGTTGGTGATGCAACAAATAATATTGCTACAAGTACGTGTTGGGGTTTTCAATTTGTAAATACGTTAATAAAAAATAATTCTGGTTCAATAACAATTACAGGAACTGGTGGAAAAGCGACACCAAATTCTCGTGGAATAGCTGTTGATGCATCTGTGTTAAGAGTTTTGTCTCAATCAGGTGATATCATCTTTTCAGATTTAAAACCTGTGGGTTTAACTGGAGCATACAATGGAGGCTATTATAATACGCCAACGACAAGTGATATGTTTGTAGGTGCAGATGGTACAAATGTTGTTAGTAGTTCATCGAATATTACATTTAAAGGTGATAAAAATACCTTTGTAACATCTACTTCAGGAGGAAAACAATTCAAATGTACAACTTCAGGTAATGTAATTGTAGAATCAATAGGATCGTCATTTGATATGGTTGATTTATCTGGTTTTAAAATACTTGGAACACCAGCGATGGTTCGATTAGGTAAAACAACTAATACAGCAAATGTAACCGTTTCAAATAGTATTGCTACTTCTGGAACTATTTCAGTATATGGTGGTGATGTCGCACTCAATCAAAACATTACAACTTCAGCTAATAACGCCAATGTTCTAATAAAAGCAACTGGTCAAATTACTACCAATGATAGTCGTGCTTTTCAATCAAACAATGGTGATTTTGTTTTGTGGTCAGATTCAGATAATTCGAATGGTGGTTTAATTTGGTTAGGATTAAATAATGTAATTAATACCGCAAATGGAAGCACAAGTAGTGGTTTGACTGGTGGTGGAAACATTGTTTTAGCAGGTGGTTTAGACAATGGATCAAATGGAGGTGTTGCAAATGATGGAATTCCTGATGGATTTGCAGCTAACAGTATCAATAATGGGGTGAATTTAGGTTCTTATAATACAAGTAATTATACTCAGATGTATTCTGGTGGTGGAGATATTATTGTTAGAGGATCAACTACGTTTAATTCTTCACTAAATACAGGAACAGGTTTATGGTCAAGTGGTCGTTGGTTCGCAAATTCAGGTAAAGGATCAATTCAAATTAATGGTACTTCATCCTATTATTTCGGAGTAAATTTCTC
>JAGNZC010000059.1 GCA_017984635.1 Crocinitomicaceae bacterium
ACCGTTGGCGAAGCATGTCAGCGGCTAGGTCATATTATAAGACGTCCGAGAGGATTGTTTATTTCAATTGATCAAAAAGACCATATTAAAGAAATTCTTAGAAATTGGCCTGTTCAAGATGTTCGTTTTACTGTTGTAACAGATGGAGGAAGGATTTTAGGTTTAGGAGATTTAGGCATAAACGGCATGGGAATTCCAATTGGTAAATTAATTTTATATACGAGTTGTGGCGGTGTTCCTCCGGAATATACCCTTCCTATAGTTTTGGATGTGGGCACTAATAACGAAGAATTTTTAAATGATCCGTTGTATCCCGGTTTACGCAGAAAAAGGATTAGAGGTCCTGAATTTGATGCATTTGTAGCTGCTTTTGTTGAAGCCATGAATGAAGTTTTTCCAAAAGCATGTATCCAATGGGAAGATTTTACCGGGGTTGATGCTATTCGTATTTTGGAAACCTATCGCGAAAAAACGTGTACCTTCAACGATGATATTCAAGGTACAGCAGCCATTGCAACGGCCGGTTTTATATCCATCAGTCGATTAATGAATAAATCGTTTAAAGACCAACGGTTTTTGTTTTTAGGAGCCGGAGCGGCTGCTTTTGGAATTGCCGATATGTTAGCTAAAAAATTCCAACGTGATGGGTTGACTGTGGAGGAAGCTTATCAACAAATTTGGATGTTTGACGTGAATGGTTTATTGGTGAAAAGCAGAATAGATTTGGCTCCCCATCAATTGGCTTTCGCCCATGATTTTGATGCTTGTACCAATTTTGCTGAAGCGGTATTGAAAATTAAACCCACTGCTATTGTTGGCGTAAGTACAGTTGGTGGAGCATTTAATCAGCAGGTTATTGAAAATATGAGTTTGGTGAATGAACGTCCGATTATTTTTCCTTATTCCAATCCCACTTCGCATTCAGAATGTACAGCCGAGCAAGCCTATACTTGGAGTAAAGGGAAAGCTATTTTCGCTAGTGGAAGTCCGTTTGCCCCTGTAAACTATGAAGGGAAAATCTATACACCAGGACAAGGAAACAATGTCTTTATTTTTCCTGCTTTGGGAATGGCTATTTTTGCCACTGAAGCCAGAAGAGTAACGGATGATATGTTGTTAACTGCTTCTGAAGCAGTAGCAGAACAAGTGACTGCTGCAGATTTTGAAAACGGTTTAATTTATCCGCAAGTGAATAATATTTTAAAAGTTTCTATAAACGTAGCTGTCAGGGTTGCCGAACATATATTTGATTCCGGTTTAGCCGGGGTTTCAAAACCTGAAAACATTAGAACATTTATTGAAAGTAAAATGTATATTCCGGAGTATAATCAATCAATACCACACAATCAAAATAACAACCTATGAACAAAGGATTATATATTGCCACTATTGAACCCAGAAGTGGTAAATCGCTCTTGAGTTTAGGATTAATGGATGCATTGCTAAGCCGTATGGCAAAAGTAGCTTATTACCGACCCATCATTAACGAAGGGAAGAAATCTAAAGTTGATAACCATTTGCAATTAATTCTTCAAACTTTTAATCTAAAAGTTGACTATGAGAATGCGTATTCTTATACCAAACAACAGATGATTCAGTTGGTTAATTTGGGAAAGAAAGGGGAGGTGATAGATACGATTATGAATGATTACAAAAAATTGGAAGAAGAATTTGATTTTGTTTTAGTGGAAGGAAGCGATTTTGAAGATGAAGTTTCCGTTTTTGAATTTGAAATTAACCTCCAAATTGCTAAAAATTTAGGATTACCGGTGCTGATTAATGCCTCGGGAGACAATTCTATAGAGGATGCCATTCAAAATTTAGAACTAGCTTACAAGTCCTTTTTAGGAAAGGAAGTTGGCGTAATGGCTATTGTTATCAATAAAATTCAAGAGAAAAATCGTTCAAAATTTATTGAAGGAATTCAAAAATTTTGTGCTGATGAGGTTCAAATTTTAGCCATACCGGTCAATGAATTATTGAGCAACCCCAGTGTTCGGGAAGTAGTAGAAGCGTTGAATGGAAAGGTTTTATTTGGCGAGCATTTGTTAGAGGGAATAGTAGGCAGTTTTAGTGTGGGTGCTATGCAATTACACAATTACCTCACTCACATTGGGCAAAATAATTTGGTGATTACTCCCGGGGACCGGGCAGACATTATCATAGGGGTTTTGCAAGCCCACAAATCGGCCAGTTATCCCAGAATGGTTGGAATTATTTTAACGGGTGGACTTATTCCAGAAGAGTCTATTCTAAGATTGATTGAAGGGTTAGATGATATTATTCCTATCATTAGTGTGGAAGAAAACACTTTTAAAGCGGCTAATAAAATAGGTCGTATAAATTGTAAAATAAGACCCGGTGATACCACGAAAATTCAATTATCCCTTGAAACATTTTATAAATATGTTGATTCCGATTTACTGATTGAGAATGTAACTAATTTTACCTCAAAAGGAATTACGCCAAAAATGTTTCAATACAATTTATTAAAAAAGGCGAGAAAAGTACGTAAACATATCGTTCTGCCGGAATCGGAGGATTTACGAATTTTAGAGGCAACTGCCCGATTAATTGCTGCCGATGTGGTGGATATCACCTTGTTGGGTAAAAAAGAGACTATCGAAAAGAGTTTGATTAAGTCCGGCATTCTTCTACCCTTGGATAAAGTTAGTATTATTGACCCGGTAAACTCTGCCTATTATGCTGATTTTGTTGAGACATTCTATGAATTGAGAAAACATAAAAATGTGAATCACGATATTGCCAAAGATTTGATGTCAGATGTCTCTTATTTTGGCACTATGATGGTTTTCAAAGGATTGGCAGATGGAATGGTTTCCGGGGCTATTCATACCACACAACATACGATTCGTCCAGCTTTACAAATTATTAAAACTAAAAAAGGAATTTCAGTAGTTTCTTCGGTGTTTTTCATGTGTTTGGAAGATCGTATTTCGGTTTTTGGCGACTGTGCCATCAATCCCAATCCAACAGCAGAAGAATTAGCTCAAATCGCCATCTCCTCTGCAGAAAGCAGTCAAGCATTTGGAATTGAGCCTAAAATTGCCATGTTGTCTTACTCCTCGGGAAGTTCAGGAATGGGTGAAGATGTGGAACGGGTTAGAAAAGCAACTGAATTGGTTAAAACTTTGCGTCCCGATTTACAAATTGAAGGACCAATTCAATACGATGCGGCCGTTGATATGGCTGTTGGTAAAAGTAAAATGCCCGATTCTTTGGTTGCCGGTCAAGCAAATGTATTAATCTTCCCCGATTTAAACACGGGTAACAATACCTATAAAGCCGTTCAGAGAGAAACCGGTGCGGTTGCTATCGGACCAATGTTACAAGGTTTAAATAAGCCCGTAAACGATTTGAGTAGAGGTTGCACCGTTGAAGATGTTTACAACACGATAATTATAACCGCCATTCAGGCACAAGATATTTAAAAACTACCTATGAACCTATTAGTCATTAATGCCGGAAGTTCGTCATTAAAATTTCAGCTTATTGAAATGCCATTGGGAACCGTTATTTCTTCGGGTTTGGTAGAGCGAATAGGGTTGGAACATACTAAATTTCACTATACGATTCAATCGGAAGAATTTTCAGAAGCTGTTGAATTCTCCAATCACAAAGAAGCTTTGGAAGCAATAGCTCAAAAAATTTTGAGTAAAAGTTCAGGAAGAACAATTGATACCATCGTTCATCGTGTGGTTCACGGAGGTGAACAGTTTTCAAAAACCACGATTATAACCAAAGAAGTTAAGGATAAGATTCGCGAATTATGTGCGTTGGCTCCCTTGCATAATCCAGCTAATTTGGCTTGTATTGAAGTAGCCGAAGTCGTTTTCCCAAAGGCTACACAAGTCGCTGTATTTGATACGGCTTTTCATCAGACAATACCTGAAAAAGCCTATCGCTATTCTATTCCGAATGAATTTTATGATAAACATAAGATACGACAATATGGTTTTCACGGGACGAGCCACAAATACGTTTCTAAAAAAGCCATTGAATTTTTGAGGCTCAAACATTCTAAAATTATCACTGTACATTTAGGAAACGGTTGCAGTATTACCGCTGTGAAAGATGGAGAAAGCATTGAACATTCTATGGGTTATGGACCTACCAACGGTTTGATAATGGGAACCCGCAGTGGTGATGTTGATCAAGCGATTATTTTTTACTTAATGGATACCTTGAACTATTCTTCGAGTCAAGTACAAGATTTATTGCAAAAAGAGAGTGGTTTAAAAGGCTTGACCGGTTTTTCTGATTTACGAGATATACAAAACGAGGCCCAAAAAGGGAATAAAGAGTGTTTGCTTGCCCTTCAGATGATGGCTTATCGTGTACAAAAATTTATAGGGTCTTATATTGCGGCATTGAATGGTTTGGATGTATTGGTATTTACAGCAGGAATAGGTGAAAACAGTGATGTGATGCGTTCATTAATTTGTCAGCACATGGATTACTTTGGCATTCAATTGGATGAAGAAAAAAACAAGTTGCGTTCCAAAAATATTCGTTCTATTTCATTAGAAGGATCTAAAGTGCCAATTTTAGTCATTCCAACGAATGAGGAGTTTGAAATGGCGGAGCAGGCTTATGGTCTTTTAACTTAAAAAAAATATTTTCCGTTCCCTCAGTTTGGTTATAAGCTTCTATTTATTAAAAATGAAAAGCCCCTCACGTCGAGGGGCTTTTCGGTGTCAAAAATCAATTATCAAAACCCTATTTAATAATGATTTTTTTGCTAATTGTTCCTTGAGTGGTTTGCACTCGAACAATATAGGTGCCAGTACTTACGTTGCTCATTGGGATAGAAATGTTGTTTTGGGTTTGGTTTTCAACATTCCAAGAAGCAAGGGTCTGACCTAAGATTGTAAAAAGACTAACTGTTTCCACAGTATTGTCGTTCATGGTATTTTTTATAGTAAGTAAATTGTTGGCGTTAGTATAAGCCACAGCGATTTGATTTTCAAGTTCAAAATCCGATGCTGATAAAGCATGATTTTGAAAAGTCAGTTCAAAACGATTGTGGATTTCACCTTGCGGCAAATTGATTGTAAAATGTTCATTTCTGATATCATGGTATAAACCGGTTACTATATCATGAATGTAAATAGGTTGTGTTGGCTCTACATTTTCTAAACCATCTAAAGTAAATTGAATATCACCGGCTGCATAGGTTTTAATTCCTAGCGGATAAACTTTATTCGTTTCAAAATGCGAAGCACCTTGAATGATTAATTTTGTTCCGTTATTTAAAAAATACATGTCATTTTGTTGGTTATCAATATGAATTGCATCATAACCCGGATCAACAGATTCTGTTGCTAAATCATCCATAAAACCAATTAATAGTTGTCTGTGGAAATTGTTGTAAGAATTGAATCCGATACGAAATTTCATGAAAGCATTTTCTGTATAAGGGTCTTCCTCGTTATTTCCTGTTCCTAAATTTGGTGAAGAAGCATTTTGATTAGTTCGGAATAGGATGTTAGAATCAACATTACTTTCTTTGATAAAAAGACGTTGACTGTTATCAAAAACAATATCACCACCAGTTGCATTTCCTGTCACAAAGAATCCTTGTCCTACCGGTATGAATCTGCCGGGAGTTCTTGTACTTGAACCCAATCCACTGATGCCAGATGGAGATACAGGAGCTGTTCCGCCTACTAAGGTACGGGCAGCATATCCACCCTGGTAACCCGCTAAAGTATGGGTATTATTTGTGTTGAAATGTTCCCAGAAGTATAATGTTCCGTTGATGGTCGCTAAGTTATCTTGTATAAATTTATCCGCATCTAAAGCAGAAGGATATGGGTTACCGGATAAGTTTAGGTTGTCGGCTGAGACAGTGCTGATAATTTGCCCATTATTTGGTTTTCCAATAAAGGTAAAGTTTTGAGAGGCACTTGCTGCTCCACTACCTTTAAGGGTATAGCCTTGACCGGCCAGCAAAAGACCATTTTGACCTACACTTGCCCAATTTGCATAAACAGGCGTTAGGTTTTGAAATTTGAATATCCAATAGCTGCTCAACGTAATTGGGTTACTGGTTAACGGATTGTTTATGCCACTTACCCAAGCTAAATTCATTGGACTTGATGGGTTTGTTCCGTCTTTCATAACGCCTGCAACGGTATAACCGTGGTTAATTGTTGAACTGTTGATAGCACTCACCGGTGAAGACCAATAGTTATAATTAAATTTATTGCTTTGTCCTTGTTGGTCTCTTTCAAGCGAACCAGAGCTGGTTGGGTCTAATACACTAGTTGCGGTTTGAACGAATTGTGAACGATCTACTAAATCAATTTTTCCGTTTAATTTCACATACCAATCGTTTTGAATTTTTGTATCGTTATTCATCGTAATTGTTACTCCAGCATCAACAAACATTCCTAAATTAGTTTGATTAGATGTTTCTGTAATGTTGTGTTTCACTTGAACAATAGCATAATTAAAATCTACGATATCCATTCCTCTTACTTCGTTTGTTGGACTGTTCACTGCGGTAGCAAAATCGCCTGTTCTTTCCGTAACAAATGGCATCGGAGCTTGTTGAGCATAAATATTTTTATGATTATACATTTTCATACCTGTTCCTGTATCAACAGTTGGGGTAGATAAGTCATCAATAATATCATCTTTGTATGTATCCATTCTGTAATAGCGTAACAGATTAGTAAAAGGTAAAGATTCAATATCTCTAGGGACAACAGTTCCTCTCACCTGACCACTGTTATTTTGAATTTCCTGGTAAACCATTCGTTGCAATTGTTGATCTGTTAAGGCTACATTAAACACACGTACTTCATCAATTTTTCCCTTAAAATAAAGCGAATTGTTTCCCGGAAGTCTACCAATGGTAAGGGGTGTTGCATCCGCATTTATAGTTCCTGTTTTGTTAATGCTATTCATCTCTTTTCCATTAATGAAAAGTTTTAAATGAGCTCCATCATACGTTGTCGCAATATGGAACCATTGCGAAGAACTGATAGGATCAATGGCTGAATAGTCAACAGATGTTCCGTTGCAAGAAGCAGTAATTACTCGGGTATCGGTTATTCTCAATTGAAAATTATTTTGTCCCACTACTACTCCGGTTGAGCTAAAACCCGGGGCTAAATTTACCCATGCCATTAATGTAGCATTTGTTAATCCGCCTAAAACACCGGTTGCTTCGGCATAATCATTTCGTCCGTCGAAATCTAACAATAATTTTCTATTCAAATCTCTAGGAGAACCTATTTTAGCTGAATTTGTATCAAACGCATCACGAATACCGTCTTTGTCAACATCGGTACTACCGTCAATAATTCCATCATTATTAGCATCTAAGCTAGCGTATAATGTTGTAGAAATATCAAAAACACCCGGAGTTAACGAAATCACCTTTAGATAATCTTGGTTGCTACTGCCAAGGGTATTTTGTGGTAATGGTTTTGCGATATTACCAAATCCAACGAAATTATCGAAAGCATTTAAAATACCATCGCCATCTCCATCTGCACCATCGCCGACACCGTCGCCATTGATGTCTCCATCACCGTTAAATAAACTGGTTTCCTCTACATCAAAACGAGCATCATTATCAGCATCTAAATCAATGTAGTTTGGAATTCCATCCCCATCAAAATCTGTGGCTACATTACTAGAAGCAATGTATGCTGCTT
>JAGNZC010000060.1 GCA_017984635.1 Crocinitomicaceae bacterium
CTGCCTACTTCCAAAGTCCATTATTTTCTTCCATTTTAAAATTCGTTCAATTACATCCACGTGCGTGTAAAATGAAAGAAGATAAGGGGAAATTAAGTTTGACACTAATAAACATTGGAAGTGTAAAGGAAGCCATTCGACTTTTGGATCGAATGATGGAAAAAGAGCCTCTACCATCAAATTAAATCCATCGGTTTCATTCTCTCCAAGTACTCGCATTTCCCTTTTCGGACATCTTCTACTTAAAATAGGTTGTTTTCCATTAAAATCGCCATTTCCTAATACTTGGTAAATCCTACCAATTACTAGAAAATAGAGCACTTTACACAAAAAGAGAACTGACTAATAAGTATTATCAATTCATTTGATGTAAAATAAAAAACCTATCAGATGAAAAACAAATTGCAATTGATGATTATGATCTCATTGATCATTACATCACATTATGCCAACGCACAGTGGGGACTTTCTGGAAATGCAGGGACGACTAGTTCCAATTTTCTAGGCACCACCGATTCGCAATCATTACGATTTAAAACGAACAGCACTCAAAGAATGACCTTAGATCCATCCGGTCGATTAGGATTGGGAGTGAATACACCGGTTTATCGGTTTGATGTCAAATCTTCATCACACGCTCGAACTGTTAACGCAAACAACTCTTACACTTCCATCTCACCTACCTATGGTATTTATTCAACTACTCTAAACTCAGGAGGCGGTGGTGCTTGTGGAGTTTATGGAAATGGTGCAGGTACAGGCAGTACTAATTATGGCCTTTTCGGTTCTGGAGCTTTGGGAGCCACCAATTACGGAGTATATGGAACCGCAACTACCACATCAACTGCACCGATCGGGTATGGAGTTTCAGGAATTTCAAACGGCACAGGAACTACAAATTACGGTATATATGGTTCCGCCTCGGGCGGTACTACCAACTGGGCTGGATACTTTTTACAAAATACGTATACAGGTGGAGCAGTAGGAATTGGAACAACAACAATTGCTGATAGCAAGTTTAGTGTACAACAAACGGGAACCACAATAGCAACAACAAAATTCCTAAACACAAGTAAAGGTCCAAATATCAGTTGGATTCACTTTGGTGCTTCTGGCGATTGGTACCTCCGATCTGCCGCAAATACAGGAACTATTGTATTACAAGACCAAAATGCTTCTGCAAAAGTTTGCATCGGTGGAACACAAGCAGCAACAGGATACAAATTATCAGTAACAGGAAAAATTATTTGTGAAGAGCTAAAAGTACTTCTCACTGCCAACTGGCCGGATTACGTCTTTGAAAATGAGTATCAATTGATGTCTCTGAATCAACTTGAAAATTATATCAGTGACAACAAACATTTACCAGGCGTTCCTTCTGCCACAGAAATGGAAGAGAAAGGCGGCATGGAAGTCGGCGAAATGCAAACTCTTCTCGTGAAAAAATTGGAAGAGGCTAATTTATATATCCTCCAACTCAACTCAAGACTTGAAGAACTAGAAGCCAAATTGAAATAAGTAATTGTGTTCTTAACAACTCTAAAAATTAAACACAATGAAAAAGAAATTAATAACTCGAATACGTAAGTTGATAAGTCTCGCTATGCTATTAGCAGTTGGAAATATCACAATTGCTCAAAAGAGCGAGCAAAGATTCTTTGAACAAGTAGCTAAACCTATTACAACAAAGGGCTGGATTGACTTTAAAGAAAGCAATTCGCTTAATCCTCAAACTTTGTTTTTAGAACATCCAGAAATGTTTGGCTTGACAGCACTTGACCACATGGAACAAATCCGAATGAAAACTGATGAAATTGGGTATACACACTTTCGATTTCAGCAATATCATAAGGGATTAAAAATTATTGGTGCAGAGACAATACTTCACTATAATGGTTCTTATTTAAAAAGTATGAATGGGTATATTGCTGAGAAAATTAAAATTAACTTTGACCCAAAAATTTCAGCAGAAATAGCTTTTATAACTGCAAAAAACTCCATCAACGCAGAGAATTTTATTTGGGAATTGGAAACAGAGGCAACATCCTTAAAAGAATTCATAAAAGACGAAAAAGATTTACAAAAACCAACAGGAGAACTTGTCATTTGCAGAAAAGATTGGAATGGAACGTTTACCAATGAAAATTTAACATTAGCATATATCTTTCGAATGATTGCTCTTCCGATGCATGAATCAAAAGAAGTTTATATTGATGCCACTTCTGGAGAAATTATTGTTCAGCTTCCACTTACTACCAATTGCAACAACAATACGGGGAACACAACTTGGTTTGGATCTCAAAACTTCAATGCTGGTTTCTACGGATTCCCGAATAATGCTTGGTTACTTGAGTCGCATTGTCCTGGTGAAGCTACGATGCGTTCTTTGAGAGGAGATCCCCTCCTTTTGTACAACTACGGAGATGCGGATGGTATTTGGACAGATGCAGATGGCGTTAATGGATACAACCAACGAGCTGGTGTAACAACATATTATGGCGTACACAAATCCTATGACTATTTTAAAAACACGCATTCTCGTTTAAGCTATGACGGCAGCAACGGACAACTGGATGCTTTTAGCGAAATCACAGGAGGCTTGTGGCTACCGGATGCAGAAAATGCAAGTTGGAATACCGTAACGCATCATTTTAGCTTTGGTGCTGGTCTTACTAGTAGTGCCACCGACGATTGGAACACGTTAGATATAGTAGGCCATGAATTCACTCATGGGGTACATCAATGGAGTATTGGTAATAATTACAATGCAGAGCCTGGAGCATTAGATGAATCCTTCGCTGATATTTTTGGGGAATGCATTGAAGCATTTGCAAAAGGAACTACATTACCAGATTGGACAATGGGAACAGATAGAGCGGCTCCAATTCGAAATTTATCAAACCCAAATGCAAATTTCCAACCTGATACCTATTTGGGAACCTTTTGGCAACCTACTTCTGACCCATTCGATAATGCAGGAGTTCATACAAACAGTGGAGTTCAAAATCACTGGTTCTATCTTCTTGTCATGGGAGGATCGGGCACGAATGATAATGGAGAGGTTTATAATGTTTCAGGAATAGGACTTAATGCAGCTCGCGACATTACCTACCGAAACATGGATCTGTACTTAACTACAGCATCAGGATACATTGATTCAAGAGAAGGCTCATTGAGAGCAGCCGAAGATTTATATGGATGGTGCTCCAACAATATGTTACAGGTTGGAAAAGCATGGTATGCAGTGGGAGTTGCAACAGCTGATCCCGATTGGAATAAAGTGATAAGTTGTGGAAATCTAGTAAATGGAACATTTTACAGAGGAATAAATTCATTGTCCACTAATAATAGTTGTACAACAACATTGCTTGCGAATCAATCGGCTGCGTTTACTTCTGGCTCAGCTGGGATAACCCTTAAACCAGGTTTTACCGCTGTACAAAGCTGTTTATTCTCTGCCTTCATTGATGTATGCAATGAAGCAGCCTATAACTTGCGGACTACACCAACGGCATCAAATGCAACAAAGGAAACGGTTTTAGAACAGAAAGTAGCTGTTAAAATAGATAGAATTTATCCTAATCCTGCAACCAACCTAATAAACATTAACTTTCAAAGTCAACAACCTTTATCAGAAACTACATTTCAAGTCTCAGATATTTCGGGTAGAATCATTCATTTGACACCAACAAGCATTTCAGAAGTTGGAGAATTCAAAATTGCAACTTTGAATATACAATCCTTACATGCGGGAATCTATGTAATCATGATTCGAAGTGCCGATGGCAATGCGCTCTCAAAATTCATCGTTAGCAACTAATTAAAATCAAGCCAAGAAGGTCTATTCTAAAAAATAGACCTTCTTACTTGGACGCTTTTAAAATAAATGAATCACTAATGAGCTAGCGCTTATTATCGTCCATTTCTTTTATATTTGATACATCAATACTTCACACCATGAATAAAAGTGTACTACTTAAAATTGCATTGCTTTTTTATTTTCTTCATGCCCAAACTAATGCTTTTTCACAAACAGTGAACTGGAATGATACATTAAAAACTATCTTATCATCTAAAATAAATGATAGCTCTAAAGTAGCAGAACTTGGAAAAAGAATAATACATCTGGTCACAAATTCTAAACCAGAATCAAAGGTTTTTCTCAAATCAATGGAAGATCTCGCTTCAAAAAGTAAAAATCCACATATACTAGCAGAACTATATTATTCAAAGGCTATTGTTTGGAATTTTACAGTTCCACTTGAAACGACTTATGGTTATATTGATAGTTGTTTACTATTCGCCCAAAAGGCAAATAATTTACAATTTCAAATTCGCGCTTATAGAATAAAAGGACAATATTTAGAACGGAACAAGCAATTTGAAGAATCAAAAGTGCAATTAGAAAAATCATTAGCATTATGTAAAACTAGCAATATCCCGTTTGAATCTTACAGAACCAATTTAGCATTAGCCAATCTATATGAAAATCAATTAAAATTTGAAACCGCAATTGACTATACACTACAAGCCGCTGAAATAGCTGACAAAAATAATATGAGCACAACGGCTTCCATTTATCTCAGATTAGCCAATGGATACCACAGAATAGGAAATAATGATAACGCATTGATTTACTTCAACAAATCGGAAGCATTGAGTTTAAAACAACATGAAAGTTTATTACCAGAATTGTATGCTACTCTTGGCAACTTCTATCAAACGAATAAAGATTATGACAGAGCATTTACTGCATACTTTAAAACCGACTCCGTAATGAAAGAACATAAGAACTATTTTCAAGCCATTTCCGTTTACTCCAACTTAGCTACGCTTTTTACATTAAAAGGTGAGTTGGATACTGCCCAACAGTACTTCGAAAAAAGTGTCCAGTTTGCGGAGAAAAATAATAATCAGTTTTTAGGCAGAATCTATTTAAATTATGCAACGTTCCTCATTAACAAAAAGGAATTTGAGTCGGCATTAACATATGCCGAAAAAGCCATAACAGAAATAAAAAATAAAAACGATATAGAAGCTCTATCGGGAGCTATGGAAGTAAAAGCAAAGGCACTTGTTAACTTAAAACAACTCGACCAAGCAATTTCAGAATATCAAAGTTCTCTTTCTGTAAAAGATAGCATCCATGAAATATTAAAAACCGAATCACTTGGTGAATTACTTTCAAAATACGAAACGAAAAAAAAGGAAAATGAAATCGCTAAGTTAAATAGTGATAAACAAATTCAAAAACTCCAATTAGAAAAACAAAAAGCTGAAATTCTAGGGAATTTACACTTAGCGAAACAAAAGCAACAAGAAATAGATTTGCTAAATCAAAAACAACTCATTCAAGAATTAAAATTAAGTCAACAAAAAGAAGCTTTAGCACTCAAAGAACTTGAAACAGAAGCTAAGGATCGAAAAATCATAATTGCTGAACAAGAAAAGTTGCTTATTGAAAAAGAAATGATACAACAAAAATTTTCTAATAAAATAATGATTTCTGGATTTATCATCCTCCTCCTATTCATAATCCTTGGATTCAATAACTATCGAATTAACACACATCGAAAAAACGACAAAGAAAAATATCAGCTCCAGAATCAACTCATACAAATGAAATTGGAAGCACTACGATCCCAAATGAATCCGCACTTTATTTTCAATGCGCTTAATTCGATTAATCGATACATCATTCGAAACAATAAAGAAACAGCAAGTGAATATCTTATTAAATTTTCGAAACTTATTCGCTCTATTTTAGAAAACTCTAAATTAAAAGAAATTCCTTTGGAGAAAGAAATTGAAGCCATTCAACTTTATGTAGATCTTGAACTTCTTCGCTTCGACAACAAGTTTGACTTTCAAGTACGAATTGATGAATCCATTAATAGGGAGAACACTCAAATTCCTCCACTTATCTTACAACCCTTTGTTGAAAATGCAATATGGCATGGATTGATGAAGAAAAAAGGGAGAGGTCAAATTACAATTGATATCAAAGCAAAAAATTCAGATATTCTATTCGTCGCTATTGAAGACAATGGAGTTGGAAGGGAATCAGCGAATGAACAAAATACCGTACTGCATGAAAAAGGCAAATCATTTGGAATGCAAATTACAGCGGACCGAATCAATGCAATAAATAAGAAGGATAATAATATTAAAATTATAGATCTTTACGATTCCGAAAAGAAAGCCGCAGGAACTCGAGTAGAATTTGAATTGTCAACACAAGCCGCTTAAAAACGATGTTAAAAGCCATCCTCATTGATGATGAAACCAGTTGCACCGAAGTTCTTCGCTGGCAAATTGAAACGTATTGTCCTTCAATTTCGATTTTAGGTGAATGTCACCAACCTGAGGATGCTATAGAAAAAATTAAGGAACTAAATCCGGATGTTATCTTTCTTGACATCGAAATGCCAGGGATGAATGCATTTGAAATGCTTAATATTCTCAAGCCCTTTGAGTTTGAAGTTATATTCACTACCGCATACAACCAATTTGCTGTACATGCCTTCAAAGAAAATGCAATTGACTATTTATTAAAACCGATCGAAAAAAGTGATTTGGTTCATGCGGTTGAAAAATTAAAGAATAAAGATAAAAAGTATTCAAATGAAAAGATTGAAATACTATTGAGTCTGTTTAAAGATCAATTGAAAACGAATAAAAAAATTGCCCTTCCGACTCAAGATGGCATTTCCTTTATAAATGTGGATCAAATTGTAAGAGTCGAAAGCGACAGTAACTATAGTTTTGTTCATTTAGTAACAGGAGAAAATATATGTATTACAAAAACATTAAAGCAAATCGAAAGCTCATTGGAAGCTCAACCTTTTTATCGAGTTCATCAATCTCATTTGGTAAATTTGAATCACATTGAAAAATTTGTAAAGGATGGAGGAGGATACTTGGTGATGAGCGACAAATCAACGATTACAGTTGCCCGTCAACGCAAAGATGGCTTCTTGGAGCTATTTTCAAGATTATAATTAATTTCAAAATCTACTCACTTCACATAACCATAATATTAATTTCTCCTTACCTATTAATAATGAGTAAGGATAAATTATAAATTGGGCTGGATTGACAGTTTCGTCGCTATTTTTAAAAATATCTTTAAAAACCTTATTTCCTTGTCCTTTTTTTTATTCATTCCACCAGAATTGAGCCCATTAAAAACCTTAGAATAATCAACGAAGTAGGGTTTTTCGCCCCACTTCAACAGCTCTTTGCCAAAAACAAGGGGCAGAAGGTACTTTGTCGACCGAACTTTGAGTTATATCAAAAAATAAAAAAATGAAAACTGTATCCATTCTTATTATTGTATTAGGCATATTATGTGTTGTATGGCAACAATATCTTGATGTAAGAGCAAAGAATACAAATTCTTAAGCTTATACGATTATCCTACATTAACTAATTAACCTTTCGATTAATCAGTCGATCCATTTTTATCATTTCTTAACCTTAATTGATTTTTCATCAATTATGCTTTTAATGACTTAGACATACTATCTTTGCAGCCTTATGAAAATT
>JAGNZC010000033.1:0-5623 GCA_017984635.1 Crocinitomicaceae bacterium
AATTGTTAAGTATGGAGCCTACTCATGGAGCTTTGCAACAGACTGGAGTAGTTTATTACAGACAAGATAATTATGCCGTTTATTCTGATGCACCAGTTACAACACAGATTGTTTCACCAACATCTCCAGTTCAATCGAATCAAACAAACATGCAAGTTTCAGAGAATCAGCAACAAAATACGATGAATACAAATGGTCAAGTCAATGGGAATGTTAATTTAAACATGAATGTTGGTTTAAATGCTGGAATGAATACGAATTCATCTTCTTCTACAACTACTACCACAACTTCTTCTACAACTAGTTCACAAAGTAACTCTGAAAATATCAATATGAATGTGAATTTTGGAGTTAACGCAACTGGAATGGCTACTCAAACGGAAAATGTGAATATGAATACTGGAATCAATGGTTCAGGAACACAGATGCAATCCGAAACTATAAATTTGAATGTTGGGATGAATATAAACGGCGTTAATACAACAACGCAATCAAGTGCTTCAAATGTGAATGTTGGTGTTTCAACAACTGTTCCGCCTGCAAATGTAAATGGATCAGGATCCAACTCGAACTATAATAATAATGAAAACTATACTTACAATCAATCGAATAATGTTAGCCAGCAAACAATCTCAACTACTGGAAATTGCACGAAAACATTTACGGATTTACAAGATTATTTAGCAGATTTGAAATCCATTACTTTTGAAGAAGACAAAGTAGAAACAATAAAAAAGGATTTTGCAGCAACGTGTTTAATGGCTAATCAAGCAGTTGAAATTGTTAAAACATTGACCTTTGAAGCAAATAGATACGAAATTGCAACGTATTTGTATGACCGAATGTTTGATAAGAACAACGGTCGATTAATAACGCCTTTGTTTACATTTGAAGCAACGAAAAACGATTACAGAGATTACATGCGAAAGTAATTAAATAAAAAAGTGAGTATAAGCTCACTTTTTTATTATTTTATATTTTTTTCAGTTGTAAAAGAATTTTATTACTTTCCGCTTTTCATTCGGTTATCCATTTTACACAACAGTTGACAATTTTCAGCAGCCGTTTTTCCGCCCTCGTGCCAAGGTGTTATGTGGTCTGCTTCCATTTCCTCAAAACTAAATTGTTGTCCACATTTGACACAAATCCCTTTTTGTCGTTCAAATGCTTCTCGCTTTTGTTTATCTGAAAACGCACGAATATTTAAGTGTTTTTCTCTGCGGTTTAATACAAAATAATAAATCCCTTTTTTATTTGAAACATCTTCGTCCAACATTAATTCAGTGATTTCATTTTCTAAAACCGATGCGTCAAACTTGTTGTTTTTGAATTCATTATATAGTTTTCCCCATTCAATACCTTTCATTTCTTTACGGTATTTTGGAAATGTTACTTTGACCCAATTGATCACATTTTGAAAATACAACCACAATTCATTGGCGTTTGGTTCGTGTTGATTTGTAGACATGTATTCTTTTATTTTTCCTTCAGAAATCCAATCAATTGCCGTTTCCAAATATTCTTGTCGGTTTGCTGAGCCATTCATGTATTCATCACCAATTTTTGGGCGGGTGTTTTTGGAAAAATAACGCTTGGCATCTGATACCCAAGAACCAGAAAAAACTGCGTTTCGCAATTCTTGCTCCGTCAACACTTTTCCTGCAATATTGATCGTTTCAAACCACGCTAACTTTTCACTCGGTTTTCCCGAACAGAAATACACCATTAATTTGTAATTCAAAATTTGCTCTTGCTTGTCTTTGGGTAAATTATGAAAAGCCAAACCATCGATTGAAAAATCACCATTCACATATTGACAAATAGATATGGTGCGTTGTTGCCCATCGATTACTTCAAACTCTTGTGCTGAGCTTGTCGAATCATCACGAACAGCCCAATACATAACATTTAACGGGAAATCTTTTTGCAAGGTATTAATTACCGCATTGCGCTCCTTCTCATCATATACAAAATTTCTTTGATAAGGTGGCCGAATGTCCAATTGACCTCCAAAGCCTAAAACACCATCATCATTGTTGTCTTTGTAACCGTTAGAAAGTTCTCGAACGGTAATTTCTTTCAATTCTATGTTCATAGTTTTAATTTTGTTTAACCTTAATCCAAATTCTTTTATAAACTAATCTTTCACTATTAGATATTTTATGTGTTGGTTTTTGAAAAACACCCTTTCTAACTTCAATATTTTGAAAAGTTTCAGCTCCTAATATTTCAAATTGCTTAGGATTGTACTTATCTATAAATGTTATCGGCACACCCATTACTCCATAAAAATCAATTGGTATATCTTTTGTTTTATCGATATTAATAGCGTCAAAATTTTCATAATTAGGATATTCTAATTCGTTTCCATAATATTTTTTATGAAGTAATAGGTTTTCATGACGTTTCATTGTGTCTATATTTGTATACCAAACGACTCCAGAAACTCGTATCATTCCATCTTTATGGTCATTGTCACTAGCATAATCGATATAATGTTTGTTAACAAAGTGAGCCATATTACGCTTAAAGCCATAACCCAACCACAATTTATTTTCTTTGATGAGTTTAAAGATTTCTTTGTAAGTAATTGCATTTTGATGCCCGACTATTACAAACTTTTTTTCGTATGCTATCAATTGTGAAACATATTCCCGAAACAAGGAAAAAGGTGGGTTGGTTACGACTATATCTGCTTGTTTTAATAATTCGATGCTCTCTGCGCTTCTAAAGTCGCCGTCTCCTTTTAAAGGTTTCACTCCGATTTCTTCTGCATCTGGAACTCTATTTCCGTTTTTATCTCCCGTGTATTCCAAATAAACTGCTTGTTCCGATTCGTTCGTACTAAATAAATCAGCATCTTGATTCTTGTAACAAGTTGCTATGAGTTTTTTGAGTCCTAAATGCTCAAAATTGTACGAAAAATAATGGAAAAAATTACTGACTCTCGGGTCGTCACAATTGCAATAAACTACTTTGTTTTTGAAATGATCTTTGTAGTGACGCATTTCATTTTCAATATCTGATAACTGGGTGTAAAACTCGTCCTTTTTGTTGTTTTTGGCTTTGTGCAGATTGGTGTTTGAAGATTGTTTTGCCATAATTTGAAGTTAAAAGCGTTGGCTACGCTCTTAAACTTGTAAGCAAAAAAGAAGGTGTGGAACTATCCGTATTGCTTACTTTCACTTTCAGGCTCTGGTAAACCTTGTACAGAAATAAGCACGAATAGCCCACACCTAGATTGGTGTGAACTTTCGCGACTCATTCTCCTGTATTGTTTGAAATTTACCAGATTTCGAAAGTGAGAGAATAAGAGCTCTAAGCTCAGCGATATGTTAAATAATTTGTCTCTTTTTTTCTTTAATATTTACTTTAAACAAATATACAGATTATTTCTTGGAATAATTTTGATTAACATTGAAGTGAAACAATAAAAAAAAAATCGTGCTATTCGCACGATTTTTAACCTAACCATCACTAAAATAAACTACTAACTATGAAAAATCAAAAGGGGTTTAGTTGTAAAAGATGTTGTTGTTATTTCCTTTTGTTGAAACAAAGATAGGTTCATTTCAGATCGTGTAACGAATTTTGGATTGAATTGGTATTGAAAATCAGTAATCCATTCTAAGAATGTGTAAGTGGTTTAACTTAGTTGTGCTGTTTTTTGGCGGTAATTTTTAATTGCTACGCGCATTGCAGGTTTTAATTTTGTTGTAGATTTTCCATTTTCTTCTTTTAGCGCGAACAATGCTTCGATTTCAGTTTTAATTTCAGGATATTTTTGTGTGAATTGAATCAACTTATAAATAGCATAAACTTGTAATGCTACTTTATTGGTGTCGTCTCCAAGAATGGCCAATAATTTGTCAAGAAATGCGCTTTCTTGGTATTCAATTAATGGAAGAACTTGGCAACAATTCAGTATATTTCGAAGAACAGATTGATTGTTACCATTTAACAGGTAATCAATAAAGTCTTTTTGAAATGGAATGAGAATACCAGGTGATTTCTTTTCAACATGAATGCATAGCCAAGAGGCATATTCTGGGAAAGGGTGGGAGAGTTGACTAGTTGCAACTTCAACTAATTCGTGCAGTAAAGAAGGTTGCTGAACAAAATGGTTTGCAAGTAATAAGAAATTACTTGATTTATAATTTTCTTCTATGAGCGTAACGACAGACATGTGGAAATAAAGAAGGCTGTCTAAATGGACAGCCTTCAATAAAATTATCTAATAGAATTAAGCTTTTACACCTAATACTTCTGCCATTTTAGCACCGATGTGAGCTGGAGAATCCACTACGTGAATACCACACTCGCGCATGATGCGTTTTTTCGCTTCAGCTGTATCATCTTCTCCACCAACAATAGCACCTGCGTGACCCATTGTTCTTCCTTTTGGAGCTGTTTCACCAGCGATAAAACCAACAACTGGTTTCTTAGCATTGTCTTTAATCCAACGTGCAGCAATAGCTTCTAAGTTACCACCGATTTCACCAATCATGATGATTCCTTCTGTTTCTGGATCGTTCATCAACAATTCAACCGCTTCTTTCGTTGTAGTTCCAATAATTGGATCTCCACCGATTCCGATTGCTGTTGTAATTCCCATTCCAGCTTTTGCAACTTGATCAGCTGCTTCATATGTTAATGTTCCTGATTTAGAAACAATACCAATTTTTCCTTTTTTGAAAACGAATCCTGGCATAATACCAACTTTCGCTTCACCTGCAGTAATTACACCTGGACAGTTAGGACCAATCAAACGACAATCGTAACCTTTAATGTATTCACGTGCTTGAATCATATCTTTTACTGGAATACCTTCTGTAATACAAACGATTACTTTAATTCCAGCGTTAGCTGCTTCCATAATTGCATCCGCTGCAAAAGCTGGCGGTACAAAAATAATTGACACATCTGCGCCTGTTTTAGTAACGGCATCTGCTACTGTGTTGAAAACTGGACGATCCAAGTGACTTGAACCACCTTTTCCTGGCGTTACACCTCCAACAACATTTGTTCCATATTCAATCATTTGTCCAGCGTGGAAAGTACCTTCACTTCCAGTGAATCCTTGAACAATTACTTTAGAATCTTTATTTACAAGTACGCTCATTTTGAGGAATTTTTTGTCAATTAATTTATGGCGTCAAAAGTACAAGTTTGAAATCGTTTTAACAACGTTTCTAACTAAAACTTTTTTACTTTTTATTTCACACCATGGATCTTCATTTCAAATACTAAAATAGAATGTGGAGGAATATCGTCTAATTCATTATCACCATACCCTAAATGTGGTGGAACAACCATTATTAATTCTGCTCCTGGCTTCATTTCTAATAATAATTCTTTCCATGCCGGTATTAATTCTTTTACAGGAAATTCGATTGGTTTGACTTGTTTGTCAAATAGTTTACCATCTATAAAAGAACCCCTGTAACTGAAAGAAACAATGTCTTGAAATTTGATGTAATCGCCTTTTCCAGGTTGTATGATTTTGTAATACAATCCAGATGCTGTTTTTTGACAGTTTAACTGCTCTTTCTTTAAATACTGATTGATTTGAAGATCAAAATTTTTCTTGTCTTCATCTGAATACGTTTTACAAGCGACTAAT
>JAGNZC010000033.1:5723-28129 GCA_017984635.1 Crocinitomicaceae bacterium
TGGCGTCACCCGATATCCTTTTGCTTGCAATAAGCGTATAATACCTTTTTCTCCACCCAAATGACCAGCGCCCACAGCGATAAATGTTCGATCTTTTTGAATGAATTTTTCAATTTCTGGAATCCATTTTGCATTTCTATTGTCCACTAATAATGCTTGTTCGTGTGCAGCAACTCCTGCTTCTTTTTGCATTAATTGGTACAAAGCATCGATGTTTTGACTTTGATAGGTTTTTTCTAAAGCAACTAATTTCGCATGACTATTTTCCCCCTGGCGTATTGGTTCCATGACCATTTCCACTTGTGAAACAGCAGGCAATGCGTCAATAAGTTGAATTTGTTCATCGGAAGTTTCTAGTCCGAAAATTGGCACTTTTTCCTTTTTCGCAAGACTTTCAAAATTCTTTTCGTACGATTCAACACTGTTTCTAAATTGCAATTGTGCCATTAATTGCGCCATGACAAAAGGTTTCATTGGTTGAATGAACGAACAGAAATTACTGCTATCCATGTGTAAGTTTGTTGCTGCCCACTTTACTATAGAATCGCTTTGATCTTTCGTGAAAAAGTCAAAAAAACTTCCTGATTTCAATTGAAGTGCCTTTTTAACTGTTGCGAATTGAGGCGAACCATCTAATTCCATTACTAAAACTGACGTTTTCTTTAAAAGTTGTGGCAACGACTTTGGAAAAACAAAATAGTCTTTTTCAATCAAATGCATCGTGCCAAATAGGTAACAACCTTTTTTTACGCCTGGACCATCAATTTTCCACAAAAGCGAACTTTCTTCTAGTGGAAAAGGACTTACTTGAGCAATTCCCGAAATTGAAAGCAGCAAAGATAAAATGAATATAACTTTTTTGAACAACATGGAGGTTTAAGCAAATGTTAATTCTGCTAAATATTGATCGTCTTCGTTTTCGTAGATTTTTTTAGCTTTCAAACCAACGTTTTTAGCCGCTTTGAATAAATTATCAAAATCAACATACAACCAGTCAAACCAAGGTCCAACACTTTGTTTGTATTTCATTTGAAAACGGAAATTACCGTAATATTCAGTATTTAAATCTACCCAAAGTGCGCCGTCTTCATCTTCGTATAAAAAACGAATATCAGATGAGTCACATAAGATTTTACCACCTTCATTCATCAAAGATTTTGCATGTGAAAGTGTTTTTTCAAGATTAGATAAAGTACCTGCTATTCCAATACCATTCATCATCATAAGAATCGTATCGTATTTTTCATCCTTTACATCGAAGAAGTCCATTTTACGCGCATTCAATCCAATGCTTTTCATGTATTCAACGGCACCTTCAGAAATGTCAATTGTTGAAACCTCACAACCTCGATCTAATAATTCAATCGCGTGGACTCCAGTTCCTGCTCCAACGTCTAATACTTTTCCTTCAGCTTCATCTAAAGCAGCTTTTTCCAATTCAGGCATTTCATCGTAGGAACGAAATAAAACTTCAATTGGAATGATATCGTCTTCACAAATGTCTGAACAAACAATAATGTCTTTTGCTTTTTTTGTTGCTGCATAATCTAAAATGGCAACACCTACTGGGTCTGTTTTTTTTGTATCCATTGTTTAATATTGGTCAAAATTTTCGTAATCTTCATCGGCATAACCATCTTCAAAGTCATCACCAAATTCATCCTCATCTTCATCAAATCCATCTTCTTCGTAAGCTCCTAAGAAGAGTTCATCAACATCATTGGCAACACGCGAATCTTCCGGTGGCGCCATTCCAACGGATACTAATACTTGCGGAGTAGCAGGACCTTCTTTCTCATAACCTACTAATTCGATTAAGAAAATCCACATGCGCAAGAAATCGTATACTAGGATGAATTTTTGATCAGGTTCCTCTAAATGCGTTTTGATAGCGACATCTTTCATGATGCTTGAAGCAGTCTCTTCTTCATCACCATACGTCATGTCCATCAAATTCAATTCATAGCCTTTGTCCCAATTATCATTAGAAACATAAATACTCGCCATTTGATCACCTTGGAAATTAAAGGCTTGAATGATTGCTTTGTAGAAAACTTCAAAATTATCTGTGTCATTAATCAAGATATCACGGAAAATTTCTGTGTTGTTATCTGTGTCTAATAAAACTCTAAATTTTAAACCTGCCATTGGTATTGTTTTGAATTGTATGGTTAAATTTAATTTATTTTTTCTTTTAAAGGTGGAATTGCAACTGTTAATCCTAATTCCATCCCTAATTGTAGCATGTAATCGATCGCTTCAGCAGGTTCATTCGGAATCTCACCTTCTAAAATAGCTTCTTTTATGCGTGATTTAATTGTACCTATTTCTGAACAAGGTCCTAATTGAAAAGTATTCATTATTAACTCACCAGATACAGGCGGTTGAAAATTTCGTATGCGGTCTTTTTCTTCTACGGCTTTCAATTTATCTAACACAATCGCGAAATTGTTTCTGTATTTTTTGACTTTGAATTCGTTTTTTGAAGTGATATCGGCATTACACAAAGTCATTAAGTCTTCAATGTCATCACCAGCTTCGTTCAATAAGCGTCGAATTGCTGAATCCGTCACGAATCCTTTTACTAAGGCAATTGGTCGTAAATGTAAGCGAACCAATTTTTGAACGTATTTCATTTTATGGTCCAAGGGTAATTTCAAACGTTTGAAAATACGTGGAGTCATGCGAGCGCCTAATTCTTCGTGACCATGAAAGGTCCATCCAACTTCCGAATCAAATTTTTTGGTTGGAGGTTTGGCAATATCGTGCATAATGGCAGCCCAACGCAACCATAAATTGGAGGTGTTTTCAGCAACATTGTCTAATACTTCTAAGGTATGGTAAAAATTATCTTTGTGGGATTTCCCATCAATGGTTTCAACACCATGTAAATCAACCATTTCATGAAAGAATTGATGCAGTAAGTGTGTTGAAAACAACAATTTAAACCCACGAGATGGTTGCTCGCTTAATATAATCTTATTGCATTCATCGAGGATGCGTTCTTTAGAAATGATCGACAAGCGTTCTGCATTTTCTAAGATGGCTTTTAAACTTGAATTTTCAATTTTAAAATTCAATTGACTGGCAAAACGAATGGCACGCATCATGCGCAAGGGATCATCGCTGTATGTTTTTGCAGGATCTAAAGGCGTTCGAATAATTCCATTTTCTAAATCTTGCAATCCATTAAATGGATCAATTAATGCGCCAAAGTTGGAAGCATGTAAACTCAACGCGAGTGCATTAATCGTAAAATCTCTTCGGTTTTGATCGTCGGCTAATGTGCCAATCTCAACTTGTGGATTGCGTGAATGTTCAGCATAAGATTCTTTTCGAGCACCAACAAATTCAACTTCTAAGTCTTTGTATTTGAACTGCGCTGTTCCGTAGGTCTTAAAAAGTGAAACTTTTTTAACTTTTAATTTGTCAGCGCAGGCTTGTGCTAAATCCAGTCCGTTTCCAACAACAACGATATCAATGTCTTTGGAAGGTCGACCAATGATTAAATCGCGCACAAATCCACCAATCACATATGCTTCCAAGTTGTTTTCGGTTACAATTTGCGACGCAACTTTAAAAACGGGATGCTGGAGATATGAGGCGTAATTTTCTGACATTTGGGCGCAAAGATACGAATGATTTGTGATTTTAATTCAACAATTTAAGGTCGAATGATTTTTACACTTCCGTCAATCCCAATTTTAATAATTTGAGAAGGAGTTGTCATTTTTTCTGTTAGTCGTTCTTGCACAATGCCATCAACACCCTTTTTAAGTTGTGAATTGATTTCCTCGAAGCAAGTGGGTATTTTCTCACCCGATAAATTGGCAGATGTACTCACTATTGGTTGACGTAAACCGCGAATCAATTTTAGGCAAATTGGATCTTTTGTGACACGAATTGCAATCGAACCATCGGCGGCTAAAACACTTGGCGCAATGCCTTTTGCTTTTGGGTAAATGATTGTCAGTGGTTTGTCGCTCCATTCAATTAAATCGTAACAAACTTCGTGAAAGTCAGGAACGATTTTTTCCAATTGTTGAATGCTGTCCACCAACACAATAAAACTTTTGTCGGCAGGTCTGTTTTTTAATGCACTGATTTTTTGACAAGCAGCCTCATTGCTAGCGTCACAACCTAATCCCCAGATCGTATCTGTTGGATACAATAGTATTCCGCCATTTTTTAAGTGTTCGATAGGTGTTAAATCTGTCATAGTTATTTAGGAGCTATTCCCGCTTTTGTTTCAATCGTTGTGGACGAAATGTCACACCGGATTTTCACGTCAATCGGGGCTATGGGTTTTGGCTACGTTAGTAAATCTGGTCGTCGCTGTTTGGTTCGTTCCATTGCTTGTTCTTCACGCCACGCTTCGATTTTTGCAAAATCGCCAGACAATAAAACTTCAGGAACGGCCATGCCATCAAAAACTGGTGGACGTGTATAAACGGGTGGCGACAATAAATTATCTTGAAAACTGTCGGTAAGGGCAGAAGTTTCATCGTTTAAAACACCAGGAATTAGACGAACAATGGCATCCACGACAACTGCGGCAGCTAATTCTCCACCCGACAAAACATACGAACCAATTGATATTTCTTTCGTAATGTATTTTTGACGAATGCGTTCATCCACACCTTTGTAATGTCCGCACAGAATCAATAAATTTTGTTTCAGCGATAATTGATTACACGCAGCTTGTTCAAATAATTCTCCGTCAGGAGTCATGAAAATAAACTCATCATAAGTGCGTTCAGCTTTTAATTTCTCAACAATTGCAGCGATTGGTTCAATGGAAAGCACCATTCCAGCGCCTCCTCCGTATTGGTAATCGTCTACGTTTTTGTGTTTATTGGTCGAATAATCACGGATATTGTGTACATGAATTTCAACATGCCCTTTATCTTGAGCACGCTGCATGATCGAAGCCGAAAACGGACTTTCTAATAATTGAGGAACAACGGTAAGGATGTCAATACGCATGGTACAAAAGTAGGAAAAAAAGCGAAAGAAATTCAGTTGAATGGGTTATGAAATGAGGTTAGACGATTTATAAAATGTTAAAAAGTCAAATTGGACAATATAATTATTGTAAGCTCGTTTTTGTTTGAAATTTTAAAACCAATGAATGACTAGCTATAAAATTTGTTCACAATGTGTTATGGATACGACAGATCTAGATATTCAATTTGATCACCAAAATATTTGTAATCACTGTCATCAGTATAATGTTTTACGCAATAAGCGCTATTTGAATTCAACCGAAAAATTTGATGGAATTATTTCAAAAATTCGAAAGAGAGGCAAAAAACATCCATATGATTGTATTGTAGCATTTAGTGGTGGAACGGATAGTTCTTATATGTTGCATAAGTTAAAAGATTGCGGACTTAGAGTTTTAGCTGTTCATTATAATAGTGGTTGGAATAGTAATGAAGCGACTCATAACATTAGATCTATGTCCGAAAAAATCGGTGTAGATTTATATGAGTATACAGTAGATTTCAATGAGTTTAGATCTTTGCAAATAGCCTATTTAAAAGCAGGTGTTGTAGATATGGATGTACCAACTGACCATGCTTTACATGGTTCCTTATACCAAGTTGCAGTAGAGAAAAATATTCCCTTTATTTTGACAGGTCATAATTTTGAAACAGAATCCATCATGCCTAAAAGTTGGGTGACAGATAAATTAGACAGTAGTAATTTACTTGATATTTTTAAACAATTTGGTGATGGTTCGTCGTTGAAGTCATTTCCTATTCAAACCTTGTGGAGAAAATTCTATCAATATAATGTTAAACGGATTGAAATGATCTTTATGCTTAATTATTTGAATTACGACAAAGAAAAGGCGTCAGAGGAAATGAATAAATTATACAATTGGGAGCGTGTCAAAGTAAAACATGGAGAATCAATTTGGACGAGGTTCTACCAATGTTATATTCTTCCTGAAAAATTTGGAATAGATAAACGTCGCGCTCATTTTTCGAATTTAATTCTTTCAGGTGTTATAGAAAGGGAAGAGGTACTAAAAGAATTGACTTCACCGCCTTATAAAAATAACCTTGAAGAGGATATGAATTTAATTTTTGATAAGTACAAGATTAATAAATCAGAATTTGAAGAATGGATGAAACAACCAATTCGAAAACATGCTGATTTTAAAAATGAAAAATGGATAAAAGAATGGTATGCAAATATAAAAAAAATCATTCCTTGGTTTAAAACTTCTACAAGACATTAAACATGAGTTTTCCTCGAAAAAAAGTGTTGTGGCTTCCAAAATGTTATCCAAATAAATTTGATGTTTTAGATGGTGTTTTTACAGTAGAACATGCTAAAGCCGCTGCTATTTATAGTGATGTCTTTGTTTTATATATTCATTCAGACACACAACAAACCAAAAGAATTGAAGAACACTACAGTTTCTCAAATAATTATCATGAACTCAAAGTTTACTTCCGTCATAAAGAAACTGGAATTAAACCTGTTGATAAGTTAGTCATTGGAATAAAATATGTTCTAACACAATTTTTGTATTACCGTCGAGTAAAGATAAGTTGGGGAAAACCTGCATTAACGCATATACATTCACTTGCAAGGTCTTCTTTTCTTGCATTGTGGTTGAAGTGGACACTAAAAACTCCTTTTATTATTACTGAACATTGGTCAGGATTTGATCCTAAAACAATTTATAAAATAAATAAAATCAAAAGATGGTTCATTCAACTTGTTTTGAAAAATTCTGTTTGTATCACAACTGTATCTGACTATCTACAAAAATGTGTTCAACCCTATGCTCCAAAAGCTAATTTTTATATTTTGTCGAATACTGCTGACGAAAATATTTTTCAACCCAACATAAGACTAAAAGCCAACAAAAAAAGATTAATACATATCTCAACGCTCGATGATTACCCAAAAAACTTTGGTAATATTTTACGTGTTATTGCTGATCTATCGAAAGTAACCTCAGAATTTGAATTACACGTTTTTGGAGAAGGAGTTGAAAAAGAAAAACAAATACAATTAGCAAAAGATCTGGGCATTTACAATACGTTCGTTTTTTTTAATGGATATTTAGATAAACCAGCTTTAGCTAAAGAAATTGCAACTAGTGATTTCATGATTTTGTTTAGTTTACATGAAACTCAATCATGTGTTTCGATAGAGGCACTTCTTTGTGGTATTCCGATTATCGTCCCAAAATTAGGTGGTGTTCAAGAGTTGGTAAATTTCAAAAATGGAAAGACAGTAAAACCATTAGATAATCAAGATTTTTATAATGCCATATTAGCATTGATTCAAAATGAAATAGAATTTAATGCAATGGAAATAAGAGAAGATGCACTTAAATTTGGTTACAAAAGTATTGGTAAAGAGATCGCTCAAATTTATTCTAATTATTGATCATTGCAATAAAAATGGTTTCTTTCACCTAAAATACCGCTTCAACTTCAAAATTGGACGTTCAATAAATCTCAAACTCAACCATGCAGTTACAAACGTACAAGCAAAACAAACAGCGAAGTACATTGCAAAATAAGCGAAATGGTCTATCAAATTATGTTGAGTAAAAAAGATATTCCAATAGTATAAATACACACAATGAAACAAGTAAAAACCATAGGTTAATTCACCCAATTGAAAGAAAAATGGCCAACGATCTATTTTGTAAAAGGAATGATTGGAATAAATTTGCTCCATTAAAACAAATGCAAAAAAGATTCCTACAACCAACCGTTCGATGCTTTCTAATGCATTGGTAAATAGTATGTGCGCTGAAAATAAAAGCCCAATTCCGATTAAATAACCAAGGATAAGTGTACGTTTTGACCAACGTTGAATCCAGCTTTTAAGTTCGTAATATTCGATAGAATAGGCTAAAATTGAACCAATGGCTAAATCACTTACAACAGACAATGTATGAAAGTAGAGGATGCGATCATCGTGTGCATGTAGGTAACGAAACACAACACTGCTAATAATCAATGCAATAGCATACATCAAAAAATATTTTTTTTGTTTGATGAAAGGAAAGATGGCCATGAAAAGCATCCAAACTAAATAAAATTGTTCTTCCACGCTAACCGACCACATAACAGTCAAAAAATTCAGGTTGTCGTGTAAACCATTTTTTAATTCATCAAAATTAGCCCCGAAAAAAGCAAACCACGTAATAGAATGTTGGGTAAATTGTCCGGCAGGCAAATAAGGAAACACTAAAAAGCCAAAGAGGATTAATAGAAAGTACAAGGGCCAAATGCGTAATATTCTACGTATGAAAAAATGAAACACACGAATGGTTCCTGTTTTTTTCAATTCATGCAATAACATCGAAGTAATTAAAAACCCACTTAGGACAAAAAACAACGAAACACCGTAATGCCCTTTATTGGCGATTTTATACAATCCTTCAAAAAGTGTTGCATCTTTAAAATTACCCCAATTTTCACGATACAGGGTAAAACTATGGAAAATAAATACCAGCAACGCTCCTAAAAAACGCAGTCCATTGACATTATTAAAAAAGGGTCGTTGAGATATTTCTGAATTGTTCGACATTTCCACGATTACTTTGCTTAATTTTGTTTTAAAATTACGTAAAATTTGAATTATGACATACGATATTGCGATTATTGGTGGAGGAATTGTTGGAGCAGCAACGTTTTACAAATTACAACAAAAATTCCCGAATCAAACAATTGTTTTGTTAGAGAAAATGGATCAATTAGCAGATCACCAAACAGGTCATAATTCAGGTGTGATTCACTCGGGATTATATTATAAACCAGGATCATTAAAAGCTAAAAATTGCATTCAAGGTCGTCATGAATTAGTCGCTTTTGCAAAAGAACACGGAATCAAACACGATATCTGTGGGAAAGTTGTAGTGGCAACGGATGAAAGTGAATTAGCCAATATGGAGCGTATTTATAACATCGGTTTAGAAAATGAAATCGAAGGCTTAGCAAAATTAACAGCCGAAGAAGTGAAACAGCATGAACCATTTGTAGAATGCATTGCAGGCTTGTGGGTTCCGTGTACTGGTATCATTGATTTTAGAGCAGCAACAGCCAAAATGGTAGAATTAGCATTGAATCAAAATCCAGCTAGTAAATTGATGTTAAACCACGAAGTTACAGGGATTCAAAAACATGCAGAATATTCGAGTATCGAAACGAATAAAGGAACAATTGATGCGCGCTATTTGGTGTTTTGTGCTGGATTACAAGCCGATCGTTTAGCGAAGAAAGATGGAGTTGATTTGAAAGAAAAAGTTGTTGGTTTTAGAGGCGATTATTATGAATTAACAGATCAAGCGAAACATAAAATTAAAAACTTAATATATCCAGTTCCAAATCCTGATTTCCCATTTTTAGGTGTGCATTTCACCCGAATGACAGATGGAGAAATAGAATGTGGACCTAATGCAGTTTTCACGTTTAAACGCGAAGGTTATGGCAAAACAGATTTTTCATTTAGAGATACTTGGGATGCATTAACGTACAAAGGAACTTGGAAATTATTTTTCCAAAACATGTCTTTTGGTATCAATGAATACAGAAGAGCCTTTTCAAAACGTTTGTTTTTGAAAACACTGCAACGAATGGTTCCTTCATTGACGATGGACGATATCAAACCAGGTAGAGCAGGAGTGAGAGCTTTATTATTGAGAGAAGATGGCGATACGAGAGATGATTTCAGAATTGAATACCATGGAAATTCAATTCACGTTTTAAATGCGCCTTCGCCTGCTGCAACGGCTTCATTAGCAATTGGAGGATACATTGCAGATGCTGTTGAACAACAATTCGGATTGCAACACTAATTAAGTGTAGCGTTAAAAGTTTGTTAATTTCACACTGCAACCATACGAAAGCTTTATTTTTGCTAACATAGGAATGAATATGAGAAAACACATAGCACGAACGATTTGCCTGCTGACAATAGTATTGTTGAGTGTGAATGTTGTGTTAGCCCATTCAGTTGCGAAAATCTCAAACAACACTCCTAGCTTTAAAAAAGCACTATTCAGTGAATTAAGTACAAAATCACTTACGTTTTCTACGATTAAAAAAGAAGATGTCAATGATGAATTATTGTCTGAATTTGATAATGAAACAGATTTAGAAGAAGATGACATTGATACTGAGACAATTGCAATCTATACGCAAGCATCCTTTGATTTATTTTGTATTTGTTCTTTCATTCAAAAAGATCAAAAACGCAACTCTTATCATTCTAATTACCAACAAAAAACGACCAAACTTCCTGTTTGGTTAAAAGTTCGTCACATTATCCTGTGATTTAATAGTTACATGTGAATCGTTGATTCGGTTCAATTTATTTTCTATTTGAAAATTAGTTATTCATGTAATTTATTAAACAATGTTAAAAGAAAACAGTGGAAGTGATCTAACTGCTACTCTTGAAAAATTAAAACATTTTTTACCTGCTCAAGCACCGTTAAAAGATTTTATTCATCATAATACGCTTCATGCTTTTCAACATGATCATTTTTTGGATGGGTTAAACAAAGCGCATGAGATTTTTGGGTACAAAGTATTTTTAACCATTCAAGAATACAGAGCACTTTTCAAAGAAGGAAAAATAAATCCAGCATGTTTGGATCGCGTATTAAACGAACAAAAAACCGATGATATAATCTTTTGGAGATCGCTAATGATTTCCAAAAAATATCCAGATGATATACAACCAAGAATAGGTCAGTTAAGATCCAATTGGAAATCGTTCTTTAAAATCGATTTGGATTCATTGGTACATCCAACCTTGTTTCGTGTAATTGGAAGTTATTTGGATCAAGGTATTTCTATTTGGCAATTCCCAACATCAGAGAGCGGTTTTTTAGATTCCATCAAAGAATTAGAGAAAAGTAGTTTGGTTAGTTTCTTTAGAACTAGCCGTGTTAAAGAAATGCTCTTAAAAGAAGATCTTTCCTTGGAAAAATTACTTAAAATTCTTGTTGGTCAACCTTCTCTTTTTGAACACTATTTATTTGATCAACAATTCGCACATCCAGGTTGGTCAGGGATTGTAGCGGTAATAGATGAACATCCAAACTCATTAATAGATGCTAAAAAAATAACATTTGAGGAGTTTGTTATTTTTGAAATGTTATTAGAAATTGATGCCTTGGATGATTATTTTGGGACGATTTGGTCACCATTGGGACTAAAATTAGAAGTGTTACCAAAAGATTTATTCAGTGCAATTGAACTGAAAGAAAGTTCTGAAATCAAACGACTTTGGCAACAAGCATATGAATGGACGTATTACGATGAGGTTTTAAAAGGAATTCAAGTAAATGCTGAAAAAAACGCTAGTGAACATACTGTAATTCCACATTCATTTCAAGCACTATTTTGTATAGATGATCGTGAATGTTCGATTCGACGATACATTGAATTAGAAGACGCTAATTGTGAAACATTTGGCACCGCCGGTTTTTTTGGAGTTGAATTTTATTTTCAACCGGAACATGGTAAATTTTACACCAAAGTTTGTCCTGCACCTGTAACACCAAATTATTTAATTAAAGAAATAGAAAACACCAATCGTCAAAAAACGGACTTTCATTTTGGAAAACATTCTCATGGTTTACTAGGAGGTTGGTTAATGACACATACCTTAGGTTTTTGGTCTGCTTTACGCTTGTTTTTCACCGTGTTTAAACCTGCTCAAAGCGCATCTTCAGTTACTTCTTTTCGTCACATGGATAAACATTCTATTCTTACAATAGAAAACTTCAATGGCGAACAATCAGAAGATGGCTTACAAATTGGCTATACAGTTGATGAAATGACTGATCGAATAGAAAATTTGTTGAGAAGTATCGGTTTAACCACCAATTTCGCTCCTTTAGTTTATGTTGTTGGACATGGATCAAGTAGTGTCAACAATACACATTATGCAGGGTATGATTGCGGTGCTTGTTCAGGTCGACCTGGTTCTGTAAATGCTCGTGTGTTGAGTTTTATCGGAAATCATTCTGCAGTTCGTGAAAAATTAAAAGAAAGAGGAATTGAAATTCCAACAACCACTCAATTTATTGGCGCTTTGCATGATACATCTAGAGATGAAATGATGTATTTTGATTTAAAGATTTTATCGGATGAAAATTTTAAAGCACATCAAGAAAATAAAGTGAAATTTAAACGTGCATTGACTCAAAATGCAAAAGAACGTTCGCGAAGATTTATTTCTATCAATACACGAAAAAAGAGTGAGTCCATTCATAAGAAGGTGAAAATTAGAACAGTTTCTTTGTTTGAACCCCGTCCAGAATTAAATCATGCTACCAATTCATTAGCAATTGTTGGGCGAAGATCGTTTACTGAAAACGTATTTTTAGACCGTCGTGCTTTTATGAATTCGTATGACTATTTAAAAGACCCAACAGGTACTTATTTACTTTCGATTTTAAATGCAGTTGCTCCAGTATGTGGTGGTATTAATTTGGAATATTATTTTTCACGCGTTGATAATCAAAAATTAGGGGCAGGAACAAAATTACCGCACAATGTGATGGGTTTAATTGGTGTTGCGAATGGAATCGATGGAGATTTAAGATCTGGATTGCCAAGTCAAATGATTGAAGTGCATGATCCTTTGCGTTTAATGGTAATTATCGAACATTTCCCTTCAGTTGTTGAGGAAGTTATACAGCGAAATCCAGCCACTTTTGAATGGTTTAAAAACGAATGGGTGAAATTAGCTGTTGTAAACCCAGTAACGACTGAGATTTTCACGTATCAAAATGGAGAATTTAAATCTTTTATTCCTGTCACAACTGAGGTAACTGAAATTTCAGCTTCAGAATTGGCTACGGAGATAGCTGCAACACATGAGAATTTACCTGTTTATTTACTTAAAAACTCAAACGTATGAATTGGTTTATTCACTTATTTATTTTGTTGCCTTTTATCGGTTTTACTTTAAGCTTATTGGTTCCCAAACGGAATGAATATTTATTGTCTTGGGTATCGTTTACAACTGTTGGTATTCAATTATTTGCTGCCATTGGATTTTGCTTTATATGGATTTTTAACAATTTCCAAGCAATCAATTTGAAGGAATTCTCGATTCTAAAATCAGAAAATTATGATTTCTACATAGATATCTATTTTGATAGAATCACTTTAGTTTTCTTATTGATTGGTGCGTTGTTAACGTTTATCATTACAGTTTATAGCAGGTATTATTTGCACCGAGAAGGTGGTTACAAACGTTTTTTCAATGTGATATTATTCTTTTATTTAGGCTACAACATTGTAATTTTCTCAGGTAATTTAGAAACCTTGTTTATCGGATGGGAAATTTTAGGAGTTTCTTCTTTCTTATTAATTGCTTTTTACAGAGACCGATATTTACCAGTTAAAAATGCTGTTAAAGTTTTTTCGATCTATCGCATAGGTGACGTTGGGTTAATTTTAGCAATGTGGCTGAGTCATCATCTTTGGCATGAAAACATTTCATTTCAAAAATTAAACAATGCTGTTTTGGTGCATGATCATTTAATGCAACACAGTACAATTGGTTTTATGATTGCCTTATTGATTTTTATTTCAGCTGCAGCTAAATCAGCTCAATTGCCATTTTCATCTTGGTTACCCAGAGCGATGGAGGGTCCGACACCATCAAGTGCAATTTTCTACGGTTCGTTGTCTGTTCACATTGGTGCATTTTTGTTAATGCGCACCTATCCTTTTTGGGAAAATCAAACAGCTTTTAGAGTTTTTGTAATAATAGTTGGACTTTCGACAAGTTTGGTGGCAACATTTACTGCGCGTGTACAATCTACAGTTAAAAGTCAAATTGCCTATTCTTCCATAGCTCAAATCGGATTGATTTTTATTGAAATAGCATTAGGATGGGAGTTAATTGCACTCGTTCATGTGGCCGGAAATGCATTTTTAAGAACGTATCAATTATTGGTTTCCCCTTCAATTGTTAGTTATAAAATTAGAGAGCAATTTTATAATTACATCCCAAAAATTAAGACAATAGAAGATAGTTGGCCAAAACGGTTGGAATATTCACTTTACATTTTAAGTTTAAAAGAATGGAATTTAGATAGTTTAATGTATCGTAAAATGTGGAATCCTTTGAAGAAATTAGGATCAACTTGGGGTTTTTTAACCTTTAAAAATGTGTATTTATTCTTTGGTATATTTTTTATACTAGGAGTGTTTTTTGCTTTAAATCAAAAATACATTTCTCCAAAATGGTCTGAATACATGCCTTTGTTATTTGCATTTTTCGGATTGTTATTGGTGGTAAAAGCTTTTACAGAAAGAAACAGCGTTCGATTAAGTTGGAGTTTAATCATTACCAATCATTTTGCGATTGCATTAGCCATTTCGTTCAACGAGCATTTTTCTTTTTGGCATTTTGTTTGGTATTTAAGTGGTGTAATTATCTCAGGTATTGTTGGTTATTTGTGTATTCAACGCTTAAGAAACAGAGAGGAATGGGTCAGTTTAGATCAATTTTACGGACATGCTTACGAACATCCAAAAATTGCTTTGGTGTTTTTATTAGCCTGTTTAGGAGTTGCCGGTTTTCCAATTACACCAACATTTATTGGTGAAGATTTAATTTTTTCACACATCAAAGAAAACCAAATTGGATTAGCAACTTTTATTGCTTTAAGTATTATAATTAATGGACTAGCTGCGATTCGCATTTATGCACGCATCTTTTTAGGTCCGCATGTTAAAACGTATCACGAAGTTGCTAAACGCTCTTCATAATTAATAGTATAAAAAATGGAAAAAATAAATAAATCAATCATTCCTTTTGATGGATTAAAAGGCTTGAGACAAAATTTTAGTTCAGATATATTAGCTGGTTTTTTAGTATTTTTATTAGCCTTGCCCTTGAGTTTGGGTATTGCAGGAGCGAGTGATTTCCCTCCGATTTATGGTTTAATCACAGCAATGGTTGGTGGGATTATTGTTAGCTTTTTTGCTGGTTCAGTATTAACCATTAAAGGTCCAGCTGCTGGTTTGATTGTTATTGTTGCTGGTTCTGTAGCAGAATTAGGACATGGTGATGCAACCCTAGGTTGGCAATTAGCATTAGGAGCAGTTGTCATTGCAGGAATTTTACAAATTTTATTTGGAGTTTTTAAATTAGGCTTCTTAAGTGATTTATTTCCATTATCTGCAGTTCATGGAATGCTGGCTGCTATTGGAATTATTATTATCAGTAAACAATTGCATGTTTTAGTTGGAATGAACCCTGTTACACACGATGGAAAAACAATGGTTGAACCAGTTGAGTTAATTTTAGAGCTGAAGCATACGTTTATGAATTTATTCCATCACAAAGAAGTTGCTTTTGTTGGATTAATAAGTTTAATAATAGTTTTTGGCTGGCAGTATTTACCATTCAAATTTTTGAAAAAAATCCCAGCGGCACTCATAGTGCTTGTTGTTAGTATTCCTCTAGTTAAAGTATTGGGTATTCATGATATTCCAGATGTATACCGCCATGGAAAATTAGTTTCAAAAGGATTTATGCCCTTGTTAGAATTTAAAAAAGGTTTAATCGATATTTTCGGAATAAATGTAAGTTTTGGAGGCTTTTCTCAATTAGGTTCATTTATAAAATATGTCATCATGTTTGCTTTAGTTGGAAGTTTAGAAGCGTTATTAACGATTAAAGCAATTGACATGTTGGATCCGTTTAAACGTAAATCGAATACCAATAAAGATTTAATAGCTGTTGGAATAGGAAATGTAGTTGCTGGTGCATTAGGTGGTTTACCTATGATTAGTGAAGTTGCTCGTTCTTCTGCCAATGTTTCAAATGGTGGTAAAACACGTTGGGCAAACTTATTTCATGGCGTATTTATTTTGTTGTTTTTAATTTTTGCAGTTTCATTTAGTGATTTAATTCCAAAATCAGCATTAGCTGCTATGTTAATTGGAGTAGGTTGGAAATTAGCACATCCAAGAGAATTTGGACACATGGCTAAAATTGGAGCAGATCAAATTGCTGTTTTTAGTATTACGATTGTATTTACCTTGGCAACGGATCTTTTAATTGGAATTGCTGCAGGAATTTTATTGAAAATGATTTTACATATTTCAAGAGGTGTTTCATTCAAAAGTTTATTCAATGCGAAATCTAAAGTGGAAGGTAATTCTGTCATTGTAAATGGAGCTGCTGTTTTTAGCAATTTTATTAAGGTTAAAAATCAAATTTTATCATTTAAAATGACAGATCATATTATTTTAGATGTAAGAGCTTGTATGTTAGTTGATCATACAGTTATCGAAACGTTGCATCATCTAAAAGATGATTTTGAAACGGATGGTGGTTCTCTTACTATTTTAGGAATAGATGAATTTAGACCCGCAGGAAAGTCGAAACATCCACTTTCAGTAATCATTAAAAATAAAAATTAATTTTATAAAAAATAAAGGGAGTTTTTTAAATTCCCTTTTTAATTTCAAAAATATGAAAAATAAGCTATTCGTTCTAAGTCTATTCGTGCTTAGTTTACAGTCGTTATTCGCTCAAAAAAATATAGCTACGCAACAACATGCATGGATAATGTATACAGGAAATCACCGTCTTTCAGAAAAATGGGGTATTCATACGGAGTATCAATTTAGAAGAGCCGATGGATTCAACGATTGGCAACAATCATTACTTCGTTTAGGAGTTGATTATTATGCCAATCCTTCTTTACAATTAACTGCAGGATATGGATTAATAACATCATTTGCCTATGGAGAACAACCCATTGCCCATGAAACAACTGAAAATCGTATTTGGGAACAAGCAATAATAAAAAATAAAATTGGACGAATTGAAATTCAACATCGCTACCGGCTTGAGCAACGATTCATTGATAATTGGGTAAAAAACAGTGACAATACGTTTCATTTAGATGGTTTTTTGTTTCGTCAACGCGTGCGTTACAGATTATTATTAACGATGCCATTGTCTCGTAAGTCGTTGGAAAATAATACATTATTTATTAGCGCTTATGACGAACCTTTTTTAGGATTTGGAGCAGGAATTAGTAAAAATATTTTAGATCAAAATAGGTTGTACATTGCTTTAGGCTGGCGATTCACAAAAGATTTCAATGTTCAAGTTGGTTACTTAAATCAATATATTGTAAAAGCGAACGGTGTCGATCAAGAACGAAACCATACTTTACAAATTGGTTTGAATTATAACTTGGATTTTAGAAAAGCTACCAAGTAAAACGAAAGTATTTTGAACATTCATAAGTAATTCTCCTTATTTTTGTGAAAAATTATAAACATGACAGAAGATATTAAAGCAGTAAGTTACTGTGTAGGAATGAGTGTTGCTGGTAGTTTAATGCAACAAGATTTAGAAGGAATTTCTCCTCAAATAGTAGCGGAAGCGATTGCTGATGCATTTGCTGGAAAAGAACCATTATACACGCCTGAAATGGCGAATACAATCATTCAAACGTATTTAGAAAATGCAAGTCAAGCAAAATTTGGGATTAACAAAGAAGCTGGTGATGCATTTTTAGCAGAAAATAAAACAAAAGCTGGAATTCATACTACTGCTTCTGGTTTACAATTTGAGATCATGACTGAAGGTACAGGAGAAAATCCATCTGCAACATCTTCGGTTACTGTTCATTACCACGGAATGTTAATTGATGGAACGGTTTTCGATAGTTCAGTAGAACGTGGTCAGCCAGCAACTTTTGGCGTAAATCAAGTTATTCCAGGTTGGACAGAAGCGTTACAATTAATGAATAAAGGAGCGAAATACAGGTTGTATATTCCTGAAAACTTGGCGTATGGCGCACATCCGCATCCAGGAGGACCAATCAAACCATTTAGTGCGTTGATTTTTGATGTTGAACTTTTAGAAATTGCAGGATGAAAAAAATAATTTACATAATTCTTCCTTTTTTGTTGTTTGCTTGTAGCGAATCAGCTGAAAAAGTAGAAGAAACAATTGAATTTAAAACAGCTAAAGAACGTCTTTCATATGTGTTAGGTGCTATGAATGCTAAAACAATTGTTGGTACACAAGACCCGAATATAAAGCGCTTAGATATGGAAGAAATTGCATTGGGTTTTAATGAGAATTTATCATTGAAAAGACCTGAAGGTTGTGATGTAACGTTATCTAAATTGTTTGGTCCAAACATGCAAGATTTTGATACGGCTTATGCAAAAGCTGGTGCTCATTGTATGGGTCGATTAACAGGCTATTCTTTTTTTAAAGATATTAAAAAAATGGGTGGAATGGATCAACTAGACATGAAAATGGTTAAGATAGGATTTCGTCACGGATTATTGAAAAAAGACACCATTATTTCTGAAAAAGAGAAACAAACTATCATTCAGGATTTTCTTAAAAAATTGAATGAATTGAATGGTAAAAAAATGATGGATGCTGCTAAGAAAATTAGCGGGGCACAAGTTTTTGATAATGGAATTGTTTTACAAGTTATTTCAGATGGAAAAGGCGGAAGTCCATCACCAACAGATGATGTAATAGTTGAATACATTTTAACATCAGCGTTGGGTGACACGATTCAAAGTTCATACGACATGAAAAAGAAAAGTGGATCAACTGAGCCAGTAGCTTTGAGTTTAAATGGTGGTGTTATTCCTGGTTGGACGTATGTTGTGCCTAAGATGAAAAAAGGTGGAAAATACAGAGTATTTATCCCTTGGCAAGAAGCGTATGGCGAACAAATGGGAAGAGAATCATTGTGTTTCGTTATCGAATTAGTTGATTATGGAAAAGGTGGTTCTTTGGTAAAACCAAAAGTTAATACAGGGATGTAAGAAAATTATATTCAAAAAAAAGCCAGCAGATAACATGCTGGCTTTTTTTATTCTTCTTCTTCGTCAATATTTTCTTTTTTAAAGTTCGCAATTGGGAACACAAATGATATACGATAAATCACGGGAATAAATTTTACCACTTGACCAACTTCATTCTTAATAGTCATCATATAAGATGTTCGAAATGGACTATTTAAATTATCAATTAAATCATAATATACACCAACATTTAAACGTATTCTTTGATTGTATTCTTTAGAAAACCCACCACCAACAAATAAAGTTGGAACCCATGTGTCTGTTGCAATTGGATCTACATAATTAGTCGGACTTTTTAAATATTCAAATTCTGCCCCTAAGTAAACAACATTTTTAAAGCGAGCATGTATAAATGCTCCTCCTCCCCAAGTTGTTCTGCCAAACGTCTGTCCTGCTAAAGAAGACCATGATCGTTGGTAGCGAAATGTAGGACCAACAACCCAGTTTTCATCTAATTGAAAACCCAATTTAGGTCCAAATCCATATGAACCACCTAATGAAGAAGCCCCAAAATATCCATCAGCGCCTAATTCTATTTGTTCAATTTTTTGAGCATTTACACTGTAATTGATAACCAGCAAAAAGAATAGTATTATTTTTTTCATGTGAACAATCATTATTTTGGTAACAAATATAAGATAGTTTTCATCAAATTTGCTGATAATATCAACAATTGAAATACGATTATCTGGAATTGCTTACCTTTGTAAAAAAGAAAAAAATGCAATTATTAGACGGTAGAGCAACAGCAGATGAAATCAAAAAAGAATTAGCAAATGCTGTTATTGAACGTAAAAAGGAAGGAAAAAAAATCCCTCATTTAGCAGCAATTTTAGTTGGAAATGACGGAGGATCATTAACGTATGTTGGTGCTAAAGTGAAAGCTTGCGAACAAATTGGATTTGAAAGCACGTTGATTCGTTATGATGATTCAGTTTCTGAAGAAGTTTTATTAGCTAAAGTTCAATCGTTAAATGAAGATAAAAGTATCGATGGTTTTATTGTTCAATTACCATTGCCAGCGCATATTGATGAGTTAAAAGTAACAAAAGCAATCGACCCTAAAAAAGATGTAGATGGATTTCATCCAGTGAATTTAGGGAATATGGTTTTGAATTTACCAGGATTTTTACCAGCTACTCCAGCTGGAATTTTGGAATTATTAAAAAGAAATCATATTCAAACAGAGGGAAAAAAATGTGTGATTATTGGACGAAGTAACATAGTTGGTACTCCGTTAAGCATCATGTTAGGCCGCAATACGAATCCTGGAAATTGCACGGTTACACTAGCGCATAGTAGAACTGAAAACTTAAAAGAAATTTGCTTAACAGCTGATATTTTAATCGCAGCAATTGGTCAACCAAATTTTGTAACAGCAGATATGGTAAAATCAGGAGCTGTTATTATTGATGTTGGAACAACACGAATTGAAGACGCAACAAAAGCAAGAGGTTGGCGTTTGTGTGGTGATGTTGATTTTGCAAATGTTTCAGAAAAATGTTCGTTTATCACGCCTGTTCCAGGTGGAGTAGGACCAATGACCATTGCTTCTTTAATGATTAACACATTAAAAGCAATGGAGTTAAAAGGCAAATAACCAATCAAATAAAAATAACTGTGAAAACGGAATACGCTCAACATTTGACGCATGCTATTCAAGAGAAAGAACTTTTGAAAAAAACGTTTCAACGGTTAAAAACAAAAAAAATAAAAGAAGTTGATGATTCTTTTCATCAATTACATACGAAAGCATTTCAAAAAATGGACTGTTTGTCTTGTGCCAATTGTTGTAAGACTACCAGTCCAATTTTCCGTGATATAGATATTAAACGTATAGCAAAACATTTGCGTTTAAAAGAAAATCAATTTATACAATCTTATTTAAGAATGGACGATGAGCAAGATTATGTTTTGCAGTCATCACCTTGTAGTTTTTTAAATGATGATAATACTTGTTCTATATATGAATTTCGACCTTTGGCTTGTCGTGAATACCCGCATACGGATCGTAAAAACATGTATCAAATTTTAGATCTTACGTTGAAAAACACACTTGTTTGTCCAGCCGTTGCTAAAATTTCTCTTGAAATTGCTTCCAAATCGCATTAGTATGATTGAACGTATAAAAGTACTCGATGAAAAAGATTTTAAACTGGTTTATCAAGCCTTAGTTCAATCAATTGATCCTAATGAAGAACAGTTGTTAATGAATTTTTTTGGTGTCATTTCCGATGATTTGATTCATAGTATGGGGCAGGCAATGGAAGAATTACTAATTTCCTATTCGATACCTAAAAAACAAATAAAAAAAATATTTTCGATCATTGTTGAAGGCTTAAAAAACATATTATTATACGGTGAACAATCAGCTCAGAATGAAAAAATTGGTTTTATCATTGTATTAAAAACACCAACTACTTTTAATGTGTTAGTTGGAAATCCAATTCTTGAAAAAGTTCAACCTATATTAGAAGATTACCTTCAATCGATTGGAAATTTAAACGTAGAACAACTTAATGCAAAATATAGTGAAACCCTATCAAATTCATTTGTTAAAGATGTTCGAGAAAGTGGTATTGGGTTACTAGTTATGGCATTAAAATCAGATGCTGGCATTAAATATCATTTCAATAAATTAGAAAACCAACGAATTCTATTTACAACTGAAGTTTCTGTTCGTAAAACCGAATAATAAAATTTGATGAAATATGGCTAAGAAAAAAGAAAAGTTAAACATTGTTTATTCTACCAATCCTGATTTTCAATTTCAATTTGAAGAAGAAGAATCAATTGAAACACTTCCAAAAAACCAACAGAAGTTATATGTTTCTATAGATCGAAAACAACGTGCGGGGAAAGAAGTTACGTTGATAGAAGGTTTTATTGGTGCAGAAGAAGACTTGAAAGATTTAGGTAAACTACTTAAAAGTAAATGTGGAGTAGGTGGTTCTGTCAAAGATAATGAGATTTTAATTCAAGGAAATTTCAAAGATAAAATTTTTGATATGTTAGTCAAAGAAGGCTATGGTGTTAAGAAAAAAGGAGGATAAAAAAAAACGAACTTGAACGATTTTATGAATCTCTCAAGTTCGTTTAACCTAAACCAAAAACTAACGATAACAATTGAGAATTGCTTCTCGTTAAACTACTTAAAACTACTACTATGATACAAAGATAAGTAGATTGTTTTGATCTTTTCTAAAATTTATTTTATCTGCATCAACTATTGATTTATCTGCAAATTTTAACGCAATAAGTTGACACTTCCTCTTTTTGTATGCGTTTGCGTTCCATCAGTTTTGATTTTAATCACCCAATTATAAGCTCCATTTTGAGCAATAGTTCCATTGTAACTACCGTCCCAACCAACTTCTTTATCGTTCGATTCAAAGATTAATTCTCCCCATCTGTTGTAAATTTGGAGTACGTAAGTATCAACGATCGATGTTAAAATTGGTTTAAAAACATTGTTGTATTCGTTTCCATCGGGTGTAAATGTATTGGGTACATAGAAAATCAAACTGTTGT
>JAGNZC010000034.1 GCA_017984635.1 Crocinitomicaceae bacterium
GATTACATGTATAAAGTCGATATAGGAGTTGGCCAAAAAGACACCATTTTTGCTCATACCCCTGAAGTCGGAACAGCATTTTGGCAACCTGCTTCAGAAATTGAAGCTACATGTCAAGAAATGCTTCATCCTAATTTAGTGTTAGCACACATTACAAAAAAATATTTAGCAGTTAAAGAAACGGATCCATCATTTATCCCATCTACCAGTGGTAATTTCAATCATTCTGCGCATCGCCTTGGACTTGAAAACGGCACAGTAACTGTTTCCATTGAACCTTTATTAAACATTGCATCTGTTGGTAATCCAATCGTCTATACGTTAAGCTTAAATCAAGTTACAAATGGTTCAATTAGTTATACATTAACCAATGGAATTCAAGCTGGATCATTGGTGAAATACATTTTAAAAACAGACAATGGATTTTGGGTAAAACGCGATACGATTGTGAAAACGTATGGTAATTTTAATTTAATCGCTTCAGAAACTGGTGCAACAACAAATTGGTCTGGAAACTGGAATACTTCTTCTTCTGTATTTTACAGCCCATCTCAATCTTACACTGATAGTCCGACAGGAAATTACACAAGTAATACAAATAAAACGTATACCTATAATCCTACTATTGATTTAAACAACGTTACAGATGCAAAAATCACCTATTATGCTAAGTGGGACATAGAAGCCGATTATGATTATGTTCAGTTTCAAGTTTCTACTGATGGAGGTATATCTTGGATTCCACAATGTACTAAATATACTGTCTTAGGAACAAGCGCGAATGGAAGCGTTCAACCTGATAACTCTCCTGTTTATGAAGGACAAAATTCAAACTGGGTATTAGATGAGGTAAATTTAAGTGAGTACTTAGGTCAAACAATAAAAGTTCGTTTTATTTTAAAATCTGATGGAGGAACAAATGGTGATGGGTTTTACTTTGATGATTTTAAACTTTACACGTTGAACAATGGACAAGTTCTTGCGCCAGAGACAGAATTCACAGCCAGTTCTGTTGAAATTTGTATTGGACAATCTATACAATTAACAGATGTTTCATTAAACAATCCAACCAATTGGAACTGGAATTTTGGAGATGGTACAACAAATAACTTGCAATCACCAAGCCATACATTTACGAATGCAGGAACTTACACCGTTCAATTAACAGCATCAAATTCTGCAGGATCGAACAGTTTTACACTTCCTATTACTGTAAATGATTGTTCAGCCATTGAAGAAATCGTATTTAAAAATGTTCAATTAATTCCAAACCCTAACAAAGGGGAATTCACAATTAATTCAACAGAAAAAGGGCTTTCTTATAGAATCATCGATTTTTTAGGCAACGAAATTGTTGCAACGACAACACTAGCAGAAAACACACTTATTACCCTTCAAAATGTATCAGCTGGTTTGTATTTAATAGAACTTAGAAAAGACTCAGCTATTAAGCAATTGAAATTTACAATTATAGACTAAGAACGCTACCATGAAAAACATTTTAATCGCTGTTACATTCAGTTTTATTCAGTTAATAAATGCTCAACAAAAAACAGCGCCTAAGTTAGTAATTGGTATTGTTGTTGATCAAATGTGTTATGACTATTTGTATCGTTACCAAGCAAAATTTTCTACAAAAGGTTTTACAAAACTAATGCATGAAGGAACAAATTGTAGAAATACTCAATACACGTATGTTCCAACTTTTACTGGACCAGGTCACGCATCTATTTATACAGGAACGACCCCCAGTAATCATGGAATAGTAGGAAATGACTGGTATAATCGAACTACAAAAAAAATGATGAATTGTGTGTCAGATCAAACAGCTCAATCGATAGGTACAGAATCAAAAGAGGGAAAATGTTCTCCAACTCATTTAAAAACAACAACAATTACAGATCAACTAAAAATGACTTATCCCAACGCAAAAGTCATTTCTGTTTCCATTAAAGATCGAGGTGCAATTCTACCTGGCGGCCATTTAAGCAATGGAAGTTATTGGTATGATTATGCAACTGGTCAATTTATTACAAGTTCATTTTATACTGACCAATTACCAAATTGGGTAAAAGAATTTAATTCAAAAAAGCAAGTAGATACTTACATGGAGAGAACGTGGGAAACGCTTTTACCTATAGAAAAATATACTGAAAGTGGGCCTGACAATTCTCCATACGAAGTTATTTATGCTCCAAAACCTACAGCTACTTTTCCATATAATTTAAAAGAAATAGGGGCTAAAAATGGGAAATATACTGTTTTTACATCGACGCCTTATGCTAATACTTTTTTGACAGATTTTGCCTTAAATGCTTTGAAATCTGAAAATTTAGGTGATGATAGCCAGACAGACATGCTGTGTATAAGTTACTCAACACCCGACATTGCAGGTCATGCCTTTGGACCTTATTCAGTAGAAATAGAAGATATTTATTTGCGTTTAGACCAAGAAATCGAACGTTTATTAGCTGCGTTAGATGCTTCTGTTGGAAAAGACCAATACACTTTGTTTTTAACTGCAGATCATGCTGTTGTTCCTGTTCCCCAATACTTAGTAGATAAGAAATTACCTGGTGGTTATTTTTACGTGAATGAATTAAACAATCAAATAGAAAAAGAACTTATTCAAAAATATGGCGAGAATTTAATGGAAGAAAATGAAAATTTGAATATTTATTTAGCTTCTAAACGCATTGATTCACTAAAACTTAATCCTGAAGAAGTCGCTCAATTTGTAGCTAAAATCGTTGCAAAAGCGGAGCATGTTAAAGCTGTTTACACAGCCAATGAATTGTTAACTTCAACAGCGTCAAACGAATGGAAATCTATGCTTGAAAAAGGGTATAACAACAAAGAAAGTGGTGATGTATTATTTATATTAGAACCTGGATTTTTACCAAAATCTAAAGAATCATCTAATACACATAAAGGCACGAGTCATGGTTCAGCCTTCAATTACGATACGCATGTCCCATTAATTTGGTATGGAAAAAATATCCCTAAACAAGAAATACATCGTAAGATTTCGATTACTGATATTTCTGCAACCTTAACAAGTATTTTATTTTTACAGCGATCTGGTGCAATGACAGGCGAACCAATAATAGAGTTATTTCATTAAGATTGTGGTTATTAACATTTTAATGTTTCTCATTCTGGGAAAAATGTTGAAAACTTCGTTGATAACCAATTTACGCCCCTTTCGAATTGCGACAATAGAATGTTAAATTTGTAATAACAAACAACATAATAATATTGTCTATGCTAAGTGCTATCATTAAAAGAAAACTATCTGACAATCAAGTTGCTAATATTTTTATTAATGCAATTTTTGATGTAATTGATAAAGGATTTATTGAAGTATCTTCTTTAATTAATGAAGATACAGCATTTACACAAAGCCCAAATATTGATGCGAATCAAAACGGAGAATTTGGATTAATTGTGTTGGTTGGGAATTTATCTTTTTTAGAAAGTACTTTTGATGCAGAACAAGCTGGAAGAGTAGAGAAAATTATTTTCGAGAAATTATCTGCAATGTACGAAATGACAGAAGCTGATTTTGCTAAAATGATTCGTGATTACCAAGGATTTATCACACGTGTTAATCACCCTTCTAAAAACATGATTTATGGAATGTCTAAAGCGATTTTCCATAAATACCAATTGAATTGTTACCAAGACGATTACTTCAAAAGAATGCAAGCTCCGAATCCATTATTCTTAAAAAGAATGGATGATATCATGTCGAATTTCATTTGGAATTGGGATGCGTTTTTCAAAAAATACAGATTAAACTAATTTAATCCTCTCCTCTTATTAGCGCATTGCAATATGAACAACTTTCTTCGTTTCAAAGAAAGATTCATTGAAATAGTTTTCTAAATCGTACAAGGTATACTTTTGTTGAACGGTTTGAAATTCTTCGGTTAAATCTCCTCCTTTCAAGTACAAAACACCATTTTTAAGATCGTTATTTTGCGTTGGGGCATATTTCCCTTTTGTCCATTTTAAAAACGCAGGCATTGCAGTTACTGCTCGACTAATAATGAAATCGAATTGACCTTTAATGTTTTCAGCACGTTCATGAATTCCTATTACATTTTCTAATCCTAGCGCAAGCGCCACTTCGTTTACCACTTTGATTTTTTTTCCAATGGAATCAACCAGCGTGAAATGTACATTAGGAAATAAAATGGCCAAAGGAATCCCTGGAAACCCGCCACCGGTTCCTATGTCTAAGATTTTTGAGTCATCCGAGAATTGAATCACTTTAGCGATTCCTAAAGAATGTAAAACATGACGTTCGTAAAAATTCTCCGTATCTTTTCTTGAAATCACATTGATTTGTTCATTCCAAAAGGTATATAACTCTTGTAATTGTTCGAATTGTTTAACTTGTAAAGGTGTTAAATTAGGAAGGTATTTCAGAATTAATTCCATAAAATAGGTGTTTGTTTAAATGGAATCCTTAGTTTTATCCATCATATTTGCTAAAAAATCACGGGCTCGGAACAATTGAGCTTTCACTGTTCCAATTGGCAAATTTAATTCCTCTGCAATTTCTTCGTAGCTTAATTCCTCAAAATATCGTTTCTCAACTAATTCGCGGTACCTTGGCTTCAACTTACTTACCAACATGCGCATGTGTTGCACTTTTTGACCATGAATAATTGTTTCTTCAGGATCCATTGTTTGATTTTTAGCTTCAATAAACAAAACCTCTCCATCATCGTTGGTGTATCCTGTTTCCATTGATGTTACTTTGATACGTTTTTTACGAATGAAATCAATACAGTTATTTGAGGCAATTTTAAACAACCAGGTGCTAAATGCAAAATTGGGTGAATATTGATCCAAGCGACTAAATGCTTTTCCAAATGCTTCAATCGTTAAATCGTCCGCATCGTCTTGGTGGCGAACCATTTTAAACATCATGAAGTAAATAGATTCTCGGTAGCGATCCATTAATTGGGCATAAGCAGACTGGTCACCTTTTTTAGCTGCTTCAACAAGTGCTAAATCGTGTTTTGCTTTGTCCGATAAATGTTCCGTATCTACCATTTATTTTTTTTCTTTTTATCTGTAGAATAATAAATAACAGGCATCACAAAAGCATAAAACAAATCCCATAATGGAAGGTATGGAATGAATTTTTGCGCTTGTAACTTAAAAAAGCAACGTGCCTGAATCCACCATTTCATCAATAAAACTGGTATAAAGACAAAAAGAGCTACTAATTTATAATCTGTTACAATCAGCAAAGTAACAAAGGAAATAAGCATCAACAACAGCGACAAAGGATATATTCCTAACATCCATTTTTTAATAACATTGTATTTGTCTGTAGTTGTAAAGTGACGCGTTTTTTGTCGTATCCAAGATTTCCAAGATGTATGCCCTTCAGAGTAACAAAAACTATCCGCTTTGATGGCAATAGTATAGTTGTTATTCTTTGCTGTTTCTTGAATAAACAAATCATCATCACCTGAAGGCAAATAATAATGTGATTTAAAACCACTCACACTATTGAAAACCGTTTTTGTGTATGCTAAATTTCTACCAACTCCCATGTAAGGTAATTTTGCCAAAGCCATTGAAAAGTAATTCATTCCAATCCAAGTTGTATCAAAACGAATCAATCGGTTTAAGAATCCTTTTTCTTTTTTGTAAGGTCCGTAACCTAAAATGATTTGTTTTTCGTTCGAGAAATTCTCTGCAATAGATTTTAACCAATTTCTTGAAGCGGGTCTGCAATCAGCATCCGTTAAAATCAAATGTTCAAATTTTGCCCCTTTAACCCCTAAAGTGATTGATAATTTTTTACCAGGCTTCAAATGTTGATTTTTCATTACTTCAATTACCCTTAAGTTAGAATATTGCTGAGCAATTGCTTCTAGAAGATAGGTTGAATCGTCCGTTGATTGGTTATTGATAATGATTACTTCAAATTCCGGATAATCTTGTTCTAAAATAATTGGAAGATTTTCATATAAGTTATCTGATTCATTTCTCGCAGCAAGTATAACACTCAATGGAGGATAATTAATTTCAGAAGCTTCTTTTTTCTGCTTAAAAAAAGCAAAACGTCCATAAACAAAGAGTGTGAAAAATAGATTCACACAAATAAACAAGGTAAATAAACAGAAAACCAACAAGGGCCATCCAAATTCAAAATGGGGTAAAATTTGCATTCTTAAAAAGCTTTGGTGCAAAGATGGGGGAGCTTAACGAAATACGTGTATCTTTGTGCTGTTTATTTTTCAACATTTTATGCACTTTGATCTTTTAACGACAGATTCTAAAACAAAAGCACGCGCTGGCGTTCTTCATACAGCTCACGGAGCAATTGAAACTCCAATATTCATGCCTGTTGGTACAGCAGGGACCGTGAAAGGCGTACATCAACAAGAGTTAAAAGACGATGTTGAAGCCCAAATCATCTTAGGAAACACCTATCATTTATACCTTCGTCCAGGTTTAGAAGTTATTGAATCAGCTGGTGGATTGCATGAATTTATTAATTGGGATCGTCCAATACTAACAGATTCAGGTGGCTATCAAGTTTATTCTCTTTCGGGATGTAATAAAATAACGGAAAAAGGGGTGAAATTTCAGTCGCATATCGACGGAAGTTATCATTTTTTTACACCAGAAAGTGCCATTGATATTCAACGCACAATCGGTGCAGATATTATCATGGCTTTTGATGAATGTACGCCCTACCCTTGTGATTACAAATACGCGAAACGTTCAATGCACATGACCCACCGTTGGTTAACACGTTGCATGGATCAAATGAAAAATACGGAGCCAAAATACGGATTTGAGCAAGCATTGTTCCCAATCGTTCAAGGTAGTGTTTACAAAGATTTAAGAAAAGAATCTGCTGAAACAATTGCTTCACATGATGCGATTGGAAATGCGATTGGTGGTTTGTCTGTTGGGGAACCCGATCATGAATTATACGAAATGACTGACTTGGTTTGCTCTATTCTACCTCAAGAAAAACCACGTTACTTAATGGGCGTTGGAACTCCTGTTAATTTATTAGAATGCATTGCAATGGGTGTCGACATGTTTGACTGTGTTATGCCTAGTAGAAATGCGCGTCATGGAATGTTGTTTACATCAGAAGGCATCATCAACATTAAAAATCAAAAGTGGAAATTAGATTTTTCGCCGCTTGATGAAAACGGAACGGCATCTGTTGATAAAATTTATTCAAAAGCCTATTTGAGACATTTAATTACTTCGAAAGAGAATTTAGGTATTCAAATTGCAACGATACATAATTTAGCATTTTATTTGGCTCTTGTTAAAGAAGCTAGAAAACATATTTTAGATGGTACATTTAGTTCTTGGAAAGAGAAAATGATACCAAAACTTCAAAATAGGTTGTAATCTATGTTGAAAATTTTAGATCGATACATCATTAGAAAGTTTTTAACCACTTTCTTTTTTATGCTTGGCATTATTATGTTGCTGGCAATGGTGTTTGATTTATCAGCTCGACTCAGTGAATTCATTGCTAATAAAGCACCTTTTTCAGCAATTATTTTAGATTACTACTTGAATTTTGTGCTGTATTTCGGGAATATGTTTTCATCGATGATCATTTTTGTTTCCGTTATTTGGTTCACCGCTAAATTGGCTCAAGACACAGAGATTATTCCAATGTGGAACAGCGGAAAACCTTTTCATCGTTTTTTAAGACCTTATTTTATCGCAGCAACAATTTTAATGCTGATCTCATTGATAATGAATCATTTTGTGTTACCCAATGCAAATAATACACGCATTGATTTTGAAGAAAAATACTACCGCGAATCCATTTCTATCAATGATTATCATGCGGAATACCCAGGACATCAAGTTGTCTATTTCTCGAATTTTTATGCTGAAAATCAACAAATAAATGATTTTGTTTTGGAACAATGGGATTCAAAAAAAGAACATGTTGTAGATTTCATTAAAGCAAGAACAGCAAAAAATGTTAGTGGAACAAACAAATGGATTTTAACAGATTACTATGAACGTTTCGAGGGGTGTCCAAACGAAAAACTGATACATGGCGCTAAAAAAGACACTGTATTCAATTTTAGAATTGAAGAAATGGCTCAACGCGATAATGTAGCAGAATCGATGAATTATATTGAGTTGAAAAAATTTATTGAACGTGAACGAGCAAAAGGATCGAGTAATGTTCCGATGTATGAAATTGAATTGTATCAACGTACTTCATACCCATTTGCCGCTTATATTCTAACATTAATTGGTGTATCTGTTTCTTCACGAAAAAAACGAGGCGGAATTGGTGTCAACATCGCATTAGGACTAGGAATCATCTTCATCTATATCTTTGCGATGAAAGTTACAACCGTTGCCGCTTTAAAAATTGGATTCCCTGCATCAATAGCCGTTTGGGTTCCCAATATGATTTTTGGTTGTATTGCTTATATTCTATATCGTTTTGCTCAGAAATAACTTCCTTAAAATAATTAACACCTTTGTTTTTTTAGTGTTGTATTTCACAAGCTATAGTCAAATCGTTAACATAGAAAACAGAAGGATTTACGATGACACTGCTGGCTGGAGTGGCGCTTTCGATGCTGGATTTTCATTTATTCAGAATAAATCAAGCTTAGTCAATGCTTCTTTTAGACCGAGAGTGCAATACAAAACAATGAAACATTATTACTTGTTTCTAACGGATTGGAATTATTCCAAAGGAAACAATCAAGTTTTCTCAAATGGCGGGATGATTCATTTTCGATATGCCTATCGGCTTGGTTTAAAAAAATCTACAAAAAAAAGTCCGTGGAAGTGGGAAAATTTCACGCAAATTCAATACAATCAATTATTAGATCAACGAGTGCGAACATTAATTGGAACGGGATTACGCTTAAAAGTACTCGATAAAAAAGGATACCGCGTTTTTGCAGGATCATCCACATTTTACGAGTACGAGGAAATATTATCTTCCAGTATCATCAATAGAGATTACCGTTGGAGCAACTATTTATCTTGGTACATCAATCCAAAAACAAACTTTTCCTTTACTGCGGTTAACTATTATCAACCATTATGGAATAACTTTAAAGACTTCCGTTACATGGGCCAATACTCAATTTATTTCTCCCTAATCAAACGTTTAGACTTCCGTTTTGAAATCAATACAATCTACGATTCAAATCCACCGGTAAATGTAAATAACTGGATGATGAGTTCTAGTTTTGGTGTACGCGTGAAATTAGGTGAATAAACAACTTTTTAGTGTTGATAATTCAATTAAATCAGACTAAATTCCGCCGAAAAGAATCAAATTAATTACTATTTTTGTACCTCATTATTTATCTATGGAAAGCACATTACAGCAAGAAGCAACATTAGAGCAGGCGGTCGATTTAGGCTTGCGTCCTGAAGAATTTGAAGCCATTAAAGGCATATTAGGTAGAACACCTAATTTTACAGAAACAGCCGTTTATTCCGTTATGTGGTCTGAACATTGTTCGTACAAAAATTCAATTCTTTGGTTGAAAAAATTACCAAAAGAAGGCCCTCACATGTTAGTAAAAGCTGGTGAAGAAAATGCTGGACTAGTAGATATTGGTGGTGGATTAGGTTGTGTATTCAAAATTGAATCCCACAATCACCCTAGTGCATTAGAACCTTACCAAGGAGCTGCAACAGGTGTTGGAGGAATTAATCGTGACATTTTCACGATGGGAGCTCGACCAATTGCTCAATTGAATTCATTACGTTTTGGAAACATTGAAAACGACCGTACAAAATGGTTGGTGAAAGGTGTAACAAAAGGTATTGGAGATTATGGAAATGCATTCGGTATTCCAATTGTTGGAGGTGAAGTATTTTTTGACGATTCATACAATACCAATCCATTAGTAAATGCCTTTTCTGCTGGAATTATCGATTCTAAAAAAATGATTTCTGCGAAAGCTACAGGACCAGGAAACCCTGTTTTCATTGTAGGTTCTGCAACGGGTAAAGACGGAATCGCAGGTGCTGCTTTTGCATCTAAAGATATTACTGAAGATTCTGCAAATGATTTACCATCCGTTCAAGTTGGTGATCCATTCATGGAAAAACTATTATTGGAAGCTACGATGGAATTAGCAGAAACTGACTGTATTCGTGGAATGCAAGACATGGGCGCTGCCGGAATCACTTGTTCTACTAATGAAATGAGTGCTGCTGGAAACGTAGGAATGGATATACATTTAGATCTTGTTCCAACGCGTCAAGACAACATGTTGCCATACGAAATATTGCTTTCTGAATCACAAGAGCGAATGTTGGTAGTCGTTGAAAAAGGAAAGGAAAGTGTGGTAAAACGCATTTTTGATAAATGGGATTTACACGCTGAAGAAATCGGTGTTGTTACTGCTTCTGATCGCGTTCGTTACTTTATGAACGGAGAATTAGTTGGTGATGTTCCTTGTCAATCTCTTGTGTTAGGTGGTGGTGCTCCACAATACGAACGCGAATACAAAGAGCCAGCTTATTACCAAGAATATAAAAAATTCAATATAGATTCAATTACACAACCTTCTGACTTAAAAGAAGTTGCGTATAAAATGATTCAATTGCCAAATATTGCATCTAAACGATGGATTTACGAGCAATACGATTCGATGGTTGGAACAAAAACAATGACAACCAATCGTCCTTCAGATGCTGGAATCGTAAACATTAAAGACACTAACAAAGCGTTAGCTATGACGGTTGACTGTAATTCACGCTACGTGAATGCTGATCCAGAAATCGGAACGATGATTGCTGTATCTGAAGCAGCACGTAACATCGTTTGTTCAGGAGGAGTTCCAAGTGCTATTACAAACTGTTTGAACTTTGGAAACCCATACAATCCAGAATCATACTGGCAATTTGTAGGTGCAATCAAAGGAATGTCTGCTGCATGTTTGAAATTTGAAACACCTGTTACTGGTGGAAATGTATCATTCTACAATCAAACAGTAAAGAATGGTGTTGAAGTACCTGTATTCCCTACTCCAACAATTGGTATGATTGGAATTCTAGAAGACAAATCAACTGTAATGTCTTTAGATTTCAAACAAAAAGGTGATTTAATTTTCATCATTGGAGATTCTTTCAATGATATTTCTTCTTCAGAATACCTTGCTACATACCATGGTGTAAAAGAATCACCTGCACCTTATTTCGATTTAGAAAAAGAATATGCCATGCAACACATGGTGAAAGGCTTGATCCAACATAAATTAGTCAATGCCGTTCATGACGTTGCTGATGGAGGTTTATTCATTACTTTAGCTGAAATGTCGATGCCAGGTAATTTAGGATTTGACATTGTGACTGACTCAGAAATTCGTGAAGACGCTTTCTTATTTGGAGAGGGACAAGGACGAGTTGTCGTTGCTGTTAGCGAAGAACAAGAAGAAGAATTTATTGAGTTCATGATGGATTCAGGTGTTAACTTCACCTTACTTGGACATGTAACAAAAGGAAAAGTAATGGTTGACGACGAGCACTATGGCTTTATTCAAGAAATAAAAGATTTATACAATAATGCGTTGGGTAAATTAATAGAACAATAACCAACTATACAAAACATCCATAAAAATGGAATACAACACAACAAGAGGAAAATTAATTCTACCAGAATACGGCAGAAATGTTCAAAACATGATTGCACATGCGATGGAGCTTACAGATCGTGTAGAACGTAATCGTGCCGCTCAAGCTATTATTGAGGTTATGGGGCAATTAAATCCTCACTTGAGAGATGTTGATGATTTCCGCCATAAATTATGGACACATTTATTTGTAATGTCTGATTTTAAATTAGATGTTCACTCACCGTATGAAATCCCAAAGCCTGAGGTTTTAAATGAAAAACCTGCAAGAATGACGTATCCTAAAAATAAAATTAGATATGGACATTACGGAAGTTATACACAAAGAATCTTAGAAGAATCAACTTCAATTACAGATGAAAAAGAACGTGAATATTTAAAAAACACGATGGCCAATTTCATGAAAGTTCAATTTTTAGCTCACAACAATGATGCGGTTGAAAATAATGTAATTGCCGATCAATTGAAAGAACTTTCTAAAGGAGAATTGATTCTTGAAAACCCAGATGAATTAGTCAGTACAAATACATTGCTTAAATCATTAGGACTTGGTTCTAATCAAAAAAGAACAACGAACAAGTCTAACTTTAAACAAAAGCAAAAAAAGAAATTTAAAAAACAATAATATGGCTTCATTTGAAATTTATGGTGGTAAACCATTGAAAGGAGAATTGATTCCTCAAGGTGCTAAAAATGAAGCTCTTCAAGTTTTATGCGCACCCCTTTTAACAGCTGAAAAGGTTACAATCTCAAACATCCCTGACATTGTTGACGTCAATAAATTGATCAATTTATTGCAAACAATGGGCGTGAAAATTGAAAAAGTAGAAAAAGGAACATACATTTTTCAAGCAAAAGAAATCGATTTAGCGTATTTAGAAACGGAAGATTTTAAAACGAGAGCAGCCTCTTTACGTGGTTCTATCATGATCGTTGGACCATTGTTAGCTCGATTTGGTAAAGGTTTTATCCCGAAACCAGGTGGCGATAAAATTGGCAGACGACGTTTAGATACTCATTTTGAAGGTTTCACTATGTTAGGTGCTAAATTCAACTATGATGCTGGTGAACATTTTTATTCAATCGAAGCAAAAGGATTAAAAGGAACATACATTCATTTAGATGAAGCATCTGTAACTGGAACAGCAAATATATTGATGGCAGCGGTGATGGCAGAAGGTAAAACTACCATTTACAATGCAGCTTGCGAACCGTATTTGCAACAATTGTGTAAAATGCTGAACTCAATGGGCGCAAACATTACTGGAATTGGTTCTAATATGTTGCACATTGAAGGCGTTAAAACCTTGAATGGGTGTTACCACAGAATCCTTCCAGACATGATTGAAATTGGTTCGTTCATTGGATTGGCTGCCATGACAAAATCTGAAGTAACTATTAAAGATGTAAGTTGGGATAATTTAGGGATCATTCCAACCATTTTCAGAAGACTTGGAATCAAACTAGAACGTAGAGGAGATGATATTTATATTCCTGCTCAAGATCATTATGAAATTGATACGTTTATTGATGGTTCAATTTTAACAATTGCTGATGCCCCTTGGCCTGGATTTACACCAGATTTATTATCCATCATTTTAGTGGTTGCAACGCAAGCAAAAGGTTCTGTGTTGATTCACCAAAAAATGTTTGAATCACGTTTATTTTTCGTAGATAAATTAATTGACATGGGCGCGCAAATCATCTTGTGTGATCCACATAGAGCAACAGTAATCGGATTGAATCAAGAGCATTCATTGAAAGGAATTTCGATGACTTCTCCAGATATCCGTGCAGGTGTTTCTTTATTAATTGCAGCACTTTCTGCGAAAGGAAAAAGTACGATTCACAATATTGAACAAATCGACCGCGGTTATCAAGACATTGAAATGCGCTTAAATAATATTGGTGCAGATATCCGTCGCGTTGGATAAACAAATGACTATGAAAAAACTAAAAGTTATTGTATTCATTGCATTCATTGGAGCTGCATTAGCATTTGAATACAATCAATCTTTACCAACATCAGTTGAACAAGCTACAACAACAAAAGCACCAGAAATTGAACTTGTTTCTCCAAAAGGAAAGAAAATCAAATTATCAAAATTAAAAGGTAAAATGGTATTAATTGATTTTTGGGCATCTTGGTGCGGACCTTGTCGACGTGAAAATCCAAATGTTGTAGAAGCATACAATAAATACAAAAATCTGAAATTTAAAAATGCCAAAGGATTTGAAGTACTGAGCGTTTCATTAGACCGAAATGAAGAAGCTTGGAAAAAAGCGATTGAAGACGACCATTTAATTTGGTCGAATCATGGCTGGGATAATCAAAACATCGTTTCTAGAGCGTACCAAGTAAACTCTATTCCATCTGGATTTTTAGTTGATGGAGCTGGGAATATTGTTGCCAAAGGAAATGAATTAAGAGGTTTAGGACTTCATTTGACTTTAGATAAATACTTAAAGTAATTTAATAACCTGAGTTCGATTATTATTTTGCCGTCAGACTTAAAAATGATAATTAAGTTTTTAGGCATATTTTCTAAGATTTATCGGGATAAATCGTGAAAATATAACGCAGAAGATTTAATGTCATTTTAAGAGCAAATGTAAATTTTACTACTCAAAATCAATCTACTTCAAGAAAATCACTCGTAATAATCTATTATTCCTCATTCTTTTCATTCGTATATTGTTCTTGATCAGCAATCTGACAATAAAATAATTATCGAACTCAGGTTAATAGACATAAAAAAAGCTCACATATTTGTGAGCTTTTTTTATGTCTTATCCTTTATTATTTTGAAGCTAATTCAATGAATGCATCATAAGAAATTTCTTTCTCATTTAATTTCACCGTTTCTTTGAAGTAGTTGGTTAATTTTTGTTCAGCTAACATGTCAAAAATTCGCGTAGACTCTTCTCTGTTTTGTAATACTTGCATAGCCGATTCAGTCAACTCTTTATCTTCAGGAGCTGGAATACCATATTGCGCATAATTACTTATCAATAAACCTTTAGTAAACTCAATTACTTCGTTATTATCCAAACGGATGTTGTTTGTTTTGAAAATGTTACCTTGGATTAATTGCCATTTTAAACTTTTAGCATATCCATCGTATTCACTTTCAATTTGTTCTGCAGTAATTGGTTTCTCATTCGATAAACGAATCCATCTTTTCAAAAACGCATCTGGTAAAGCCATTTTAGTTTTATCAACTAAATCTGTATAAACATTACGCGTAAATAAACGATCTGAATCTTGTGCAAACATTTTTTCTAAATCCGTTGCAATACGGTCACGTAATTCTTTTTCAGTTGAAATCGCACCTGGACCAAATAATTTATCAAATAATTCTTGGTTTACATCAGACAATTCCATTTGTTTGATCTCTGTAATCGTCATTTGGAATTTCTTAGACAAATTTGCCAATTCATCTTCTTGAACCCCTAACATAGCAGCAGTGTCTTTTTCACCACGCGAAACTTTAGCAGGGTCAACGATTACTTTATCGCCTTTACCTTTTCCGATTAATTCTTTTTTCAATTTTTTATCCTCAACAAATTCCATTGAAATCGTAGAAGAATTCATAATTCCTCCCGCTTTAATAGAATCATCCTCATTTAACTCCACAAATTGAGCTAAAATCATATCGCCTTCACTTACTTGATCTACAGAAATTAATTTCCCATATCTACGACGTAAGTCATCCACTTGTTTATCCAACAACGCTGCATCAATTTTCACTTTCGTGTAATCGTATTTACTTTTTGCAGACAATGGAACCTCGAAATTAGGAGAAAGTCCCAATTCAAATTCGAATACAAACGATTCAGGATTTTCAAAATTTCCTACAACATCAACACCTTCATGAGGAATTGGGTTTCCAAGAATTTCAATTTTATTTTCTTCAATGAATTTGTACAAAGCATCATTTACCACTTTGTTTAATTCATCTGCTAAAACGGTACGTCCAAATTGTTTTTGAATCAAACTCATTGGAACATGCCCTGGTCTAAAACCTGGAATTTTAGCTGTTTTTCTATGTTTTTCTAAAGTTGATTTAACTTTACCTTGGTAATCCGCTGGTGCAATTTCTACTTTCAAAACTGCATTTAACGCATCAACATCTTGACGAATAACGTTCATTTTATTTCTTTTTTAAACGACTACAAACAAAAAAGGTCTCGCAGTATGAACACGAGACCAATTATCGTGCGGATGGAGGGACTCGAACCCGCATACCTCTCGGCACTAGATCCTAAGTCTAGCGTGTCTACCAATTTCACCACATCCGCATTTTATTTCAAAACTAAGAATTTCGCTTAATCCTTAACCAAAACCTCGATTTTGGAGTGCAAAGATATTTATTAATTTGTAACTATGAAACTCTTTTGTTGAATTTCTTCATTTTTATTGAATTTTGTGGAAAAGTCTTTTTTACAGTTTGCCAACTTGAGCATTTTTCAATCTATATTTGTAAAAAATTCATTGAGATGATAACAATCGATCCAAAGGCAATTCCGGTACAAAAACTACATCAATATTTATTAGGTGCGATTGGACCACGCCCGATTGCTTTTGCTTCAACGGTTGACCAAGAAGGAAATAACAACTTGGCGCCCTTTAGCTTTTTCAATGTTTTTAGCGCAAATCCTCCAATTTTGATTTTCTCACCTGCTCGCTCAGGTAGAACGAATACCAATAAAGATACATTTCACAATGTAAAAGCAATTCCTGAAGTTGTTATTAATATTGTGAATCATTCAATTGTTCACCAAATGAGTTTAGCAAGCTCACCTTATCCTTCTGGCGTAAGTGAATTTACTAAATCTGGACTCACACCGATAGCTTCAGAAATGATTCGTCCGATGCGTGTGGCTGAATCTCCTGTTCAATTTGAATGCAAAGTGAATGAAGTTGTTGAATTAGGTTCAGAAGGAGGCGCAGGAAATTTAATCATTTGTGAAGTGTTAAAAATTCATATTCAATCAGACGTTTTGGATGAAAACAATATGATTGACCAACATAAAATTGATTTAGTTGCGCGCATGGGTGGAAATTGGTATTGTCACGCTAACAGTAATTCCATGTTTGAATTGATTAAACCGATCACAACGTGTGGAATTGGATTTGACGAACTTCCACTTGACATTAAAAACAGTAAAGTATTATCTGGTAATGATTTGGGACAATTAGGAGGAATCGAAGAATTGCCCAATGAAACAGATGTAAATGAATATAAATTAATCGAATTAAGTGATTTATTTGTATCTTTAGAAGACAAGCCCGTTGAATTAGAAGAAAAATTACACCAACGTGCGAAACACTTATTAACAGAAAATAAATTAAATGAGGCTTGGATGACTTTGCTTTCATTTAACAATGGATAGATAACACAACAAATAATAACGAATATGTTTAAATTAACAGGAACCGTAAAGGTTTTGAACAATACAGTTCAAGTATCAGAAAAATTTTCAAAAAGAGAATTTGTAGTTACTGATACATCAAGTATGTACCCACAAGATATTTTATTTCAAGCGACTCAAGATAAATGTAGCCTTTTGGATGCCATTCAAGTAAATGAGCAAGTTGAAGTTTCTTTCAATCTACGTGGCCGCGAATGGACAAACCCACAAGGTGAAGTGAAATACTTCAACAGTTTAGAAGCTTGGAGAATTGAAAAAGTTGGTCAAAATGCTCCTCAAGGAATGCCTCAAGGTGGTCCTTCAGCAATGAATTTAGATCCAATTGCAACGCCTTCAGCTGCTGTAAACACAGATAGCGAAGATGATGATTTGCCATTCTAATTATTATAATACTTAAAGTAAGCCCGGTTTATTCGTTAAATCGGGCTTTTTTAACGCATGGAATACCAAACAATCAAAACATTTGACAACGCAATGGATGCGCATCTTTTTCGAATAGAATTAGAAGCCAACGATTTCGTAACGCGCATTATTGACGAACACATTGTCACGACGGTTCCATTTTACTCGAATGCTGTGGGCGGAATAAAAGTTCAAATCGCAAATCATCAACAAGATAAATTTATTACTTATTGGAATGAGCGAATAAAAGAAGAACAACTTTCGCAAACATGTCCCAACTGCGGAAGCCATTCAATCACGTTTGATTTCAAATCCATCCGTTCAATAAAATCATTGTTCCTTTTTCTTTTCTCTGCAATCATTAGTAATCATGGAGTTGGGGCTAAAAAAGTGAATCGCTGTAATACGTGTAAAACAGAGTTTTGAGCAAGAAAAAAGCCTCACAACGCTGTAAGGCTTAATTTCACTTTTATCTATTTATTTTTTTACTATTCAGCAACTAATTTCTTTGTGTGAATTTGTAGAAATTGTTTTTTATTTCACAATCATTCTTTTAGAAATCATTTCTTGTCCGTTAACAGTTAAACTATAAATGAACATGCCTTTTCCAATTTCGGATGCAAGAACAGTGATTTCACCTGCATTTCCATCAAGAGCGTATTCTTTCACAAAACCGCCATTCAAGTTGAAAATTGAAATAGTTGCTTGAGAATTATCATCCACTAATTTATATCGAATTACACTTCTGTCTGAAAAAGGATTTGGGCTATTTTGCTCTAAAGAATAACCCTTGTTTGAAGTGTTGTTTTGCATCAATTGACTGCGCACATTATCATTGGCTTTGTATTCATTTAATTCTTGGCGAACCGCTTGTAGTTGAGTGTTCAACTCTTGAATACCTGAAGTTAGAACAGAAATAAGACCGACATAGTTGATTGCTTTATAAGAAATTTCAGAAATGACTTTACCATCCTCATCGAAAGTTGGTTGAGATACATCTTTCGTTAGTTCCGGGAAAACCTCTGCCATTTCTTGAGATATGAAACCGTGTTGATTTCCTTTAGCTAAATTAATTCCATCTATATTTTTGTAGACATAAGAAACGGGTCTTAATTTTGAAATTTGCACGAGCATGCTTTTTTCATTTGCTATGTTTTCCTTTAGCTTTGCATCAGATGGAGCGAAAAAACCAGCAGTAGTCATAATATCACCATTAAAGTAACCCGCATAAAGATTGCCTCCAGAAATTTGAGCATCACCATAGATAGCTGCGCTGAAAGCAGAAGAAGTAGGACTAGAAAGTCCAAATACACCAATCGAGCTTTGTAGCCCATTTGCTCTTCCAAATAAACCAGTAGAATTTAAACCACCCCCACAATTTGAACGAATTCCTATACCATCATTTCCACTGTGTAGTACATTAATTAAGGCTCCAGTTGGGTTTATGCTTGAAGGTAAAACACCTAATGTATTTATTTGAAAACCAATTGCATCCTCAAAAACTATCCCTACTTTAGTATTCGTTGCAGAAAAAGAACTCGGAATAGTAGTGCCAAAATAAGTATTCCCTTCCGGGGTCATGGAAGCGACGAGAGTTGTTGTTCCTGGCGAACCAGCAGCTCCAAAACCAATACCACTTCTGAATTCTAAATTTCCTGCACTGGCAGCAGTAGCTCCTATCCATTCAATGCGAGCATTGCCTGTATTCGTTGTTGCTGTTGGTGTCGAAAACCCCATAACTAAAGCTTTTCCGTTGTTTTGAAAACGTGAGCCATAAAAACTTTGTGAACCAGCATTTACTCGACCTAACGAAAACCACGTATCTGTTGGATTGAAAGTGTAATTTGTAGTTAATCCGTCAAGTTGAGTAACTGCTCCTGAACGGAATCGGAATACTTCGCCTAAGCCTAGATTACTTGAAGGTGAAATACCTCCAGCTGTGGTTAACTGAAATGTGACAGCATCTAAGGATTTATTATTTTGTCCATAAGTTAGACACGAAATTAATATTCCACTGAATAAAAGATGATTTTTCATAAGTTTAGTTTTTAAAAATTGAAATAAAAATTGTTTGATTTCATCGAATTAAACGAATTATTTTTATATTTTAACAAATATTTAACATTTGAAAAATTAAATTTATCTGAAGTAGTAATAAATTTGATAATAATATCATTTGAGCTTAATGAACAAAATATTTATTCTTTTATTATTTTTCTTACCAAAATTATATCTTGCTCAATTTGATGTTCCAATAACCCTGTACCAGCAGTTTAATGGAAAATATGACTATACAATAATTGGAAATAGTCATAATTCTTTTGACAATTGGCAAAATCCACAACCATCATGTCAAATGTTAACAGGTTCGTCTGCCACATTAGCTTTAGCAACTGGACAAACTATCGTTGGTGCATATCTAATTTGGTCTGGTATTGGGTCTGGTATTGGCACAACTGTTTCATTGAATGGTACCATTCAATCTCCAGATATTTTGAATTCAGTTAATATCAGTCCGCCAATAGCACTTTTTACTCCATTTTTTTCTGCTGTAAAAGATATAACGCCTTATGTATTGAACAATGGTAATGGGATTTACCAAATTACAAATTTTGATTTAAACTCAATTGTAGCATCATATTGCTTAAGTTTAATCCAATTTTCTGGCTGGAATATTGTTGTTGTATATACTGATCCTTCTCTTCCAACTAAGCAGCTAAATATTTACAATGGCTTTAGATATGTAGGTAACGAAAATGTATATTCTATCACTTTACCCGTAAATAATTTAAACATTGTAGATACATTAAATGCAGAAATGTCAATTATATCTTGGAATGGGAGTCCTAATTTTAGTTTATTTGAATCAATTGAAATGAATGGCGATTCCCTCAGTAATTCTCAGAATCCAGCTGCCAATCCTTTCAATGGAACCAATAGTTTCACTGGAAGTAATACAAGTTGGAATATGGATGTAGACTCTTATAACATAGAAAACAACATAAATATTGGTGATTCAAGTGCATTGATTGTTATAAATTCCTACCTCTTACGTTTTGTACAATCCATCATCACCTCCATTCCTTCCGAGCTACCAGATGCCACGATTTCTCTTAATAGCATTTCAGGCCAAGATATTTGTGATAACCGAGATTTGGCGGTCAATTTTACGGTTTTCAATGTCAACGCCAACGATACTTTGCCCGCTGGAACACCCATTTCGTTTTTTGTGAACGATAGTGTTTTGGTGTCTACGGTGCTCACGCCGAGTCAGATTTTGATTGGTGATAGTTTGGGCTTAAGTGCAACCGTTTCCATTCCTTCGGGTATTTCCAGTCCGTTTACTGTTAAGATTATTGCCAACCAAGATAGTACGGAGTTGGGTGTTATTCCAGAAAGTAACTTAACCAACAACGTTTCCAACGATACGCTGATTAGTCTCAACGAAATATTCATTCCAACCTTCGATTCCATTGCGCCAGTTTGCCAAGGAACAAATGTGGTGCTACCAACTACTTCCACCAATGGCGTGGTAGGAACTTGGTCGCCAGCGTTTAACAATCAAGTTACAACAACGTATTTGTTCATTCCAGCCGATACCAATTGTGTGGACAGTGTGCAACTAACAGTTCAAATTGTTCCGTCAACGCTTCCCACGTTTAGTTTGGCAGATTCGATTTGTGCAAATGGAACATTGGTTTTCCCAACGGTTTCAAACAATGTATTTACAGGAATGTGGTCGGCAGCTTTCGACAACCAAAACAGTGCAACGTATACATTTACACCAGATTCTTTGAATGTTCCGGCATCTGCTTGCCCGATTTCAACGCAACATGCCGTGGTGATTGTGCCGCAAACGGTTCCGAGTTTTTCGTTTGCGGATTCCATGTGTATTGGTGCGAGTTTTGTGTTGCCTTCGCCGTCAGATAACGGAATTTTAGGAACGTGGTCAGCGCCGTTCAACAACCAAATGACAACGGGTTATTCGTTTTCGCCCAGTGCTGTTTCTGTTTTTAACGGTTGCGCTGTTCCTGTAACCCAAACAATTACAATCATTCCAACGCTCTCGCCAACGTTCAGTATTGCAGATTCCATGTGTGCGGATGTTGTTTTTGCTTTGCCAACTAGTTCCAACGAAAACGTACTTGGAACCTGGTCGCCTGTTTTTAATAATCAAGCAACGCATAATTATGTGTTTACACCAAATTCTTTTGGAATCGTCAATACGAATTTAGGATTCAGGTGTCCGCTTTCAGCGAGTAAAACAGTAACGATTGTTCCACGAACTTCGCTAACCTTCACTCTTTTGGATTCCATTTGTGTGGGCGCCAATTTGGTTTTGCCTGTGATTTCAACTAATGGATATGCAGGAACTTGGTCGCCAGCGTTCAATAACCAAGTTACCACAACGTACACTTTTGCGCCAACAAGCATTACGGTCGCAACAGGTTGTCCGCAAACTGCACAAAAAACAGTTCTTGTAGACCCGTTTGTCGATCCAATTTTCACTTCCATAGATTCGATTTGTCAAGGAAATAGCATTTCACTTTCTACCCTATCGGAGAATTTCATCAATGGCAATTGGTCACCGATTTTCAACAACCAAGCTACAACAACCTACACGTTCACGCCTAGTGATCCGGGCTGTATCGCTACGACTCAAATGACGGTTCCAGTTTTTCCGCTCATCACGCCTAGTTTCAGTATCGCAGATTCCATCTGTCAAAACGATACGCTGGTTTTCCCAACAGTGAGTGACAACAGTATTTCAGGAACGTGGTCACCAGCTTTCAATAGCCAACAAACAACCACGTACACCTTTACGCCAAACGTATACGAATGTGCTGTTTCAGTGCAATGGACCGTTCAAGTTGCCCCGCGTATCCTGCCAACGTTTAGTTTACCAGATACGATTTGTCAGTCGGAGGTAATTGTTCTTCCACTTATTTCCGATAATGGTATTTCGGGAACGTGGTCGCCAGTATTTAACAACCAACAAACCACCAATTATACATTTATTCGCAATACCAACGAATGTGCAAGTAATACATCGGCCAACATTACTGTCATGCCGACGAGTATCACTTTTGATACGATCATATACTGTGAAAACGATTTGCCTTTCAATTGGTTTGGACAAATATTAACCAGCAGCACTAATACATCTGTTACCTTGCAAGATCAACACGGGTGTGATTCAGTGGTGAAGTTGAGTTTTCAGGTTTTACCCATTCAATACAGTAGTTTCAGCGCAACGATTTGTTCCAATGATCCAGCCTTTCAGTGGGCCGGACAAAGCTATAACCAAACAGGAAGTTATAACCAAACGTTTATAGCACAGAATGGGTGCGATTCGGTGGTTAGCTTTAATTTATTAGTGAATCCAGCGCCAAATGTAGATTTTTCAGTCCTTAACTGGTCGGGTTGTTTGCCAGCTGAAATTTCTTTTGTGAACAACCAAGTTGCGCCAAACACGACGTATTTGTGGGATTTTGGAAACGGAAAAGTAGGTTCTGGAATAAATGGAGAATCCAGTTTGTATACCCAAGCAGGTTGTTTTGACGTTCAGCTTACTGCTACCAATGAATTTGGATGCGTAGCAACCCAGAATCAGCAAAATGCAGTCTGTTTCGATCCCAATCCAGTTGCTTCATTTTCTCCACAGAACAATCCCTTGCCATTGGTCAATCCAGTGACACTTTTTGACAATAACTCCACATCAGCATTTACGTGGTTATGGGATTTTGGAGACGGAAATCTAAATACAAGCCTATTTTCACCCCTGCATACCTTTCCAGAAAAAGCGGGCATTTATTATGTAACGTTGTACATAGAAAACGAAAATGGTTGCAAAGATTCTAGCGTACAAAAGATTATTATCGAGCAAGACCCTTTGTTTTATGTTCCAAACGCCTTCACACCTGACAACAATGAATTTAACGAAGTGTTTTTGCCTGTTTTCTCCGATAATCTAGTTTTATCAGAGTTTGAGTTGCGGATTACCAACCGTTGGGGAGAGTTGCTTTTTGTAAGTCAAAATCCTACTGTTGGTTGGGATGGAACATATGGAGGTAAGTTAGTTCAGGATGGCGTTTATGTCTACAATGTGGTTTTTCGAGAAGTTGGTTTTGCTTCTGTGTTTCAATCAACGGGAAATGTTAATTTGGTGCGGTAGGATTGTTTTTTCTTATAACGAATGGACAACAAGGAATAGTGTGAATTCGTGGAAATTCGTGTATTAGTGACAGTATTTCTTTGCCACGAAAGCACAAATGTAAACGAATGAGTGGTCTAAATCTATTTGTGTGAATCTGTGCAAAACAGAATTTTGAGCAAGAAAAAAGCCTATCATTTCTGACAGGCTTTAAAAAAAAATATAAAGTATCTATTAGATAACTTTCACATTAACTGCGTTTAATCCTTTTTTTCCTTCTTGTAGTTCAAATTCTACTTCATCACCATCACGGATTTCATCAACTAAACCTGAAATGTGAACGAAATACTCTTTCCCTGTGCTTTCTTCGTTAATGAAACCAAATCCTTTTGATTCATTGAAGAATTTTACTGTGCCTTTACTCATTTTGTAAAAATTATAATATATAAAGGACGAAGGTACACTTATAAAAAGGATATATACTATTTATTTCGCTTTATTATGAAAGTAATTTGATTTAATTTAATTAAAGAGCTAACTGTTAGCCTTTTAAGTTTTTTAAATAATGTAATACTTTTTCATTAAAGACCTCAGATTGCTCTACATTTACCACATGCCCGCAATTTGGGATCACAATTAATTGAGAAGAAGCATGGTTTTGAACCAATTTGGTAATGGACGGTAAAAACATGTGATCTTCCTCTCCCATAACGTAAAGCGTTGGGATGCCAACATCTTTGATTCTGAAAAATGCCAACAAAGGATTTACTTCTGAAACCAATTTGAACCAACGAATAAATTCTTTTTGGTATAATTTTTTTGCTTCGTTGATAAACAACAAGCGTGATTCTTTATGACTTTTCTTAGGCATAATAACAAATGCCAAAAACTTATACAATACTAAATAGGGAATAACCGATTTAAAAGTAGCTCCTAAACGCATGAGTACTTGACCTCTTAAATTCAATTTCATAACAGCGCCACCCATGATCATACTTTTGGTACGTTCAGGAAAACGCTCCGTTATTTCACGAATAATGATTGTTCCCAAAGAAATTCCAACAAAATGAGTCGATTGAATTTTCAAATGATCCAATGTTTCAATGATATCATCACCAATTGAATGAAAAGTATACCGGTTTAATTTTTTGGTTTGAGCTATTTTTTTTGATTTACCATGTCCACGCAAATCAACTAAAAGTACATTGTATCGTTCTTTGAAATCGCGTATTTGCTTATACCAAATGGTACTACTACCACCAGCGCCATGAACAAATGTTACCCATTCGGCTTTTTCATCTAAAACATACGTTGTGTAATTCAACATTTAATTTTCCCAGTTAAAGGGCATTCTCTTATCAAAAATGATAGCGCCGTATAAGTTGAACAAAGATAGAATAATTATTAATGGAAAGTAATTATGAAACCAATTGTTCAAAAAAACCTCCAATTTCATGACGTCGATCAATGAAATGAATTTCATAAATCCAATACCGCTCTTTTCCATTTTGATCTTTTTCACTCATTAATTGGTGGTTATTTGGATGAATGTAATTCAATGAACTTTCTCCTTGAATTTTCTCATGAGGAAATTCTCCGATTAAATGACCGCAATGCTTGTTCCCAAATTCCCATCCATATATTTCTGCTAGATTCTTCGTGAAAAAATAAAAATCAGCACCCGTGATATCCATTTTATTTTGATCGTAAAAACGCTTGCCATCATTCCAAGCTGCTTCGATGTCACTTTTCAATTTTAATTTTCGCTTGCAGTCCCCTATCACATATGTTCGCCCAAAATCTGCTTCCCATTCATCAAACACAGGACCGAAATCAAAAAACACAATGTCATCTGTCTCCACTATTAAATTGGGGGGATTCTCACGATATGGCAACAAGGTGTTTTTGCCAGCTCGAACAATGCGTTTGTGCCAATACTTGGTAATGCCAAAAAGTTCTTCTGCTAAGGCGAAAATCTGAGAATTTAACTGTTCTTCAGATGCACCAGCTTGCACTAAATTCTGCTCTTGAATAACAGAAAACAATTGTGCTGCTTTGCGTTCTGCTTCTCTTAGTTGTAGTAGTTGATCAACCATAATTCTGGATTTAAACAAATATACAATAATCAATTGACAAATCAAAATAAATAAAACACTGATTTACAGGTGTTTAAAAATTAACAAGAATGGAATCCTACTTAAATTTAATACCGTAAAAAATTGCTAAACTTAATTTGCCCCTTATCTTTGCACACTTAAAATTTTAGAATGATATCAATTGATGCTTTAGCCGTTGAATTTAGCGGATCAACTCTTTTTTCAGATGTTTCCTTTGTGATCAATGAAAATGACAAAATTGCCCTTATGGGTAAAAATGGTGCTGGTAAATCTACTTTATTGAAAATATTGGCAGGAATCAATAAGCCAACGAAAGGAAAAGTATCAGCCCCTAAAGATGCTGTAATTGCCTATTTACCTCAGCATTTGTTGACTGAAGATAATTGTACCGTTTTCGAAGAGGCTTCTAAAGCTTTTCAATCCTTGTTCAACATGAAAGAAGAAATTGATTCTTTGAATAATGAACTTACAGTACGAACAGATTATGATTCAGATGATTACATGAAAATCATTGAACGCGTTTCTGAGTTAAGTGAAAAGTTCTATTCTATTGAAGAAATCAATTATGAAGCAGAAGTTGAAAAAGTATTGCAAGGATTAGGCTTTCTTCGGTCAGATTTCACACGTTCAACTGCTGAATTTAGTGGAGGATGGCGTATGCGTATCGAACTAGCCAAAATATTATTACAACAACCTGATCTAATTTTACTGGATGAGCCAACAAATCATATGGATATTGAATCCATTGAATGGTTGGAAGATTTTTTAATTAACCAAGCAAAAGCAGTTGTAGTCATTTCACACGATAGAGCTTTTATAGACACGATTACAACACGAACGATAGAAGTAACAATGGGACGCATTTACGACTACAAAGCAAAATACTCTCATTACTTAGAATTACGAAAAGATCGACGAGCGCAACAACAAAAACAATACGACGAGCAACAAAAATTCATTGCAGAAACAACGGAATTCATCGAGCGATTCAAAGGAACATATTCTAAAACCTTACAAGTTCAGTCGCGTGTTAAAATGCTAGAGAAATTAGAATTGGTTGAAGTTGACGAAGTTGATTCTTCTGCTTTGCGCTTAAAATTCCCGCCAGCTCCACGTTCTGGTAATTACCCGTTAATTGTCACTGAATTAAGTAAAAAATATGGTGAACACATTGTATTTGAAAAAGCATCTTTAACCATTGAACGTGGACAGAAAGTAGCTTTTGTCGGTAAAAACGGAGAAGGGAAATCAACCATGATTAAAGCCATCATGAAAGAAATAGATTTCGAAGGTCAATTGGAATTAGGACACAATATTCAAATTGGATATTTTGCGCAGAACCAAGCAGCATTATTGGATGAAAACTTATCCATCTTTGAAACAATTGATCAAATTGCTGTGGGCGATATCCGAACAAAAGTGAAAGATATTTTGGGTGCTTTTATGTTTGGAGGCGAAATCGCTCAGAAAAAAGTAAAAGTATTATCTGGAGGTGAAAAAACACGTTTAGCCATGATCAAACTTTTATTGGAACCCGTAAACTTGTTAATCTTAGATGAGCCAACGAATCACTTAGATATGAAAACAAAAGACATCATTAAAGATGCGTTGAAAGCATTTGATGGCACATTGATTTTAGTATCTCACGACCGTGATTTCTTAGATGGATTGGCAACTAAAGTCTTTGAATTTGG
>JAGNZC010000061.1 GCA_017984635.1 Crocinitomicaceae bacterium
GGTTGAAACCTCTGGGAATTATGAAAAATACGTTATATTTAATGGTATCCGATATTCACACATAATTGATCCAAGAACCGGTTATCCTACTCAAGGAGTGGTGAGTGTTTCGGTATTTGCTAAGCAGACAGAAATTGCTGATGCTTTGGCTACAGGAATTTTTGTTTTAGGAGTAGAAGTAGGGCTAGATTTAGTCAATCAATTAAAAGGAATTGAATGTATTATTGTGGATGATAAAGGAAAAATACATGCATCAAAAGGAATTGATATTAAAAAATACACAAATTAAAATGATACAGAAATTAAGTTTGGTCTTGTTTGTTCTTGTATTACTGCAGTCTTGCACTAGTGTTAAAGAATATGAAAAGGAAAAAATAAACGATGTTGATATGAAATTAGCATCGCGTTCTGCTGAAAAATACGAAACTACTTTTCAAGTCTATAGAGAAGCTGCAGCAGGTGCAAATGGTGGAAAATCAGGAGGAGGTTGTGGTTGCAATTAATAATGACTTTATCAATGAAAAAATATAGTACAATCCTATTTTTGTTATTGTTCGCTTGTGTCTATTCGCAAGGAAGCAAACAACCAACGTTCAAAAAAAGAGTGTTGGAAAGTACAGAAGTAGATTTCTTGGCCAGTTATTATGTTCAAGATGGTTCAAAATCTTCTGTTTCTGGGGGAATTGGATCCGAAAAACTTACAGATGTTGCCTCAAACATCACGATCGCAATGCCTTTAAATGATGATGATGTTCTTACAGTAGATGTCGGAATTTCAGCTTATTCATCAGCTTCTTCTAGTAATATAAATCCGTTTAATTCATCGGGAGCATCAGGAAATAGTAATTATTCTGGTGCATCAGGTGGTGGTGACGACGATGATGATGACGATGACGATGATAAAAGAGTGAATACTAAAGCTGCATCTGGAAGCACAGGATCTGGTCCTTATGGTTCACCTTGGCAAGCTTCATCAGGAGCTTCAAAAAGTGATCAACTAGTTTCGGTAATGGCAAATTACAGTCACAGTAGCGATTCTAGAAATTTTATTTGGAATTCTGACGTTTCATTTTCAAATGAATACGATTATACCTCAGTGGGGTTTGGTGGTGGAATAGCAGCATTATTTAATGATAAAAATACTGAAATAAACCTAAAGGCTAATGTTTATTTAGATCAATGGAGACCTATTTATCCAACTGAACTTCACGAATATTCTAAATACGGGACTAATTTCTTAACGCAAGGGTATTTTAGCGGTGTTACTGTTTATAATGAAAATGGGATTACGGCAACAGAAAAGTATTTGCCTACCAAGTTTACAGATTTAACGTTGACTAATAGAAATTCTTATTCTGCTTCTTTTGGCTTTTCCCAAATAGTATCTAAACGATTGCAATTTTCAGTATTTTTTGATGTTTTGCAACAACAAGGTTTATTGTCAACACCTTACCATCGAATCTATTTTGCAGATAAAACCAACTTTTATATAGGTCAATCTCAATTCATTGCTAATTATGAAAGTAGTGCTAATTCAGGTGTTTTTAAATTAGCAGATGATGTAGAACGTTTACCCAACACGCGTTTTAAATTACCAATTGGAGCACGATTGAATTATTATATTAATGAACGTTTCGTTTTAAGAACCTACTACAGGTATTATTCAGATGATTGGGCAATTAAAGCACAAACCGCAAGCATTGAGTTGCCATTTAAGATTTCTGATAGATTTACTGTATTTCCAACCTTTAGATATTATTCACAAACAGCTTCTGAATTTTATGCACCTTACGAGCAACACTTATCTACGGAACAATTTTACACTTCTGATCCAGATTTAGCTACCTTTGATACAAAACAAATTGGTTTTGGAATTAATTACACTGATATTTTTGCAACAACCAAAATTTGGCAATTTGGTTTAAAAAACATTGATTTTCGATTCCATCAATATGAACGCACTGACCGACTAAAAGCAAGTATAGCAACAATTGCTTTTAAATTTGTCATGCAATAAATTAAATTATGATTCACTAATGCGCATATTAATTGTAGAAGACGAAGCAGGAATACTTCAATTCTTGCAACAAGGATTAGAAGAAGAAGGATATAGTGTTGTTACAGCTATTGATGGTGAAATGGGATTAAAGCTACTTACAACAGAAACTTTTGACTTGGTATTATTAGATTGGATGTTACCTAAATTAACTGGTTTAGATGTATGTAAATCCTTTCGATTACATAATACAATTACCCCTATAATCTTCTTAACTGCAAAAGACACTATTCAAGAAACTATTGAAGGTTTACAAGCAGGTGCAAATGATTATATCAAAAAACCATTTAGTTTTGACGAATTAGTTGAGCGAATTAAAATACATTTCCGAAATAGTCATGAAAAACAATTGTTAACTCTGGGATCAATTGAAATCGACCTTTTAAAACATCATGTATCAGTTAATAAGAACGAAGTGATACTTACTCCTCGTGAATTTGAATTACTCCATTATTTGGTAAAAAATAAAGGCATAGTATGTACCAGAACACAAATTATTGAGGATGTTTGGGATATTCATTTTAATTATGATACAGGTGTAATCGATGTTTTTATGAATTCCATTCGGAAAAAATTAGATTTAAAAAAAGAAGAAGACTATATTAAAACCATTCGTGGAGTAGGATATATTGCTAACGATTAAGTATGCAGCAACTTTCATTCAAAAACAGAATCGCATCGCTTTACATTTTTACTACTGCCTTACTAATTGCAGTGGTATTTATTGTAATCTATTTTAGTGTAACTTATAATGTATATAGTCATATCAATGATGACATAACATCTGAATCACAAAAGCACTTAACCGAGATAGCAGTCAGCAATAATGATTTTCATCTTATCCATCAAGAAGAATGGATGGAAAGAGAGCACAATACAGTCGATGTAAATCCTGTTTTTGTTCAGTTTATTGACGAAAATAAGAATGTTGTAGAGAAATCTCCAAACCTTAAAAGTAATCTCCAATTTCAACCCAAAATTCCATTTAATGAATTATTCGATTACCAATTGGATGGAAAGTCATTGCGACAAATTCAATTACCTATTCTTCAAGGAAAAACAATAGTTGGATATTTAATTGTAGCAATGTCATTAGAAAATTCTTATATGGTCCTGAATGACTTATTAGAAGTATTGTTGATTGCTTACCCTTCAATTTTAGTTATTTTATTCCTCATTGCACGATTGATTGCTGGACGAAGTATTAAACCAATAAGCTCAATTATCAATACCTCTAATGCAATAACTAAAGATAATTTAAAGTCCCGTATTGTATTACCTAAAACAAAAGATGAACTTTACATCTTATCCAAAACAATTAATAGTTTATTGGATCGTTTAGAGACTGCAATTGAACGTGAAAAACAATTTACTTCAGATGCTTCTCATGAATTAAGAACACCTTTAACTGTAATTAAAGGCACCTTAGAGGTTTTAATTAGAAAACCTAGAGCCACTCAGGAATATGAAGAAAAAATTAATTTTTGTGTTGCAGAGGTGGATCGCCTGAATCATTTAGTAGATCAATTATTAGTATTGGCTCGTTATGAAAATGAAAAGCAAACTTTAAAAAAGGAACCAGTTTATTTGAATGGTGTTCTTTTAGATACTTTAGCTAGACAGTCTGCATTCATAGAATCAAAAGAAATTAGTATTCAAACAGAATTAGAAGATGACTTTTATTGTCTTTCAGATCATCATTTCGTATCAATAATTGTAACGAATTTAATCTCTAATGCATTAAAATATTCAAATCAACATGGAACAATTCAAATTCAATTAAAACATAAGCTCAACCAAATTCAATGTTCTATAATCAATAATGGAATTGGTATTCCACAATCCGATTTAGAAAAAGTGTTCCAACCTTTCTTTCGTTCTAAAGCCTTGAATCATCCTGAAATAAAAGGAATAGGTGTTGGATTGTCAATTGTTCAGCGTCTTTGTTCTTTACTTAGTATTGGAATTGATATTTCAAGTACTGAGAAATTAGGCACTAAAGTAGAATTGATTTTTCAAAAACAACCTAAGTAATAATTAAGAAAGCCTTAAGTAGTTCTTAAGATTTAACTTATATTTATATCTTACTTTTGAAGTATCTCAATTTTAGTAATTATGCTCGAAAAAATCATTGCCTTTAGTTTAAAAAACAAACTAATTATTTTACTCTTTACATTAGGAGTTTTTAGTTTTGGGATTTACTCTGTTTTCCAAATCTCAATAGGAGCAGTACCTGATGTAACTAATAATCAAGTACAAGTAATTACTACCTCGCGAAATCTTTCTACTCAAGATATTGAACAATTCATTACCTATCCCGTAGAAATAGAAATGGCCAATTTGCCAGGTGTAAAAGAAATTCGTTCTATTTCAAAATTCGGATTGTCAGTTGTAACCATTGTTTTTGAGGACGATTTAGGAACTTATTTGCCAAGACAATTAATTGCTGAAAAAATTAAATCAGCATCTGAAAAAATACCTACTGGATTTGGAACGCCAGAAATGGGGCCAATCACAACTGGATTGGGAGAAATTTACCAATACACATTAGAAGTCACACCCGAATTTAAAAATAATTATTCCGTAACCGATTTGCGAACGATTCAAGACTGGGTAGTAAAACGTCAACTATCTGGTATCAAAGGTGTAGTAGAAATCAATACTTGGGGTGGTTATTTAAAGCAGTATGAAATCGCCATTAGCCCTGCTAGTTTGAAAGCGATTAATATTAGCATGACTGACGTTTTTACTGCTTTGGAAAAAAACAACAGTATTGCAGGCGGTGCTTATATTGAAAAAGTGAATCAAAGTTATTTCATTCGTGGAGAAGGGAAGGTCAAATCGTTGGAAGATATTGAAAATATTGTGGTAAAGAATTCAAACGGTATGCCCGTTTACATTAAAAATATTGCCCAAGTAAATTTTGGATATGCCAACCGTTTTGGAGCCATAACAGGAAATGGTGAAGGTGAAAAAGTATTGGGGCAAGTAATGATGCTCAAAGGAGGCAACTCGAAACAAGTGATTTCAGATGTTAAAAATCGTGTGGCCGAAATTCAAAAATCTTTGCCTGAAGGGGTTTATATCAACGGATTTTTAGAACGAAGTGAATTGGTAGGTAAAACTACATTTACTGTTGCAGAAAACTTAATTCTAGGTTGTCTTATCGTCATTTTTGTAGTCGTGTTATTGTTAGGAAATTGGCGTTCTGGCTTAGTTGTAGCTTCTGTTATTCCACTTTGTTTGTTGTTTGCTATTTCTTTTATGAATATTTTTGGTATTGATGCCAACTTAATGAGTTTAGGAGCAATTGACTTTGGAATTATTATTGATGGCGCCGTAATTATTGTTGAATTTATTGCTTTTCAAATTGCGAGTAAATCCGCTCATTTAGCCTTGCTTACAAAAGAAGAACAACAACTTCATATTGATCAAATCACGTTTAAGAGCGCTTCTAAAATGATGAATTCTGCTGTTTTTGGTCAGCTAATTATTTTAATCGTTTTTATTCCAATTTTGTCTTTATCAGGAATTGAAGGTAAAATGTTTAAGCCCATGGCAATGACTTTTAGTTTTGCGTTACTGGGTGCGATGTTATTTTGTTTTACCTATGTTCCTGTCGTTGCTTCATTATTTTTAAAACCAAAAGAAGAAAATCCAAATTCATTTTCTCATAAATTGATTCAAAAATTTAACTCATGGTATTTACCCATAATTACTTGGGCATTGGCAAATACCAAAAAAGTCTTGTACGGTGCGTTAAGTTTATTAATTTTTTCTATTGTTTTATTTACCACAATGGGAGGTGAATTTATTCCCACTTTGGATGAAGGAGATTTTGTAATTCAACCTGTTCTAAAAACAGGAACTTCTTTAACTAAAACAATTACAACGACTACAAAGATTGAAAAAATAATCTTGAAAAACTTCCCTGAAGTTACGCAAGTAGTAAGTAGGATAGGTGCGGCCGAAGTTCCAACAGACCCAATGTCTATGGAAGAAAGTGATGTAATCGTTAAATTAAAACCCAAATCAGAATGGGTTTCTGCCGAATCGAAGGATGAATTAGCCGATAAAATTAAATCAGCTTTAGAAGCTCAAATTCCGAATATGGAAATTGAATTTACACAACCTATCGAAATGCGTTTTAACGAATTGGTTTCAGGTACACGTTCGGATGTAGCAGTGAAAATTTTTGGAGAAGACTTAAATGTTTTGGCTCAAAAAGCCCACGAAATTGAAAATGCAATTAAAAATGTGGAAGGGGCTTCGGATATAATTATCGAAAAAACAGAAGGTTTACCACAAATGTTTGTACAATACGATCGCTCTAAAATAGCCCGTTACGGATTGAATATTACCGATTTGAATGAAATGATTGCTCTTAGCTTTGCTGGAAAAACAGTTGGAAACGTATTTGAAGGAGAAAAACGTTTTGATATGGTGGTACGTTTGAGTGAATCCAATAGACATGATATTGAAGACTTGAAAAAACTATATGTAACCACTCCAGCTGGTCAACAAATTCCGTTAGATGAATTAGCAACGATTGAATATACGCAAGGACCTGCTAAAATTTCAAGAGACAATACTAACCGTAGAATTGTAGTTGGAATCAATGTTAGAAACCGTGATTTACAGAGCGTGGTTACTGATATACAAAAGATTGTTGCTACTAAAGTTAAACTTCCTGCAGGCTATTATGTGAAATACGGAGGCCAATTTGAAAACTTACAAAGTGCCAAAGCGCGTTTGTTAATTGCTGTCCCAATAGCTTTATTTTTAATTTTCATTCTATTGTATTTTGCTTTTGGATCAGTTAAAGAAGCATTGATGGTTTATTCGGCTATTCCTTTATCAGCAGTTGGTGGTATATTGTTTTTATGGATTCGTGATTTGCCTTTTAGTATTTCAGCAGGGGTTGGATTTATTGCATTGTTTGGAATTGCCGTGCTTAACGGAATCGTATTAATTGAACATTTTAAAGAACTCAAACATCACGGAATGAAAGATATGG
>JAGNZC010000007.1 GCA_017984635.1 Crocinitomicaceae bacterium
CAAAACAAAATATAGAATTTTGGCATTTTGCCAACTTTTTTTTTCCGCCAACTCATCAATATTTATTATCATTTCAATTTTTATATTAATCATTATATTTCATATAAATTCCATTTTTGATTTTATAGGTATAGTATCTTTTTGGTGTCATTGTAAATCCTTTACAATTTAATTTTGAAAAATAATTATAATCATAATTATATTGATTGACAGGCCTTCTTATTATACTAAAACCATCTGAAACATTTAATTTTGTATACAAATCAGAATCTACTTTAAAAATCATTTCTATGTCACCTCTTTGATTTAAATTTTTGAAATAAAATCTCTCAAAGAATCTATAAACATTTCTAGAAATAAACCCACTATCTAATATGCCATTTTTATAAACAATATATTGATCGTCTGATAATTTAATTACTTGATCTAATATTTTGTGATTAGACAATTTAACATTTAAAAAAGTTGAAGCATAATCGCTATTATAAAAGAAGTTTTGATTAAATATAATGTCCCCATTTATCGAATCATTCAAATAGTTTAGTGTAGCAATAGAATTTGTTTGATTTCTTACAAAATGAAGTAATTTAAACTCCCCTTGTTTTAAACCATCAACATAATTTCCAACTAAAACATAAAAATCTTCAACTCCATTTTTAATTAAATTTCTAACTGAAATCGATGTGTCACTAAATGATTTTTCGATGTCTGGCACATATTTGAACTCGTCTAAATATTTAATTTCTTTCTTTGCAACAACCTGCTCAATTCTACCTTGTTTAATTCCTTTTTTTAATTTTATTTTCTCACCTGTTAGTCCTTCAATCGTTTTAATTGTTCCCGAATTAATGTCATAATAACTAAATGATTGCGCATTCGCAAAAACAGAAATTGTAATAAAGAATAATAGTAATTTTAACTTTCTCATATTTTTAGTTTTAGTTGTAACCCCAAATCTACCACCAATACCCTTTCCATTTTGATACAATTTGATACAACTATTTCAAATGAAAGTAATTTTCTAAAAGAATACGATCTTTGCAGCAAGTTGAAAAGCACACGTATAAATGGATATAGATAAGTTAAAAGATGCGGTAGAACGGGGGTTTGGCACACGAATTGTGAATCGGCCAGACTGCGAAGAATTGAGCATTGCTATCTATAAAAAAACGAAACTGTTGATTAGTTACAATACCTTGCGCCGTTTTTTCGGTCTCGCAGGACAAAAAAACAATTCTTCCGTGTCGAAATCTTCATTAGATGTATTGGCGATTTATTGCGGTTTTCAATCTTATTTTGATTTTTGTACGCAATTAGAATCCATTGACAATTTGGGAAAATTGTACAAATTGCAGTTGGATATTCTTCAACAAAATCCATTGCAATTAGATTCAGTAGAAAAATGCTTAAATCAATTAGAAGCCAATGAGCACTTGTACAGTTTAATTAATTACATTACTGTTGTTGCTTTCAATAGAGGTGATCTTGCCTTTTTAAAACAAGTGTTTAGCATTCAACGCATTTTTAATGGAGAAGATTATTTACATTCCCATTTGTATTTTTTAATCCAAACAATCGGTGTGCAAGTTCAAAATCATCCAGAATTTGCTTCAGAATTATGGGAAAGTTGGGCCGAAGATTCACAAGCGCGCTTCTACTACTTCGAACTCTTTGTAGACATGAGTCGATTGGTGCAATCACATTACATTGGCATTCAATATTATTTAAAGCATTCAAGCCAACAACAAGATATTGTTTTTGCAAACGCATTATTAACTTGGCGTTTTTTAATGATCGGTCAGGTTGAAACTGCCAAAAAACAATTGTCTAATTGTGATTTAACACTACCATTAACAGCTATACATCCAATTCCAGCAGCACGTTTCTTGAACTGCAAACTTGTAATTGAATTTCTAGAAAATGGAAATGTATCTTCTGCTTTATTGGAAGAAGTTACTGCTGTTTTTAATCATTTTAAGACGAACACCCATCCATTTTTTGAGCATTTTATTTGCGAAGGATTGGTCGTTTCATCCTGCTATGATTTGGCATTGAACTACATTAATGAAGCGAATAGTAAAACGCAATTGTACCAAAGTTTTTACTTAAATGGTTCCAATGAACGTTTAAAAATTTTAGAAGCCTATTGTTTAACTAAAATAGGCGAAAAAGAAAAAGCGAAACAACTCAAAGAAACGATTCAACTCGAACAATTAGACTCGTTTTCCAAAGAATATGACAGTATTTTTTATTATGCTTTAGAACCAACAAATTGCCCAAAAGAAACCATTCAACAAATTGAAAACTTAGGTTACAGTCGATTATTTGCTTTAATCTAAGTAGTACTTTACCCTACCCAATACAAAAAAACCCCGAACAATTTCTTGAACGGGGTTTTTTTAAATGAATGATTCGCTTATGCTTTATAATGCTCTAATATTTTCTTGAATTCGTTTTTACTGGGTAATATTGTTAAATAATTAGCTGCGAAAATCTGTTGGTTATTTTCAGATAATGTTATTTCAACTAGTGATTGACTTTTACTTTTGCAAAGTACAACACCAATTGTTGGGTTTTCAGACTCTTTTTTTTCATAACGATCAAAATAGTTTACATACATCTGCATCTGTCCTAAATCTTGATGCGTAAGTTTACCTAATTTAAGATCGATTAATACAAAACAATTCAAGATACGATTAAAAAATACTAAGTCTACAAAAAAATGATCTTCATCAAATGTAAATCGAACTTGTCTTCCTCCAAAGTAAAAACCACGTCCTAATTCAAGCATAAAATCCTGGATTTCAGAAATGATGGCTTTTTCTAATTCATTTTCTGAAAAATCTACTTGCTTAGGAATATTTAAAAATTCTAATACAAATGGTTCTTTAAAAAGGTCTTTTGGATTTAATATTTCTTGTCCTTTCAGGGCAAGATTCCCTACTTCCTCTTGATTCCTACTCAAACAAAGTCGTTCATATAAAGCGCTATTAAATTGTCTTTTTAATTCGGAAATATTCCAATTATTTTTTAAAGATTCAATTTCATAAAACCTTCTTTCCTCACTATTTTTTATCTTAGACAGTAACACATAATGACTCCATGTTAACAGTTGAGTATCAAATTTCCGAGAAAGCTTCTCCGAAATTTCAGGTAAATATAATATCCGAGAATGCGTCTCGGAAATTGAAAATTGAGATTGATAGTTCAAATAGAACTTTCGCATGTTTTCTAGATTATCAACGGAATATCCTCTTCCAATTTTAATGGTCAATTCTTCTGAAAGTGATTTCATAATATTCTTTCCATAACTAGCTTTAATATTGCCAGATTGGTATTCTTCAACAATCATTTTTCCAATAATAAAATAAGTACTTACAATTGTTGAATTAGTTATACGGCTTATATTAGAATGTGATTGTTCTACTAAACGAATTATTTTTTGACTAAGTGGTTTCATTTTATTACTTCGCAATGTTTTGTTAAGAAGAATAGAAAAATTGTAGAACAAAATTAAGTTGTACAATTATTAATTCTAAATATACTAAATTTAGTACGATTTTAAAAGCATGATGTATAATTCACAAAAAAACCCCGATCAATTTCTTGAACGGGGTTTTTTAAATGATTGATATGCTTATGCTTCTGTTTCTGGAGTTGATTCAGTAACTGTTTCAGTTGCTGTTTCTTCTTCCTCATCATCGTCGTCGTCAGCTGGTTTAGTAGCACCACGTGCCATTTTAACTGAAACAACTACTGCGTTAGTAGGATCTAAAAATTTAACACCTGGAATTTCGATTGCTCCTACACGGATTGATTTTCCAATTTTCAATTTAGAAATTTCTAAAACGATTTCTTCTGGTAAATCTTTTGGTAAACCGATTACGTTTAAACGACGGAATACTTGCATTAATTTACCTCCGGCCATTACACCTTTAGAAGAACCTGTTAAACGAACTGGTAAACCAACTCTAACTGGTTTGTCTGCACTCAATTCATAAAAGTCAACGTGTTGAACAGTCCCTTTTGTTGGGTGTTGTTGCAACTCACGAATGATACCATTTGCTTTTTTACCATCGATATCCAAGGCAACTTGGTATACGTTTGGAGAAAAAACGATTTTCTCGATATCATTTCTCTTTACTGCGAAGTGAGTTTGCTCACCTTGACCGTAAAGCACACAAGGTACCATCTCAGCATTTCTAACTGCTGCAGCGTCCTTTTTCCCTACGCTCGCTCTAAGCGAACCGCTCAATTGTGCTGTTTTCATATTTATTTAATTTAAGATATTACAAAATGTGAACTGATAGATTCGTTGTTGATCATTCGGCGAATTACATCCGCGAATAAATCTGCAACAGTAACCACTCGAATTTTATCCGAATGTTGACGAAGTGGAATCGTATCAGTAACGATTAACTCCGTTAATTTTGACGCATTGATGCGATCGTATGCTGGACCAGAAAGCACGGCATGTGTACAAAATGCACGCACACTTTTCGCTCCTTTTTCCATAAATAAATCAGCTGCTTTTGTTAAAGTTCCGGCTGTGTCACACATGTCATCAATTAAAATAACATCTTTTCCTGCAACATCACCAATAACCGTCATTTCAGCAACTTCATTTGCTTTTTTACGTTGTTTGTGGCAAATCGCTAATCCAACATCTAATTTCTTTGCATATGAATTCGCACGTTTAGCGCCACCTGCATCAGGAGCTGCCATAATCAAATTGCCATTGTTCAATTTTTCTAATTCATCTAAGAAGATTGTTGATGCGAATAAATGATCTACTGGAACTTCAAAGAATCCTTGTATTTGATCTGCGTGTAAATCCATTGTCATCAAACGATCAACTCCCGCAGCCATTAACATATTAGCCACTAATTTTGCACCGATTGCAACACGTGGTTTGTCTTTTCTATCTTGACGTGCAAAACCAAAGTAAGGAATCACTGCAATAATTTTACGAGCAGAAGCACGTTTTGCAGCATCCACCATCAACAATAATTCAAATAAATTATCGCTCGGTGGCATTGTTGATTGAACGATAAAAACATCTTGTCCACGAACTGTTTCTTCAAAAGAAGGCTGAAACTCACCATCGCTAAACTCCATTACGTTCACATCACCAAGGGCAACACCGTAAATTTTAGCAATCTGTTCTGCCAATTTAACAGAAGCACGTCCAGAAAATATTTTTACACCAATCGACATAATTCACTGAAATTAGGGCGCAAAGATACGTAATTTTTCATTCAATTAGTGAGAAATACTAATTTATTTCAAAGATTCCTTGAAAGCAGATTATTAACAAGTAGTACGCCTAAATCAAATCCAGGCGTACCAACTTATCTTAAGATAGAAAGATAACGTTCAAGGCATTCTTTTTCAACGAGTGCTACCAACAGATGAAATGCTTCTTTATTTTTGGCAAGTTGAACTGTTTCCAATGCTTCATAATACTGCATTCGGTTTGCATGATCACCTTTAATATTTGCGATTACATAACCATGATTTAATAAAATCATATTCATAATTAATCTAGAAGTGCGGCCGTTTCCATCTATAAAAGGATGGATTGTAACCAAACGTTCATGCATTTCTGCCGCTAATACAACTGGATGTAAACGATCTTTATTCGTTGCATACCATTCAAAATACGTTTCCATTTGTTTGGGAACTAAAAATGGTTGTGGCGGCATGTGTTGACTCCCTTTGATCATCACTTGAACGTTGCGGTAAACGCCTGCATGTTCGGGATGAATACTTCTTAAAATTAAGTTGTGAATGGTTAACACTTCTCGTTCATTAATTGGAATTCGGCGAACCACTAAATCCTTTACATAATCAATCGCATCTTTATGATTGATTGCTTCCAAATGCTCTCGCATTGATTTGCCCGCAATTGTTAAACCTTCATTGATGACTAAATCTGTCTCACGCAAGGTCAACGTGTTTCCTTCAATACGGTTACTTTCAAAAGTGTACTCTACTTCCAATGCTTGCGCAATGCGAAAACTATCAAACTCCCGCAATTGATCTAATTGAACTTTGAGTGCATCGATTTCAAGTAATATTTTTTCAAGCTGTTTAGAAAGTTGAATGGTCGGCAATCGTTCATAATTTGCAATCTCTTCTTGCACTAATTGCAATGCTTTGGATGCTAAATAATCGTTTCCTACTTCATTCAAGATTTTTTCTTTTAACCAAACAACATGAAGCTCATCAATTGGAATAGTTAAGGCATTCGCTAATTTTTTTACTTGTTCTTTTGTCGGGATGCGTTGACCACTTTCAAATTTACTAATCAATGCTTGATCGATACCAATGTTTTGTGCTAATTCACGGGTACGGATTCCTTTTTGAATACGGGCATTTCTCAATAAATTCTTCATGATTGACAATTATTTTCTTGACAAATTTAGTCATATTTTTTAGACTAATTCCTCTTTTCCAAATTTTTAACATTTCAAAAATTAGTGGTGTTGAATTACACGGATTACTTTTGGATCTTTAGGGTCCAATCCTAAACTATCTGCCACTTCTTTTGCGCGAATCGCTTGGTCTACAGTTAAGTCTGTTGTGTCTGAATCCTGTTTAAAAGCATTTTTCAAAAATATGGAACTACTTTCCAAACCAGGTATTGTTGTTGTAGAAAAAGTTTTTACTGGATTGTATAAAACGGAATTGTCTTTTTGTTCTTTCGGTAAAAAATGACTTTTTTCGTCATACGATTCAAAAATGACCAATAAAATACTAACAAAATAGAGCATTTTTACAATCGAAAAAAGCAAACCGAAAAATTTATTCAGCGGACTTAAATGCACCACTTTAATAACTTTTTCAATTGCTTTGCCCGCGAAATAAACCATCGCACCTACTGCTAAAAAAACTAGTGTAAACGAAACGATTGGTAAATAAACACTATCCCATTCAAATGTTTTCTTCAAATAATTAGCAACAAAATCAGAGAAATGAATACCTACGTATAATCCTACAAACAAAGCTAAAAGTGTAAATACTTCAATAATTAATCCTTGTTTAAAGCCTTTGTAAGCCGCATAAATTATCGGTACACAAATAATAATATCTATAAAATTCATAACTCGAAGTTAGATGAAAACGAATCATCTAAGGAATGAAATATTTAATTTTCTTAACGATGATTTGTTAACGTTAAGCTTATCAAGCTAAATATTAAGATAAATTAGCAAAAAGAAATTTGTAACTCAGCACACTTTCGTATTTTTGCACCTATGGATTACGACATTGAATTACGTTTTCAAAAATTAAAAGCGCACCTTGAAGAAAAGTATGGCGAAGGAATGGATGTTCAAGCAATTCTTTTCTTAATCGGAGTGAATGAATTAGGAATAGGGTACAAGAATTTTACAAAAGCAGAAAAGACTGATTTGTTTCACATCGCTATTTGCACCTTATTAGAACCCTATGGCTATTACGAGTTTGAAGGGCGCGATCCTGAAAATTGGCCACATTTTAAATTAAACAAATTATTACCAACTCTTGAACACAGAGAACAACAGCATTTATTAAAAGAATCAATGTTGGATTATTTTGTTCAAAACGACTACTATACAGAAGAAATAGTCTAAAGGTTTTAACGTATATTTGTACTACACATCAAAAAATTAACATGGATTTTCTTATTAAAGCAGCACAATTAATTCTTTCTTTATCTATATTGGTTATTCTCCACGAATTTGGGCATTTCATCCCTGCTCGACTATTTAAAACACGTGTAGAAAAATTTTATTTATTTTTTAATCCTTGGTTTTCAATCTTCAAAAAGAAAATTGGGGATACAGAATGGGGAATTGGTTGGTTACCATTAGGTGGTTTTGTGAAAATTGCTGGAATGGTGGATGAATCAATGGATAAAGAGCAATTGGCACAACCAGCTCAACCTTGGGAATTCCGTTCCAAACCAGCTTGGCAACGTTTAATCATCATGTTAGGAGGTGTTACTGTGAATTTAGTATTAGGAATGTTCATCTACATATGTGTTGTGTTTGCTTATGGAGAAGATAAATTAAACCCTACAGACATCCAAAATGGATTGGCGATACATCCTTACATGGAAAAATATGGATTCAATTCAGGTGATAATATCATTGCTGTAGATGGTAAAAAAGTAGAAAACGTCTTAGATTTAAATGCTCAATTGATGTTGCGCGATGCACAACAATTTACAGTAAAAAAACAAGATGGATCATTAAAAACAATACAACTTCCAAAAGAAATTGCACAAGAATTATTTCAAAATGGCGCAATGGCTGTGTTTTCGCCACGATCTAAAGGAATAGAAATTAAGGAAATAGAGAAAAAATCACCTGCCGCTAAAACAAAAATACAAGCAGGCGACAAAGTAATTGCAGTAAATGGTGAAAAACTAGTCTTTTCAGATGAATTTCAACATGCAGTTTACAATCGAAAAGGCAAAACAACACTATTAACCCTTTCTAGAAAAGGTAAATTGTTAGATGTAGCCATCCCAATTCCAGCGAAAGGTGAATTTGCAGGTCGCATTGGAATTAGCCATATTCCAACTTCAATCGTTGATTTAAAAATGGCGAAACATGTTACATATGGTTTCGGTGAAAGTATTGGAAGAGGAATTGCAAAAGGTAAAAACACATTAACGGATTACATCGCTCAATTCAAATTTGTATTCACAAAAAAAGGTGCTACTTCAATTGGTGGATTTGGCTCAATTGGTAATTTATTTCCAGCTTCATGGGACTGGCAAATTTTTTGGTTAAATACCGCATTTATTTCCATCGTGTTAGCTTTCATGAATATCTTGCCGATTCCGGCATTAGATGGAGGACATGTTGTATTCTTATTGTATGAAATTGTAACAGGAAAAGAAGCTCCTCAAAAAGTTTTAGAGTACGCTCAATACGTTGGTTTCTTTTTATTAATGGGCTTGTTGTTGTATGCAAACGGAAATGACTTAGTTCGTTGGTTATTCTAAAAATTAAGATTACTTCTATGAAATCATTTTTCATTATATTATCAGTTCTTTTTGTTGCTTTCTCTACAAAAGCACAACTTACAGAAGGACACTTTTCTTATTCAATTGAAATGAAAAGTGATAATCCAGACATGCAAATGGCGATTGGAATGATGCAAGAGTCTACGATGGATTTATTTGTATTAGGACCTAAGACACGCGTTGACATGAAAATGGGGACGATGATGGGACTTTCAACAATCACTGATCAATCAGATAAAGTAATTATGCTTATGAATGGTATGATTGGTAAAAACGCGATCGTTACGTCTGTTAGTGAATTAGAAAAAAACAAAGCTGACTTTCCAGAACCAACTTTAACTTTCATTGATGAGTCCAAAAATATTAAAGGCTTTACATGTAAAAAAGCACTATTAACAGATGCAGATGGAAACGAATCGTTGTTTTGGTATACCGAGGAAATCGTTGTGTCTAAAAAAGGTCAAAGTTATTTAAGTTCAAAAGTGCCTGGATTTCCTTTGGAATATTCAATTAATGTAAATGGTATGACACTGGTTTTAACTGTTAAAGACATTGTGAAGAAATTAGATAAACAACAAAAGAAATTTTTTGACCTTAAAATTCCTGAAGGATATACTGAAATTACCTTAGAAGAGTTACAAGGATTAGGAGGCTTGCAATAAGTTATTTTAAAAACTCAATATTTCGCTTTAACCCTTCAAATTTTGTGCGTTTCACAGCACTCAGCTTAAACATATCTGAAAAAATTTCATGGGTTAATTCTTTCCAGTCTTTTGTTGATAATGAAAGTAAATCTGCATGCGGATTAAACCTTGGTTCATTGTGTGGTTTTGAAAAACGATTCCATGGACAAACATCCTGACAAACATCACACCCAAAAGCCCAATTATCCATTTTTCCTTTAAATTCATTTGGGAGAATTGCGTCTTTCAACTCAATTGTAAGGTAGGAAATGCATTTAGAGGCATCAATCTTATACGGTTCAATTAATGCTTCTGTAGGACAAGCGTCGATACATCTTGTACATGTTCCACAATAATCTTTGATGGGCCCATCTTCTTGTAATTCAAGATCCAAAATTAATTCTGCAATAAAGAAAAACGAGCCATTTTTAGGATGAATAATGTTGGTGTTTTTTCCCATCCAACCCATTCCTGATTGTTTTGCCCAAGCTTTGTCCATCACAGGTGCAGAATCTACAAAAATTCGACCTCCCACTTCACCAATTGCTTGTTGTATAAAAGTGAAAAGTTCCTTTAGTTTATCTTTTATTACAAAATGATAATCTTCTCCAAACGCATACTTAGAAATTTTAGGAGCAAAAAGATCTTTTTGTCGGTTTTCAGGGAAATAATTTAATGCTAATGAAACAACACTCTTAGCATCATCAACTAGCAAACGTGGATCTAAACGTTTATCAAAATGGTTTTCCATATAGGACATTATACCATTTTTTTGTTCCTTCAACCATTGTTCCAAATGGCTTGCTTCTTGTTCTAAAAAACCTGCTTTAGAAATACCACAATAAAAAAATCCTAAATCGTTGGATTTTTGTTTTATGAGTTGAGAGTAATATGCGGAAGGTTTATCCAACTAATTGGTATTAAAACAATCCACCTTGAATCCAACCTGATTCTTTTCCTAAATGTCTAAATGCTTTTTCAGTGGCTTTTCTACCTCTTGGCGTTCGCATTAAAAATCCTTCTTGAATTAAAAAAGGTTCATAGACTTCTTCTAAAGTACCTGCATTTTCTCCAATTGCAGTAGCAATAGTTGTTAAACCTACAGGTCCTCCACTAAATTTATCAATAATCACTTTTAAGATTCGGATATCCATTTCATCTAAGCCGTTTTCATCTACATTTAACGCTTTTAATGCAAAATCAGTTATAGCTTTATCAATAATACCACTTCCTTTAATTTGTGCAAAATCACGTACTCTTCTTAATAAAGCATTTGCAATTCTTGGAGTACCACGACTTCGACTAGCAATTTGAAAAGCAGCATCTTCATCAATTGGTATGGCTAATAAATTGGCAGAACGTTCTACAATTAAGGTCAATGTTTTAGAGTCATAATACTCTAAACGAGAATTAATGCCAAAACGAGCTCTTAATGGGGATGTCAATAAACCTGAACGAGTTGTTGCGCCAATTAATGTAAAAGGATTCAATGTGATTTGAACACTTCGAGCGTTGGGTCCACTATCAATTAATATATCAATGCAATAATCTTCCATTGCAGAATATAAATATTCTTCAACAACAGGACTTAAGCGATGAATTTCATCTATGAATAAAACATCTCCAACATTTAAATTGGTTAACAAGCCAGCTAAATCACCAGGTTTATCTAAAACAGGACCGCTCGTTACTTTAAAACCTACACCTAACTCATTTGCTATAATATTTGCTAAAGTTGTTTTACCGAGTCCAGGAGGCCCATGTAACAAAACATGATCTAAAGGTTCGTTACGAAGCGTTGCCGCTTGTACAAATATTTCTAAATTTTCGACAACAGTAGGTTGACCTGCAAAGTCTGTTAACCTTTTTGGTCGCAATACTTTGTCAAAATCCTGTTCAGCATTAGCTGCAGCTTCTTCTCTATAATCAAATGATTCGTCTTCCACGCTTCTAAATTACAAAAAATAAAAAAGCCTTCCATCAAATGATAGAAGGCTTTCTTTAATAAATTTATTTAGTGTTCCTCTTCACCATCTGCTAATGGCACATTTTGAGGAATAAAATCAGTATCTGATCCTGGTTTTGAATAATCATAAGGCCATCTGTGAACAGTTGGTAATTCTCCTGGCCAGTTTCCATGAACATGTTCTACAGGTGTTGTCCATTCCAATGTATTTGAACTCCAAGGATTCATCGGTGCTTTAGGCCCTCTGTAGATACTATAGAAGAAATTAAACAAGAAGAATACTTGACCGATTGCAGCAATAATGGCGAAAATTGTAATAATCACATTTAAGTCCATAATCATTTCATATGAATTTGTGTCAAAATCACCATATGCTGAGTAATCATAATATCTTCTAGGTGCACCTGCAATTCCAACGAAATGCATTGGGAAGAATACACCATAAGCACCAACTAAAGTAATCCAGAAGTGAACATACCCTAAACGCGTATTCATCATTCTTCCAAACATTTTAGGGAACCAATGGTAAACACCACCAAACATTCCAAATACTGCAGACATACCCATTACAATATGGAAGTGAGCTACAACAAAGTAGGTATCATGCAACATAATATCTAAAGCAGAATCTGCAAGGATAATTCCTGTTACACCACCTGTTATAAACGTTGATACTAACCCTACAGCAAATAACATTGCAGGTGTTAAAACCAAAGATCCTTTCCATAATGTTGTTAAATAATTAAATACTTTAACCGCTGAAGGAATCGCAATTAACAATGTTGTAAATACGAATACACTACCTAAGAATGGATTCATACCTGTAACGAACATGTGATGTCCCCAAACAATAAAGGATAAGAAACCAATTGCTAAAATAGATCCGATCATCGCTCTGTATCCAAAAATAGGTTTTCTTGAGTTAGTAGCAATAATTTCAGATGATAAACCTAATGCAGGTAATAATACAATATAAACCTCTGGGTGACCTAAGAACCAAAATAAATGTTGGTACAAAATTGGTGATCCACCATGATTCGTTAACATTTCACCACCTACGATGATATCTGATAAGTAAAAACTAGTACCAGCTAGACGGTCCATAATTAATAATAAAGCCGCTGATAATAAAACTGGGAAAGATAATACACCTAAAATTGCTGTTACAAAGAACGCCCAAATTGTTAATGGCATTCTAGTCATTTTCATTCCTGCAGTTCTTAAATTTAATACAGTAACGATGTAATTCAAAGAACCTATTAAAGAAGATGCAATGAAAATAGCCATAGAGAATAACCACAATGTCATACCTGTTCCAGAACCACTTACTGCTTGAGGTAATGCAGACAAAGGAGGATAAATTGTCCAACCAGCCATTGCAGGGCCTGATTCTACAAACAATGAAACTAACATTAATATTGAAGACAATAAAAAGAACCAGTAAGACAACATGTTTAAGAAACCTGATGCCATATCTCTTGCTCCTAATTGCAATGGAATTAATAAATTCGAGAACGTTCCAGATAAACCTCCTGTTAATAAGAAGAATACCATAATTGTTCCATGAATAGTAACTAATCCTAAATACATATCTTCTTTCAACACACCACCTGGAGCCCAAGTTTCACCTAAAAAGAAAGATAGAAAATCAGAACTTTCGCCTGGCCAAGCCAATTGAATTCTAAATAAAATTGAAAGTAACATCGCAACAAGTCCCATAAAAACCGCAGTTAATAGGAATTGTTTTCCGATCATTTTATGATCTTGGCTGAAGATGTACTTTGATACAAAACTTTCTTCATGGTGTCCGTGATCATGGTGTCCATGTGCTTCGTGATGTCCGTGTGCTTCGTGCGTTACTGCCGCCATTGTATTTCTAATTAAAATTATTAAATCGATTAATTAACTGCAACCATTGCAGTATCAGTTCCAACTGCTAAAGTATCAGCAGGAGCACTTGGTGCAGCTACTGTGAAATATTTATCTCTAAATGTTTGTTTTGCTTTAGATTTCATCCAAGCTTTGTATTCATTTTGAGGTAAAACAACTACAATCATTTTCATTTTGTAATGTGCTCCACCACAAATTTTGTTACACAATAAAACAAATTGGAATTTATCGTCTTTTTTCTTTTCACGCATTTGTTTTGTCGTAATATCAGGAGTGAATTTAAAACGAGTCGTTAATCCAGGAACCGTATTCATTTGTGCTCTAAAGTGAGGAAAATGAGCCGAGTGAATTACATCTTTTGCTCTAAAATTAAATTCATATTGCTTATTCACACACAAATACAAAGTGTCTTTTTGAATGATATCATCCCAAGCACTTGCATCAATTTTAGCTGAATGACGCTCTTTCATTTGGTGTAACAAACGAATCAAACGAGATTTACGTGCTAAATCATTTTGCATTTTTTCTAAATCTTCAGGAACAAAGATCAATGTTCTATCGTTTAATTTTGTTTCCAAAGCTTTGATTCCAGTTGGACCATTTTCCATAGCGAAAATTGCGCTATCGATTGTTTGAGTTGTCATCAAGGCTAACTCATTGTTGTCAGTTGTTAATTTATAATCAAATCGACCTAAATTATTATCAACTCCAGCATAACGAGCTGTCCAATCAAATTGTTTAGAGAATAATTCAATACGAATTGCCTCATTATCTGCATAACTAGTTGATTCATTCCACTGTTTCAAACCTAATATAATAATCACAGCCAAAACAACTGCTGGAATGATTGTCCAAATCATTTCTAATTTGTTACTATGAGAAAAATAGACTGCTTTAACACCCGCTTTTCTAACATATTTGTAAACAAAGTAAAACAACAAGGTATTTGTTAAAAAGAATATTGCAATAATAATTACAAAATTCAAGTTTAATAACCAATCAATACCATCACCATGAACAGATGCAGATTCTCCTCTACCTGTCCAACCGTAAGTTGCCATTAAATAAATAAATCCAGCGTAAAACAAGAACATAAACAACAACATCAATTTTGCATTCAAATTGTTGTCACGTGTGCTAATTTCATGTTCACCACGTTTTCTAAGTTTAGAAGAAAGTTCATAAACGCGAACCAATTGAGCAATTGCAATTACTCCTAAAACTATAACGATCAAAGTTATTAATTTACTTCCCATCTCTTTTGTATAACTTTACTATAATAAATTAAATTTCGTGGTGAATACTTTCATCTAAGAAAGGGTGATTCACCGGTGTTAATGGAGCTTTCGTTAAATTATTCAAAATAATTCGAATAAATAAACCAGCAATTAACAATGCCATACCAATTTCTAAAAATCCGATTTTTGCATTAGCTCCTAAAGAACCAGCAGATACCATAATGTATACATCTAACCAGTGTCCAACTAAGATAACTAAACCAACAAATGTTAAAATTCGAACATTTCTTTTTGCATCTCTTGACATTAAAATCAACATTGGGAATGCAAAGTTAATGAAGAACATAGAGAAATATAAAATTTTAAAGTTTTCAATACGCATCATGTAATACGTAACTTCTTCTCCAATGTTCGCATACCAAATCAACATGAATTGTGAGAACCATAAATATGACCACAAGAAAGAAGTCGCAAACGTCCATTTACCTAAATCATGAATATGACTGTCGTTTACTTTAGGTAAATATCCTAATGATTTCAAATATGTTGTTAATAATACTAAAACAACCATTGTAGAAACCCACATTCCTGCAAATGTATACCATCCAAATAAAGTAGAGAACCAATGAACATCAATTGACATTAACCAATCCCAAGCAGAAGTAGAACTAAATACAGCAAAGAAAACTAAGAAAGTTGCTCCTTTACGGTAATTTTTAAAGTGAATTTCTGTTCCTCCTACACGATCTTCTTCTAACGAACGATTTCTAAAGCCTCTCAAGAATAAGAAATAAACTGATAAATAAACAATTGTTCTAATCCAGAAAAATCCTTTATTTAAGTAAGCAGCTTTACCAGCAATGATTTCATCGTAATGATGAGAACTTGGATTAGTCATTTCTGGATCCATCCATGTGTAAATGTGTGCTCCGTCCATGAACGTAATTGTTAACAATGATAAAGCTAACAACGCCATTCCATATGGTAAGAAACCTGCAACAGCTTCAATTACACGTTTCACTGCTGCATACCATCCTGTTTCTGTAGCATATTGTAATGCTAAAAAGAACAATGCTCCTAAACCAATTGCAAAGAAAAAGAAACTATTGATTAATCCGTTTGTCAATAAACGTGTTGCAAAATGATGATCATTCATACTTGTGAACACACCTATCGCTGTAAACAAAAGTCCAACTCCAATTAGGATAACTGTTAAACGTTTTGCTTTATTAGATACTGAGAATTCCATCTTAACTAATTAAACTGATTATTATTTTTTAACTTTCATTGTTGTATCAGCAACTACCGCTGCTGACATTCCACTTGCATCAAATGTACCGTAACTTGAGTTTTGGAATTTTCTAACATAGTGAACCAATGTCCAAATTTCTTTTTTATTCAATTGAGATGCATGTGAACCCATTGCTCCTTTTCCGTAATAAATTGAATAGAAAATTTGTCCATCACCTAATGCTGCTCTATCCGCATAATTTGGAACACCAGCATAAGCACCTGAAACAACCATTGGTCCATTTCCATCTCCTTTTTCACCGTGACAATGCTGACACATCGCTGTATATAATTCTTTACCACTTTTTAAGATAGCTTCCGAATTATCTTTTGTCAATTTTAATGGATTAACATCTGCAGCTGCAAGTGTGTATTCATCAGATAATGCTAAATCAGCTCCATACAAACCATGTGTTTCTCTGAAAGAGATGTTTGCTTTTCTAAAATATGGTAACATCAATTGAACCAATGAAGAATCTGTTCCATAATAAGGTACAGTTCCTGCTGGTGGAACTAATGCTGACATACGTAACTTCATAGCCATGTTTTCTCTTCCACGAACTTCACCATAATCTACATATACTTCAATTGCAGGAGAACGATACATGTCTGGCATGTATTCTAAACCTGGGCTATCTGCATCAGCCGTACAAGATCCCAACATCAATGTTGAAACTGCCAAAACTGCCAAACTTGCTAGTGCCGTAAATTTAATTTTCATCTGTCTATCTTATTTATTGTGTCAGACGGAGTACCTAATAGGTACTTCATAGCAAACTATTTAATATCTTTTTGATCTAATTCAATTATACCTGTTTCTTTTAACATTTTCTCCAAATCTTCTTGGTTGAATGTTGTGTTTTCAGATAAACGTATTTCCATGACAAATTTATCATCTGTAGTACGTGGATCTGGGTTCTGTGCAGGCATACCTGGAAGTGTTTTATTACGTAATAAATAAGTAATAGCCATTCCGTGTGCAGCACATAAAACAGTAAACTCAAATGTAATTGGAACAAACGCTAACATGTTATCTAAATAACTAAAGTTAGGTTTACCACCAATATTCATTGGCCAATCTGTAACCATAAAGAAACGCATTCCAATTGTAGCTAACAATAAACCTGTTAAACCATATAAAAATGCCATAATTCCTAAACGTGTATTTTTTATTCCAATAATTGGATCAATTCCATGAATTGGAAATGGAGAAAATACTTCTGAAATTTTTACACCATTTGCGACTAATTTCTTTGCACCATCTTTTAGTACATCGTCATCGTCATACATTGCATATATTACTTTATCTGTCATGTCGTATTGTATTAGTGTGAATGACTTTCTTCGTTGTGACCATGTGTATCTGGAGCATTTTTATATGATTCTCCAGATGACTTCAATATTGTTTTTACTTCATTCAATGCTAATACTGGGAAGTATCGAGCAAATAATAAGAAGAAAACAAAGAATAAACCAATTGTACCTACATAAACACCAAGGTCAATATGACTTGGGTAATGCATACTCCAAGCAGATGGTAAATAATCTCTGTGCAATGATGTTACGATAATTACATAACGCTCAAACCACATACCGATATTTACTACAATTGAGATAATAAATGTAAACAACAAACTTCTTCTTAATGGTCTAAACCACATTAATTGAGGAGAAATTACGTTACATGTCATCATTGCCCAATATGCCCACCAATATGGACCAGTAGCACGATTGATAAATGCATATGCTTCATATTCAACTCCTGAATACCAAGAAATGAATAACTCAGTAATATATGCTGTACCAACAATCGAACCTGTAACCATGATTACAATGTTCATGTATTCTACGTGGCGTGTATGAATGTATGCTTCCAATCCCATCGCTTTACGCATCACCAACATCAATGTTTGTACCATGGCAAAACCTGAGAATACCGCTCCTGCTACGAAGTAAGGAGGAAAAATCGTCGTGTGCCATCCTGGTATAACTGATGTAGCAAAGTCAAATGATACAATCGAGTGAACCGAGAATACCAATGGTGTAGCTAAACCTGCTAAAACCAATGAAACTAATTCAAATCGATTCCAGTGTTTTGCTCTACCTGACCAACCAAAAGAAAGGATAGAATACATTTTTTTAGCAACTGGCTTTTTAGCTCTATCACGGATTGTTGCGAAATCAGGAATCAAACCAATGTACCAGAATACTAAAGAAACTGATAAATAAGTTGAAATCGCGAAAACGTCCCACAACAAAGGAGAATTAAAGTTCACCCACAAAGATCCAAATTGATTTGGCAAAGGTAATGTCCAGTATCCAACCCATAAACGACCCATGTGAATCAATGGAAACAATCCAGCCATAAATACAGCGAAAATTGTCATTGCTTCAGCTGATCGGTTAATCGCCATTCTCCATTTTTGACGGAACAATAAAAGTACTGCTGAAATTAAGGTTCCGGCGTGACCAATACCTACCCACCATACGAAGTTGGTAATATCCCAAGCCCAACCTACGGTCTTGTTCAATCCCCAAACACCAATACCAGTGCCTAATAAGTATAAAATACTTCCAACACCATATAATCCGATAATCAATGCGATACCGAAAAGAATGTACCACATTCTTGGTGCTTTGTCCTCAATTGGTTTACAAACATCTTCTGTGATGTCGTGGTAGGTCTTATGACCTAAAATGAGGGGTTCTCGAATTGCTGCTTCCTTATGCATTACAATTGTTTTTTAATCTATTAATGATTCTTTTTATCTGAATGACCTTTAGCGTGGTGTTTAACTTGTAAACCTGCTAATGCATCATTTTTCTCATTACGTACTTTCACTTTGTACCAAACGTTTGGTTTAACGCCCACTTCTTCTAAAGCTTGGTAAGCTCTTGAATCTTCTGAACTTGTTCTAACCATTGATTTGATATCATTCCAGTCACCAACTACAATTGCGTTTGTTGGACATGCATCAGCACATGCAGAAACGAAATCTCCATCTTCTACTGGTCTACCGTCTTTTTTAGCGACTAATTTACCTGCTTGGATACGTTGAACACAGAATGAACATTTTTCCATAACACCTCTTGTACGAACTGTTACGTCTGGATTTAATACCATTCTTCCTAAGTCATCTTGCGCTGGATTCACTTCTGTGAATTTTTTGTAAGATGGGTAGTTGAACCAGTTAAATCTTCTTACTTTATAAGGACAGTTGTTTGCACAGTAACGTGTACCAATACATCTGTTGTAAGCCATTTGGTTTAATCCTTCATTACTGTGTGTTGTAGCAGCAACTGGACAAACTGTTTCACATGGTGCGTGATTACAATGGTGACACATCATTGGCATGTGAATCACTTTTGGATTCTCTGCAGCAACTTCAGCTTTACCATAATCAAATGTTTCAGCATCATTACGTGTACCTGGCGTCGCTTCTTCATCAGATGCAAAATAACGGTCAATTCTTAACCAATGCATCTCACGTCCTCTTCTTACTTCATCTTTACCAACAACTGGAACGTTATTTTCAGATTGACAAGCAATTAAACAAGATCCACAACCGATACAAGATGATAAATCTACAGTCATTCCCCAACGGTGACCAATTTTCTCTACTGGATGTGCATCCCATAAATCAAATTCACTGATTGGTTTTTCAACGTGATTTCCTTCTTTGTCTAATTTTTGTAAAACATGTGCAGGATTGTATGCTTCTTTGTCATTGTTTTTGAAGATATCCAATGTTGTTTCACGAACAATTGAATGACGACCCATCACCGTATGATGAATTTGTGTCGCAGCAATTGGATACGTACCATCAACTTTCGTAATAGAACCAGCAGCTGAATAAGCCATTGTTCCATTTGTTGAATTTACAAAAACAAATGCATTCGCACCAATTGGTTTTAAAGCACCTGATTCAGTTGTATCGTGTCCACCGTATTCCTTAGTTTGGAATGCTGCTTTACCAATATTTTCTCCGTTTTCACCTCTTCCATATCCAACAGCGATTCCGATCGTTCCGATTGCTTGACCTGGTAAAGGATAAACTGGTAATGTAACTTCAGAATTTCCAACTTTAACTTTCGCTAAACTTAATCCGTGTTCTTGGTCATAAGTGGTTGCGTAACCAGCTTTTTCCATTTCAACAGGATTCATTGTAATGTAATTATCCCAAGTCACTTTAGTCATTGGATCTGGTAACTCTTGCAACCAAGGGTTATTTGCTTGCAAACCAATTCCAATACCCGCTTTTTGGTACAAAACAACCTCTAATCCGCTTACATTTGCAATTTTAGAGGCGATACCTGCTAATGCTGCATCATTAAATGGAGTTGCAACAATTGGTTGCATCATGTTTGAATCAACACAGCTGTTGTGGATTGCCATATTCCAATATGTATGGAAATCAGCATATTTTGTTTGTGTAGGGAAACCATAAAGCTCCCACGTTTTTTTAATGTAATCGTACGTTACTTTAGAGTCTTTACCACCACGTGTTGCTTTTCCTGACCATACTAATAAAGATTCAGTTGCTGAAGCAGTATTAAATAATGGACGAATTGTTGGTTGTGCAATTGCGTAATGTGAACCTACCGCATTGAAATCATTCCATGACTCTAACGCATGATGATCAGGAGCGACAAAAGAACAGTTAGAAGCAGTTTCATCTGCATGTGATGCAAATGAAATTGTTGTATCAATATTTTTTAATGCCGCACCAAATGCTTTTCCATTTGCAAGTGAATAAACAGGATTAGTACCCATAAAGATTACTGCATCAGGACCTTTACCAGCAATTACATCTGCCACAAACTTATTCATTTTCGCATCTTCTGATTTGAAAAGATTAATTGGGTTTTGTACTGATAAAGTAGCGTTGTATGCTCCTAAAACTGTATTTAATTTACAAACTAAAAGTTGTACAAATTTATCATTTGAATCAGATACAATTAAAGAATCTGCTTTCGTTGCTTTCAATGATTTAATTGCTTCATCTGCAACTGCTTTGTTAGCTTTAGATAAATCTGAAGAAATTCCAGTTGAAACGCCAAAACCTTTCAATAAGTATGCTAATACAGCTGCTTGCTCTGAAGGTTTAATCATTCCTCTGTAATCAGCATTTGACCCAGTAACAGACATTACAGATTCAAATTGGAAATGTTTAGACATCCATTCTCCAGCAGGATTTCTTCTCGTACCGTATTGCGTTGCAAACTGAGTTGGCATCAACCATGAACTTAAGAAATCAGCGCCAATACTAACGATCGTTTTTGCTTTACTAAAATCGTGAGATGGAATAACATTTACACCATATGCAGCTTCATGAGCTAAACGAATTCCAGCATAAGAAATCGCATCGTATTGAATGTGTTCAAATTTAGCTGGATTTTCAGTTGCACCTAAAGAAGTTGCTAATTCTCCAATTGCCATAGCAGTTGAAGGACTAATAATTGTATTAGAAACTAAAACAACTTTCTTAGCTGCCTTTAATTTTCCTTTCACACTTGTATCAATTGCTGACCAAGTTGTGTCGTTTCCTTTATTTGTAGGATTCTGTAAACGAGCTGCGTCGTACAAGCCTAAAACAGATGCAATAATTTGTGCATTCGATCCACCATTTGTAATACCAAAATCTTTATTTCCTTTGATATAAATTGGACGACCTTCTCTTGTTTTAACTAAGATACTTGCATACGATACACCATCATAGTAAGTTGAAGCATACCATGTTGGCATACCTGGCGTTACATTTTCAGGTTTGTTTACATAAGGTATTGCTTTTGTAACTGGAGCTTCACAAGCTGCTACTGTTGCTGCTGCGACACTGAATCCTAAAAACTTTAAGAAATCACGACGCGCTGTCGATGATTCTTTTAAGTTTTCATCTCCTAAGAATTCTTCAACTGACATTTGAGTCGGGAACTCCTGTTCTTTTGAGTTCAGGAATTCTGGAGTTTCTCTTAATTCCTCAAGACCTTTCCAATATTTTCTTGTCATTCCCATAATGCTTAATTCGACTTCTTCAATTCGTTATTAATAGTGACATTTTGCACATTCCCAACCACCTAATTCACTTACAGTAACTTTACCGTCTTTTAAGTATTTACTGTATAATTTTTTGTCATTATTCAATAAACGTCTGTGAATTTCTTGGTAGTAACCATCTTTCTTAGTATCAGCAATTGAACCAGTAGAGATTTCTTTTTCTCCGTGGCACTCAATACACCAACCCATTGTTAAGGTAGGTTTTGTTAAAGGAATGTTTCCTTCAATTTTGTTTAATTCAGCAACAGTTTGAACTTTTACCGCTTCAACTTGCTTTGTCATATCTCCGTGACATTGTTTACAATCAACACCACCAACTACAACGTGTTGCGAGTGATTAAAGTAAACGTGATCTGGTAGAACGTGAACTTTGTTCCAAATAATTGGTTTTACTTTACCTGTGTATTTACCAGCTCCTTCAGGATTCCATCCAGCAGCTTCGTAAATCTTAGCAATTTGTTCTTGTTGAGCAGGAGTTCTACCATTTACTTGTTTGTGACAGTTCATACAAACGTTTACTGTTGGAAGACCAGCAGATTTAGATTTTGTAACTGAATTGTGACAATATTTACAATCGATTCCATTCGTTCCTGTATGGATTGCGTGTGGAAATGCAATTGGCTGAGATGGTTGATATTCTTCCACAACACCAATACTATATAAACTTAAGAACAAAGTTACAATAGCACCAATTACAATAACCAATGAAACCATTCCTACATATTTACGGTATTTCCAAGCCCAAGTCTTGAATTCCTCCATGTAAGTTTTACCTTCATGTGTGTCTTCACCAGCATCTTCTGCAGAAGCAATTTTCAACTGTCTTCTAACACCACTAACTGCCATAATGATTGTTGCAAAAACAACACCCATTAAAATCCAAACCCAACCATTAGAAGATTCCTCTTCTTCAGTTGCCATCGAATCAGTTGCAGCAGCATCTCCTGCCGCTCCATCTTTCGCATCAGCTCCTGGTTCAGGCTGTGAATCAACCCAGTCAAGAATAGCATCAACATCTTCCTTCTTTAATTCAGGAAATGCTTGCATTGCAGTTGGAGACCAAGCAGAAACTGTTTGAGCATACGGATCATTCGCAGCTGCAGTTTGCCAATTGTTTACCCATTGGTAGATTGAACCATCTTTGGCTCCTCCGTCCGCCCATTTCTGGCGCACTTGGAACAATTTAGGTCCAGTACCATTTTTGTGGGGTTGGTGACAGCTAGCACATTTCGCTTTGAAAAGTCCATCACCTTGCGCATACGTTGTAGATATTCCAGCAGCAATTACAATTGCTAGCGCGCTAAAATACCAATTTCTAAATTTTCTAAACATCTGACTACTAGATATTTTCATGTAAAAAACTGTAAGTCTACCGTCAAAAAACTATTATTTGACGTTCGCAAATTTAGAAGAATAGTGTCATTTCGTGACAGTTTTATGACAATATTAATGAAATTTTAGTTAATTTAAATTGATTCTAAATAAGCTATAAGATTCAAATCTTCCTTTTTTTGAATTTACATTATTTTAAACTATTGAAAACCAATAAATATTCAATTATTAACTTACAAATTAAATTAGATATTATTAAATTGAATTTTTTTAATTGGATATTTTACAACTAAAAAAAAGATACCTTTGATAAAAAATTAAAAGTATGCGTAGTTATCTATTTATCGTTTTTTTTATCACCTATAACATGACTGGCTTTTGTCAATCAGAAAATATTAAAATTATAAAAGATCAACGAATAGATGGATTGGTTTCCAAACAAAGTGTTGTGATTCCACCAGCAACATCTCCTCAAATGTCAGGCTACAGAATACAATTATTTTTTGACAACGATCGTAAATTATTGGATGAAGCCCGTTCAAAATTCATCAGCCTATATCCAAAAATTGATACGTATGTTATTTATAATGCACCCAATTATTTTTTGAAAGTGGGTGACTTCAGAACAATGCTAGAAGCAGAACGGATAAAAAGCACCCTGTTTAGAGAATTTCCAACTTGTTTTATTACAAAAGAACTGATTAATCTTCCGAGAATCGATCAAGACTAATTAACCGAACTCAGGTTAATAATAGATTCAGCTGCAGCATATCCTGAAGAAACAGCACCTTGTATTAAGTAACCTCCTGTTGGGGCATCCCAATTCAACATTTCTCCAATACAATAGACAGAAGGGTAATTGATGCATTGAAATTGATTGTTTATTTCATTCATGTCTACACCACCAACAGTTGAGATGACCTCATCAATTGGGCGAAATCCGGCAACAGATAACGGGAAATTTTTTACTCGGTTTACAACAGTCTTAACATCTAAGTATTCTTCTCGTGTTGCAATTGATGCTTTTATCATGCTCAATACTGACTTCGGCAATTTTAAATTTTTCAAACCTTCTGTTGTATTTTTAGATGCTTGAATTTTACCTAACACTTCGTTAAACGTTAACATTGGTTTAAAATCTATAAACGTTTTCAATCCATCCCGAATCGATTTGTTGACATTGTAAATTGGAGCGCCTTCTAATCCGTATTTTGTTATAACCAGATCACCTTCTTTACGAACGACCTTTGAAAAAACAGCACAATTTTTTATTATTTCTCCTTCAAATTCTTTTATACCATCAAAATCATCAAGCACTATTCCACTATTGCTTGCTTGAAAAGGCAAACACGCAATTGATTTAGATTGAAAAAGGGATTGCCATTTCCCATCTGAACCAGTTTTTTCCCAAGATGCTCCACCTAACGCAAAAATAAAGACATCGAAATGATGTGTTGTATTGTTCTGAAATTGTAGGGTTAATTGTAACGGATCAAAATCGATTAATTGATGATCAAAATAAAATTCAGCACCCTTTTCTATTAATTCGTTCAGCCAATTTTGCAGTACTTCAATTGGTTTAATTCCTCTTTCAGGAAAAATTTTACCAGAACTCCCGACATAAGTTGGAATTCCGATTTTATTTAAAAAGGCAATGAAATCTTCATTTGTATACTTTTTTACTGCATTCTTCATGAAATCATGATCGTATTTTTCAATAAAATCGATACATCCTTCTGAATTTGTCAAATTGAAACCACCATTACCAGCAACTAAAAACTTCCGAGCCGCAGCTTTTTTCTGATCGAAAAATTGTACTGAATAACCTTCTGCTAAGAGTTTTGTTCCTGCCATTAATGCAGCTGGTCCAGTACCAACAATTCCGATTTTTTTGATTTCCATGGCTCAAAATTAATCAGAAGTTTCGCTTTTCGTGTATGGTATTGATATATTTGCACTATGAATGAAAATTTTGGAAAAGAATACAAGCTGTGTAGTCAAAAATTGATAGGTTCTATTTTTGAAACAAAACAGGGCGTAAAATCCTATCCGTTTATTTTACATTATAAAGAAATGGAGCTTCCAGTTCATGGCCCATTCCAATTCGTTTTTTCAGTTCCGAAAAGAAATTTCAAGAAAGCACATGATCGAAATAAGATCAAACGGCAAATGAAAGAAATCATTCGCAAGAATAAATCAGAATTAGAGACGTTACTGATAAAGCAACAACAACAATATGGTTTGTTTATAATATTTTCTGCGCGAGAAACAATCGAATTTAGCCTCATGTCAAAAAAAATGACTCAATTACTAGATAAATTAACCATTGAATTAACCACTAAAAATTAACACGATTACTATGAAAAGAATAACCTATTTGAGCTTAATATTCATTTTATTTGCATTTAAAGGGACTGCTCAATCGAATGGATTTGAAGTCATTAAAAACTTAGAATTATTAGACCAAATCTATCAGAATTTAGATCAATATTTTGTGGATGAACCTAAACCTGGCAATTTAGCAAAAGTTGGTATCGATGCAATGTTAAAAGAACTAGATCCTTATACTGTTTATTACCATGAAAACAATATAGAAGATTACCGTTTGATGACAACTGGTCAATATGGTGGAATTGGCTCACTTATTCGTTCTATTGATGGATTCACCTATATTGCAGAACCTTTTGAAAACAATCCAGCAGTAAAAGCAGGATTAAAAGCAGGAGATAAAATTTTAAGTATTGATGGGAAATCAATGAAAGGATTGTCATCTGATGATGTTACTACCTATTTAAAAGGTCCAAAAGGAACTAAAATTGCGATTGAAATTGACCGCCAAAATACTGGAAAACAAACTATTTCTGTTGAACGCGATGAAATTAAAATTCCAGACGTTCCCTATTTTGGATTATTGAAAAACAATGTTGGTTACATTAAATTATCAAGTTTCACAAACACTGCATCGGCAGAGGTTAAAAAAGCATTCTTAGCTTTAAAAACACAAGGAATGGATGCGTTAGTTCTAGACTTACGAGGTAATGGCGGTGGATTATTAATTGAAGCGGTAAGAATTGTCAATTTCTTTGTTAAAAAAGATCAAGAGGTAGTAACAACTAAAGCGCGTGTAGCCGAAGAAAATAGAGTGTATAAAACAACTGAAAACCCAATTGATTTAGAGATTCCCTTGACAATATTAGTAGATGAAGGTTCTGCTTCAGCAAGTGAAATCGTTGCTGGAAGTATTCAAGATTTAGATAGAGGAGTTGTAATCGGTCAAACATCATTTGGAAAAGGATTGGTGCAACGAACGTACGATTTAAAATATGGTTCAAAAATGAAATTAACCATTGCGAAATATTATACTCCTTCAGGAAGATGTGTTCAACGATTGGAATATTATGACAAATCAGACGGAACAAAACCTAAAGAAATTTCAGATTCATTGTTGAAAATATTTAAAACAAAAAATGGACGAGATGTTATTGATGGTCGTGGAATTGAACCAGATATTAAAGTGGAAGAAAAAGAAATGAGTCGATTAACGGCAACAATTTATGCCAACAATTTAGTATTCAATTATGCAACTACTTATGCCATGAATCATCCTGAAATTGCAAATGCAAAAACATTTAGTTTAACGGATGAAGAATACACTTCATTTAAATCTTATGTTTTAAAAGAAACTTTTTCCTATTCTACTGCATCTGAAGAAATGCTTAAAAAGATGAAAGAAACAGCTGAAAAAGAAGGGTATTACAATGATTCTAAAGCTGAATATGAACTATTAATGGCGAAAGTTACTCCATCAAAAGAGCGAGATTTAGATAAATTCAAAAAAGAAGTAAAAAGTTTATTAGAAAACGAAATTGTATCCCGCTATTATTATCAAACTGGACGAACTGAACATACGTTAAGTCAAGATGAATGCATCGAAAAAGCAATTGAAACAGTAAAAAACAAAACAAGCTATAATACTATTTTAAAAAAATAAGCGTTAAAGCGTCAAACGATTACTCATTATGTTTCAAAAGCTTGTTACACAACAAAGGCTTACTTCTATTCATTACTTAGGCACATTACTACTTGTTATCGGTATGCCTTCTAGTAAAGTATTGATGTCACTTGGAACAATGGTTTTAGCCCTGGTATTTATACTTGGCTTTCAATTAAAAACAACGATTACATCCTTTCGCGCAAACAAACTGCTTGTTCCCCTACTCGCTTTTGTTTTTATTCACCTCATCAGTTTAGTTTGGACATCCAATTTCACCTATGCAGCAGATGATTTAAGAATCAAAGTTCCACTTTTACTATTGCCAATTTTTTATACTGTTCGACCTATTCAAAAAGCAAACATTCAAACCATTTTTTTAGGATTGTTTGTTTTAACGGTTGTAGCTATTTCGGGATATAATTTTCTTGCATACCAAGGAATTATTGGAAATTACACCTACATTGATTTCAGAGAAATGTCCTTATTTGGTTCGCATATTCGATTTGGTTTGATGGTGGCTTTTGCTGCAGGAATCTGTTTAATTAGGTTTTATAAAACACGTTGGTCAATTATCGCAATTGTATTGTTCTGCTGGTTAAGTTATTATACCTATTACAGTCAAGTTGTTTCTGGTTTTATTGCTTGGCTTATTGTTGTTTTTAGTATTGGCTTTTATACTATTTACAAGAAATCTAAAACAACAGCATTTCTTAGTATTATTTTGTTGCTGATTACAGTTATCAGTTTCAGTAGCTTTTTCGTTCTAAAATCAACACAGCTTTCACCTGCTAAAAAACAGTATTATCCCTCTCAAACTTCAAAAGGTAATCACTATTTCCACGATACTTTATCTGAAAAAAACAAACATGGCGATCCTATAATGGTTAACATTTGTGAAGTCGAATTACGGGAAGAGTGGTCAAAAGTTTCCAAAATCCCGTATGATGGACAAGATTTAAAACACCAATTTTTAAAAAATACCTTGATTCGATTCATGGATTCAAAAAATTTAAAAAAAGATGGTGAACATTTTAAGCAATTATCCAAAAGTGACATCAAAGCAATTGAAAAAGGGATTGCAGATGTTAATGATCAAAATATTGGATTACTATCTCGTTTAAATGGTCTCAATTATCAATTAACCAATTCATCTGACCCCAACGGTCATTCTTTATTACAGCGGATTGAATACTGGAAAACTGCGATTCAAATCATTCAAAACAATTGGTTAATAGGGGTTGGTGTTGGAGATGTACAAAATGCCTTTGATGAACACTACAAAATTAATCACACACTTCTTACAAAGAACAATCAACTAAGAGCGCATAATTCATATTTAACAAGTTGGATAAGTTTTGGCTTACTAGGAATCGGGCTTTTTTGTTGGATGATTATTTATTTTATACACTATTTTAAGCTAGAAAAACAAGTGCTACCCATACTATTTATGCTAATATTAATGGCTTCATTTTTACTTGAAGACACTTTAGAAACACAAATGGGAGTTACGTTCTTTGCCTTTTTTTATAGTTTCTTTTTCAAAAAAGAACCGACAACTATTTCCCTTCTTTCTTAAAGATATTCCCAACTTCTTTTCCGATTTTCTGGAAAGCTTCTACTCCTTTTGAAATGGCACTTGAATCGAAATCGTCGTAACTGCCATAAATATTCTCTACCGTATTTTGAGATGGATAAATCAATAAGGTGTCATTTTCAGGATAACCTCTTTCAAATTTGGTTGGGAAAGCATCTACACCCACTTGGTAGGAAATTGAACCTTTTCGAGCAGCGCAAAACACAAATAAATCATCCGCTGATTTTCTTCCATTTAATAAAAAGAAATCATCTAATTCTTCAATGATAAAGAAATTGCATTTTACATTGATTTTATTAACCTCTCCAACTCTTAACCATTTTTCAAATGTTGCTTCAGAAGCATACAAATCAATCGGGCAATTTAATTCCTTTGAAAAACGCAAGATACGTTCGACCCATAAATTAAAACTTGATTCCAATTCAGCTAGTAATGGACAAACGACTAAAATTCGATTATAAGAAACAAAAGGCTTTTCAAATTGGCAAAAGAAAATTGTTTTATCACAAACATCTAAAAGATGTTCTCGATCATCACCAACAACTCTTTTCAATAAATTCATCGTACGGCTATCATTGATTACAACAATGTCTGTTACCAATTCTTTTGAAACACGAGCGATTCCAGAAGACAAATTATAATCGATGGTTGCAATGGTGTTGATTTTCGATTCATGTCCAGAAAAATGTTTTACTATTTCTTCCAAAGATTTCCTTGATTTCCGAATCATTCGTTCTGCATATTCATTGTTAGGATATACACTTACAACAGAAATTGGATTGATTACTTTAGGGTCTGAGACCAATAAAGAAAAATCAATTAATGCTTCATTACCAGCTAATTCATTCATTGAAACCATTAAGTGCTTATTTCTTAAACGTGTTTCATTCGATTCTTCTGGTTCGTTTTCAGCTAATTCAATTAACAATTTTTTCCCTGCATTTTCCGTAACAAACGATGCTGTCATACATGTGAACAGGATTAAAAGGATTGTTCCATTCACAATGTTGATGTCTAAAATCCCATTTCCATCATTGTATCCAACCATAATAATTGCCAAGGTTGCAGCAGCATGAGATGTGCTCAATCCGAAAATTATTTGGCGTTCTGTACCCGTCATTTTATAAATTAACTGAGTAAAATATGCTGCTAACCATTTACTAATAATCGCGAAAGTAGTTAATACACCTGCAATAATTAAAGGCCAAGTCCCATTGAAAAACACTTTATAATCGACAACCATACCTACGAAAATCAAAAAGAATGGAATGAATAAAGAATTTCCTATAAATTCAATTCGATTCATTAAAATTGAATTGTGAGGTATCAAGCGATTTAACACTAAACCTGCAACGAAAGCACCAATAATATGCTCTACACCCGCTACTTCGGCTAAAAAGGCAGAGAAAAAAACAATGGAAAGAACAAAAATATATTGAGATGTCTTTTCACTATCCAACTTACTAAAAAACCATTTCGCAACTCTTGGAATTAAGAAAAACATGATTAAAGAAAACAACGTTAGTGAAGTGATGAGTCGCAACCAAAATGCGCCATCTAAATTTCCTTCTGTTGAACTAGAAATAATCGCTAATAATATCAAGACCGCAGAATCGGTTAAAATGGTTCCTCCAACTGTTATTGCAACCGTTTTGTTTTTTGTTAACCCATATTTACTAATGATCGGATATGCTACTAATGTATGGGTTGCAAACATACTTGCGGTTAACCAACTTGCAGTTTGTGACAAACCTAAACCATAATAGCACAAAGGAAAACCTAAGGTAATCGGAACGAAAAATGTCAATGCTCCAAAGGCGATACTTTTTTTGCGGTATTTTTTGAATTCGTTTAAATCCAATTCTAAACCGGCCATAAACATAATATAGAGCAGACCAATTGTAGAGAAAAGCTTGATAGAGCCTTCAGACTCCATTGTTTTTGCGCCAATTAAACCTAAACCATGAGGGCCAATTATAACGCCTGAAATAATCAATCCGATGATTGCTGGAATCTTTACTTTACGTAATACAATCGGTGATAAAAGTATGATGAATAACAACAAAGAAAAAACTAATACTGGGTTTTTCAATGGTAAATGAAAAGCCTCTATCAAATGGGCAAAGAAATAATTCATAAAAAACCTAGTATTAGATGATAGACAAAGATAAAGTTATTTTGAAATCAAACTCATTTCTTCCTGTTATTATTGTGTAAACTAAAGAGATGAAACACATTCTGTAAACAATTTAACTTATCTTTGTAAAAAAACATTCCATGCGTTTTGAACTAACAAGAGAATTTCTGTCTATCCTTCGTACAAAAATTGCGGAGTCAGATCTTGATTGGATCAAAGAGCACTTGTTAGAACTCCATTTCGCAGATATTGCAGAAATTCTAGACAAATTAACCAGTGAGGAAGCAAAATACATCTATTTTGAGATGGATGAAGACTTGCAGGCTGACGTGTTAATGGAATTAGAAGAAGAGGTAAGAGATCGCTTTTTGGCATCTTTATCATCTAAAGAAATTGCAGACCAGTTAGAAAATCTAGATTCGGATGATGCAGCAGATATTTTAGGTGAATTATCGGATGAAAAAATTCAAGAAGTCATTTCTCAAATGGAGGATGATGAAGCAGCTGAAGACATTGTAGACCTTTTAAATTACGATGAAGACACAGCTGGTGGATTGATGCAAAAAGAATTTATTCAAGCTCGTGTTGATTGGCCTGTGAATCGTTGTTTGGTAGAACTTCGAAGACAAGCAGAAGATGTTGAAAAGGTTTATACTATCTATGTCGTTGACAAGTTAAATAAATTGGTTGGGGTTTTATCGTTAAAACGATTGCTTTTTGCAAGCCCAAAAACTATCATCAGTGATCTTTACCAAGGGAAAAACATCATCTATGTTAAAACCTCTGACAGCAGTGAAGACGTTGTTAAGGTGATGGAAAAATACGATTTGGTTTCTGTTCCTGTGGTTGATTTACAAAATAAATTAGTTGGACGAATTACTTTAGATGATGTTGTAGATGTCATCAAAGAAGAAGCCGACAAAGATTTCCAGTTAGCATCAGGTATCTCCGAACGTATTGAATCTACTTTTAGTGTTTGGCGTATTACAAAAGCGCGTATTCCTTGGTTATTTATTGCGATGTTGGGCGGCACATTAGGAGCTCAAGTGATTGCTCAGTTTCAAGGAGGAATTACAAAAGTTCCCGCTTTAGCTTTCTTTATTCCATTGATTACGGCGATGGGTGGAAATGTGGGTGTACAATCTTCTGCTATTGTAGTGCAATCCCTGGCAAAAGGTTCCGATCAATTCGGAAGTATTCTTCAAAAACTAGGAAAAGAAGCGTTGGTTGCGTTGGTTAATGGGATTTTACTTTCTGCTATCATTTATGGAATTGCCTTTTACTTTGAAAATGGAACATTAGGTTTAGTGGTTAGTATTTCATTGTTTACGGTGATTATTTTTGCAGCTTTATTCGGAACATTAATACCGCTTGTGTTAAATCATTATAAAATTGACCCAGCTCTGGCAACAGGACCATTTGTAACAACCTTAAACGATATCGTAGGTTTATTTATCTACTTTACTGTTGGGATGTTATTGTATAAGATGTAAATTCATCCGTATGCAAAAAACGATCTTATTCATCGATGAAGTTCATGCTATTTTAGAAGAACGCTTAACAAAAGCAGGTTTCTTATGCATTGACGCTACTCATTTTGACAAACAACAATGTATTGATGCTTTGAGTAATGCAGAAGGCATTGTTATTCGAGCACGTTTTACGTTGGATGAAGAAATTTTACAATTTGCTCCACTATTAAAATTCATTGCTCGTTCTGGCGCTGGAATGGAGAACATCGATACGCATTATTGCTCAAAAAGAGGAATTACATTGTTCAATGCACCTGAAGGTAATCGAAATGCAGTTGGTGAACATGCATTAGGAATGATTCTAAATTTACTCAACAAAATCAATAAAGCAGATCAAGAAGTTCGAGCTGGAATTTGGGACAGGGAAGGAAATCGAGGAGTTGAATTAGACGGGAAAACAGTTGGAATCATTGGGTATGGAAACAACGGAAAAGCTTTTGCTCAAAAATTAAAGGGTTTTGATGTTAAACTAATGGCATACGATAAATACAAGAAAAATTTTGGGGACCATTTTGTTATGGAATGTACTTTAAATGCCTTGTTAAAAAATGCAGATATTATCAGTTTTCACATCCCACAAAATAAAGAAACCTTATTCATGGGGAATGCGCAATTGTTTAACCGCATTCAAAAGCCATTTTATTTGTTAAATCTATCTAGAGGCAAAATTGTTGATACAGCTAGTTTAGTCGACGGATTAAAAACAGGAAAAATATTGGGCGCAGGCTTAGACGTGTTGGAATATGAAAAAACAAGCTTTGAAGCGTTTTTTGAACAAGAAATTCCAGCAGATTTTGCGTACTTATTACAAGCAAAAAATGTGATACTTACGCCACATGTTGGTGGCTGGACAACAGAAAGTTACTATAAGTTAAGTGCTGTTTTAGCGGATAAAATCCTTGATTATTATCAATTAGCTTAAGAAACGCGTAATAAATTTCCAAAGAATAATTCTTTACCTGAAGAAGATTTCATCCACAATTCTTTCACTGAAACATTTTTTGTTGGAAAATACATTTCAGCTAAGGAAGTGATCATAGGGATGTCAAGTGTTGGAGAATAGGTATTCATAATTAAAAAACCATCTTCTGTCATCAATGCAGCAGCTGTTGCCATCAACTCGTCAATTTTTTCTTCTAACTTCCACTTTTCACCTTTCGCTCCAATTCCCCAAGCAGGAGGATCCATGATGATTCCTTTGTACTGATTGCCTCTTTTTTGTTCACGTAATGCAAATTTCAACGCATCTTCTAGTACCCATTTCACATTCATCAAACGACTTTCTTCCATGTTGGAACGCGCCCAAGAAATCAATTGTTTCACCGAATCAACGTGGTATGTTTCTGCACCGGTATAGCGTGCAACACAAGACGCTGCGCCTGTATAGGCAAAAAGATTCAAGAATTTATCATCGGCAGTTAAATGGCTTTTGATATAATCCCAATTAACGCGTTGTTCTGGAAACAACCCAATATGTTTGAATTTTGTTAATTCAAGGTTGAATTTCAGTTTTTCAAAAGAAATTTGCCAATCTTTTTTAAGGTTTTTCTTCAATGGCTTCCAAGAACCACTGTGAGATCCACGAGCAACAAATTCCCAATCAGCAATTTGTTCCCATTCTTTAAACGATTTTTCAGTTTTGAAATACGCTTGAACTTCAGGACGAATAGTAATAACACTCCCCCATCGCTCCAATTTTTTTCCGCCTCCAGCATCAATTAATTCATAATCAGTCCAGGGTTTAGCGTAAATTCGTTCGTCTGACATTTTATTTTGCTCTCGGTGTTTTTTGACGTCCGCCCATCATTTGAGCCATACGCATTTGATTTTTAGATGGTGTAGCCTTCATTTGACCTTGCATCAATTTAATTTGATCTTTCATCATTCCTGATGTGTCCATTTTTTTTGCTTCAGCTAATAATTTTTCAGCTTCTGTTTTGCGTCCAGTTTGCGCACAGATACCTGCTAAATGCATTCGTGCAACTGCATTGTCTTGTCCAGTTCTCAATCCAAGTGTCAATGCTTTTCTTAAAAACTGCTCAGATTTCGCAAAACCAAATTCTTGTGTATTCATCACTGCTTGTAAAAACAATACGTACGCATGTTGTTTTTTAGGCAACAAATTTGGATGTGAAATCTTATTAATATACATTTTTGCCTTATCTGTATTTCCCAAACGCATTTGGTTCAAAGCTAAAATCATGTTTTCGTTTCTAAAAAATGATAAAATCACTAGCGCTGTAACAAATAAGAAGGTGATTCCCCATCCCCAATGTCCATCAACAAATAAATACGCATTAAAAAACAAAGTCAAAGCTGCTACTGCACAGCGAATAATAAATCGTGTCATAGTTAAATTATAAAGTTGCGATACATTTTAATTCAATAGCTATCGGCGTTGGAAGAGAATTGATTTCAACCGTAGTTCGACAAGGCAAGTTATCTTTGAAATACTCAGCATAAACACGGTTGTAAACATGAAAATCTCTTTTCATATTAACTAAGAAAACTGTTACGTCAACTAATTTATCCCAGCTTGATCCAGACTCTTCCAAAATTACACGCACATTGTCAAAGACACTTCTGCATTGTGCTTCAAAATCAAATTCAATGAAATTTCCATTTTTATCCAATTTTAATCCAGGAACTTCAGAGTCTGTAGCATCTGAACCTGCAACACGAGGTCCAACACCAGATAAAAACAATAAATCACCAACTTTACGAGCGTGTGGATAAAGTCCAACTGGCTTTGGTGCTTTTGAAGTAGAAATACGATCTTCGTTTGCCATAAACTATTTTTTGCAAAGATAATAGTTTTAACTGATTCTATAGAATGTTCATTCAAGTATAATTTCAACTTTGGCAGTGTATTTGTTTACAAGAAATCCGTAAATTTGTTTTATGAAGAAACACTTAGTCTTTTTTGGGATATTTTTATTAGGGATTTTATCATCTTGCATAGAAATTACGGATGATATTACGTTGAATGCAGATGGAAGTGGTTTGTTTAAATATGTGATCAACTTAAGTGAAAGTAAAGTAAAAGTAAATTCAATCTTAGCTTTGGATAGTATTGAAGGTAAAAAAGTGCCTACACTTTCAGAAATTGAAGCAAAAATTGGTGAATTTAAAAAAACATTAGCAACAAAACAAGGTATTTCAAATGTTAAAATAGAGTCTGATTTTACCAACTTTATCTTTAAATTAAGTTGTAATTTCTCCAGTGTCAACACCTTGCAAACTGCAGTAAAAGAAGTGATAAAAGAAATTTCTAATGAGAAAAATAGTGCTGAACTAGAAGCAGTTTGGTTAAAATGGGATGGACAAAAATTAGAGCGTTCTATTCCAGATCTTACGATTAAAAAAACGAAAGAATTGAAAACAGAAGATATTGAACAATTGAAAAAAGGGAAATACACTTCTATTAGTCGCTTTTCGAAACCTATTGAAAAATGTATGAATCCATCGAGTGTAATTTCTAAAAATAAATTAGCTGCAATGTTGCAAACGAACATCTACAGTTTGACAAAAAATCCTAAATTATTAGAAAATACCATCTATCTTATTCCAAACAAGAATTAGAACTGTATTTATTTGTAATTTCGTGGAAGAATTTTAGTATAAATTGACTCAACGCTCAACCATGAAGCATCTTTCCCTTTTATTTTGTAGCATCGTTTTCACGACAACTTTTGCGCAAAAATCTGAAGATTTAATTCCACGTGATGCTGTAACTGTTTTCAGTATCAATAATTTCACTTTACTTCAAAAAATCTCCTTGGATGATTTAGTAAAATATGAATTTATGGCGGAAGTACAATCAGAACTTTTTGATGGTTCTACTTCAGGTAAAACCTTGAAAGATGCGGGTATCGACTTTGATCAAAAGATGAATATTTTTTATGGCCGCGGTAAAGAATATGAAATTTCCGGATTCACTTTTGGAATCAAAAATAAAGCTGATTTATTTCAAGTATTTGATGATTTTCAATTAGCTGATGCAAAAATCCCAGGTACAGAGACATATACTTCATTTTTTAACAGTTTAATTATTAAAGGTAATTCTGCACTTTTAATTCGTGTTGAACCATTATTAGAGCGTGTAAACGAGTTAACCGATTCAATTTGGTATGCAAATGGGAATGAAAGTCCATGGGCTGATTCTTTTGAAAGTACAGAAGAAGAATTAAAAGAAGAAAGTGAAAAAGAAGTTTTGCAAGAAGAGATTTATGAAGAAATGCCAGAGGCAACTCAACCAAAAACGGAAGATGAATTTCCAGTAGCAGAAGAAAACCCACTACAAAAAAACTATTACGAGATGCGTGATAGTGTAGAAATGGGTTTACAAATTGGTTTTTTAGATGCAATCTGTACTGATTTATTTGTTAAAAATTTGAATTTGAAAGCTGCTGATACACGATTCGCAGACCAGCTAACGCATCCATCAGAAGCGATATTCTTCTTGGATAATTCTCGCAATCTTCAACAATCTAAAAAAATATGGTACTTAGAAACGATGTTTCCTACTTTGTATATGGATTTAAAAGAATTGTATACGGGAAATGTGTTACTGGGTGATTTATTATTAAATAATAATTCCGTTGAATTTAAAATGGAATCTCGTTACGGCGAAAAATTAGGTTCTATTTACGAGAAATTAAATCATTCAAAATTTGATAAAAAAGTATTGAATTACATTCATAAAGACAACACAGCCTACTTCACATACAATGTAAATTTAAGAGAAGCATATGAACAAGCATTCAAAGTGATTATGCCGATTTTAACAAACGAAAAAAACACGCAAATGTCAACCAGTGTTTTGGCTATTGATCTATTAAATGAATTTATTAATAAAGATGCATTATTTGGCACCTACAAAGGAAGTATGTTTGGCACCTTTAACGGAATCAAAAAAGTAAAAACGACAAAAATTGAATTTACATATGATGAAGAAACGTTTGAATACCAAGAGAAGGAGGTAAAAGCAGAAGAAGACATGCCTATTTTTACTTTGGGGTTTTCAACGGAGCGAAGTGATATTCCATTAAAAGTATTAAGTCACCTTTCTCGTTTAACCTCACGTTTTCAAAACAAAGGATCATACTGGGTATATGAAAATGCTATTTTGAATGCCGCTCCATTGTACATAATTGCAAATGATGGCTTATTTATTTTTACAAATGATCAAGATTTAGCTGAAAATCATGTGTTAGGATATGGAAAGGAAGCATTAACAAAGAAAAATGCGGCAAAAGCTGCTAAAAGCGGTTCCATGTATGCTTCAATTAATTTAGCTCAAGCAATTGATCGCTTTCCAAGAGATTTCTTTACCCCAAAACAAAATGAGATTTTAGACGCAATGAGAGGAAAAACGGGTTCTATGGAATTAACCTCTTCTAAAACAACAATGGAAAAAACTTCATTTGATTTACTGTATACTTATGGTGGAACCTATGAAAATGCCGGAAAGTATTTATTAGATTTAATGAACAGTTTATATATTATTTCTAAATAATAGCAGCAATATACATGTTTAAAAAGATTACATTAATACTAATTTTATCTGTTGCATTAGCAGGATTTTTAATCTTAAGACCCTATATTTTCAAACACCAAGTAGCTCCTACAATTGAAGATCGCTTACCAGACGCAGATTTCATCGGGAAAGCCTATCTTTTAGATGTTGCAAGAGAAACGAGTGGTATGTTATACTACAATAAAATTCCTTTTCGAGATTTGTTATCTTATGAATTTCTATTAAGTCAAGGGAAATTATATGGATTAAACTTACAAAAACCAATTTACTTCTTTGGAAAAGAAAAGGGAGATATTGGCGCTGTTATTCAAGTCAGTGACAGTAGTAAAATTGGAGAAGGAATTAAACGATTAACAAAAATCATTGCGCTCGATGACACCTTAATTAACGAACAAAAAATATACCGTTATAAAAAGGAAAAAATGTTTTTGTCATACAGTAACAACTATTTATTTGTATTTAAGGGTTCTCATTTTGAAAACATCTATAAACGTGTCACAATGGCCAAGCGAGATGATCAAAGTAAGTTATGGAAAGCTTTTCTTAAAGAGCCTCAATTCAAAAAAGAGAAATTAGTTATTTATTCAAATTCTGATAAATTAAAGAAATACGGCATTGAAAGAGTCATTTTAGCTCACGATAGTGATTCAACAAGTTTTAGTTTAAAAGCATACGTGAAGAATCTAAAACCATTTAATTTCCAACAGAAAGAAGCGGGATTAAGTTTTGCGAATACTGGATTAACAAATAAAATGTTAAACATTCATGTTAATACAAAAAAATTACGCCAGCATCCGGAAGATCCATTGTACAAATTATTAGTACAATTAGGCAAAAGAATTAGTTTTCCTACCACTGAATTTTTAGCTGCATGGGAAGGTGACTTATCATTTAGAGAAGGAGGTAAACAAACCATTGAAGAAAGTTACATAGAAACTGTTTTAGACGAAGATTTCAATACAACAGAAGTTGAAAAAAAGAAAGCGGTAGAAGTGCCAGGTTTCTCTTTACTATTTACAACGAATAATAAAGGTAAAATTTTTATCAATAAATTATTTGCGAAAGGAATTTTGACCAAAACTGATGGGAAATTTAGATTTCTTTATTCTCCCCCACTTAAAATGAATGTGGTAAAAAATACATATTTCTTTTTCAGCGGTGATGCTTGTCCTACAACAGAAGTTCACGCTAAAAACAATGGAATCTTTTTAAGAAAAGGAACAAGAATTGAGTTCAATTTAGATTCTTTGAGTCGGCAAGAAGCTTTTGGTACTTTATACATTCCTGTAGATCGAATATTTAAAGGTGGTAAACGGTTAAATTTTTAGACAACAGAATAAAAAATCCCCATAAAAAAATCTTTATGGGGATTTTTATGTTTAGTTATTCTAACGGATTAAGTTGATGTGTCCTTTCAGATCAATCAATTCATTATTGCCATCTCTTCCAGTGATTCGATAACTATAAGTTCCATCTTGAACTGGAATCCCTAATAATGATTTTCCATCCCAACTAGGAGCTATTTCATTTGTTCTAAATACTACTTCTCCCCATCTATTAAAAATTAATACTTCTAACTTCTTAACATAAACTAGAACAGGATTCCACGTGTCATTCATTCCGTCATCATCAGGCGTGAATGAGTTAGGGACATAGTGCGTTGGACTCAAATTTATTCGAATCGTGTTGTATGCTGTATCAGCGCAACCGAATGGTGTATTCACAATTTGAGTAATTAAATAAAACCCTGAATCTGAAATGGAGTAATTGAATGTAAGCACGTCAATATCTTCTTGGTAACCATTTCCAAAATCATAGAAACCATTTGAATAGGCCGCTGCTGTATTTTCTAAATAGACCATCGGATGATCAGTAGTAATGACAACTGGAGTAACATTAAATCCAGCAACAGGTGTTTGATACACGTTGATATAATTGGTTGCAGTATACGAGTTCGTGCAACCATCAGCATTGGTTGCAAATAAGGTAACTGAATAGACATTTGGATCAGTATAAAGATGCGTTGGATTTGTTAACGTTGAGCTACTTCCATCTCCAAAACTCCAAGTATAAGAATCAGCAAATAATGAACTATTAACAAATTCGGCTTCAAAATCTTCACAGCCATCTGGATCTACAGCTGAAAAGAGAATCTGAGGTTTTTCATGAATTTGAACCAATTGTGTTGAAGTATCAGAACATCCAAATTGGTTATAGGTAATTAATGATAAATCATAGTCTCCTGCAGCTAGATATGTAACCGTTGGTGCATTCCAATTGGAAGTTGTTGTATTGTCAAAATCCCAAAAATAGGCATTGGCACCAGTAGATAAATTATTGGTAGAAATGGTAAATGGATAATCACAACTTTCTGTCGCAGATAAAGTGAAATCACTCACTGGATTTGGATGAGCAAATACATTAAACGTTGTTGTATCTGAGCAACCAAAATTATTCTGTGTTATAACAATTGGATAATACGTTCCAGCTGTCGAATATACATGTGTAGTTGAAACACCAATTCCAATCGTTCCATCCTGGAAGTCCCAAGTAGCATAATTAGCAGTATTCGATGTTTCGTTGAAAGGTACACTTAATGGAATACATCCAACATAATTATAATTATCATATGTTAAATTAGGCGTAGGACGAACGACAACTGTATGTGTTACAGAATTAGTACAACCATAAGCTAATGATGTTCCGAGCAACGTTACTTGTAGAGTGCCACTTTGAACAAATACGTGCGAAGGACTATATACATTACTTGTTGTACCATCTCCAAATTGCCAGAATGTATTACTCAAAGGATCTGAAGTGTTTGTGAATGAGAAAGCTTCATTCATACACAAGGTATCTTCTAAAATTGTAAAATCAACCATTGGCTTATCATGTACAATAATTGAAATTTCTGATGTGTCAATAGAACATCCATTATCTACAATTAATTTGGCTACATATGTTCCAGCTTGATTATAAGTGTAATTTGGACTAAAAGTACTTGATACTTGACCATCACCAAATAACCAAGAATAGTTCGTTGCGCCAATAGAATAATTCGTGAACTGAACAGGCAAAGGAGAACAACCAATAACTGGTGTTGTATTAAAGAAAGATGTTACTGTATTTGGGAACACAGTTATTGTGTCCATCAAAGTATCAGATCCACAAGTATTGTATGCGATTAAAGCAACAACAAAAGTAGTGTCACCTGTTCCTGTTATAAATGGATGTGATGGATTGGTTAACGTTGTATTAGGTGAACCATCACCAAAATTCCAACTATAACTTGTTGGAGAACCAAAAGAAGTATTCATAAATCCAACATTTACTGGTGAACAACCTGTATTTGAAGTTGTAACAAAATCTGCAATTGGTCGTGCTTTTACTATGATTGAATCTAAGAAAGTGGAAGACCCACAAATATTGTTAACAGTTAATGATAATTGATATAAGGTATCACCATAAATTGGCGATGGGTATGTTACCGCTGTTGGATTCATCAATGTAGAAACATTATTCATTGAAGGAGTCGCAAAATTCCAATTATAATTTGTAATATTTTCGCCGGTTGAATTATTTGTAAAAGTGACTACTAATGGACCGCAATCTTCATGGGTAGAAGGTGTAAAAGAAGCTATTGGAGTTGTTATTACATGAATGTTATGAGCGATTGAGTCAACACATCCATAAATTGAAGTAGCTGTTAAAACGATTGAGTAATTACCAATTGATGCGTATGAATGAGATGGGTTTTGAAGCGTTGAATTACCGCCATCACCAAAATTCCATGCATAAGTACTTGCTCCTGTTGAAGTATTTGTAAAATTAACAGTAGAACCTATACATGTCAACGTATCTGCTGTAAATAAGGGTACTGGAAGTGGTCGAACTGTTACAACGCGAGTAGCTGAATTTGTACAACCTGTTATTGGATCTGTATAGGTATAAGTTAACGTTTGTGGACCTACACCAGCAAGTAAAGGATTAAATGTGCCATTTATTCCATTTGTAATACCTGTTCCTGTCCATGTTCCTCCAGCTGGAGAATAGCCAGTTAAATCAAAAATAGGTGAAGTTAAACAAGTATTGAAAGCAACGCCTGGAATAATTTGAGGTAATGGATTAATATATATAGGAACAATTGTTGGAGTCCCATTACATGTTCCAGCCTTAGGTGTTATTGAATAATTAACTATTTGAAGCACAAAAGATGTATTAGTAAGGATTTGATCAATCTGATTTCCTTGACCATTGCTTTCGCCAGTAATCTGATTATTCACAGAAGCTGTCCAGTTAAATAAAGCTCCATTTGTAGAACTACTTAAATTAATAATTGCGTGTTCTCCACTACAAATAGTATCATTACTCACTAAACTAGCAGTAACTGTTGCAACTGGATTTACATAAATGGTTACATTAGAAGATGAACCAGAGCATGATGCAGCAGTTGGTGTAACTGTATACTGAACATTTTGAAGTTGAGCAGATGTATTACTTAATTGTTGTGTAAGTGTATTTCCAATTCCTGCTTGTTCACCAATAATTGGTAAGGTATTGGTTGGAGTATAACTAAAGGTAGTGTTTAAAACAGATGATGTAAAAGAAATCGCAGTAGTTTCACCACTACAAATGGTGTCACTTGTTGGCGAAATTGTTAAAACAGGTATTGGATTTACTTGTACTGTAGCAGAAATAGGTGTTCCTGTACAACCATTTAATGATGGTGTTACAGAATATGTAATGCTTTGTGCTGTTGTAGCAGTATTTATTAATGTTTGAGAAATGGTGGATCCTGTTCCATTTGAAGAACCTGTAATAGCATTATTTGCCGAAACACTCCAAGTTAAGTTAGCATTATTGATTGAACTATTTACAAGGATGTTGGCCAATGTATTACTACAAATCTCTTGTGAAATTGGAGATAATGTAACGGATGGGATCGGATGAACTACGATTGTAGTATTAGATGTGTTTCCGATACAATTTCCAGTTGAAACAGTGATTGTATAAGTTACATAACCAGCTGTTGTTGAAGAATTTAGTAGTGTTTGATTGATCGTATTTCCTGAACTAGAACTTGCTCCCGTTGCGTTATTTTGAGATACTGCCCAATTAAATGTAGCTCCTGAAACGTTTGAAGTTAAAACAATTGAAGTTGCTGTTCCACTACAAATTGTATCGTCTAATGGTAAAATAGTTAGTGTAGGTGTTGGATTAATACTTACCGTGAAATTCATAGGTAATCCAATACAACCATTCAGTGTTGGTGTAACTGAAATAATACCAGAAGTTGTACCACCAGAAACATTAGCTGGTGCATTCCAAATTGGTATATTACCCGTTCCTGATAAGCCTAATCCAATTGTATTTGATGAGTTTGTCCAAGCATAAGTAGCACCAACTGGAGTAGATGTAAAATTAAATGCTCCAATTGAATTAGTTGGACAAACAGCCACATTTGGTAATTCCGTAGCAATTGGATTTGGCTTAATTTTAATAATCAACAAAGAAGCTGGGCCCGAACAACCCGCTGCCGTTGCTGTGATTTGATATATCACGGAGTCAAGCACTAATGAATTATTAACTAATGTTTGACTGATAGTATTTCCTGAACCATTACTTGCTCCTGTAATTGCTCCACTACTAAGTACAGAATATGTAAACGCAGGATTTGCAACTGATGACGTTAATGCAACAGAAGTAGTTTCTCCAGAACAAAGTAATGTTGAAACAGGTGTAGCAATCGCATTCGGTAATGGTTTAACAATAATAGAATAAACAACTTGTGGAGCTGAACAAACAGTATTATTATATGTAAAAGAAAGTGACGAAATGTAATCTACTGTTATTGGAACAAATGTTGAATTGGTTAACAACTGTGCTGGAATGGTAGTTGTGCCATTAGTCGATATTCCAATAACACCTGTTGGCTGAGTTGCATTCCAGGAGAACGCATTACCAGAAGCAAAACCAAGTGCAATTGATGAAACTAAATTTACTGGATTTGTATTAACTCCTGAACAAATGATTTGATTCGTCTCTGAAAACGATAATACAGGAATTGGATTGACTGTTATTGTATAAGTTGATCCTGATCCAGAACAAGCTCCCGTAGTTGTAGCAACATTAACAGTATATACAATATTGATAGGAGCATTGGTGGTATTAATTAACGTTTGTACTGGTATAGATGTACTTCCTGACAACTGTCCTCCACTTATTCCAGCTGGAATAGCAGCAGTCCATGCGATTTGAGCATTTGTCGTTAAACTTGTAATTGCAACAGAAGTTGTAGGAGTTCCTGAACAAATAGTTTGATTTGCAATACTAAATGATACTCCTGGTACAGGATTGACAGAAACACTGAAATTCGATGAATTCGATGAACACCCAGCAACTGTTGGTCCAACAGCAGTTGGTGTAATTGTATATACTAATGATTGAATTTGAGGAGAACTATTAGTTAATACTTGATTGATTGAACTTCCTGTTCCATTTGACATACCTGAAATTGAAACATTAGGACTAACAGACCAATTAAATGAAGTGTTTGGAATATTTGAAGTAAGCTGTGCACTTACAGCTGTATTACTACAAATTGTATCATCCGTTAAATTAATAGTCATTATTGGCAAAGGAAATACTTGAATGGTATGCGCTGAACTTGGTCCAGAACAAGAATTAATTGAAGCTTGGGCTGTATATGTTATTGTTGCCGCTGATATTCCTGAATTAATTATTGTCTGTGCTGGAATGGTAGTTGTTCCTGATAAAGTCAAACCTGTTAAATTCGACGGATTAGCTGCGGACCATGAAATAGTAGCACCTGTAACATCACTTGTTAAATTAATTGGATTTGACAATAAATTGGAACATAAACTTTGATTTTGTCCTGAAAAACTAATATGGGGAACTGGTTCAATTGTTATCGTTCTTACTATTGTCTCTATAGGACAAACATTATTGACAGGGTTTACTGTTGTAATCGAGTAAACTACAGATCCTTGAACTGTTTGAGAATTTGAAAGCGTTTGACTAATTGCCGAACCAGTTCCATTAGAGGAACCTGAAATACCTGCCGTTGGTGTTGCTGTCCAAGTGAAAGTTGTGCCAATTACAGGACTTGTGATTGCAACGGATAATAACTGATTTGAACACAATGTTGAATCAACAACATTCACTGAAAGTGCAGGTTTTGGACTTACTGCAATCGTATAAGTAACTGGTCCGCCTGGACAAATAGAATTCCCTGTTGTACTTGCTGTAGCTGTAATTGTTGCAGTTAATATACCTGAAGTTGTATTCGTTAAATTAAATGAAGGTATTTGATTTGTTCCACTTGTTGTTGTAAAACCATTCAAACCTGCAGGAACAGATGCTGTCCATGAAATTGTTGCGTTAGGTGTTGAAGTTGACAAATCAACAAGTGCAGTTGAACTTTCTGAACAAATTGCTTGACTTGGTAGTGAAAAAGTAACAGATGGTGAAGGATTAACAGTATAAGTATACACTCCAGCTGTTCCAGAACAACCAGCTGCTGATGGTGTTATTTGATACGATACAATTTGTGAAGCATTACTTGTATTTGTGAGCGTAAGTGGATTAATATTTCCAATTCCTGAAAGAGGATATCCAGCTAAATAAGTTGATACTGGTGGCGCGGTTATAACTTGCCATGCATAAGTTGTTAAAGCGACATCTGCTGTTAATCCTACTAAAGCAGAAGCAACACCTGAACAAACTGTTTGATCATTAGGAATTGTAATTATTGGTCTTGGATTCACATGAATCGTATAATTTACTGCCGGACTTAAACATCCTTTTGAACTTGTTGCTTGTATTGAATAAATTACATCTTGTTGTGTTGGGCCATTATTCAATAAAGTCATTGAATTTAATGGGTTCAAACCATTTCCAGCTATAAACCCTGTAATTGCTGATCCAGCAGAAAGATTTGTCCATGCAATCGATGAAGAAGCACCTAATGTATTAGTAAAAGTAACAGCTGTTGTAGCATCATTTTCACAAACAGTTTGTACCAACGGATTTGAATTTATAAGAGGAGTAGGATAAATCGTAACAGTAAAATTAGAAGTGTCTCCAGGACATCCAAAATAATATGGTTTTACAGAAACTAAACTTGTCAAATTAACCAATGAATTATTGGCAGGAGCATTCCAAGAAGCAATTTGACCTGTTCCTGAAGTATTAATTCCAATTGCTGAAGATGTATTGGTCCATGTATATGTACATCCTGCTGGTACAGTTGAAAATGTAGCTGGGGTAATTGCATTTGTTGGACAAACAGCGATAGAATTAATCGGTGCTAAATCTGGAATTGGATGAACAGTTATAATTGAACTAATCGGTAAACCTTGACAAGAATTAGCAGTTGGAGTAATTGTATACATTACTGTTCCATCTGATGCAGTTGCATTGCTTAATGTATTTGAGATGGTAGTTCCAGAAGAGGAAGTGTTTCCTGAAACACCTGCACTTGCAACAGATGACCATGTAAATGAAGTTCCGATTACAGTGCTTGTTAAATTGATCAATGCTGTTTCTCCCGAACATTGTGGATTGGTTGAATTCACTGTTGCTGTAGCCAGAGGTATTGGTTTAACTGCAATAGTATATGTGCCAACAGAACCCGGACAACCTCCAACTTGTGTGCTAACAGAAGCTGAAACAATTAAATTAACTGTTGTGAAGCCATTGTGTGAAAGTGTAAATGATGGAATAGAATTGGTGTTTCCAGAAAGAGGTGTTGCTCCATTTAATCCGTTTACTCCCGTTATACTCCAAGAATAAGTTACATTTGGAGTAATTGAATTAATTGTGATTGGCGCTGAAGTTTCTCCGCTACAAATAGACTGTGAAGAAGGTGAAAAAGTAACTACTGGCGCTGGATTGATCGTAAACGCGATGGTATCAGGTAACCCAGAACATCCATTTGCAGTTGGTATAACTTGATAATACAAAGTATATGGATTTGCTCCAGAATTGGTTATTGTCATCGGTGAAATTTGACCTATCCCACTTAACGTATAATTTAAAATAGATGAAGGAATTAAACCTTGATATAATAAATTCCATGTATAACTTCCTCCAATAACTGAATTTGTGAAAGAGGTAACTGTAGTAGCAGTTCCACTACATTTTATTTGATCGGCAGACAACGTAACAATTGGAATAGGATTTACGTGAGTCGTATAATTAACTATAGAACTAGGGCAATTATTTGATGAAATAGCTTGAACTGTATAAATTACATCTTGTTGAGTCGATCCGGAATTATTTATTGTCATGACTGGAAGTGTTCCTGAACCATTACCTGTGGTATAATTGGATAAATTTGATCCTGCAGAACTATAATTCCAATTGATTGTACTTCCTGAAATTGTACTTGTTAAAGGTACTGAAAGTGATGGATTTCCTCCACAAATTGTTTGAACCAACGATGAATTTGATACAGATGGTGTTGGATATATAGAAATAATAAAAGGACTTGCTGAACCAGCACAACCATTGTAAATTGGAGTAACTGATATGGAACCGCTTATATTTGAAAGGGTATTATTGGCTGGTGCATTCCAAGCTACGATGTTTCCTGTTCCAGATGCAACTAAACCAATGGTTGGATTTGAATTCACCCAAGTAAAAGATTGTGATGGCGGATTACTTGTAAAACTAGCTGGTGCGATATTTACGGTTGGACATACTGATATTGGAACTAAGCCCGTCATTTGAGCAACTGGATTAATATATGCTGTAACTGTAATTGGTGTTCCAGGACATAAACTTGCACTAGGTGTAATTAAATATTGAATTTGTCCAACTGTTGTTAATGTGTTTGTTAATGTTTGTTGAATTGTAACGCCAGCTACCGTTGAATTTGTTCCCCCTGAAATACCAACCCCATTCGTAGCTGTCCAAGTGAAATTCGTATTAGCAGTAGTCGATGTAAGTGCAATGTTAAGTGACGTATTAGAACAAATAGTGTCATTGCTAACAAATGTTGCTATCGCATTTGGTGCTGGATTTACCGTTATTACATAGGTATTTGGTGCGCCTGGACATGCTTCTAATCCACTCGTAGTAGCTATAGCTGTAAACGTAATTGCTAATGGTGTTGTTCCCGTATTTGTTAAATTTGGAAAAGAAGGAATGGAAGAGGTTCCAGTTGTACCTGTAAAATTTCCAATACCTGAAGCAGCAACAGCTGACCACGCAAATGTAACATTACTAGTTGTTGAAGATAAATTTACAAGCGTTGAATTTAATCCAGTACATACCGCTTGATTCGGTATAGAAAATTGGACCGTTGGAGCTGGATTTACGGTAATTGTCATATTCAATGGAGATCCTAAACATCCATTTGCAGTAGGTGTGACTTGATAAATTAGATCATAAGGAGCTGTTCCAGAATTATTTATTAAAGTTGATGGAAATTGACCAGTTCCTGTAGTTGGATGTCCAGAAATTGAAAGTGGAACAAAAGAATTTGTTAAATTCCAATTAAAAGATCCATTAGAAACTGAATTTAAAAAATTAGTCAAAATGGTTGAAGTACCACCACATATTATTTGATCGGACAACCGAGAAATGACAGGTGTTGGATTTACAATAATTTTATAAGTAAATGTAGGTCCATTACAACCATTTTTAGTCGGTATTACTGAAAAAATTAATGTGTCAATTGTATTACTTGAATTCAAAATAGTTGTAATTACAGGTAAATTTCCTGTTCCAGAAGGGTTAAATCCAGTTAAATAAATTGAATTAGTCATTGCAGTCCAATTGAAAATAGTTCCATTAACACCACTGGTCCAATTAACAGCTGATGTTGGAGATCCTGAGCAAATTGTTTGACTTAAACTAGCATTTGTAATAATTGGCGTTGGATTAATCGTTACAACAAATGGGGCAGTTGTTCCAGGACAAGCATTATAAGTTGGGGTAACGTTAATTGTTGCAGTGATTGCGCTATTCGTTGCATTTGCAGGTGCTGACCATGATGCAATATTTCCAGTACCTGAAGCAACTAAACCAATTGCTGGATTCGAATTAGCCCATACAAAAGTAGCCCCTGAAGGATTACTAGTAAATGTAGAAGGAGCAATTAATGCGCCTGGACAAACAGTTATTGGAATTAAACCAGTTACAACCGCTATTGGGTTCACAAATACTTGAACAGGATAAGTCGCTCCTTGACATCCAAGAGCAGTTGGAGTGACTGTATATGTAGCTGAACTGACAATTAAACTAGAATTTTGTAATGTCTGTTGAATTGAAGTAGGACTTCCAATTGAATTCGTTGCACCAGTAATCCCTGTCCCATTTGCTGCTGTCCAAGTATATGTTGTTCCAGTAACAGTTGAACTTAAATTTATGTTGGCTTGCGTATTACTACAGATTGTGTCATTACTCACATAAGTGAATGATCCTACAGGTGTAGGTTTTACAATAATGGTAGCTGTTGCTGGTGAACCAGCACAACTTGCTCCTGAAGAAGTAGTTGCAAATGCCGAAAATGTAACCGTAATGTTTGCATTCGTTGAATTTGTAATAGTTGAAAAAACAGGTATGTTACCAGTACCATTTGTTGGCGTAATATTTCCAATTCCAGTTGGTACTGTCGTACTCCACGCAAAAGAGACATTGGATGTAGCTGATGTTAAATTGATTGCCTGTGAATTCGTTCCTTGACAAATAGTTTGAGTAGGAATTGAAAACTGAGTAACAGGAGCTGGATTTACGGTAATTGTATAGTTTAAAGCTGGACCTGGACAACCATTGGCTGTTGGTGTAACTTGATACGTTAACGTAACAGGAGCTGTTCCTGAATTATTTATTATTGTTGCGGGGATTTGACCTGTGCCGGATGTTGGGTGGCCAGTAATCGTATTTGGAACTGAAAGTGGATTTAATAACGTCCATGTAAATGATCCCCCTGATACAGAATTAACAAAAGAAGTAACATCTGTTGATACACCTCCACATTTCGTTTGATTTGCCGATAATGTTAATTGAGGGGTTGGATTAACAGTAATTACATATTGAATGGAAGGACCGTTACAACCATTTTTAGAAGCAAAAACTGTATAAGTAACAGTTTCAATCGTACTTCCTGTATTTACAATTGTCATGGCTGGTAAATTCCCCGAACCACTTCCTGTAAATCCACTTAAGTTTGAACTACTTGATACACCTGACCAAGTATATTGTGGTGTATTAACTCCACTCGTCCATGTTACAAGTGTAGTTGCTACTCCTGAACATTTTGTTTGACTTAAAGTTGAATTTGTAATACTTGGCGTTGGATTAATCGTTACAACAAATGGGGCTGTTGTTCCAGGACAAGCATTATAAGTTGGGGTAACGTTTATTGTTCCAGTGATTGCGCTATTCGTTGCATTTGAAGGTGCTGACCATGATGCAATATTTCCAGTACCTGAAGCAACTAAACCAATTGCTGGATTCGAATTAGCCCATACAAAAGTAGCCCCTGAAGGATTACTGGTAAATGCAGAAGGAGCAATTAATGCGCCTGGACAAACAGTTATTGGCGTTAAACCTTGAACGGTTGCAACAGGTTGAATTGTCAAAGATGCAGTATCTTTTATTCCAGCACATCCATTGGTAGTAGGTGTAAGAACATAATAAACCGTTTGTGTTGCATTCGAAGTATTTGTTACAGTAACATTAAAACTTGCATTAGGTGATGCAATCGTTCCAGATGTTGGCGAAGTAATTCCAGTTGGTAAAGGTGTTATTGCCGACCAAGAATAACTAGTTGTAGGTAATGTTGATGCAACATTAAATATCTTTGATCCACCCGAACAAATTGTAGCTAAATCTGGTGTAATTGTAGCTATAGGCAAAGGCTTTACTACAACTGTTACTGAATTAGTAGCTGGTAAACAAGGTCCAGCAGGATCATTTGTAGTTAATGTAAATACAATATTCCCAACATAATTTGAAGGTGGTGAATAAGTAGCAGTTAAAGTATTTGCATTAGGAGTAAATGTACCACCTGCGATATTTGTTGTCCATGATCCGCTGCTGGCAGCGCCACCAACTGAGCCACTTAATTGAATAGATCCATTCATACATATCCCGTTAGGATATGTTCCAGGAGTAGAAATAGCATCATTCTCAAAGGTTAAAGTTGTTGTGCTTTGAACGACAGGACAAGGTGCAGGTGGAGTTCCAGAAGTTAAAGTAAGTGTAACATTTCCAACATGATTTGGCGGAGGCGTGTATGTTGCGTTTAAGGCTGTTGCATTTGGAGTAAATAATCCACCTGAAGGTATTGCAGACCATGTACCTGTTGTAACTGAACCAGTAACAGAGCCCGCTAATACAATTGGAGAATTTTTACACGTTGCACCATAGGTTCCTGGTGTTACTATCACAGGTTGTTGCACAGTAATATTTTGAATAGCTGTTGTTGTTCCACATTCATTGGTTGCAGAAAATGAATACGGAAAAGTTCCATAATTTGGGTATAATACAGACCCTGAAGTTAAGCTTGTAAAGCTCGATGGTGTTGGAACATTTCCTGCAGCAACTGTATTATTTGGGTTAAAATTCCAAGCATAGCTTAAAGCTTGTTCTCCGTAGCAAGAATTTGCTGTTGCCAAAGGAGTAAAGGATGAACCTAAACAAATGGTACTAGGCGATGGTAATGTAACAGCTGGCTTATCTTTGATTGTAATGGTTTTTATTATTGAATCAGCGGCACATTGAGAGCCGTATATAAGTGGATTTAAATTTAACTTAAGCTTAATGGAATAAACACCTGGACCATTTAAAGTGAAATTAGGATTTTGCAAAGTGCTAATTGCTGGCGTTGAACTAGGTCCGTTGTTAGTTGTGCAATTTTGAGGGTTTGTAGAAGTTACTGTCCAAGTATAAGCATTGGTAATATTACATGTTGGAGTAGAAGATGTATTTACAGGTGTTAGTGAATATGGAGCACAAAATAAAGAAGTTGGGATAGTAAAAGCGGCATCTACTGGTGGCACTACACATATCGTCTTAGTAATAGTATCTGGTTCACAAGAATTATTATAAACAACTAAAGAAACAGAATAAGTTCCGGGCTGATTAAACGCAATTGTCAATGCAGCAGAACCATCGATACCATATGTTCCCAATGTTCCAGATAATGTATTTGGAGCAATAATTGCTGATGTAAACCAATATCTATTGTATGTATTTGAACATGTTGTAGTAGAATTAATATAGATGCCAGGAATTGAATTATCTGTAAAAGTAATCGAAGTTCCAACACAAACCGTATTATCAGGTATCGATTGTGAAATTTGAGGCGTTGGTGCATTACTAATGTAAATTGGTGCAGGTGAATTTGTTGAGGGACCACATTCATTTGTAGAAGTTATTTGAATTGGATACCCACCTGGTGTACTACCAGTGCAAGTTGAAGGTAAGTAAGTGTGGTCAATTGTTAAAGGTGATATTGGTAAATTAGGGTATGAAAATGTTGATGTGGTTCCATCTCCCCAATTGATTAAGTATGAATTACCAGGGAATTGTTGGTCAAATGAAAGGGGATAAACTCCAGGAGAACATGCAAAATTGGATGCACTTGTTGATAAATTGATTTGCCCATTACCTATTTGAACTTGATAATAACCATAAAATGAGCATCCATTCAGAAAATTGACTCTGTAAGTTATGGAATAATTACCTGGAGCTCCATAATTTCTATTAACAGAAGAAGGAATAGTTCCACAGGGAAAATTTTGACTTTGAGGATTTCCAACTCCCCAATTGATATTGATAGAACTTACATTGGAACAATTTAATACTTGATCAAAATTTAATCTAAGCATATAATCTATACTATTACAATTTTTAAAAACTGTAACACCATTAAAGACACTTGCTGAGAAATTTGTGAATAATGGTGATAGGGATAGTGTTGGTGTAAAAGGTGGTGTTGAGACATTTACATTGACAACCATTGTATCTGCATCTGTACCTTCTGTTAATATTAAAGTTGCTGTTCCACTTGAATTAAAAACTACTGGTATTGGACCTTGGGAATTAGAGGTTGAAATATTGGCTCCTGTAAAAGTCCAAGCAATTGTAGTTAATGAACTTATATTAGTTTGAGTAGCAGGACTCATCGTAAATAGCACAGTCGAACCTTGACAAACATTAATTTGTCCATTTGAAAAATTAGGATTCGTAAAAAAAGAAGCGTCTAATTGGCCAAAACTAATAATACTAGTAAATAAAAACGCGAAAAGCGAACTACTTTTGAAAAGTTTAGTCATAGTGTAATAAAAAGGTAAGCAAATTTACAACCATTTTTAGTTATAAATGTTATAAAACCATTAATTGTTTACTGTTATACGTGTTTTTAGGTAGAAGGTTGCTAAAATCTTGTTTTCAAGTTGATTCATTGAAATTATACTTCAATTATGAATGGAATTTTCTTTAGAAAATTATTCCATTAATTTAAAAACAAGGCATTTTTGAGCATTGATATTTGGAACTTTAATGGTGATTTTTGAATCCTTTTTAGAGATTTTTTGAACGTACTCTTTATCTGAAAGAGAATCAATTTCTTTAAAATGCTTTTTGAAAGTTGAAAGGTCTAATTCTATTTTATGATCCACTTTTTTATCACAGATTAAAATCGCATAAACTGAGCCATTTTTAGCTTCAGTAAATACAAATTTAGTTGATACATCTATTTTATATTCATAAGGAAAAATTGGTTTTGTTTCGTAAATTGCTTCATGATTGACGCTCATCCAATCCCCTATTTCTTTTAAGCGTTGATAGGCTGTTGAGTCCCATTCGCCTGTTGCATCCGGACCAATATTTAACAATAAATTACCACCTCTTGAAACAATTAAACACAATGTTTTTATCAATTCAAACGAACTTTTATAGGTTTCATTTTTAACATGACTCCAACTTGTTCCCATAGTCATGCACGATTCCCATGGATAAGGCAAAGGCGAATCAGGTATTTTTTGCTCGGGAGTTAAATAATTTTGATTGGGTCCTTCCACCGCACGATCAACAACAATTAATCCTGGTTGTATCTTGCGCGCTTTAGCTGCAATTACATCCATTTCAATGTCTTGGTGAACTGGTTTATAACCCCAACGTGGTGATGTTGCTGTTAAAGGTTGCACCCATCCCCCATCAAGCCATAAAATATCAATATTACCATAGTTGGTCATCAACTCATTGAGTTGGTTTTGCGTGAATGATTTATAAGCATTCCATTTTTCAGAATACCGATTTAAATCATAATTTGGATTTCTGTCATAGGTTGGGAATTTTGGCCACCAATAATCATCACAATGCCAATCTGGTTTGCTGAAATATGCACCTACCCACATTCCTTCATTACGAAATGCATCAAAAACTTCTTTGGTGATATTCGCTTTGAGATGTGTTGAAAAGGGTGTTTTTGAATTGGTGATTTTATAATCGGTATATTGACTATCAAACATCGAAAAACCATCGTGATGTTTTGTAGTAAATACCATGTATTTCATTCCGGCATAATTAGCAGCTTTCGCCCATTTTTCAGGATTAAATTTGATCGGATTAAAGGTTGTTTGAAGGTTTTCATACGCCTTTACATAAGCTGAATAATCATTTGCATAAGGACCTCTTCGTGTACACCAATCTTCGTCTTCTGGGCAAATACTCCAACTTTCTACAACTCCCCATTGAGAAGATGGAGCCCAATGCATTAACAAACCAAATTTATAATCTTGCCATTGTGCTAATTTTCGAATAACACTACTATCTGTGGGAGCTATGTAGTTTTGATGGTCATGCTCTTGTGCCATTCCAAATAAAACATCAACTAATAAAATAAAAAGAAGAGAAATTCTCATAATACCTTGTTTTTTAATGAAACCCACCAACGCCGCGGTACAACTTCAAGGGTGATTTTAATTTTACTTTTACCACACTAATTTCTGGATCTAAAGCTGAAGAAGGTACGTCGATATAAACCGTTCCTGGCACGTAACTCCAATCTATTTTTCCTACAATTTTGTATGGTATTTTTTCGGAAGACCCTATGATTTCTATAGATTCAATTGCATTCATCAACCCCTTTAATTGCAGTCTGATTTTAGGTGTGTCATAGATAATAATAGCTTCCTTTTTTAGTTCTTTCAATTCTGCTTCTGTAATATATTTATCCGTTGTATCTGAATCTTTTGAAATTGAAGTAGAAATTGAAGTCAAAAATAAATACAAGGAGGTCGAATCTTTTGAAAGGGTACTTGGGCCATGAAAATGTCCATAAGGTAAACCGGCTCTTGTTCCGAAAATAGCCTCTTTATGTTTATTCGTCCAACGTCCGATTTCCTTCAATAGGCTTGTTTGTTCTTCTGGAATTGTTCCGTCTTCTTTTGGACCTATATCCAACAATAAATTGCCTCCAGAACCTATGCATTCAGTGAAAATTTGTAATACCTCATTACACGTTTTCATGTTTTTATCAGATGGTCGATACCCCCAATTATCATTACTTGTTAGACACAATTCCCACACTTTAGATTTGGGTCTAACTACTGGCATGTTTTGCTCAGGCGTATCGTAATCACCAAATGATTTTAATCGACCATTGATGATTGCATTTGGGTTAGTATTCGTAATCAATTGCTGAATTTTAGGGGCTTTCCATTCTGCTTCTGTATGCTCCCAATCTCCATCAAACCAATATAAATCTGGTGTAAACGTTGTATTGATTTCAGTAATTTGATGGTGCATAAATGTTAAAAAACGATTCCAACGAATCGTGTCATCCGCAATTTTATATCGACTTTGATCTTTGAAAAAACCATTGTAATCGTTGTGTGACCAATCCAATAGTGAATAATAGGCGCCAAACTTAATGTTTTCAGTTCTTAATGCTTCTACCAAAGGAGAAATCAAATCTCTTTGTGCTGGTGTTTGATAGATGGTACTTAACGGTTTTTTTACATTCCAGAGTGGTGTATGATTCTTTAAAATCTCCTCTTTAGATAAAGAATAGGTTGTGTTGGGCGTTACTTGTTTTGTATCCCAAAGAGCAACTCCGTCGTGATGTTGGGTCGTCATTACACAATAATTAGCTCCTGATTCTTTGATTAATTTCGCCCATTGAGTTGGTTGGTAATTTTTTGCAGTAAATCCTTTTAATTGAGACATATAAAAAGGATAGGTTGTCGTTCGATTATGAAAACTCCAACTCTCGGAAGTCCCTTCAACTGCGTAAATTCCCCAGTGAATAAAAATTCCCAACTTTGCATCTGCAAACCAAGTTAGTTTTTCTGGAATTGAATCTTGTTGAGACTTAACACCAAAAGTTGCCAACAAACAAACAAAAAATAGAAGTGCTTTTGTATTCATACTTCGAAAGTACAAATTTTTACAACAAAAAAAGGTGATTTCTCAATCACCTTTTCCTATTTTTTAACGCTTTTTATTCCTCTGTTGTTGGTAATAATAATTTCAACTCTGTTCTACGATTTTGTTGGTGTTCAACTTCCGTACAAGGAACATCATCCGCACATTTATTCACGAGTTGAGACTCTCCATATCCCATAGCAATGATTCTTGTTGATTCAATTCCTTTACTAATAATGTATTCAACACAACTTTTTGAACGATTATTTGATAAATCCAAATTGTAAATAGCAACTCCTCTACTGTCCGTATGTGAAGAAAGTTCTACACGTATATCAGGACGTTCTTTCATGTAACGTACTAGTTTATCTAATTCCAATTTACTTTCTGGACGCAATTCAAATTTATTGTATGCATACAATATTAAATCTAAGTTGATAAAATCTTTGCGTTGAATTGGCGTCATCTTTACAGGAACAGAAATTGTATCAATGCAGCCACTTGTTTCTGTTGAAGGCATTTTAACCATCGGTAAATCTTGATAATTGATCAAATTAGCAGAATAAGATTCTACTTTATTTACTCCTTGATTTACCCATGTATAGGTTCCATCTTTTGCCGTAATTTTTTTAATTGTTTTCCCATTTTTTAATTTAAGATTTAACATAACGCCTCCTAATGGTTTGTCTTTTAAATCTTTTACGCGAATAGTAGTAACCGTTTCTTTAAATCCTAATTGTAAGGTTTTTGTGAATTTCCCGTCTTCTTTTGCTTCAAAATAAATTGAATCTGCACCAAACAATGCATTTCCTTGGAAAACAATGTTGTAATTGTGCTCAAATTTTGGTTTAAACCCATACTCACCCGCTTCATTTGTACGTTGAACAAAAGAGGCTTTTGAAGTTAAATCACGAATCAATACAGAATAAGAACGAAGTGCCTTACCATTACAATTTTGTAATTTTACTAGTAAATCAATATTAACAACAGGCTTAGAAATAGTATATATTTGATCTTTCCAATTATTTCTGTTGGAAGATAAAAACCCTTTTCCAGTTTCTTCATTCACATTAAAACCAAAATCATCTGCTGGTGAATTAATTGGCGTACCTAAATGGATTGGGTTTTGATTCAAATTTTCAGTGTAGAAAACATCTAATCCTCCCATCCCAGGCCATCCATTTGACGAAAAATACAAAACACCAGTAGAGGATACATAAGGAAACAATTCATCTTTATTGGTATTCACAGATGGTCCTAAATTCTCTGGAGCAGTCCATTCACCATCAATAAATGTTGTTTTATACAAGTCTACACCTCCAAATCCTCCAGGTCGATCTGAAGCAAATATAATAGCTCCACTGCTATCTTCCACTGCATGACCTGTTGAATACTTTTCTGAGTTAAATGGAAAAATATCTTTTTCAATCCAACCTGCTTGGCGTTTTACATACATTTTTAATTGTAAACGCGAAAAAGAAACAGCATTCACCTTGTCTTCAACAGTTTGATTAGTAGTGATATAAGCTCTAGTTAAATCAGATGAAAATGAAATGGGGCCATCATGAGGATTCGTACGTTTGATACCATCCCAAGAAACATCTTTAAACAAAGAAGTCTTTTTCTTAGACAATTCATTTTCGTAATTTTCTAAGTTTTCAATGTAAATTAAATCTGTAAAATATTGGCCAGTTCTGCCATAAAAACGATTAGCAAATCCATTGTCAAATTGATTCGACACATAGATTAAACCTTTTCTAAATGGATAGGCAGCAAATTCTTCACCACTTTTGTTTTTACTAAATAGTTCAACTTTATATTCACTCGTTTCATTCAATTGTTGAATTATAATTGGTGCATTTTTTTTCCATGCGACAAGACTGGTACTATTTGGGAATTTCAACAATGCATTATCAATGAACGAAATCAGTTGACTATGTTGATTTAAAAGACAGCTCAATTCAATTGATTGCAAGTAATCTTCTTCTGTTCCTTGTTGATTATCAAGTAACTGATTGTTCCATTTTACAGCTTCTTCAAAATGTTCACTTTGTCGGGCTGCTTCAACAGTCTTTCTTAAGTAATCCCAATTTCCTTTCTTTTTTTCAAGAAATTCAGTTGACAATTCCACCCAAACAGGGTAAGCTTCTACAAAATTTAATCGAGCAGAAAGATCTGATGCGTAGTTGGCTTTGTAACTCTGACTATTTGCAGAGAACACAACTAATAGTGCTATAATGGATAAATAACGTTTCATTTGAATGTGATTTAGTTGCTTCTATTTTTTAAAAATAACGTGGACTAATAAATGTGCTTTTGCTGTTTTTGAAATCAAAAATTAAAGCAAACTCATGACTTCCCCATTGATTCATAATTAATTGATTGACTGGGAAATCGTAAGAATATCCAAGCATTATTGATGGAATCAATTGTATACCTAAATTTACGCCAACAGACTCATTCATTCGGTACATAACTCCTGTCCAGAATTTTTTGTAAAAGAAAGCTGAAACATTGATATCAGCTGTAATTGGTGAATTTTCAGTGTAACGAACCAACACAGAAGGTTTTAAATCAATAACGCTATTCATTGGATGAACATATCCTAAAGCTAAAAATAAGTGTTGTTGAGAAAATGATTTTCCAGTATTATTATCAATTGATTTTTTTAATAAATGTGGCGATGATAAACCTGCATAAAATCGTTTGTTGTACAAATACAATCCAAATCCAAAATTAGGTGTAATGCTAGAATAATTGTTGGTAATGTTCGGATCTGTTGGGTCTATGACCGATAAATCATTGAAATTATATTGATTTTGATACAATCCGGCAGATGCACCAAAGGAAAGTTTTAAATTATTTTTATTCAACTGAAGGTGATAAGCAAAATGTGCATTTGCATTAAACGTAGAACGTGAACCAATTTTATCGTAACTAACATTCGCCCCTACTCCAATTCGTTTTCGTGCTATGGGTGCATGAATCGAAACAAATTGTGTTGAAGGTGCTCCTTCAAAACCAACCCATTGTTTACGTGAAACTGCATTTACACTGAAACTTTCTCTACTCCCAGCATAACCGGAATTAAACTGTAAGGGGTTAAAGAAATACATAGAAGCCATTGGGTCCTGCTGAGCAAAACCTAGTGAACTCACTAGTAAAAATAGAAGAATAATACTTTTTTTCATTGCTAGAAATTAATGTTGAATTTCAATGTATCCTTTGAATGGATCTTGTGATTTTTTCTTGGTGTCAATAATGTAAAAATAAGTTGCTGATGGAAGTGGTCCGACTACTGTTCCATTTTGCTGATAGGTTCCATCCCAATCATTATTATATGGTTCAGCTTCAAATACAACATTACCATATCTATTGAAAATTGTTACTTTATTATCTGGGTATTTATATAAGTTATTGATTACCCATTTATCATTTTTACCATCATTATTTGGAGAAATAAATTGAGTTGGAAAAACAGGAATCAAAGGTACACAACCAATTGAATACGTTCCAGATATTGTACAACCCAATGCATCTACATAATCTACCTGATATGTACCTGCATCCGCATTGATTAAAACACTACCAGTTGTTCCAAATGCTGGCCAACTATAAGTTCCTCCTCCATTACCTCCACTAACCAAAACACTTATTTGACCGTTTGCCTCACCGCATTCAGAATCAACAGAACCTGTCATTTGAATGTCTAAAGGTGCTGGATTGATAAAAGTAACAGAAGTGTCTGCTTGACAATTATCTTCATTCGTAACGATAACTGAATACGTTCCAGCTGATAAATTTAATGCTACATTAGATGTTGAAATTGAAGGAGTCCATGCAAAATCTAAGTTGGCTAAGGTATTATCTGTATTGACAATAATTGATGCATTAGAACCATTATTACAGGTTACTGGTGAAATATTTAATGATGTGATTGATAATTGGGTTGGAGCATCAACAACAATAGAACCAGAACCACTACAACCTGTAGCTGGATCTGTTAATGAAACAGTATAAGTTCCTGCAGCTCCAATTGTTGGTGTTAACGTTGTTCCACCACTTGTAATTGAAGGCCCAGTCCAACTAACAGTTGTTGTAGAAGGAGAAACAACTCCATTAATTTGACAAGCAGTATTGATACAATCTAATCCAGTAGTAGGATTTAAAACTAATTGAATTGATGGGGTTGTATTAATAACTACATTAAAGGTGTCTTTTACACTTGGACATCCATTCAATTCTGCTGCAACAATTACAGTTCCATTGATTGCATTTCCAGAAGTATTTGTAGGTGCATTCCATTGATTTATTTGACCTGTTCCACTCGCTGCAATTCCAATGGAAGTATTAGAATTTGTCCATGTTAGTGAAGCTCCAGATGGAGTTGAAGAATAATTGGATGGAGAAATTAATCCACCTGAACATACAGCAATATCAACATTTGAATTAATGGTTAATGGAGGTTGTACGTTCATAACGGCTGTAACTGTTGCACCTGGACAAGATACATTTCCAATTGAAATAACATAATTCATTGCTTGTGTTGAAGTTCCAGTATTTGTCAATGTTTGAGTTATGGCGGTTCCTGAACCATTAGATTCTCCTCCAATTGAAGCAGCTCCTGACGCTGTCCATGAGAAGGTTGCACCAGCGACGTTACTAGTCATTGTGATACCAGTTGTTTCTCCACTACATAATAAATCAGTTATTGGATTTGCTGTAATTGTTGCTTGGGGATTGACATAAATTGTATATATCACTGGTGCTTGAGAAGAGCACCCAACAGATACACTTATTTCTACTACACCTTGTTGATTATTTAAAGCGTTCAAGGTTAATCCATTAAATTGTAATGGGCTAGTTCCTGAACCAGTCATCGTGCTTACACCAGAAACATTTGAAGTATCTGTAATATTCCAAGTTATTGTGTAACCTGGTTGTGATGAATTTATTGTAAACGGTGCAGATGTAGCTCCACTACAAATAGATTGTGTTGATCCAGTCAAACTTACTGTTGCAGTAGGTTTTATTACTACAGTTTTCATAATTGAATCTATACCACAAAAATTTGCCGTATAAATCCAAACGTTGTATGTGCCAGGAGTTGAAAAAGTTACTTCTAAATCTTCTGAACCATTTGTCCATAATGAATAATTGTAGTTTGTACCAACAAATCCATTATTTGATCCTAAAGTACCCGAAGTAATTGTATATCCTGAAGGCTGAACAATTTTCCAATAAAATGAATACGTTGTATCACATCCTGTAGCAGAAATATTCGCTCCAGATGTAGATTCATTTGAAAATGTCACTGGATCTAGGGCACAACTTGGAGATGCAGGTGAATAAGAGAAATCTGCATAAGAACCATTTGAAATGGTGATAGGACCTATATTAAAGATCGTTGGGAAACCATTGGAAGAACACAAATTCTGAGCAACAACTGTTGCAGAAAACGCATTTTGAATTGGAGGGAATAAAGGAGAATAAGTAAAATCAACTCCACACGATGAAAGTAAAAATGTATGAGTCACTGAAGTATCATTCAACGTTGTGAAATTCAAAGATGGCGTTCCATCCGAAAAATTCACCGTATAATTAATGGGTACATCATTCGCTAAAATATCTAAACTATATGGAGCTGGTGTACACGTTGATTGTGATGAACTTGCCACTGTTACAACCGGTGCATTCCCATTAAAAACAGTGTATGTCTTAGTTTTTGTACATCCAGTTGACAAAGTAACTGTATGAGTAAGTGTATACTGACCTACTGGATACGTATGAGAAATTTGTGTCCCTGTAAAGTTAGTTTGATTTGAAGTATTACCATCTCCCCAGTTAATGGATTGAGTGATTGATCCGTTGTAATTTGAATTGAATAAAAAAGGTAAACTTCCAGATGAACTACAATTTTTAAAGACAGTAGCACCGCTCGTTGTTGATGTGCTGAATCCAGAACCGGTTGATAATAAGGTTAATAATGGATTCGGAGAAGCTAATACAGTAATCTGCATCGTTGCTGACGAAGCATTAGAACCATTGTTGTTATTAACTGTAAGAGATATGATTTGATTGGTAACAACCGTATTAAATACAACTGATTGTGAAGTTGTAGTTGCAGATGTTGGTAAGGAACCAGGTCCGAAACTCCACGTATAACTTGCTCCACCCAAAGTACTTGTTGATGTGCTGGTAAAAACAACCGTTTGGCCTTGACACACTGTCATTGAAGAACCACTGTGTGCTGGATTGGTAGAAAAACTAGCAACGGGAGTTTGAGCAAAAGAATTATGCGTTGAAGCAAAAAGGAAAAGCAACAATGCAACAAATAATTTTGATTTTGTTTTGAAGGTAAATTCCATACGTTTAAATTTTGTAAATTCTAGTCGAATTTCAAATTAAACGTCAAATATAAAGCAAATTACTGCAAAAACAAAAAAGCATTCTAAATTAGGTAATTACAATGCTAGAAAATGCGCTCTATTCTATGATTTTTTTACATATTCTGTAATAATCACAATAGTTTGCCCATTTACTTTTCCTTCGATAAACGTTGGATTGGTATGATCCAATGATACGTTGCGAACAGCTGTTCCTCTTTTAGCAGTAAAACCACCACCTTTCACCGTCAAATCTTTGATTAAAACAACGGTGTCTCCTGCATTGATTCGAACGCCATTGCAATCTTTGTGGTATTCAACATCTTCATCACTTTCACCTTCACCTGTTGCTTTTGCCCAAGTCAAGGTATCGTCGTCAAGGTATAACATGTCCAGTAAATCTTGCGGCCAACCTTCTGTTTTTAAACGACTCAACATACGCCAAGCTATCACCTGAACAGCAGGTACTTCACTCCACATACTATCGTTTAAACAGCGCCAGTGGTTAGCATCCATATTATCTGGATTAGAAATCTGATCATTACAAATAGAGCACACATGAACATAATCGTCTACTCTACCATTGTTCTGTATTGGTGCAACTTCTAGTGCGTTTAATTCATTGGTTGACCCACATAGTTCACAGGTGCCATTGCTTCTTGAACGGATTTCTTTTTCTATACTCATAAGCGAAGGAACAACATTAAAATACTTTTTATTAAGGATTTCAGTTATTTCAATTACAAAAGTAATAAAATTGCCAAGAAGTTAAAATCAAATTTTGAAAGGTACTAAAACTAAAGTAAAATCAGTTTTTATACCATTTTACACCTTGACCTTTATCTGTATTAATGATATAGAATCCTATGGATAGATTTTTACTGTTTAATTTACCCATTCCATTTTCTATGTTTGAATTCAGAATTTGTTTCCCCATCAAATCATATAAAAAAACTTGTTTTCCCATGTTAGAATGTATAACTAATTCATCACCAAATTGTTGGAAAGTAAGCTCATCTAATTCAACAGATTCTGTTGCTAGGTTGTAATTTTCCCCTAAATTTATTTTTTGAATAAATGCTTGCATCACGTTGCATGAATCGTCATACAATGCATAATTCACTAAACCGCGCGTGATGTTGTCATATCCATCTAAAATTAAATCTTCGACAACAGTTGAATCACCGCTACAAAAACAATTTAAAGCAACAGAGAAATTTTGATTGGTACCGTTTTCGATATTATAAAGTGTATTAAAACAAATTGAGTTATTGTTGATAAAAGTAGAATTAGGATTGGTTCCATTTACACGGACTCCGACACCATTTGTTTCAATTACATTATCAATGACAGAAGTGTTTTGAGTAATTAGCACCGCTAAATCATTTCCTGTAAAATATGAATTTTTGACAACTCCATAAGACAACTCATTGATTGCTATATCATTATTTGTAAACGTGCAATTGTCTATGACTAAATCAGAACAACCGTATAAACCATTTCCATTATTTTCAAAGATACAATTCGTAAGATTTCCCGACACTCCATTGATTGTATTTGTGTTTCCATTAAAAATGCAATTCGTAACGTTCACTGGAGAATACACCCATGTAAAAGCACATAAGTTATCAGTGTAAATACAATTTGAAGCAGTTAAACTTCCATAGACATATTGTGCTGCTTGACCAATTCCATTGCGCTGAAATGTACAATAGTTGTATACATTATTTGCGTTCAATTGTAACGCATAATTATTATCTTTAAAAAAACAATTATTAAAAGTATGTATAACTCCTACTTCTGCAACATCATTGTGCAAGCCATAAAATGAATTAGACAATTCAAAGTGATCCATCGTAAAAGTTCCACCTTGTGAACCCAAAATTTTAATTCCTAACCAATTGTAAGACGATGGGCCTGATTGAGTGGAAACAAATTTAATTGGTGCATTCAAATTTCCTTGAGCAACTAAATTTCCCCTCACCTCTAAATACAACATGTTTCCTGTATTGAACGTTGCGTCTGCAGTGACTCTAACTTCAACACCTGGTTCAATCGTTAAAGTTTTTCCTGGAAATACAACGACAGATCCTGTCAAAATATAAGGGCTATTGGCCAATGTCCAAGTTGTATTGTTATAAATTCCCCCTTGAAAAGAGGTTTGTGCTGATGTGAAAAGTGTTACACCCAACAACAAGAAAGAAAAGATAATTTTATTCATATTATTGTTTTTTTATTTGTTTAACAATCATTTGATTTATTACTAGATTATAAATCCCGTTTTCTATTTCAGGAAATTGTAAAACCTGATTAGATGTGTCCAAATTATCAAGTTCAAAAATTAGACGCCCATCTAATGAAAATAGTTGGATTAAATATATTTTACCTACTGATTGGATCGTTATTTCTTGCTGAAAAGGATTAGGAAAAACGTTAAACATAGACGCATTATTTAAATAATCGATTGATGCTGTTCCAGGAGCATTATACTTCAATACCGTTTTGGTGATATTTGTACACGTTACATCGTAAACATTGTAATTAATTAATCCTTTTGAAATATCGTCATAACCATCTAATATAGATAATTCAATTTGCGATGAATCTAGTCCACAAAAACAATTCTCTAACAAAGAATAATTCATATTCGTATTATTATTCACACTGTAATTGGTATTGTTACAGATTTCATTGTCATAGATTGACGGGCTTTCTTGAACGTTTATTACATTTGAAATAAGAACTCCACCAAGATTATTATTGATTTGATTATTATGAATTTCTGCTTTTACTGTCGCTTCAAGAGCCAACTCATTATTTATAAATTGATTGTTGTAAATTTCACAATCATAAGCAGCTTGTAAAGCAGTGGTATTATCACTAAATAAACAATTATATACTTGACCATTATTAGGATAATTAAGCGCTAATTCGTTGTTTAAAAATTCACAGTCATGAATTACAATTGAATCTACAGCGTTTGCTTGAAACGCAATTCCTATTTGGTTATCTATAAAGTTACAATTACTCATAGCAAATGCACTTGCATATGCATAAATGGCAGTTGTATTATCTTTGAATAAGCAATTATTAAAAGTGAAATAGGTCCACCCATAAACTCCAACTTCATTATCAATGATTGCACAATTGTTTAAATTAACATTTGTCCCAGCTGTAATAGCCTGAATACAATGGCGAAACTTACAATTCGTATAATTCAATGAATTTGGAACACTTTCATAACCAAAAGGATAATAAGCATTGGCGATATCAAAGTAATTTGAATTGATTACACCACCTTGTGAATTGGTACAAACAAACCCTTGCCAACCTACATTTGTTGTATCGTAAAGCGTTCTGATCTTGATGGGAAGCTGGCTCGATCCAATGCAATTAATTGTACCTCTAGCTTCAATGTAAATTGAATTGCTCGTTTGATTGTTTATTAATAGTTGAACACCTGGTTCAATCGTCAATGTATTTCCAGGGAACACCACAACTGAACCTGTGATTGTATATGGGCTATTGGCTAATGTCCAAGTAGTATTGTTATAAATTCCTCCTTGAACTGAAGTTTGAGCAAAACTTGTTGAAAGCAGCAATAAAAATAAAAGTGCTAGAATACTATTTTTCATAAATACATGTAAATTACAGAGTAATCTAATTCAAAACAAACATAAGCTACGATTGTTTAACTATTAACATTTTTTAAAAAATTAATACTGTTATAAACGCGAACTTCGCATATGAAAAAACAATTTGGCGGAAAAATAAAAGCAACAGACAAACTGGCTTACCAGTGTTCCAATCAATGGGATGGTGAAAAATTCAACAACTTGGAAGTTACTCCTATGGAAATTCCATTCAAAGCCTTGCCAAAATTAATTTATAATCAAATTGTTAAACCTAAAGGTTTATTACCACATAAAACTATTCAAGTTGAACCATTAAAGATTACTGATTTTCTTGCAGAACAAGATTCAATGAAATTTTGTTGGCTTGGTCATGCGGCCATTTTAGCACGTATCAACAATAAAACAATTGTAATCGATCCGATGCTAGGAAAAAATGCTGCTCCAATTTCACCTTTCCCTATAAAACGCTATAATTCAATAGATCCAACTTACTTAGATGCACTTCCAACTATCGATTTGATGCTCTTATCGCATGATCATTATGATCATTTAGATTATCAAAGTATCCAGCATTTAAAGTCAAAAGTTGGGCATTATTTTGTTGCACTTGGAGTTGCTCGGCATTTAATTGCTTGGGGAATTGATCCTTCAAAAATAACAGAATTTGATTGGTGGGAACAACACAATTTCGAAGGAATAAACATAACATTTACTCCAACTCGTCACTTTTCAGGAAGAGGTATGAAAGACCGATTCAAAAGTTTGTGGGGGGGCTGGGCATTTCAAACACCAACTGAAAACAATTGGTTCAGTGGAGATGGTGGTTATGGAACTCATTTCAAAGAAATCGGTCAACGTTTAGGTCCGTTTGATTTTGCCTTTATGGAATGTGGACAATACAATGAATTGTGGCGCCCCATACATTTATTTCCTGATGAGTGTATCCAAGCAGCTATCGATGCCAAAGCACAAAAAATTATGCCCTTTCACTGGGGAAGTTTTAATTTGTCTAACCACAGTTGGAATGCATCTGTAAAAGCTTTTGTGTATGAAGCTGAAGAAGCGAAAATTCCCTATTTAACCCCAAAAATTGGTAAGCTTTTTTGCCCAAGTGAAAAAGTGGAGAATGAAAATTGGTGGAAATGAAAGAGAAAAATGTAGCGTAATTCAATTAGATCATTTTAACTTTTCTAGGATTATGCGAGCGCATGCTCCTGCCGCTTTTTGTCAATCCAAGCATAACACCCGCTATTGCTGCCCAATAGCGGAATTTTTTACACTCCTTTGCTTACAAAAACGAGTTTTTGACACGCATGAGTATAAAAAAACCCACTTCATTTCATGAAGCGGGTGTCTTTTGTGACTCCGATAGGATTCAAACCTATAACCGCTGGAGCCGAAATCCAGTGCGCTATTCAATTGCGCCACGGAGCCTTTTTTTTTGCGAATGGTGCAAATCCTTTTTACAAGATTGCGCCACGTAGCCTTTAATTTACAACAAAATTAACGAAAATGAAAGGTTTTTACAAATTGTAGTTCAATTTTGTTGTGTATTGATAGAATATCAAATAAATTTGACAAACAATCGTTATACATTCAAAAAAAATATGCGTTTACTTCTCCTTCTTTCCTTAATTATTGGAACAAATAGCTTTGCACAACTTGGAATGGGTCAATGGAAAATGCATGTTCCAACCAGTAAAGCAATCGATGTTTGTGCTGGAAACAATAAGATTTACACGGCGTTTGAAAAAGGTGTTTATGAATATGACATAGAAGCGAAAGAATACACTAGTTGGAATGTCGTAAATGGGCTTTCAGATATTGATGTTTCAAGTATCTATTTCAGCAAACAAAGACAAGCATTGTACATTGGTTATGAAAACGGGAATTTTGATGTATTAAAAGATAACCGTGTACTCAATATTCCAGCAATCAAAAACGCACAATATGCAGGCTTAAAAAGTATTCTTAAAATAACAGAAAACAATGGATTAATCTACCTTGCAACAAGTTTTTCTGTTGTTGTATATGATCCTGTAAAAGAAGAAATAAAAGATACGTGGTATCCAACGAATAAAAATTACCCATTAATTGATGTTGCATTCCTGAACGATAGTGTTTATGCTTTATCCGCGACACGTTTATACAAAGCAAAAAAATCTAATCCATTGTTAGCAAATTACGCAGCTTGGACACTTGAAGATCACCTTGACACTCTTAATGGAATAGATGCGTTTTACAAAGAAATTGAAACATTTAATAACCGCTTATTTTATACTTTTTCAAAATCAGTTTATGCGGAAGATTCCGTCTTTATGTTAACGAATAATGGTACAGTGCTGTTTTCTGATTTTCCCTTTTCATTAGAAATGAAATCCCTAAAAAGTGAATCTGATTTTCTATTAGTAACCGTTTATGATGGTGTTTTCGTTTACAATAAAAATTTTCAGTTAGAATACAGTGTAAATCTTTATGAATTTGGTGGAAGTGTCACATCTAATGCTGCTTGTTTATTCAATAATTCCTTGTGGATAGCTGATAATGAACTTGGTTTAATTAGAGCAGATAATTACCAAGGAAAAGAAAGAATCAATTTTCAAGGACCACCTAAACAATCCTTTTTTGCATTGGACCACAAAAACAATCAATTAGCAGTTGTGAGTGGAGGAATAAGTGGTGTAGTTCGAAATTACAATCGATCTGGATTGTATCTTTTTAAAGATGAAAATTGGTCTTCTCGTAATGAATACAATACCAATGAATGGAACACCAGTAATATATATGATTATTTAGCTGTATCAATTCATCCTTCGGATAATTCAACGATAGCGGTTGGAACTTTTTCAGGCGTTCCGTTAACAATTTTAAAAGGAAATGGCGCACCTGCAGACACCTTTTCTTCCTTGAATTCACCAATAGAAACTGCATTCATTAATTTCAGTGATTGTTTTATTTCTTCTTTAGATTACGATTCAGATGGGAATTTATGGATGATGAATGGTTATGCAGAGAAACCATTAAAAGTTTATACAAAAGATGGAATGTGGCAATCATTCGATTTAGGAGCTAGTGCAAAAAATCGCTATACCAAAAAGGTTGTCGTTGACTATTCAGGGAACAAATGGTGTAGTGTTGGAGGAGCTGGATTAATTGGATACAAAGATAACGGAACAATTCTTGACACAAGCGATGATAAAAAAGTATTCTTAGATGATGGTCCGAATTCAGGAAATCTTCCTTCAACGAATGTCAATGCTATAGCGGTTGATTTTGATAATGAAATTTGGATCGGTACAGAACAAGGTTTTGGCATATTATACAACCCAGACAATAGTTTCGATGCTGCTCCGGGTGATTACAATATCCAACAAAGTAAAATTGTTATTAATGGTATTGTTAACTATGTGCTAGGAAAAACAAGTATTACAGATATCGAAGTTGATGGTGGCAACCGTAAGTGGTTTGGCACTTCAAATGGTGGAATTGTATTAATTTCTCCTGATGGAAGTGAAATTATTCAACAATTTAACACCGATAATTCTCCTATAATTTCTAATAATATACTTGATTTAGCCATCGACCAAATTACTGGAGAATTATTCATTGCTACTGACCGTGGATTAGTTTCCTACAGAGCTGATGCATCTTATGAAGACGCAGAATATAACTCCGTAACTGTTTTTCCAAATCCAGCTCGTGCTGATTATAGTGGCCCAATTACAATTCAAGGTATTCGCTACAATTCAGATGTTAAAATTACAGATATCTCTGGAAATTTAGTTTACAAAACAGAATCGAATGGAGGAACTGCAACTTGGAATGGTAAAAATTTAAACGGTGATCGCGTCGCAACCGGTGTTTACCTCATCTGGACAGCTAATAATGACGGAGATGGTCGAAAAGTAGGTAAAGTACTTGTATTTAACTAAAATGAAAGATACTGATCACGCTATTTTTTTACATCGAACTCATTATTCAGAAAGTAGTCTAATTACTACTTTTTATACCAAGAAAAATGGAATTCAAAAATTTATTTTTCAAGGTGGAAAAAAAAAATCTGTTGGGATTTTCCCCTTAGCATTAAGTGAAATTCAATATTACCATCGACCAGATAGTGAACTTGGTAAGTTAACCGCTACAAGTCCCTTGAAAATGTTGCACGAACTTTCTACTAATCCAATAAAATCGACGTTGGCCTATTTTATTGCAGATGTGTTGCGAAATTGTTTGAAAACAGATCAAAAAGACATACACCTATTCACGTTTTTAGAAAACAGAATTGAACTGCTATCACTAACAACAGATTTAAGTTTATTTAATACACAATTTTTAATAGATTTCACCTATCATTTAGGAATAGAGCCTATTCTCTCGACTACAGTGAAAACCTATTTTTACTTACAAGACGGGTCTTTTTCAGACACCTATCGAATAGGAGAAATAGTAGCTAAAAACGATGGAGTACTGTTGATTCAAGCACTGTTTTTAAAGGAAAAAATCGACATAAACTTTTCAAAACAAGCCAAAAAAGAAGCGTTTGAAATAATGTTATCGTATTACAAACTTCATTTACCTTCTTTTGACACCTCGAATTCAATAGAAATTATCCGAGAAATTTTGTACGACTAATAACGTGGTTCCTTAATGAAAACGTTCGTCAAATCTAAATTCTCCATGGCATTGATTTGAAAATCACGTACCCTCGCATTGAGCATAATCATAAAATCATTAGTTAAAACAGGCATTACAGCTGCTTCGTCGATAATTAATTGATCGCATTGAATGAATAATTTTGATCGTTTTTGATTGTTTTTTTCAACCAATGCATGTTCGTACAAGGCATCAAAAGTTGCATTTTTGAATTGAAAATCATTTAATTCATTATTCGTAGTTAGATTACTTCCAGCATAAAATAAACTCAAAAAGTCTTCTACAGCAGGATAATCTGCAATCCAACCCGTTCTCCATATTTTAGCTTTTCCCGATGCAATTGCTGCTTTACGTTCTTCCAGAGTACATAATTTTATGGTTAATGTAACACCTAAATTTTTATACAATTGATCTGCAATACCTTGGCACATTCTATGAATTTCTGAACCTTTTGTTCCGTTTACATAAAATGCTAAAGCTGGAAATGGGTTTTTAGGCGAGTACCCTGCTTTTTTCATCAATTGCTGTGCTTTTAAGACGTTGAATTGATACCCATTTACTTTATTCGTTTGGAAATTTGGTAGAGACGGGACAAAACCATGTGACGTAGCCCAACCTTCTCCTGCTAAATAATTATCAATGATTTCATTTCGGTTAATTGCACAATTAAAAGCTTGACGTACAGCAACATCTTTAAACTCTTTACTTGCACAATTGAAGGCAATGTATTGTATATTAAAACTTGCTTTAGACAAAACACGATGTTTCACATTTTTACCTGCTTGCGCTTCTTCCAATGAACCTAAAATATTTTCAACTTCTTCGACAGGAATTTTTAAGACCATATCGATTTTTTTATTTCTAAAAGCGAATAATTCACTTCGCTTTTCTTTTATATAACTCACTCGAATTCCATCTAAAAATGGCAATTGATTTCCAAATTCATCCTTTCTCCAATACATTGGATTTCTAGTTAAATGAATGTGTGAAGAAGTGATTTCAGCTAGTTGAAAGGGACCCGTTCCAACAGGATGCCACTTTATTTCAGTACCATACATTTTCAGGGCTTCCTTTGGAAAGATTGATAAATTGGAATGTGTCAATAATTTATCAAAACCACTAAACGGTTCGTTTAATTCAATCGTTAAGGTATATTTATTCATCACTTTAATTCCTAAAACTCCCTTCGTGTCATTAATATCATATGGCTTTTCAAAAAACGCATTTCCTCCTTTGATGCGATTCGTTAAAATGTAAACACTTTTATTGGAAGGATGACTTGAACAAGAAAAATCTAGTGAAAATTTAATGTCGTAAGCAGTTAATTCACGATTTTTCCCCTTGAAACACTCATCAGAATGAAATTTCAAACCTTTTCGAAGATAGAATGTGTATTTTTTCCCATCCGTACTTACTTGGTAAGAAGCCGCAATTCCAGGAACTGCTTCCATGGTTTTATAATCCAATCTCAATAATGTTTCAAACAACTGAATATAAACACGTTGAGAGTATGCGTCATCAGATGAAACAGGGAATAAATTAGTCACTTTTTCTTGTGACATAAAATTAAATTCACCTCCATACATTTTCCCTCCTTCCCCTATTTTGTTTTTCTTTTCAGTAGCACAAGAAAAACTTAGCAATAAGATAAAAAGGGTAAAAATGAGTTGACTTTTCATGGTTTCAAGTATTTGTTATGAAACAAATATAAAAAATCTTTCAATTTTAACAAGCAATCAATAGCCGATTTTGGATCGTACACGTGTTAAAACAGCATTTGCAACTGTTTTAGCTTTCTCAGCACCTTTCGCTAAAGCGAGATCCAACTCTTCTTTGTGTTCCATTAAATAAAAATAGCGTTCGCGTTGAACAGCATATTTTGTAAGAATTAATTCGTACAAGGCTTGTTTTGCATGTCCGTATCCATATCCTCCATTCAAATAATTTTGGCGCATTTCAGCTTGCTCTGCATCACTTGCTAACAAACGATATAAGGCAAAAATATGACACGTTTCAGGATCTTTTATGTCTTCTAATTGTTTAGAATCTGTTGCGATTGTCATAACTTGTTTACGCAATTGTTTTTCAGGTAAAAAGATATTAATGAAATTATTACGTGATTTACTCATTTTTTGGCCATCCGTTCCCAACACATACATGGTGCTTTCTGCAACATGCGCATCTGGTAATACAAACGTTTCTCCCATTTGAAAATTAAAACGGCTGGCAACATCTCTCGTAATTTCTAAATGTTGTAATTGATCTTTACCAACAGGAACTATTTCAGCATCGTATAATAAAATATCTGCTGCCATTAACATTGGATAGGTAAACAAACCAGCATTTACATCTTCCAAACGATCTGATTTATCTTTAAAAGAATGGGCTAATGTTAAGCGTTGATAAGGGAAAAAACAACTTAAATACCACGTTAATTCAGCCGTTTGAGGCACATCTGATTGACGGTAAAAGGTAACTTTTTCTGTATCTAAACCAAATGCTAACCAAGTGGCAGCTGTACTGTATGTGTTTTCTCTTAATTCTTCCGCATTTTTAATTTGAGTCATCGAATGCATGTCTGCAATAAACAAAAATGAATCATTCTCTGCTTTGTGAGCCATTTCAATTGCAGGAATTATTGCTCCTAATAAATTTCCAAGATGTGGAGTGCCCGTACTTTGAACACCTGTAAGAATTCGTGCCATTTTTTTGAATTTCTACAAATTTAGTTATTTTCTATTGGAGAGAAGGTAGTCGATGAACAAATCCTTATATATGAGCTGTTTTTCAATATTTTTTTGGTAAATTTGAAGGTATGAAATTGCTCAGGGGAATTGTTTCTTTTTTATGGAAAATCTATGTAGGATTAATCTTTGTAGTTTTTGCACTTAGTTTATATCCTCTTTTTTTGATTGTTTTATCCAATCCAAATTGGAAAAAAATTAGCTTTCAGTTATTTCTTATTTGGAGTTGGTGTATGCGCATTTTTTGTTTCTATTTTGTAAAAAAGAAAAAAGAAACTCAATTACCAGAAGGCCCTTACATTATTGTATCCAACCACAGTTCGTACTTAGACATTTTTTTAATGTATTCTATCTTTCCAAAACACCCTTTCCTGTTTTTGGGAAAAGATGAAATATTAACTTACCCCATTATCAAAACCTATTTTAAAGGATTGAATATTCCAGTTTATAGAAAAGACAAACGAAAAGCAGCGATCTCATTTATTCAAGCTAAAAAAGCAGTGCGTGATGGATGGTCTATTGTGATTTTTCCTGAAGGGGGAATTCCAGATGAAAACAAACCAGCATTGATTCCATTCAAAAAAGGAGCGTTTAAATTAGCTAAGCAATTAAACATTCCTATTGTTTCTGTAACATTTACCAATCATTACAAACTGTTTTCAGATCCGTTAGAATTTTTTGGACCTGCTAGACCTGGAATTTCTCATGTTTTCATTCACGAAGCACTATCTAAAGAGAAAATCCAAGTGATGTCAGAAAATGAAATCCTTGAATACTGTTTTGAAGCAATCAATGAACCGCTTTTAACAACAAAGAACATTTAACAAAGAATCAAACTTAGATTTTAAGTTTATTTTTACCTTTGCACTACTTGTACTATAAAAGTCAAAAATAGAACCATGAAAATTACAGAAGAAACAGTAGATCATATTGCACATTTAGCTCGTTTGGAATTTATCGGAGATAAAAAACAGGCCATTCAGCAAGATATGGAGATGATTTTAACGTTCATGGAGAAATTAAATGAAGTGGATACTGCATCCGTTGAACCTTTGATTTTCATGAATACAGAAGTAAACAAACTGCGAGAAGATTCGGCTGTTGAAACCATTTCTCATGAAGAAGGTTTAAGAAATGCTCCTAAAAAAGATTCTGATTATTTTAGAATTCCAAAAGTTCTGGATAAATAATCCAAACCTTGACAAATCAACCTAAAATTAAAGCGCACGATCCTTTTGCCGTTCTAAGAATACGCGAGTTCAATTTCTTTTTAATCAATCGGTTTTTCTTGACCATGGGCATCCAAATGCAAAGTGTCATTGTCGGTTGGCAGATATACGCTTTGTCAAAAGATGTATTAGACTTAGGTTTAATTGGGCTCACAGAAGCCATACCATTTATAGCTATTTCACTTTTTTCAGGACATGTTGCAGATATTTTTAGTCGCAAAAAAATAATACTGATAGCTACAAGTTGTTTTTTAATTATAACTTGTTTTTTACTGTATTGCTCTATTGAGCAAACAATCATCGTTCAACGCTTTGGTACTTTACCAATATTTATTGCCATCGCGTGTACAGGTATCATTCGAGGGTTTTTATCTGCTGCGTATCCTTCGTTTATTACTCAGCTAGTTCCCAGAAAACTCTATGCGAATGCTTCTACATGGAATAGTACAATTTGGCACATTGCATCCATTGTTGGACCTTCAATAGCAGGATTTATCATCGCAATCAACTACACTACCGCTTATACCATTGATTTACTCTTTATTGTGTTGGCGATTGTCTCATTTGTATTTATTTCCAATCATCCACAGCCCAAAAAAGAAAAAAAAGAATCTATTTTTGAAAGTATTCAAGCAGGAATAAAATTTGTGTTTAAAAACCAACTTATATTAGGCGCGCTTTCATTGGATTTATTTGCCGTTTTATTTGGTGGCGCCGTTGCCCTTTTACCAGCATTTGCTGACAAAGTCTTACATGCTGGAGCAGTTGAATTAGGATTTCTTAGAGCCGCTCCTGCAGTGGGAGCTGTTTGTATGGCTTTTGTTATTGCTTACAAGCCTCCAACAAAAAATGCAGGCAGAAATTTATTCATCTCTGTTGCTGCTTTTGGCTTATCAACTGTTTTATTTGGACTGTCAACCTCTTTCTTTTGGGCGTTATTTTTTCTGTTTTTAACCGGAGCATTTGATAATGTGAGCGTAGTAATTCGACATACGATTTTACAATTATCTACTCCTGATGAAATGCGTGGCCGCGTTTCGGCTGTAAATGGTATTTTTATTGGTTCTTCGAATGAAATTGGCGCCTTTGAATCTGGTGCTTCTGCACGTGCCTTTGGACTTAAACCTTCTATAATTATGGGCGGTATTTTGACCCTACTAGTTGTTGCAATTACCGCAAAATTAAGTCCGAAATTAAGAAAATTGAATATCGATCAACTCGATTAAATCAGTTGTTCGATCCAAGTCTTACAGGCGTGGAAACGCTCTTCTTCATTTCCTTTTAGGATACTATACGAAACGTTAGTTGCTTCCAATTCCGCTTGATACATCAGAAACAATTCATGTCGCTCATGTTCATTTTCACGCAAAGGATCTGGTTCCCAAGGAATATCTGGGAAGCATAAAAAATAATGCTCGCACGTTTGAAGTTGAAATCCTTGTTCAAGCAATGGGCTAACTTTTCCAAATTTATAAGAAGACCAAATTTTTAGCACCAAATAATCTGTATCGCAAATTTGAAGATTTCCAGTTTCAAAAGAATTCCAACGCTTTTCTTGTTCAAGGGCAATACGATCTAAATCTTCATACGTATAGTTCCCAGCTGTTTGATTTAAAAATTCACGGGCATATTCCGCTTGATAGTTGGCTGAAAAATAGTTTGCAATGCGTTGCGCAATTGTCGATTTCCCGGTAGATTCTGGACCTGTAAAAATGATTCTTTTCATATCTGTTGAACTTCTTTTTTCTTCCAATGAATAAAACCAAACAAAGCAACAAGCGTGTAAATCCCATATAAAAATGCTGTTGGGTATAAACCCCTTGCTACGTATAAATAAATCAAAACAAGATCAATCACCATCCAAAACAACCAATTCTCAATAATTTTTTGAGTGGTTAAATACGTTGCATAAATACTAAAAACACCTAATTGTGCATCTAAATAAGGATTGAATTGTTTGGTGTTTTCAGAAACAAAGTAACCTAAAATTAAACCCAAAAAGAAAATAATAGGAATAATTTTAATGTGCTTTTTCCATTTTAAACGTTCGATGTTAAATAGTTTATCGCCTGTTTTTTTCTGCCAATTTAAATAACCAATGATTGCTAATACAACATAAAACAATTGCAAGCTTGCTTCAATGTATAATTGACTTTGGTAACAGATATAGACATATAATCCCGCGCTTAGTCCTCCAAAAATCCACGCACTAAATTTTCCAAATGCCGCGATTAATACATAAACAACACCTAAAAAAAGTGCACTCCATTCTATGATTGCTAATTGTGTCATTTAATTTAATCGAAAAAAATCTTTTAATGGGTTAAAGTTCTCAAAAAAATCGGAGAAAAACCTTTCCATCTTCACAAAACTTTTGCAAGTGTTTTTTGCGTAAATTTGTAAGGTATGAAATTCACCGAATTAAATTTGAATGAGCAACTGCTAGAAGCGATTTCTCACATGGGATTTGTTACTGCAACACCCATTCAACAGTTTGCCATTCCAAAAATACTTGAGAACAAGGATTTAATAGCATGTGCCCAAACAGGAACAGGAAAAACAGCCGCCTTTATTCTTCCTATTTTAAATAAATTAACTGGAAAAGAAGACTGCTCAATAAATACGTTAATCATTGTTCCAACACGTGAATTAGCCATTCAAATTGACCAAGAAATTCAAGGTTTGTCTTATTTTGTATCTGTTGGATCAAAAGCTATTTATGGTGGTGGAGATGGAAAAAGTTGGGACGAACAAAAAGAAGCGTTGAAAGACGGAACTGATATAATTGTTGCTACGCCTGGTAAATTGTTATCGCATATAGCACAAGGTTATGTCGACTTTTCAAAAGTGCAACACTTAGTTTTAGATGAGGCTGATAAGATGTTAGACATGGGGTTTTCGGATGATTTATTGTCTATTATTTCGAATTTGCCAAAAGAACGTCAAACCTTATTGTTTAGCGCTACAATGCCCACTAAAATTCGAGAATTGGCAAAACGAATTTTAAAAGAGCCGGAAGAAATTACCTTGTCTATTTCGAAACCTGCTGCTGGAGTTGCACAGAAAGTGTACTTAACGTTTGACACTCAAAAAATTCCGTTAATTACTTCTATTTTAAAAGAAAGAACGGATTATACAAGCATAATAATTTTCACTTCTTCTAAAAGTAAAGTCAGTGAAATTGTTCATGCTTTGCGCAAAAATGGTATCAAATCACAAGGCGTATCTTCTAATTTGGACCAAGAACAACGGGAAGAGATCTTAAGAGGATTTCGTTCAAAACGCATTCGAATCATCGTTGCAACAGATGTTATGAGTCGCGGAATTGACATCAAAGAGATCAATCTAGTGATTAATTACGACACCCCTTTTGACGCAGAAGATTATGTTCACCGTGTTGGTAGAACAGCTCGTGCAAATACAAAAGGTGAAGCAATCACTTTGGTGAATGAAAAAGACATGCGTAAATTGGCACAAATCCAACGATTGATAGAGGCTGAAATTCCGCAAATTGAATTGCCTGAAGAACTTGGAAAAGGACCTGAATTTAGTGTGCAAAAGCAGCCAGCTAAAAAAAGACCATTCAAAAAAAGAGTTTTTACTAAAAAATAAACCATGAAAAAAAGGGTGTTATTTTTAATGATTTTGTTTGTCGTTGGAGTATTTACTGCCTACTTCATCAGTAAGCCATCGACTGAAAAAATACTTCCTGTTTACAATCCGATAGATGTAAACGAAGAAATGGTGGATCCAGAATTGGCTCGAATCGGTTACGGCCATACCATTGGGGATTTTTCCTTTCTCGATCAAAATGGGAAAGTTTTTACCCAGGAACAAGTCAAAGGAAAAGTATATGTTGTTGAATATTTTTTTACAACTTGTGGTACTATTTGTCCTAAAATGAATGCACAAATGCAACGTATTCAACAGGCGTATAAAAATTCAAAAAAAGTTGCCTTGCTAAGTTTTACTGTAAATCCTGAAACAGATACCGTTGAACAATTGAAACGTTACGCAATAGATCATGAAGCAAACGATCAACAATGGCATTTTTTAACAGGAAAACAAGAGAAATTATACCAATTAGCGCGTACATCATTTTTTGTGTTAAAACCAGCAGAAGTTGAAAATCAAGGCGACGAAGGAAGTGATTTCATTCACACTAATAATTTTGTTTTAGTGGATCAATCGGGACGCATTCGAGGATACTATGATGGAACTTCAACAAAAGAAGTAAATCAACTGATCAAAGACATTCAACTGCTTTTAAATTAATTACTATGGCAAAACTTTGTATTGTTCCAACACCAATCGGAAATTTAGAAGATATTACTTTACGCGCCATTCGAATCTTAACCGAATGCGATGTGATTTTTGCAGAGGATACACGTGTAACAAAAAAATTACTGAATCATTTAGCGATTAACAAGCCGATTCTTCCATTTCATGCACACAATGAGCATAAATTTTTACAAGCATCTATTGATCGGATCAAATCAAATACATTAACTGTTTTAGTTTCAGATGCTGGAACACCAGGTATTTCAGATCCAGGGTTTTTATTAGCGCGTGAATGTGTCAACCAAGGCATTACAATAGAATGTTTGCCTGGGCCAACAGCCTTCGTTCCTGCGTTGGTTGCAAGTGGTTTTCCATGTGATAAATTTGTCTTTGAAGGATTTTTACCCCATAAAAAAGGAAGACAAACACGTTTATTGAAATTAGCAGAAGAAGATCGTACAATTGTATTATATGAATCTCCGCATCGCTTGGTGAAATGTTTAGGTCAAATTGAAGAGTTTTTTGGCGCAGAACGAGCAGTATGTGTCGTTCGAGAAATTTCTAAATTGTACGAAGAATACAAACGTGGCACTGCAACAGAAGTTAAAAATTACTACGAAAAAAATCCTCCTAAAGGAGAAATTGTTATCCTTGTAGCCGGAAAAGAATAATTTAAAATCTATCATTATGCAAATTATCATTTATATACTATTAGGTATTGTTGGATTAATCGGTATCCTTTTAATCATCGCATTATTCACCAGAAAAAACTACGGTGTTCAAGAAGAAATTACAATTCAACTTCCTGCAAACGAAGTGTTTGATTATTTAAAACACCTGATTAATCAAGAAAAATTTAGCAAATGGGTTATGACAGATCCTGCCATGAAAAAAACGTTGACAGGAGAAGATGGTACAATTGGTTTTATTTATGCTTGGGATAGTCAAAATAAACAAGCTGGTGCTGGTGAACAAGAAATTATGGGACTTGAACCCTCAAAATTTATTGATGTGGAAGTACGTTTTTTACGTCCGTTCAAAGGTGTAGCTAAAACACCATTTACCATTCAAGCATTGACTGAAACTGAAACGAGAGTAATTTGGGGAATGTCAAGTAAAATGGTATATCCAATGAATATTATGCTTCTGTTTAATATTGAAAATATTCTTGCGAAGGATTTAAAGGAAAGCTTAAACAATTTAAAAGTCATTTTAGAAAAATAACTATGCAAACAAAAGCAATTGTTCTAGTTAAACATGGCAATGCTTCAGAAGCATTTCAAGAGCGAACAATTACGCTTCAAGAACTAAATGACAACGAAGTTCGAATTGAAGTGGAAGCATTTGGTTTAAACTACGCAGATGTTTTAGCTAGAAATGGTATGTACAAAGAAGCACCACCAATGCCGTGTGTTGTTGGGTATGAAGTTGTTGGAAAAATTTGTGCCGTTGGAAAATCAGTTGATCAATCCTTCCTTCATAAACGTGTATTGGCATTTTGTCGTTTTGGTGGCTATGCAAAACATGTTAATACATTAGAAACAGCAATTGTTGTAATCGAAGAGCAAGAAGACGCCGCTCATCTTTTGGCCTTGTGTACACAAGCAGTTACAGCTTATTACATGACCGATTATTTAGCACCAATTCACAAAGGTGATCACGTTTTGATTCATGCTGCTGCTGGTGGCGTAGGTTCTTTTTTAATTCAATTGGCTAAACGAAAAGGGGCAATTGTTTATGCAAAAATCGGCGATGATTCTAAAATTGAATTGGTCAAAAGTTTGGGGGCAGATTTTGTCGTTAACTACAAAAAAACTGCTTACGAAGAAACATTAAAAAGTTTATTAAAAACAGTTCGCTTGTCTGCATCGTATAATGCAGTTGCAGGCTCAACGTTCAAAAAAGACGTTGCATTACTTGGTTCTGGTGGAAAGCTATTTCTATTTGGTGGAGCCGAAATAATTGGAACCCGATTTGGAATTTTTTCCACCCTCAATTTTATTCGTAAAATGGGGTTCATCTTACCCATTGGCTTAATGATGCGCTCTAAATCAATGTTAGGAGTGAATATGTTAAAAATAGCTGATAATCGTCCGGATAGCTTAACGGAATGCCTTGCTGCTGTGATTGATTTATACCGAAAAAATGAATTAAACACCCACGTTGGCGGACGTTTTTCAGTGAAAGAAATTGCACAAGCGCACACCCTTCTACAAGCTGGAAAAACAACTGGAAAACTAAGTGTTTTTTGGGAAGATTAAGGGGCAGCTGGACCTGTATACTCTAAACAAGGATTATTACCCGTCCAACATTTTCGTTTTTGAACATAGGTAATCACGGTATCTTTTGTAATGTGAAGAATTAAATCATTTTTACTTTTCCATAATTCAAAACAAGCATCTGAACCATTGGTGTAATGCAGTTGATCGTTGATATGGTATTTCTTTTTAAGTTCAGAAAGTGGCAATAATTTATCCGTTGAGATGAAAGCATAGGTGCCCGGTTCTATTGAAAATTTGGCTGTTCCTTCTTCATTCAAGGTAAAAACGTTTTTCTTCTTTACGCGCATTTGACAATCATTCACCGTAAACAAGGCATATTCTTCATTGGTCAACGCTTCGTAGGTTCCTTTTTCTTGTTCTTTTGTTGGTTCCATTCCTCCACAATAAGGGATAAATGCAACACCTTTAATTTCTATAGCAATTGTATTTTTTTTAGTTGATGTTTTCGTGAAAATCCCACAACTAATACACATTAAAACTAAACTAATAAAAAGTATTTTTTTCATTCTATGAATTTTTTAGTACTAAATCTATGGTAAAAATACAGATTTTATTGCTGTGAAAAATGTTCTGTAATCCATGCTACAAAAAGATGAATTATTTAACTTATTTTTGTGCTTTAATTAAAATTTAAACAAAGCAATATGTCAGCTAATCATTCAACAATAGGCATTGAAGAAATTCTAAAACAGTTTGGAATTGAAGCCGTAAATAACGGTGCTTCAACGGGTGCACATTGGATTCCAACTTCAGGTTCAATGATTGAATCGTTTTCTCCAGTAGACGGTAAATTAATCGCTTCGGTGAAATCTGCAACTGCAAACGACTATGAAACAGTCGTGAAAAAAGCACAAGAAGCATTTATCCCTTGGAGAACAATGCCAGCGCCAAAACGTGGTGAAATTGTTCGTCAATTAGCTGAGCGCATTCGTTTTTACAAAGAACCATTAGGACAATTAGTTTCTTATGAAATGGGTAAATCTTTGCAAGAAGGTTTAGGTGAAGTACAAGAAATGATTGATATCTGCGATTTTGCAGTTGGTTTATCACGTCAATTATATGGTTTAACAATGCATTCAGAGCGTCCAGGACATAGAATGTACGAACAATATCATCCATTAGGAATTGTTGGTATTATTTCAGCATTCAACTTCCCTGTTGCCGTTTGGAATTGGAATACAGCACTTGCTTGGGTTTGTGGAGATGTTTGTATTTGGAAACCATCTGAAAAAACACCTTTGACAGCAATTGCTTGTCAACAAATTACAAAAGAAGTTTTCGCAGCGAATGATGTACCAGAAGGAGTTTCTGGTTTAATCATTGGTGATGGAGAAATTGGTAAATTAATGGCAAATGATAAACGCGTTCCGTTAATTTCTGCAACTGGTTCTACACGAATGGGTATTTCTGTTGGTGAAGCAGTTGGAAGAAGATTGGGTCGTTCGTTACTTGAATTAGGTGGAAACAATGCAATTATTATTACACCTACAGCCGATTTAAAAATGGTTGTACCTGGTGCGGTATTTGGAGCGGTTGGTACAGCTGGTCAACGTTGTACATCTACACGTCGTTTAATCATTCACGAAGAAATTTACGATAAAGTAAAAGAAGCCTTAGCAAAAGCATACCAACAAATTAAAATTGGAAATCCTTTAGATCAAAACAACCATGTTGGACCTTTGATTGATAAAGATGCTGTTCGTATGTATGAAGAAGCATTGGTAAAAGCTGTTCAAGAAGGCGGAAAGATCATTGTTGAAGGCGGTGTTTTAACTGGAGCAGGATACGAATCAGGTTGTTATGTTCAACCTGCTATTGTTGAAGCTGAAAATCATTTTCAAATTGTACAACACGAAACGTTTGCACCAATTTTATACATTATGAAATATGCTGGTGGTGTTGAAAATGCTATTGCATTACAAAATGGTGTACCACAAGGATTGTCTTCTGCAATTATGACAAACAATTTAAAAGAAGCAGAAGCATTTTTAGCAGCAAGCGGTTCTGATTGTGGAATTGCAAATGTAAACATTGGTACATCAGGTGCTGAAATTGGTGGTGCTTTTGGTGGTGAAAAAGAAACAGGTGGCGGACGTGAATCAGGTTCTGATGCATGGAAAGTTTACATGAGAAGACAAACCAATACAATCAATTATTCGGATAGTTTACCTTTAGCACAAGGAATCAAATTTGAATTGTAAAAAATAATACTATTTATAAAGAGGTTGTTTCAAAAGAGACAACCTCTTTTTTTTTAATCAAATATTGTATCTTTTATTTGACTTTAAATGTTGATTATCTAATAGTTAATTGATGATAAATTTGTTTTAACTAAAAATTAGTTGTAAGTTCGTTTTCTAACATATAAACTTACTATTATGAAACTAATTTTAATTATTACATTAAGCATTGTTTTTTTTCAAATAAATGCTTTTGGTCAATATCAAAGTTTGTTTGGAGATTCAACAGCAACATGGAAAATGGTTAAGGCAAATGGCTTTTTTGGGTTTGACAATTACCTTGTTACACAAGATTCTGTTTTAAACATAAATGGTGAAACTATCTATCGAATTAAGGATCATTCAGTAAATGGTTCTTGTAATATTCAAAATTTTATCAAGGAAGATTTAGTTAATGGGAAGTTTTATTATTCTGGCACCATCAATGGACAATATTCTCTTTTCATGGATTTGAGTATGCAAATAGGGGAAACCATACCAATTATTAACTTTATTTCTCCATATGGAATTGTTGACTCTATTTATTTTGATAACCAAAATAGGAAACACATACGATTTACTTCATCATATCAAATAAATAATAATTACGAGTTTATTGAAGGAGTGGGTACTACAAGCGGATTACCGCTAAATTGTATTTCATCTCCAGGATTACAACCGATTTTTCTTTGTAAAGAAAAAGAAAGTGTTTTACAATACACCAATATTTCTAATTCTTCAAATAATTTTATTGAAAACTGCCATTTGTATTTTGTAGGAATTGATGAACAATCAGATTCATTCTTCCAACTTTCGCCCAACCCAGTAAATGATGCTATTACTTTAATAATTCCTGATGGAGAAGTACTGGAAAGTGTGAAAATTTATAATGCATTGGGGCAGGAAGTGTTTCTTCAAAATACAGCTGCTTTATTAATCAATGTTGCTCAATTGGAAAGTGGTTTTTATACAATTGAACTTGCAATTAACGATAAACGGTATGCAAAACGCTTTATTATATTGTAATTATCTCATCAAAATTTGAATTGTAATCTTATCAAATACAACAAAAAAGCCGAGTTAGTACTCGGCTTTTTTTGTTTATTACAAATCGAATAAACGGTTGGTTATGATTGTTGAGGTTAATTTCTAATAAAACGTTGTGCAATAACTCCTTTAGGTGTTGTAAGCAATAACGTGTAGTTTCCTTTTGCTAATTGCTCTACTTTGATTGATGGAGTTGTAAAATCTGCTTGGTCAATAATTCTTCCTAAATTATCAATGATTTTGTAGGTTGAAATCGTTTCAAGAGAAGAAATTGTTAATTGATCCGAAGTTGGATTTGGATAAATAATCGTTTGCTCCATTGACGTTTCATCCACACCTTGTAAATCAGTATTGGTCAACAAAGTAGTGTTGGTGATAATTGGCTCATTCCAATCAAAATAAATGTAAGCCGTGTTTTTTACTTGTGATCCTAAAGCATTTCCAGGTTTTTCTTTGATTGAATAGACAAAATGACCATGACTCATTGGTTCATTCGTTGTGCTATCTGCTAACCAAATTTGAGGAAATTCAAAACGATAAATTCCATTTCCTAAATGAACAACTTGCATAGCATGTGTTGCTTCAATAATGCGTAAGGTTGATAGATCTAATAAGGAACTTATTGTATCTAAGATGTAAATATTCTGTGCTGGTGCTGTTCCCGTATTTTGGAAACAAATGGTGTACGTTAACAAATCATCTGTTGAGTATTCGATAGATTCAGAATCAAATGAAACATTGTTGTATTGAATTCCTCTGTCAACTACCTTCATATTCGGATCATAACTATTTCCTACAATTTGTAATAAATTACCTGCATTATTTGTTGTGTTACAATCAGTTGAAATGATTCCTAATGGAACAATCGTTGACGTGAAATTGTGTTGTATCCCACTTGCTAAACCTGAAGGAACGTTAAATGTTATCACATCATTCAAGGTAAAGAAAGAAGCGGAATTATTCAACGTCCAAGTGATCGTATTTCCATTAATTGTATAGTTCGAATTTCCAATTGTACTTGTATTCACGGTTACCCCAACTGGATATGTTAATGTAACTTGATATGCTCCTGCTATTCCAGGTCCATAATTCCCCCAGTTCAATTTGATGTAATTGGTAACGCCTTGGTGATATCCAATCCAGGGTGTAACTGTTGTCCATAAATCAACACAAGCAGGTGTAGTTGTTCCGCCACAATTCACTGCAAAAGATCCAGTAGGAATAGACGTTGAAGAAGGCGTTCCTAATACCAATGTTACTAATGGATTTTGCATGGTATATCCATTCGATTGCAACCAAGCGGTACTTATAGAAGCAGTTACAATTGTAGAGGTAAATTGCTGTCCACAATAATATACGAAGCCTGCTGAATCACTCAATAGCGTAATATTTGACAACATAGGATTTTGTTGATTCTGTAACCAAATAGTAACTGGAGCATTCACTAAAAGTGATTCTCCAACATTATAAACTCCATTTCCATTGGCATCGCAAAATACCTTTGCACTTAAACACAATGTTGGGTTTACCACTGCACTTCCACAGTTAACAGGAAAATTAGCAATTGTACTGGCACCAGAATTACACATTACTGCAAGAACATTCAATGTGTCATTCATACTTGTATAACCATGAGCTGCTAACCAAGAGGGTGAAATAGTAATTGTAGTAGGCGAACCAATTGTTCCATAATAATCAAAACCATAATAGCCATTCCCAGATGTATAGACTACTTGAGTAACTCCATTATTTGTGAGTGTTATCGGCGCATTCGCTAATGGTATTTCACCTGAATTAAATACTCCGTTTCCATTTGCATCACAGAATACTTGTCCATTTGCACAAAGAACGATTTGACTACCCAAACAATGTAATTGAAAGTAAGA
>JAGNZC010000062.1 GCA_017984635.1 Crocinitomicaceae bacterium
TTATTGCCTTTCAGTTTTTCAGCGTGAAGTTGGATGTTGTCTGAATTGGAATGATAACGAGTTTGGAAAATATCATCCGCAGCAATAGAAGAAGGAAGTCCAACCATGGAAAATGAGAAACAGGACGAAGTGTCGATGCAAGTACCGTAGACGACAGCAACAGCATAGTCGCCCGATTGAGTTGGCTGATACGTTGAATTCGTTGCGCTTGTAATGGCTGTATTCGTTGCACAATCGATCCATTGATACCCCGAACCACTCGCAGTAGTTTGTAAAATTGCCGACGATTGCGAAATGGTATTTGTAATACTAGAAACGGTTAGTTGCAATTCAATGATGGAATCGCAACCAACACTTGTAATTAATTTTTGTTGATACACTCCATCTAAAAAATAATTGACACCATTGAGTGAATAGTAGTCCCCATTGCAAATACTCGCTGTAATGATGGTCGTCGGAATTGAACAATTAAAAACAGCATTACTAGTAGTATTAGTAATCACCGGTGCATTGAAATCGAAGAAAATATTAGCTGTGTTTTCAATCGAACTTCCTATTGCCAAGCTATCCTTCGCTCGAATTTTATATTGAACATATCCATGACTTGCGGGTTCGTTCGTGTTGCTGTCGGGTAAATTGATATGCGGAAAACTAAATTTTACTAATCCATCATTATAAACTTGTGTGAGAGGTTGGTGGCTGTACGAAAGCAAATTAAATGTTGACCAATCTAAAGAAGCACTCAAAGTGTCGGTAATAAAAATATGTTCAGCAGATGCTGTTCCTGTATTTTGAAATCGGATTAAATACGTTAACCATCGGTCCCCACTAATATCTAAAGTAGAATTAGGAAATGCTGTTTTGTCATTAGGATCAAAACTTCCAACCACTGTAAAGCATTGCGATAAAAAATTATTAGAATAATTTAATTCTTTTTCCTTGCTTGAAATTGAAACTTGAACACAAATTTGACTTCCTAATGCTGCGGACACATCTACCAAGATATTAAAATTAAAACTGCTGTCGTAACCCAGAACTCCAAAGTCAGCTATATTATAAGTGAGAACATTCCCAATTATTGAATTTGGAGTTAATGCACCCGTGGCAGGTGAAAAATAGTTACAAGCACCCGTAATGGTAATATTCACTGTGCCACTTATTCCTGCGGCACAATGCGCACCAAAAATATCGTTGAAATCTCCAGCCTTTATTTTAATTCCAGAAATATTTCCAGGCCTTAATTCATTTGCATAAATACTTGTTGTAGCTAAATCTATCCCTTTGCAATCAAGACCAAAGTTGCAATCATAGTGTAGTGAGTCTGAAACAGAAATATTTTTAAGATGAAATGTTGAAGTCGGGCATTTTATTGTAAAAGGTGAATTAATGGTGTCAAATTCTATTTTGTATAAATTGAAAGAATAAGTATCAAAGTCGAAGGTGCCTTTGAAATTAGAATATGTTTGCTGCTCTAAAATACCATTTTTGTACAAGTTTATTTTTTGGTTTTTGATTAGAGACTCATTCGTACCAATATTGCAATTAGAATCAGTATCTAAAAATATTTTGCCTTCAATATTCCAAAATGTTTCACAGGCGTTGCTGTTAAAAACGTCACATAAGGGATAAAAATTTGCGCCTGGTGGAATAGTTATGTTTCCATAATTTGGCAAACAGTTTATCAAGGTGTTTTGGAAATTCAAATTTGAAATATTTTTTAAGTCGGGCAAACAAGTTAATGGGTTGTAAGAACAATGCAGTTTAGTCAATGAATAAGGAAATGAAGGTAATGATGCTAATTGGTTATAGCTGCACATTATTTCTATTAGCGAATCAGGCAAAATAGGCAAAGAAATGAGTTGGTTCTGCCAGCAATAAAGAACTTTTAAAGAAGAAGTAAGTGTTGGTAAAGAAGTCAGTTGGTTGTATGTACAAAATAAAAATTTTAATGTAGAAGGTAATGTAGGTAAGGACGTGAGTTGATTCTCGCTGCAATACAAATAAATTAAAGTAGCCGGCAAATTTGGCAATGAAGATAATTGGTTGCCTCCGCATCCGAGATCATTTAAAGTAGGAGGTAATATTGGCAAGGAAGTAAGTAAATTGCCTCCGCATTCAAGATCAAGTAATGTAGAAGGAAGTGTAGGTAAGGATGTGAGTTGGTTGCCTAAGCAGTTTAGATCAGTTAATGTATTAGGTAAGGTTGGCAATGAATTAATTTGGTTGTAGTAACAGTTAAGAATAGTTAATGATGAAGATAATACGGGTATGGAATTCATCTGGTTCCTGCTGCAATCTAGATATGTCAATGAATTTGGCAACGGTGGAATTGAAATAATCTGATTTTGCTTGCAATCAAGGTAGGTCAATGTCGAAGGAAAAGAGGGTAAAGATGTAAGCTGGTTGTAGAAACATTTGAATTGGGTTAAAGAAGAAGGCAATGGCGGTATTGATGAAATTTGGTTGTATTGACATTCTATTTGTGTTAAAGTTGAAGGTAACAAAGGCAACGAATTGAGTTGGTTATAATCACAATAAAGATTAATTAAATTCGATGGTAACGATGGTAATGATGTTAGATTATTCGATTTGCAATTAAGAAGAGTTAAGGTAGATGGTAGAATTGGTAATGAAGCAAGATTATTATTGTCACATTTCAGGATAGATAATGATGGGGGTAAAGGAGGTAGTGATGTTAAATTATTATTGTGACAGATTAATTGTTTTATTAAAGGAGGTAGTTGTGGTAATGTTGTGAGTTGATTGTTATTACAAATCAATAATGTGTCATTTACGAAAACCTCAATTCCACTCAGATTTGAAATTTGTCGGTTGTTGAGATCAAGATACTGCGCATTCAATACCGCTGGACATGACGGATCAATAGAATCTCCCACCATACAACTTGAAAAAAGTTGATTTAAGTAATATTTAAATTTTGCATCTGGAATATAAACAAGCTGAGCCGAACTAGATGTTTTAAATCCTAAAACAAGTGCGATAACACAAATAAGTTTAAATAAAATATTTTTCATCATCTTATATTTCTAAATTAATACTTCACCACCTTCCCCGAAACATTATCTCTTTCAGTAATCAAATTCAACAAGTAAATTCCAGCGTTCATTCCTTTTGCAGGGATTTCTATGTCGAGATTTCCTGCAGCAATATTTTCAATTTGTTTTTGGAAAATAATTCTTCCGCTTATATCCATCAATCGCAATGCGCCTTTGTTGCCTTTCAGTTTTTCAGCGTGGAGATGGATGTGATCTGCATTGGAATTATAACGGGTTTGGAAAATTACATCTGCCCCAATGGAAGAAGGAAGTCCAACCATAGAGAAAGCAAAGCAGGACGAAGTGTCGATGCAAGTACCGTAGACGACAGCAACAGCATAGTCGCCCGATTGCGTTGGTTGGAACGTTGAATTCGTTGCACCTGAAATATCAATATTCGTAGCACAATCGATCCACTGATACCCCGAACCACTCGCAGTAGTTTGTAAAATTGCCGACGATTGCGAAATCGTATTTGTAATACTTGAAACGATTAGTTGTAATTCAATGATGGAATCGCATCCAACACTTGTAATTAATTTTTGCTGATAGGTGCCATCATTATAATACAATGCACCGTTGAGTGAATATGCTTCCCCATTACAAATACTCGCTGTAATAATGGTTGGTGGAATTGCACAATTTATTACTGCATTACTTGTAGTATTAGTAATCACTGGAGCATTAAAATCGAAGAAAATATTGGCTGTGTTTTCAATCGTACTTCCTATAGCTAAACTATCCTTTGCCCGAATTTTATATTGAACATATCCGTGACTTGCAGGTTCATTGGTATTGCTATCTGGTAAATTGATATGTGGAAAACTAAATTTTACCAATCCATCATTATAAACTTGCGTGAGGGGTTGGTGGCTATACGAAAGTAAATTGAATGTAGACCAATCTAAAGATGTACTCAAAGTATCGGTAATAAAAATATGTTCAGCAGAAGCTGTACCTGTATTTTGAAATCGGATTAAATACGTTAACCATCGGTCCCCACTAATATCTAAAGTAGAATTAGGAAATGCTGTTTTATCATTAGGATCAAAACTACCTACCACCGTAAAACATTGTGATAATAAATTATTGTTATAATTTAATTCTGGTGTCGTAGTAGAAATAGAAACTTGTATACAAATTTGACTTCCTAATGCAGCAGTTGTATCTACCAAAATATTAAAACTAAAACTGCTGTCATAACTCAAGACTCCAAAGTCAGCTATATTGTAAGTCAAAACATTTCCAATAACTGTATTGGGCGTTAATGCACCCATAGCTGGTGAAAAATAATTACATGCTCCAGTAATGGTGATACTCACTGTTCCGCTGATTCCAGTGGCACAATGATCCCCAAAATTATTTGAGTAATCACCTGCTTGAATTTTAATTTCTCGAATACTTGCTGGTCGTAAATTATTAGTAAAAATGCTTGTTGTTGCTAAGTCAATATCCTTGCATTTCAATCCAAAATCTCGATCGTATTTCATGGAGTCTGAAACTGAAATGGTATCTAAATAGAATCCTGATGATGGACAATATGCTTCAAAAGGTAATCCTGTGGTATCGAATTCAATTTTATAAAAATCAAAAGAAAAGGTGTCAAAATCATAATTGCCATTTACATTGGAAAAAGTTTGTTGGTCTAGCACTCCATTTTTATATAAGTTCAATTTTTGGTTTTTAAATAATGATTCGTTTGTTCCTGCGATGCAATTTGTATCAGCATCAAAAAAAGTTTTTCCCTCAATATTCCAAAATACGTCACAGCCGTTGGTGTTAAAGACGTCGCATAATGGAAATCCAATGAAAGAAGGGAAACTAGATTGCAACATTCCATATCCAGGAAGGCAGTTAATTTGTGTACTGGTAAAATTCAAGCCTATTAATTGGTTTAGATCTGGTAAACAAATTAAAGGGTTATTGGAACAATTTAAAGATTCTAATGATGAAGGTATTAATGGTAGAGAAGTTAACTGATTATTTCTGCAACCAAGACTTTCTAATTGCGGTGGTAAAGCAGGCAATGAAGTGAGTTGGTTGCTATCACAATTTAGCGTTTTTAAAGATGTTGGCAAAGTTGGTAATAAGGTAAGTAGATTATTTTTTAAGTATAGGTAAATTATTGATGAATGTAGCGCAGGTAACGAGGTAAGCTGATTCCTTTCGCACCTTATGTACTTTAATGAGGCCGGTATTAAGGGCAAAGATGAAAGTTGGTTGTCATTACAATTTAGATCTGTAAATATTGAGTCAGGTAAGACAGGTAAGGATGTAAGTTGATTGTTATTACAAATTAAATTATTTAAAGTCGATGGCAAAGCAGGTAATGTTGTTATTTGGTTGTTATTACATAATAAATAAATTAAACCATTTGGTAAAGGTGGCAATGTTGTTAGTTGGTTTCCTGTACATTCAAGGGCAAATAAATTCGAAGGCAAATTTGGTAATGAGTTTAGCTGGTTGGATTGACAATAAAGTCTCGCCAATGATGAGGGTAAAGTTGGAAGTGAGTCGAGTTGGTTACCAGCACAAGAGAGAGTGTGTAAAGTAGATGGTAATGTAGGTAAGGAGGTTAATTGGTTAGCCGAACACCCAAATGTTACTAAAGATGAAGGTAAAGTTGGAAGAGAGGTTATTTGGTTACCACTACAATCAAATGTTGTTAAAGACGGCAGAAGTGTAGGCAAAGCATTGAGAAGATTGAAGGAACAATTAACGTTAATCAACGACTGTGGAAATGTTGGTAGAGAAGAAATTTGATTATTACTGCAAATAAGTATAGTTAAGGTTGTGGGCAGTATTGGCAATGAGGTGAGCACATTATCATTACAATTAATATATATTAATGACTGTGGTAAATTTGGCAAAGACGTGAGTTGATTCTCTAAGCAATAAAGATAAGTTAAGGGCAACGGCAAATTTGGCAATGAAGTAAGTTGATTATTGCTACAATTTAACAAAGTGTCATTCACAAAAACTTCAATTCCACTTAAATTAGATATTCCGCGACTACTAACATCTATATATTTCGCAGCCAAAACTGCCGGACAACTCGAGTCAATAGAATCGCCGACCATGCAACTTGAGAAATAAATGTTGAGGATATTCCGAAATGCCGAATCCGGAATATGAACAAGCTGAGCTTTCGAAATTGTATTTGCACCTAATAAAAGAGATAAAAAGCAAATGAGTTGAAGTAAAATTTTATACATGGAAGAGTAAATAAGGAATAAAAATATTAGGGTTGGTTTTTCAAAGGTAATTAAATGTTCATTGCTTAGTTCGCTTTGTTTTTGATGATTTCAACTTATTTTGGTGAATGGAATTTATTAGCGGTTAATTATATGCTTTTGATAGGTTGGACATTTGCTTTTGGTGTCGATTTGTTTCCCAATGCCAATTACCATTATCATGTCAAATGCGTAAAATTTATATTGTAATGCGATCAATCTTTTCAGTTGTTAAGTAATCCTTAATAACTGATTTTTCTTGTTCTTTCCATGAATTTTCATCTGAAGCAGTTGTCAAGTAATCCTTTACAACTGAATTTTGATCTAATATATTCATTTCCAATATAATTGTGACATTCAGACTACTGTTTTATTTGGAGGTGTCAAAAAGTTCAATCAGATGGTTTTGAAAATTAAAAATTCGCCATTTTCCCATTTTGGGAAGCTCCTTTTTTTGAAAATGGGAGGAAATTGCCCAAACTTGGCTCTGATTTTATTCACCCTAAATATAATTAATTCGCTGAATATCAATATAGTTATCTTGAAAGTAGGGTAAGGGCTTGGGTGAATCATCATTTAATTTCTCTTAATTTGCGC
>JAGNZC010000063.1 GCA_017984635.1 Crocinitomicaceae bacterium
CTTAAAAATACTTTATTTTTTAATACCAATTAAAAATTCAATCATTTTTTTCAACATTTTTTTACTAAAAACTTAAAATACCCACTATTTTCAAGCAATTTCAAAAAAATTAAAGATGTTAATTTATTAACAAATAGGTAATACTTGGTAATTTTACTTTATATCTTTTATATTCAATTGAAGGGTTGTTTTGTTTTTCCAAGTATTAGATTCTAATGTAAATGCAATATCAAATGCCAATCCTTTAGCAACCAATGCTTCTTTTGAAGCTAAATTAAATCCGATTGCTGGAATTTGAACATCGCTATCCGATTGCGTGATACTTAGTTTTAAATGTTTTTCTCCCAAGACAATCGATTCCGTGGCATAGCAATTTTTGGCCATGAAAACGGGTTTCATGTTCCCTGGTCCAGTTGGTTCGAATTGATCTATTATTCTTTTTAATCTTGGAATTTTCATTCTGTTTTCATGATCTGCAAAAATTTCGGCCAAAGAAATTTCTAAATCAATTGGTTGAACCGGTAGTTCGTCTTCTTTTAAAAGTGTGTTTTGAACCACTTTCTCAAATTCTTCTTGAAAAGCAGTTACATTTTCTAAAGGCAGTGTCAAACCAGCCGCATGGGTATGTCCACCAAATTGCTCGAGTAAATGGCTGCATGAAGATATGGCTGCATGAATATCAAAATCGTTGACCGTTCGTGCAGAACCAGTTGCTTTTCCATTGGATGCTGTTAATACAATCGTAGGGCGAAAATACTGCTCTATCAATCGAGATGCAACGATTCCGACAACACCTTTGTGCCAATCTTCTTTGAATACAACAGTTGCTTTTTTGTTTTCAAAGTTGACATCTTGTGCAATCATCGTTAATGCTTCTGATGTAATTGTCTGATCAACAATTTTTCGTTCTGAATTGTCAGAATTAATGGCTTCTGCGATCGATTGAATGGCTGATCTATCCTGCGTAACCATCAAGTCTACAGCATGTTTACCGGAACGTAATCTGCCAGCAGCATTGATGCGCGGCGCAATTGTAAAAACTACATCGGTTAATGAAACTGGGAAATCCCGCTTTGCAATTTTTAAAAGTTCTTGAAATGCAGCTCGTGGACGCTCATTCATTAATGCCATTCCATAAGAACATAAAATACGATTTTCACCTGTAACAGCCACAATATCAGCACCAATACTTACCGCTAACAAATCTAAATTTTCCAACAAATCTTGCTTATCCCATGCCTTCTTTTGATAGACAGCTTCTAATAATTTGAATCCAACACCGCAACCAGACAATTCTTTAAACGGATAAGAGCAGTCAATTTGTTTTGGATCTAACACAATGCAATTTGGTACTATATCACCTGGGTTATGATGATCGCAGATAATGAAATCAATGCCTAATTCTTTGGCGTATTGTACATGTTCCACGGAACGAATCCCACAATCTAAACTGATGATTAAACTAAAATCATGTTCTTTTGCAAAATCAATTCCTGCATAACTAATTCCATATCCTTCAGTATATCGATTTGGAATGTAATAATCCAAGTTTTTTGTGTGTTTACTTAAAACCGAATACAATAAAGCCACAGCTGTTGTACCATCCACATCATAATCTCCAAAAAGTAATAACTTTTCGTTATTATGTAGCGCAGAGATTAGGCGGTCAACCGCTAAATCCATGTTTTTCATCAAAAATGAATCGTGTAAACCGTCTAATTTTGGACGAAAAAAAGCTTCGGCTTCAGCAAAGTTTTTAATTGATTTTTGTAAAAGCAACGAAGCAATGATTCGATCAACTTTTAATTCAGATTGTAAGTGTTTAATTTCCTCATGGGGAAGCTCATTTTTTACGTACCATTTTTTTTCCATAGGAGTGATTTTCTAAATTAAGATAGTAAAAAAATACAGTTTAAACACATCCGATCATTTTTTTCTTTATTCACCATTTAAGAAACTTCCTAAAATTCCACCTTCTTCTTTTCGTCCGCCAACAGAGCCATAAGATAAAATACGTGAAGCTAATCTTGAAATGGGCAATGTTTGTAACCAAACTTCTCCAGGACCTTCTAAGGTTGCATAGAAAAATCCTTCACCACCAAATAATTTATTTTTTATACCACCGATAAATTCAATGTTGTAATTAATGGTTTGTGTATAGGCTACAATACATCCAGTATCGACTCTTAATTTTTCTCCAGCTTGCAATGTGCGTTTCATAATGTGTCCGCCTGCATGGCAAAATGCCATTCCATCTCCCTCTAATTTTTGCATGATAAACCCTTCGCCACCAAACAATCCTGTTCCTAATTTACGTTGAAATTCGATTCCAACAGAAACACCTTTTGCAGCGCATAAAAATGCATCTTTTTGACAGATAATTTTACCATTGTATGCTGCTAAGTCAATGGGAATAATTTTACCAGGATAAGGCGAAGCGAATGCAACTTTGGCCTTTCCAACCCCTGTATGGGTGTAAGCGGTCATAAATAAACTTTCGCCCGTCAACAAACGTTTACCTGCTCCAACTAGTTTTCCGAAGATTCCACTTCCTGTAGATTTCTCGCTTCCGTCTCCAAAAATAGTTTCCATTTGGATCCCATTTTCCATGTACATAAAAGATCCAGCTTCTGCGATCGCTGTTTCATTTGGGTCTAATTCAATTTCTACTAATTGCATTTCTTCACCGTGGATGAAGTAATCGATTTCATGATTTGTTTTCATTTTATACAATTTAAAGTATCAAATTTAGTACTTTATATGTTCCATTTTTCCCAATAAATGATAAAAAAAGCCACCTGAATTTTCAGATGGCTTTCCTATAAATTTGCGTAATTTTCTTATTTTAAATCTGGCATTTCCCTTGTAAATGCTGGAATACCAGTAACATCCATTCCTGTGATTAACAAATGAATATCATGTGTCCCTTCATAGGTTACTACAGATTCTAAATTTGCCATGTGACGCATAATAGAATATTCACTCGTAATACCCATTCCACCATGAATTTGACGTGCTTCACGCGCAATGTTCAATGCGATTTCAACATTGTTACGTTTTGCCATCGAAATTTGAGCAGAAGTTGCTTTTCCTTCATTACGTAATTGACCTAATCGCAACGTTAACAATTGAGCTTTTGTGATTTCGGTAATCATTTCAGCTAATTTCTTTTGAATTAATTGAAAGGCCCCAATTGGAACACCAAATTGTGTGCGTTCTTTTGAGTAACGTAAAGCTTGATCGTAACAATCCATTGCAGCACCTAATGCACCCCATGCAATTCCAAAACGAGCAGAATCCAAACAGCTTAAAGGCGCTCCTAAACCTGAACGACCTGGTAAAATATGCGATTTAGGAACTTTAACATCTACAAAAATCAATTCTCCTGTTGAAGAAGCGCGCAAAGATAATTTGCCATGCATTTCTGGAGTAGAAAAACCTTCCATTCCACGTTCAACAACAATTCCATGAATTCTTCCTGTTTCGTCTTTTGCCCAAACAACAGCGATATCAGCAAATGGCGCATTTGAAATCCACATTTTAGCACCATTCAAAATAACATTTACACCATCACCAGCATCTTTGAAATTGGTCGTCATTCCTCCTGGATTTGAACCATGATCTGGCTCTGTTAATCCAAAACAACCCATCATTTCGCCTGTTGCTAATTTTGGTAAGTATTTTTGTTTTTGTTCTTCTGAACCGTATTTCCAAATTGGATACATGACCAAAGAAGACTGAACAGATGCCGTTGAACGTAATCCTGAATCACAACGTTCTAATTCTTGCATAATCAAACCATAAGAAATATGATCTAAGCCTGGCCCGCCATATTCTTCAGGAATGTATGGACCAAAAGCTCCGATTTCTCCAAGACCACTTAATAAGTGATTAGGGAATGTTGCTTTTTCATAATGCTCATCGATAATTGGGGAAACTTCTTTTTTTACCCATGCTCTTGCAGCATCTCTTACCAACTTGTGTTCATCCGATAAAAGGTCATCCATATTGAAATAATCTGGATGAGTATATAAATCCGTTCTCATTTTGACTTTTTTTAGGCTGTAAAATTAAATATATTTTATGACTATCATACAATTCTAACAAGAGGTTATTAACTTTGTAAAAATATTAACACACCATTATAACAATTTAGTGAAATCAATTGTTCAACATTCTGTAACTGAAATTCCGAATTCACTACAATTCAGGGCTGATAATTACACACTATATGTATTGTTATTCATCTTGGTTTCAATTGTTTTAATTGCGCTAGCAAAATTAAGTAATGCTAAATCCTTTTCTATACTTATAGAATCAAATTCAAAAGGTGCCACATTAGAACAATTTTTAAGAGAGAATATGAGAACAGGTTCTCTGGCTTCAATTACACTTTTAATCAATTATTATACAAGTATTTTCATATTAATTTTTCTTGTTGCGAATAAATTATATTCATTTGAATTAAAAGAAGCATTTTTAATAGCCGCAATTACACCTTTACTACTTTTTATATATGAAATGACAGGGGTTATTTTAGTTGGGTTATTGACAGGAGAATTTAAAAAAATAAAAAGTGTATTATTGGTTACTATTACGAATAATCAATTGGTTGGATTATTGTTTTTTTTAATTGCATTGTTTTGGACTTTAAATCCCATGTTTGGCGCCATTTTTTTTAAATTGGTGATAACTGTACTTTTTATTAAACTTTTAGTACGTTCAATAAAAGGGTTCTATATTATTTTAAACAACGGAATTTCATTGTATTATATTATTTTGTATTTTTGCACGCTTGAAATTTTACCCTTAGTAGTATTTTACTACTTTTTTTGGATTAAATGGATACGTTAATAAAGGATTTTGTAAGTAATTATTGAAAAGTTGGCAATAAAAACAATACTGGTGTCTCAGCCAAAACCTGAAGGAGATAAATCACCTTATTTTGATCTGGCTGAAAAATTCAAATTAAAAATTGATTTCCGTCCGTTTATTCACGTTGAAGGAATTCCTGCACAAGAGTTTCGTCAGCAAAAAGTGAATATTCCAGATCACAATGCAATTATTTTGACTTCTAAAACTGCTGTCGATCATTTTTTCAGAATAGCTGAAGAAACACGTTTTGAAGTGCCTGATACCATGAAGTATTTTTGTATTTCAGAAGCTGTAGCTTACTATCTTCAAAAATATGTAACATACAGAAAACGTAAAATTTTCTTTGGTAAACAAACCATTGAGGATCTTGTTGAGGTAATGAAAAAGCATAAAAATGATTTGTTCTTATTGCCATGCACTGATATCTTACGCGATAAAATTCCAATCACATTAGAAGAACATAAATTCAAATTTACAAAAGCAGTTTTATATAGAACAGTTGCTTCTGATTTGTCTGATTTGGAAGATGTTTACTATGATATGTTGGTATTTTATAGTCCTGGAGGAATTGAATCATTGTTCAAAAACTTCCCAGACTTTAAACAAAACGACACTAAAATTGCAGCTTTTGGGCCTACTACAGCGAATGCAGTTGTGAAAAACAACTTGCGTTTAGATTTGCACGCGCCTATGCCAAATGCTCCTTCTATGACCGGAGCAATTGAATTGTTTATCAAAGAACAATTGAAAAAAAGCAAGTAATCCATATTCGATTTATATAATTTTATTCCAACTAATGCAATTAGTTGGATTTTTTTTGAATAAAAATTTAAGTTTTGACATTTTTTTAATTATTTTAAATTAATTTAGAGCACGATTTTAGATTATCTAAATCTGAATTTTAAACTAAAAATTAATTTTTTATGAAAAAACTTTTATTCACAGTTTCAGCTTTGTTGTTAGCAGGGAATTCTTTTTCTCAAACAATTATGTCTGAAAATTTTGATGCGGCTACAACTTTACCAACTGGTTGGACGCAATTAAACATTGATGCCTTAACACCGAATGCAGGTGTTAGTTTTATGGCAAACTCAGGATGGGTTGTTCGTCCTAAAGCAACAGGTTCTCTTGACAATCAAGCTGTTTCAACTTCATGGTATACACCAGTTGGTACATCTAACGATTGGTTAATTTCTCCTTCAATTGCTGTTCCTGCTACAGGTACAAATGTTGTTCAGTTTGATGCAATGGCTCCTGATGCTAACTATTCAGATGGTTTCAAAGTATACATCTCAACATCTCCAATTACAGCATCTTCATTACCAACAACAGCTGTGTTAACAGTTCCAGCTGCAGCTAATACACTTACTTCTTACTCAGCTTCTTTAGCTTCTTTTGCAGGACAAAATGTATATGTTGCGATTCAAAATTATTCAAATGATATGTATTTATTGTTTGTTGATAATTTTAAAGTAAGAACAGTTGTTAACAATGATGCAATTTTGACTTCAGCTACTTTAGCTCGTTATGCTGCATTGAGCACTAATAATAACTTAGTGTTGAATGTTAAAAATGATGGAGCAAATGCAATCACTGCTTTAACTGTAAATTGGAATGATGGTACTGATCATAGCCAAACGATTACAGGTTTAAACATTGCACCAGGAACATCTGCTAATGTTACTCACCCAACTGCTGTTTCGTATGCTACTGTAGTTGAGAAAAACATTAACATTACAATTACAGCTGTTAACGGAGCTGTTGATGCAACAGATGTTACAGCTTCTGCTAAAATCAATACTGTTTCTCAATTAGTAGAAAAAACAGTTGTGATTGAAGAAGGTACTGGTACATGGTGTGTATGGTGTCCACGTGGTGCTGTAGCTATGGAGTACATGTATGATACTTACCCAACTCGTTTCATTGGTGTTGCAGTTCACAATGGTGATCCAATGACAGTTACTGAATACGATGATGGAGCAAATTTATC
>JAGNZC010000035.1 GCA_017984635.1 Crocinitomicaceae bacterium
AGATGATGTAGCTAAACCTAAGCCTGCTGCTCCAGCTTCTGTATATACTTCATTTGTTAAAGTATTAGTATAGTAACCAAATAACATAACCGATCCTGCCCCAACAATAAAACCACCTGCGTCAGCAAGCCATCGTCCTAGTTTGCCTTTTTTAGTAATATTAACCTCATTTTCTTTCATCTTCCAAAACTCGTAACTGTTTTTGATAAGACTTAATGAGCCTAGAACTAAAAACTTTTCATTTTTTGTTAGACGATTATCAATAAACGCTTTATTTTCTAATTTTAATAACTCATTTTTGAATTCTATCAAAGAAACATCATTTTGATACTTACTACAAATGTTTTTAGATTCGTTTAAGTAAAAATGAGTGCTTTTAGGTTGAACTAAAACGATACTATCATAAAAATATAAAAGATCATCATTGTCTTTCCAAAATTTTCTTTCATTATCAAATTTATGAAGTAATTCATCACTTAATAATTTAAATTCACCACTAGAACCGTTTCCAGATAACATTTTATTATTTATCCATTTATGTTGTTCAAAATTTGATAAATTATAATAAGATTTATCGTTAAGGCACAAATTTAAAACTTCATTATGCTTTTTCCCGATGTAATCATATGGATTCGAAAATCTTATACTAGAGTTTGTAGCAGTTTCTTTTTTACACCCTACAATTCCAATTCCTACTAAGGCAAGGAATAAACTTCCATAAATTATTTTTTTCATAATTAAAATTTAGTGGTCTCATAATTAAATAATATATTTTTAACATTGGCGATGAAGGGAGACATCAACAGGACAATGTTGCGCATGCAAACTGCTCGGTAAAACTGTAATTGTGCGTCTTTATTAAAAAGAGGTGTTACCGCATCTCTTTTAATTTTTAAGCTATTTATCAAAAACAATAGCTTACTACAAACTAAATGAAAATTAAAAAACTTATCAAGTACTTTTAGTTCTAAATTATACCTTTTAGTTCTATTCATAGAATTTTTTAATTATTAACTAAAATCAGGAAAATCAAGTCCTTTTTCTTTTAAAGAGTTTTTAATTTCAAGTATAGCAGATTCTTTACTTGCAGAACACACACAAGAAATACCACAAAAATAATCTGGAGATACTTTATATAACTGTGAAAGTTGAATAATTTTATCGTGATTTAATTGATGATCTTTACATTCAATTTTCGAGTATGCTTTTTGAGATATTCCTAATTTAAATGCAACATACTCTTGAGTGAAATTGTTTTTTAAACGTATTTCTTTTAATTTGTTTATCATAGTTTCATGTTTGTTAAAAATACTTTAACATGCAGTTAAAAATTAATCACTAATACTATTGACTAAAAATTTCTGAGAATAGAGTTGGTTTCAACTAATTTAGGATCAATACCTACCAATTTTAAGAAAATATTTTAAAATACACAAACTTTTTTCCACTCATTTATTTTTTAGAAAACTTTAATTAGTAAATACGTATCTTTACCAAGTGAAAAAAATTCTTTTAATACAGACAGCTTTTTTAGGTGATGTGATTTTAGCAACTCCTGTTATTGAAGAATTAAAACGAATTTTTCCATCCGCTTCAATTGATGTTCTTGTGAAAAAAGGGAACGAAAGTTTGTTAAGCAACAATCCTTATTGCCATAATATATTTACATTTAACAAAAAAGAAGGGAAAGTCAAAGAGCTTATTCGGTTAACTAGATTGATTCGATCTAACAACTATGATTTAGCCATTAACTTGCATCGTTTTGGAAGTTCTGGAATGTTAATGTTACTTTCTAACGCTAAATTAAAATATGGCTTTCAAAAGAATCCTTTTTCATTTGCATATACTAAAAAGTTTGAACATCAAATTGGAAATGGACAACACGAAGTGGAACGCAATTTGAGTATCATAAAAGAATTTGGAGCAAAAGAAAAATGCAGACCCAGTTTGTTTCCTTCTCAACATCACATTGAAAAAATAGAACAATACATCCAAGAAGAATTTTATTGTATCGCTCCTGCTAGTGTTTGGTTTACAAAACAATTACCAAAACAGAAATGGATTAAAAAAATTAAAAAACTTCCTGCAGATAAAGTCATTTATTTATTAGGTGGAAAAGAAGATATTGCCTTGTGTAGTGAAATAATACAACATGCAAATCAAACGAATCTGATCAGTTTAGCAGGAGAATTAAATTTATTAGAATCTGCTGCATTAATTCAAAAAGCTTCACGAACATTTGTCAATGATTCTGGGCCTTTGCACCTGGCATCAGCAATGAATGCTCCTGTAACTGCCTATTTTTGTTCTACAACACCGAAATTTGGATTTGGACCATTATCAGATGATTCCATTATTCGTGAGTCAACTGAAGCTTTATCATGTAAACCGTGTGGCTTGCATGGATTCAAAGCATGTCCGAAAGGACATTTTAAGTGTGGGAAAACGATTGAAGTTTAAAGGCTTATTTTCATCACATAATCTTCCATCAAAAAGCCTTTTCCAATTTCGATGTTTTCTTCTTTCAAAATTGAAAAGCCTACACGTTTGTAAAAATCTACCGCTTGATTGAAGCGATTAACATTTAGAAATACATTTTTTTGTTCAAGATTTTTAGCGATTTCTATGGCTTTTTGAATCAATTTGTAGCCAACTCCCTTTCCTTGTTGATTAGGCAATACATATAATTTATGAATCTTCAGCGATTTACCTTCCAACAAGTTAGCTTGAATAGCCATAAACCCAATTGCTTCAGCATTTTCAAAATAAGCAAAAAACAGGTGACCATTATCGTAATTCTTTTCTAAAATAGCTTTGCAATACATCCAGTCCAACATGTAAACTATTTGTTCTGTAGTAAGAATATTAGCAAAGGTATTTGGCCAAGTTTGATGTGCAATAGTTTGAACAAGGTGTAATTCGTGACGATCTAGAAGTCGCAACATTGCTTAGATTTTTATAAAAAGTTGTTGTTGGATTCTTCCGTTTAATTCAACACGAATCCAATAAGAACCAGCTTTTAAATCAGAAACATCAATGGAAGCGGTATTCACTTTTTTAGAAACAATAGCTCCTGAAGTTGAAAGAATATAAACAGACGCTGGTAATTCATCAACTACTGTAAAATGTAATTGCTGCATAACTGGATTGGGATAAACCGTCCACAACGTTTCTTGTTCAACTTCTTCAAAACCAATTGTATTCAATGCTAATTTTACGGCTAAATATGCATTTATTTTTCCCCAACCCCATTGTGTACTTCCATCAACTGGAATTACTCCTGTTTGAGCGTCTTCTCTTGCAGATTGTATAATAATATCTTTTACTTGTGCAGCTGATAAATATGGATTTGCTTCTAAAACCAACGCAATCACACCCGCAACCATCGGTGACGCCATTGATGTTCCTGAAAAACGTGCAAAAGGATACGTACGATTGTTAAAAGAAATCGATGTGAATGGTGTATATGAATTATCGGTATACGAAGAAATTGATGAAACAATATTAACACCAGGCGCTGCGATTTCAGGTTTCAATACCTCATCGTAGCGTGGACCTACACTTGAAAATGGTGCTAACACTCCACCTAATGCAGTGCCAGAACTATTGTAATAACGTGGAGTATAGGCTGCAACGCTTAACAAACTATTAGTACAAGATGGCTCACTAATTCCATATAACTTATCACCTGCAATTGAACCAGTTCCAAACGTTGCAAAAGGCATCCCCCAGTTACCAACATCGTTTGATAATTCTGTTACATTCCAGTAATGGACCACTCCATCTTGAGCAGTTGATTTTAACAAGACTTTATTCGAAGCGGATAAGCTTTTTACACGAATTCTCATTTGAGGCCGTCCATTTTGTGGATGTGCAGCATCTGCAGAAACATTGAAAAAAATAGTGTCTAATCCAACTACAAGCATTGAATCTAAATAAGTTGCAAGTGATTCTGTTGAATACAATGGTGTTGATGCAGCCAATTGACCATTTTGGTTATACACAATTAATCCTGAAGCAAATGACTTTCCAACTTCTCCCCAAGCATGGATACTTTGTCCCCACATGTTTGGATTTGCTGTGTATGAATAAAAATTGATTTTGGACTTGATTGTATCGTTTTGGAAGTTCTTTTTGATATGAAAATTTACATCTCCGTTATTTCCTCCTGAATTTGCAAATAATACACCTTGAGCAGAATAATTATCAATTGCTTGACTCAATAATGAATTTCCATCTAATGTACCAAAGTGATATAAGCCCCAACTCATATTAATTACTAATCGTTTAGAAGCTTGTTGCGCTTTTTGAAACATCCAAGCCCAAGCATCCATAACAGCGCTTTCATCCACTAAAAATGTAGCAAAAAGAAATTTCGACTCAAATCCAATTCCGCGGTAAATAGTTCCCGCACCACTTCCTCCTGCTATTCCTGCCACATGAGATCCGTGTGTAGCAAAACTATAAATATTAGCAGTGTCAGAGCCTGCCGCTAATAATGAAGTTGGCGTTGAATATTCCGTTCCATATGTAAATCCTGTTGGATGAGGACCACTTGTTTTAAATTGATCCCAAGCAGCGTGAATGCGTGTTTCTTGCAACAAAGTATCATAAAACATTGGAGATGTATAATCAAATCCCCAATCAGTAATACCAATAAATACATCTTTCCCGGTATAACCTTGCGGTAAATCAATTCCTAAATGAACGCTATCTGCACCAATATCTTTTATTGCTTTGTCCAGATCTGGTTTTATTTTTCCTGCTAACTGTAAAAAAATTAAACCTGGAATCACTTCTACATTGCTGATTTGAGATACTGGAATCTTTAAACTAACAATTGAATTAATTTTTGACCCAACTACGATTCCTAAATTTATTAATTGTGAAGTATTGAAATCCTCTCCGACTTTCGCTAATGCACCAAAATAATCAACTTGATTAAATGTGTAAACTGCAAAACGATTTTTTATAGCACTTGAACTTTGCCCATTATTTACTTTAAAATCAGCTTCAATCAATGATAAATCAGCACGGGTATTAGCCGATAAATCAACTTGAGAAATCGATGAAAAGCCTAAAAAGAAAAATAATAAAGAAAATAATAAACGCATATAACTCATATAATCAGTAAATATACTGAAAGAATTAGCGCTAAAAAGCCATTTTTAAAAGACTTTTTAACAATTACACGTTGATTAAGCGTGTTATCCTTTTATTATTTTACCAGGTGTAGAAACCGGAGGTGTAACTGGGCGATTCAAACTAGGCGACTTCACACTTGGAGGTTTAATTTCAGGAGAACTTGCAGGCTTAGGAATACTAATAGGCCGCGAAACATCTCCTCTACTTGGAGCCGGATACGAAGTTTGAGGAGTATCAATTGGCCGTTCATTTCTATCATTTCGTGAAGGATTTGTAAGATTTTGATCAGCCGGTAATCGTTCTGCCCCCCCTCGAACTGGCTTAGTTTCTTTACCAATAGATTGAGCTTGAGGGCGTGGTGAATCGATCGGAACTCTTCCTGTTTCTCTCTCTTCAAATTTACCTTGATTGTTATTGATTACAGGCCGATCAATTCTACCTAAACCACCTGTTTGAGTTGGGTTTTTTATTATTGGACGTGGAACTGGAGCGATATTCAAATAGGCATTGTCAAAAATACACGCATTCAATTCGGCACCTTGCAAGCCCATTTCTTGACAACGATTACGAGCATTACTTTGTTGCAATGGTGATAAATCTGCCACTGTTCGATGCACTCTTGGATACGATTCATCGGTATATGAAGCAGTTGAATTTCCAGCACTATAATCAAATAAACTTGTTTGTTCTGTCACTCTAAATTGACGCGCATAATCACGCGCTAAAAAAGCCAAGTATTCTTTTTCCATCTGATTAGTCGCTTGTTGCAATTGTGGGTTTCCGAAAGATGAAAACGCCATGTATTGAGGTCTAGCAGTATTTCCTCGTACGTCAAAATCATCATTTGCAATACCATTTGCATTCCCCATTAAACCTATGAAATCATTAGACATACAAGGAAAAACTTGCACTGTAATATTTAAAAAATTACGCACTGCGCCATTGCTAGACTGAATGCGTGCAACCTCACCAGTTGGCCAAGTTATAGTATACACATTTGAACTATATTCAACAGTACCACCCTTAGGTAAAAAATACACGTTTCTTTGCAAAACAATTGGTTGACCATTCACCCGCAAGGCAGTTTGAGCAATGTTATCAGGTTTTTCATTTGGATAAATCCCTACTCGATCACCACCAACATTCATTGCAGCTGCAGTATTCAACGAAAAATCTTCAGACACTGCTTGCTGACGCGTTTGAATTTCAAAATCACTATTAGACTTCGCTAAGACAAATTCGCCAACCGTCTGAAATGAATAAGTCGCTCCATCAAATGAGGACAAATGAGGATCTCCATATGATCGACCACTTACAGGTTTGCAATCCGGTCTATTTACTATGCGAGAAATCGCATTCCATTCACGTTGATTGGAAACAGGCGCATTATCTTGAGCAATTTTAAGTATTGAAGCTCTTTTTGCATCTGGTAATTTATTTACCAATTCAAAAGGCGTTAAATCTTCTGGGAAATTACGTTCTGGCACAGCTTCTTGTTTGGCCATCGCTAAAATACTCTTCGATAACCATTCACCTCTAACAGGGTCCCAACTTGTTAATTCATAGGTGACTTGCTTGTATGCAGCATTAAAATCTGAAGTTTGAGCTTTTAATTGTGTAACAGAGCACAATAGAATTCCAAAAAGTAATTTATTTTTCATACTTATTTATAATTACACAATAGCAAAATTGAATACCATTATTACATGAACGAATCCAAATTACTAATAAAATCAGAATATTCAGCTATTGAATTTGATTTTTTAACAACTCGAGATAATTTCTTACCGTTTTCGAAATTGAATGCGAAATATTCCCAATAATGATTCATCTTAAGTAAGATATTCCCGTGATTAGATGAATGGGTTAAATAACTTTCAAGTAATAAATGTAAAAACTCTTTAAAGACTGAAATATAATCATCTGGCAATTCATCAGAATCATCTTGAATCATTTCAAATAAAAATGGATTTGCAATTGCTCCGCGACCAATCATCCATTGATTTATAGAAGGAAACATACGTTTTAACCGTCTAAATTCTGCAACAGATGTAATATCACCATTATAAATAAGCGGATGCCTTGTCAAAGGGATACATTCTACAAATCGGTCATGATCACAACCACCAACATATAATTGCTTTCCATAACGAGCATGAATGATAATTTCAGATAAATTAAAAGCATTTAAAGCGGGTAAAATTGTTAAAACATCTTGGGTATCTTCATATCCCATTCGCATTTTTATCCCGATTTTAATGTCCGTATTTTGTTGGACCTCAGACAAAATTGAATATATTTTATCTGGTTTATCTAAAATTCCAGAACCCAAATCACGTTTTGCAACCATTGGATAAGGACAACCAAGATTCCAATTCACTTCGTCGTAACCTATACCTTCCAAATAAGCTACCATCTCCAAAAAATCGGAAGAACTACATGCCATAACTTGAGGTACTACTTTTTCAAAAGGGTTGTTTTTTGGAAGCACATCGAATTTCGGACCTTCTTTTATTGTTCCATCAAAAGCCATTTTTAAATAGGGTGCATAAAACCGATCCACATCTCCTAAAACAGCTTGAAAAGCATTTCTAAAATGAAAATCAGTGAAACTTTGCAACGGCGCAAGATGTAAAAAATCTCTCATGAATGATGCAAAAGTAAAAAAATAAAATTCTTAAAAATTAAAACACTTTTTGTTTGCATATGTTTTATAAAAATATAATTTTACGTCAGACGAAGTGTAGTGCATTTTAATTTAACGAATTATCAAAAAAATTAAAAATTGAATTATGGATACGACTATTCAACAAGAAATTAAAATTAGTGTGAAAGTAAATTTCAGATCCGATTTGTCAGATTTTGTAAACAATCACTTTTTCTTCAATTATTTAATTGATATTTCCAATACATCAAATGAATCTGTTCAATTAATTTCACGTCATTGGGAAATTTTTGATTCATTGCATGATTCTTCTATTGTTGAAGGAATGGGTGTTATTGGAGAACAACCAATTATCCATCCAGGAAAAAGTTTTGACTATATGAGCGGTTGTGAATTATTTTCCGACATGGGAAGTATGAAAGGAATGTATCGCTTTATTTCTTTGAAAACAGGAACTTTTTTTAACGTTCCAATTCCTGAATTTCAATTAATTTTCCCTACTCGATTGAATTGATTGTTGCGCAATAAAAATAATAGTCCCAAAAAACAATAAACTAAAAATCAGCGAAAATAAAATAACCAACTTGTTTTTCTCTGCTAAATTCCTTTTTAATAATTCGATTTTAATAGTCGCTTGTTTTTTTAACTTATCTTCTAACACACTCTTTTCAAGCACTTCGTCTTGATAGAAAAATTGATTTTTCTTATCTAATTTATATTGTTGACATTCAACCTTTTGCTGCATGACTATAAGCTGGTTTTCGATATCATTCTTTGCATCATAACAATCGAATAAAGCAGATAAAGCATCCATTTGATCTTGAAAAAGATGGTTTTTTTTGGAAATACTTAAACTTTTTTGAAAAAAATCGATTGCAATATCAATTTCTGTAGATTGAAAATAAAAATCACCTAAATTATAATAAGCTTCTGCAATGGATTTTTTGTTGTTTGTTTTCAATCGATAAACCAACGCCTGATTAAAATATGATTTTGCTAACGCTATTTTGTCTTCAATAAATAATGCAATTGCATAATTAGTAAATGCTTGACCAATCAAACCATTTGCATTTGATTTAAAACCAAATTTTGCACTTTTCATAAAATACTCTTTCGCTAATTCTATTTGATTTTTAGCCTGCGCAATTGAACCTAATAAAGCATAAGCTGAAGATACAGCTTCGAATTTTTTATAAAACAATGCTAATTTCTTATAATGAAGCACGATATCTTTTGCTTTTTCGATTTGTTTCATTTGAATATATGCTTGAGCTAAATTTATTTCCGCTAAAAAAGCAGAAGTTGGGTCATCCGATTTCTTTCCAATGTCTAATGATTGCATATAATATGTAAGTGCTTGTTTGGGCTCGGAATTATAGACAAACCCATTACCTATTTCATTCAAAGTCTCTGTCAAAATTTCAAAATTCCCAGCGCGCTCAAAATAATACGCTGCATCTTTTAACAACTGAATTCCATTCTCAATTCTTCCAGTTCGAATAAAATAACTTCCTAGTGAACGTTTTCCAACATGTTCTGCAAGTTCATTTTTATTATCTAATCCTAAAACATAAATTGCCCATCCATCTTGATGCAATGCTTCTAAATCATTGCGCAAATAATCATTCCACTTAACGAGAGATTGTGTAGCTTGTGTTACACAATATAACTGAACTTTTGATTTTCTACTAATAGGATGTTCATTTGAAAACCCAGTAAATACGATAAAAAGACTAAATAAATTGATGAATTGTAGAATTCGCATAATAAATTAACGTTTTGTGGTCATGAAAAATATAAGTACATTGCAAGGATAACGAACATTCATTACTTTTGCAAAAAAAATAACTATGTCAAATGCCATTTTTCAAGTTCCGGTTGCGATAAATGAACCAGTAAGAGGTTATGCCCCAGGTTCTGCAGACCGCGAAAAACTAGTAAATAAATATACAGAAATGTATAACCAAGCTCCGATTGATATCCCCATGTATATTAACGGTAAAGAAGTTTATACAGATATTAAAAAATCAATCCATCCGCCGCATGAACACGCGAAAGTTCTGGGTCATTTCAACTATGGAAATGGATCTCATGTACAAGCTGCAATTGACGCCGCATTAGGAGCGAAAGAGGCATGGGCTAATTTACCATGGCAAGATCGTGCTGCCATCTTTTTAAAAGCTGCAGATTTATTAGCTGGACCTTTTAGAGATAAAATGAATGCTGCTACAATGTTAGCGCAATCAAAAAATGTATTTCAAGCTGAAATCGACGCTGCGTGTGAATTAATTGATTTTTTCAGATTCAACGTACAATACATGACACGTATTTATACGGAACAACCAGAATCACTTCCTGGGATGTGGAACCGTTTAGAATACAGACCATTAGAAGGTTTTGTTTTTGCATTAACTCCATTCAATTTTACTTCTATTGCAGCTAATTTATGTGCTGCTCCAGCTATGATGGGAAATGTTGTTGTATGGAAACCGGCAGATTCTCAAGTCTATTCTGCACAAGTAATCATGGAATTATTCAAAGCTGCTGGCGTTCCAGACGGAGTAATCAATATGGTAACTGTAGATGGTCCTGTTGCTGGAGAGATTATCTTTAAAAACAAACATTTTGCAGGTTTACACTTCACAGGTTCAACAGGTGTTTTCAGACATTTGTGGAAAGAAATAGGAATGAATTTAGAAAATTACCGTTCATATCCTCGCATTGTTGGAGAAACTGGTGGTAAAGATTTCATTATGGTTCATAAATCTGCCAATGCTGCAGAAGTTGCAACAGCTATGTCTCGTGGAGCATTTGAATTCCAAGGACAAAAATGTTCTGCAGCATCTCGAGCATATGTTCCTTCAAATATTTGGAATGATGTAAAAGAAATTTATTGCCAACAAGTGAATTCATTTAAAGTAGGTGCTCCAAATGATACATCTAATTTTGTTAATGCAGTTATTGATGAACGAGCTTTTGATAAAATTGCTGGATTCATTGATTATGTTAAAACACAAGGTGATGCAGAAATTATAACAGGTGGAAATTACGATAAAACAAAAGGTTATTTCATTGAACCTACGACAGTTGTAACTACTAATCCTAAATTCCGAACTATGTGTGAAGAGATTTTTGGACCTGTTTTAACGATTTATGTGTATCCTGAAAACGAATTTGAACAAACCTTAGCATTACTTGATGAAACATCTGAGTATGCATTAACAGGTTCTATTATTTCTAATGATCGTTATGCAATTAATGTTGCTACAAAAGCGTTGGAAAATGCTGCCGGAAACTTTTACATAAACGATAAACCAACTGGCGCTGTAGTGGGACAACAACCATTTGGAGGAGCAAGAGGTTCAGGTACAAATGATAAAGCAGGTGCATCTATGAATTTATTGCGTTGGACTTCAGCTCGAACCATCAAAGAAACATTCGTACCACCTACTGATTATAAATATCCATTTTTAGGATAAAAGTATTCTCTGTAAAAAAGGCTGATTAACAATTTTAATCAGCCTTTTATTATTTTATTTCCAACTGCGCATAGCGCTGATGTATTAATACTTCGTATTTAATTTTCAATTCATCACTTACAAAACTTTTATCTAAAACAGCCAATATTTCAGGTTTTGCATATAAAAAAAGCTCTAATGTTTTATCTAAAACTTTTTTGTTTAAACCACCATTTTCAAAAGCCATAAGAAAATCATTGTATTTTAACTTTCTTTTTTTAGCATTCAATGTTAATGCTAATTCTTCAGTATCTGCAGGGTTTACCAATACAGTTGGTACTAAATCATATGCTGGACACAAACTCAATCCTTGGCCTTCTATTTCTAATAATGAAAAGTTTTTTAAGTGCATATCAGCATTTCCAGTCAAAAAACTAAACAATACTTGCTCATAAAAATTAGTAACATCTAATAAAGGCGTAGCTGAATATTTTAAAATCAATTTGGCTACCTGCTCATGACTTCCCTTGTATTTATCTTCCGTTAAACGCTCACTTAATTGACACATGTCTTCCATGTGCAATTTACCTTTTCGTTTTCTATCAACGCGTTTTGTTATGTAACACAAGGTTCCATCTTGCAATTTTACCAAACTATGCGGCACAACATTTATTCCACAAACAGCAGCCATGTGCATTGTTACACTTTCCAATTCAGGTAATTGCGCGTAATATTCTGAAGGCGGCTTTAAGATGTAATCACCATACAATCCAACTATTGTGAGTTTTTTAGTTAAGTTTTCCGTTGCTTTTTTATATAAACTCAATGAAACTTTTGCTTGCACACCAGTTACCGCCATTTGACTTTGGATCACTTGAGTTGCTAAGCCTTGTAATTCAGATAAATTATAGGCAAGTTGAGGAGTATTTAATTGTCCAAAAAACCGTTTATTACAAGCAGTATGAAAATCGGAAGAACTATCAAAAAGCTGTTCATAACAATATAAACAACGTTTTCCATAGAATGCACTTTTTTCTTGCACATGCAATGGCAGTTGTAAATTTGCTAAATATTTTTTTTTATAATTCTTCATTTTTCTCAATACTTACTGCACCAATACAATCTTTACAACAAGTTAAAAGTAAGCCCATTCTATCTTTATAGTTTATTTTCCAATTTTTTTCAGCGATGTCTAAAAGCCACCCTTCAGGTATCAAGCCATCAAAAAAAGCAAACAATGTTTTACTTTGAAAAGGTTTATCTGTTAATGGCAGAGTCAGACTCACCGCTTGCGCATCGCTTGATAATAAATATTCTTGGTTATATTCAAATAAATAGCCAGCGTCTGTTTCACTTACAATGCCACAGAATACATTTTTCAGATATACATTTCCACTTCTATTCATTTTTTATTTTTTTAAAACTAAGCTTATAACAATTTTTGACGATCTAATAGAACAACACCTAAAGTGCCACCAAATAACCGCAATACATCATTCACTTTATCCATTCTCATGGTTTTTTTTCCTTGTTCTAAATCTCTCACAAATCGTAAACCTACCCCTGCTTTTATTGCTAATTCAGGTTGTGTTAGTTTATTTTGTTTTCTTTTTGATTTAACATATATACTTAAATCTGTAAGATTTTCTTTCATTTTTATACCTTTTAAAGTACAAATATACGTTTTTATTGTAAAGTAATACCCTAAATGATATATTTTAACATTTTTTTGATTATTTATACCTTTTATGGTATAAAAATATAGATAAATCTAATTTTATACCTTTAAGGTTATAATTTAGGGGTTTACTTCAAACATTTAAAGTAATCGAAGGGTTCCAAGCAAACATTACATTGATAATGCGCTTTACATGCTGTTGAACCAAATTGAGAGATCATGCGTGTATCTCTAGATGCACATAAAGGACAAGGTACAATAGTTGGTTCAGCAAATAACACACTTTTATCCACTTCGTTTTCAGGTGGAGCAATGCCGTATTCTCTTAGTTTATTTTTACCATTTTCTGTTAACCAATCTGTTGTCCATGCTGGAGATAAAGTCAATACAACAGAAGCATTTATGTTTTCTAGCTTAAATCGTTCAATGATAGCATCTTCAATGTGCTTCATTGCAGGACAGCCGCTATATGTTGGAGTGATTGTAATTAAAACCTCATCATTTGAGATTGAAACAGATCTTACAACTCCCAAATCTACAATTGATAAAACGGGAATTTCAGGATCGCTTACTTCTTCTAAATAAGACCAAACTTCTTTTTCGGTTACCATTCCATATTTGGATAAGCACGTTGCATATATTGTAATTCTGACAAAATATGTCCTAAATGTTCAGTATGCTTTCCTACTCTACCACCAATTTGTTTCCAATTATTTGTTGGCAAAGACAAGGTTGCCATTGCTAAAACACCCGCTATTTTTTCTTCGAAAAGAGATTTTATAACCATTAAATCTACCCCAATTCCTTGAGCAATCATTTCTGCATCTACATCATCCATGAAGAACAATTCATCAACGTAACGGTGTAAATAATTCAATCCTGTTTGAACACGATTGTGTGACTCCTCTGTTCCATCCCCCAAACGAATCAACCACTCAGAAGAATGTTTCCAATGGTATTTTGTTTCTTTTAGTGATTTCTCTGCAATCGCAGCCAATTGTTGGTCCGTCGATGTTAACAAAGCTTCATAAAACAACACGCGAAACGAATCAAAATACCATTGACGGGCAATAGTCATTCCAAAATCACCGTTTGGTTGTTCAACTAATAACGCATTTGTATATTCACGTTCAAAACGTAAGAAAGCCAAGTCATCTGCTGTTTTTCCTTCGTTTCCAACCAGCGCTGCATATTCGTATAAAGAAGTAGCTTGACCAATTAAATCTAGAGCGATATTTGTAAGGGCGATGTCTTCTTCAATAGCTGGACCATGTCCACACAATTCAGAAAGTCGTTGACCTAAGATCAAACTATCGTCTGCAATTCGAAGGATGTATTTATAGATTGAATTCAAAATAATTCGATTTAAAAAGTCAAAAATTACATGTGCTCGATACCCTCCGGTACTTCATAAAAAGTAGGGTGTCGGTAAATTTTAGATTGTGAAGGTTCAAATAATGGATCTGAATCTGCTGGATCACTAGCAAATACTTGAGAAGATTCTACCACCCAAATTGAAACACCTTCACTTCTTCTTGTGTATAAATCGCGTGCATTAGAAACTGCCATTTCTGCATCTGGTGCATGCAAACTTCCTACATGTTTGTGGCTTAATCCTTGTTTACTTCGGATAAAAACTTCCCACAATGGCCATACTTTAGTTGACATAGTTTAATATTTTGTATAGTTAAGATGCTTTTTTAGCACTTCTTTTTTCTGCAAAGGCAATCGCTGCATCACGCACCCATTGACCTTCATCTTCCGCTTTTTTTCTTGCCGCAATTCGTTCAGCATTGCAAGGACCATTTCCACTAATTACTTGTCGGAATTCTTCCCAATCAATTGCGCCAAAATCATAACCACCTTTCGCTTCATTCCATTTCAAATCTTTATCTGGAATTGTTAATCCAATTAATTCTGCTTGTGGAACTGTTGCATTGATAAATGATTGTCTTAGTTCATCGTTGGTGTGGCGTTTTACTTTCCAATCAATTGATTGCTGGCTATGCGTTGAATCCAAATCACTAGGACCAAACATCATCAATGCAGGCCACCAAAAACGATTCACAGCATCTTGCGCCATTTCACGTTGTTCTTTTGAACCCTTCATTAACGTACACATGATTTCAAATCCTTGACGTTGGTGAAATGATTCTTCTTTACAAATACGAACCATTGCACGTGCGTATGGACCATATGAAGTTCTACATAAAGCAACTTGATTCATAATTGCAGCACCATCAACCAACCAACCTACTGCTCCGATATCAGCCCAACTTAAAGTTGGATAATTGAAAATTGAAGAATATTTTGCTTTACCAGCAATTAAATCTGCCATTGATTTATCGCGAGATTCACCCAGCGTTTCCATTGCGCTGTATAAATATTGACCGTGACCAGCTTCATCTTGAACTTTTGCTAATAAAACAGCTTTTCTTCGAAGATTTGGTGCACGTGTAATCCAATTTCCCTCAGGCAACATTCCAATAATTTCTGAATGAGCATGCTGTGATATTTGTCGAATCAACGTTTTACGGTAAGCATCCGGCATCCAGTCTTTTGGTTCGATTTTAATATCCTTATCTATTTTTGCATTGAACAGTTCTTCTAGCGCAGTCATATTGATCTCTTTCATACGATAAATCTTATGTGACAAATTTAATTAAATATGTTTATTACTTTAAGAAAACTATACTTTTTATTTATCCAATAGAAACAAATAAAAATGAATATTGTTCATGTTTAAATTTGTAAATAGTTAGATTAATTCTGATGATATAGCAACAAAAAACAAAACCTAAAACAAAATAATTTAGGAAGTCAACTTACATTCTTTTATTTAACACAACTATTGACTAAATTTGACAAAAAAATTATAAATGACACCGAAATTTCATACTTTAACGATACAACAAATTACGAAGGAAACGAAAGATGCAGTTACTATCTCATTTAAGGTTCCCAATGAATTAAAAAATGATTATTCTTTTTTTTCAGGTCAATATTTAACATTGCGATCAACTATTAATGGTGAAGATGTAAGACGTTCTTATTCGTTGTGTTCTACACCTACGGAAGATGATTTGCGCGTTGTTGTTAAAAAAATTGAAGATGGTGTGTTTTCAACGTATGCCAATGATGTGTTAAAAGTAGGCGACACATTAGAAGTAATGACACCTGCTGGAAATTTTCATTTAAAGCCAAACGCTGATTCTAAAAAATCATATGCTCTTTTCGCGGCTGGTAGTGGAATCACACCAATCATTTCCATTGCTCAAACAATTTTAGCAGAAGAAAAAGACAGCGAGGTTAGTTTGTTTTTTGGTAACAAAAACTTTGATAGTATCATTTTCCGAGAAGCAATTGAAGCGATGAAAAACAAACACATGCAAAACTTCCGAATTGTTCATGTGTTATCACGAGAAAGTTTGGGTAATCAATTGCAAAAAGGACGAATTGACAAAGAAAAATGCGACGCTTTGTACAACGCATTTTTTGGAAATCAAACACCAGATGCTGCCTATATTTGTGGGCCTGAAGAAATGATCTTAGCAGTAAAAGATAGTTTAGTTGAAAATGGTATGTCACCAAGTGCTGTGCATTTTGAATTATTCACTTCTGGAAACGTTAAAAAAGAAATTGCCCCTTCAAATGAACCTTCTATTGCTGCGAATGTTTCAGTAATATTAGACGGTGATCAATATGATTTGGCGATGGATTCAAATGGTGAAACCATCCTAGATGCTGCACAAAAAGCAGGTGCTGATTTGCCGTATGCTTGTAAAGGTGGCGTTTGTTGTACATGTAAAGCAAAAATCATTTCTGGTTCTGCTCGTATGGACGTAAATTATGCCTTGGAAAAAGAAGAAGTGGAGGGTGGATACATTTTAACGTGTCAAGCACATCCAACGAGTGAAAAATTAATTGTATCATTTGACGAATAATTATGGGAATTTTTGGATTTTTAAAAAAGGATAAATCAGCAAACGCACCAAAAAAAGGCTTTCATCAATTAGCCATTGCTAAAATTGAAAAATTAACAAACGATACTGTTCGTGTTACATTAGATGTTCCTTCTGAATTAAAAAAAGAGTTCAGCTTTAAAGCAGGGCAATATTTAAATTTCTTATTAGAAATTGATGCTGCCGAAATCAGACGCTCCTACTCGATTTGTAGTGGAGAAAACGAACCACTTGCTGTTGCAGTAAAAGCAATAAAAAATGGTATTGCTTCGAATTGGTTTAATTCTGTAGCTGCAGTTGATGACCTATTATACGTTGCAGCACCTGAAGGTAATTTTACCTTACCAAGCAACACTAAAACGGTTGTGGCATTTGCAGCAGGAAGTGGGATAACACCAATTTTATCGTTAGCTAAAGCGCTTCAAAGTAGCAATGGAACTATGCAATTGTTTTACGGTAATAGAACATTGGAAAACACGTTGTTTAAAACAGATTTTGATAACTTATCAGCTGTTACAACTCAGTATTTTTTTAGTCAAGAACAAAACGAAGGCGCTATAGCTGGTCGAATCGACAAAGAAAATATTACCAACTGCATCAAAGCAGAATTATCGTTGTTGAAAGCAGATGCATTTTTTGTTTGTGGTCCTGAAGAAATGATTTTAGCTGTTGTATCAACATTAGAATTTTTTGGAGTGGCAAAAAATAAAATTCATTATGAGTTATTTACGACTCCTGTTCTAATGAAAAAAGAAGAAACAGTTGAAAGTAATTTTAAAGGCACTAGCGCTGTAAAAGTAATATTAGACAGTGAAGTAGCAGAATTTTCACTTGCTAACGAAGGCAAAACAATACTTGAAGCATTAGAGAAAGCAGGATTAGATGCTCCTTTTTCTTGTCGAGGTGGTGTTTGTTGCTCGTGTAAAGCAAAAGTTTTAAAAGGTTCCGCTTCCATGAAAATGAATTACTCATTAACCGATGAAGAAGTGCAAGACGGATACATTTTAACGTGTCAAGCGCATCCAACAAGCGAAGAATTAATTGTATCTTTCGATGAGTAAAAAAACAATCGTTGTTGTTGGTGCTAGCCGTGGAATCGGTAAAGCAATCGTAGACCAATTATCACAAAATACTGATTTCACGATTTATGCTTTGTCTCGCGATTTAGCAAAAATGCAAGGCAATTTCAATCACCTTTCAAATGTTGTTTGTTTTGCGTTTGATCTGAATCAGAATGTACGTGATCAAGCAGAACATCTTTTTAGTGAATGCACACAAATTGATTTCCTCATCAACAATGCTGGGAAATTAGTAAATAAACCATTTCTAGACATTTCACATGCTGATTTGTTAGATTGTTACCAAACGAATGTAATTGGAGTTATGGAAACAGTGCAAGCTGCTTTGCCGAAAATAATTCAAAATGGTGGGCACATAGTTAACATTAGTTCGGTTGGAGGTTTCCAAGGTAGTGTGAAATTTGCTGGATTAAGTGCTTATTCAACTTCGAAAGCTGCTGTTTGTAGTTTTACTGAATTATTTGCTGAAGAATACAAAGAAACTCAAGTTAAAATGAACTGTTTATGTCTTGGTGCAGCTCAAACAGAAATGTTAAACGAAGCATTCCCTGGATATGAAGCACCAGTTTCTGCTGAAAAAATGGCTGAGTACATCGTTAATTTCACCTTGACAGCTCATGAATGGATGAACGGAAAGATCATTCCTGTTTCTCTTTCAACACCTTAATTTTCGTTAACATTTAGCTTTTAAAAACTAATAGGTGATTACTTTATAAATCGCTTGCAGTTTTTTATATTTGTCTAAAACATATAACATTGAAAAAACTTTCACCACTTCATGTTCTTCTATTTGTTTTAGCCACATTTATCTGTCTAGCGCCTGTGGTTTATTTTGTACCAAAAGATGGTTTTGATTTTTATGGCGTACACTTTAACTTTTTATCAAAAGAAGCTTTTTTTAGCCCTGTTAAACAAGAGAAAAAAGACATTTCAAACATTGTTACAAAAGTAGATACGCTAATTAATGACGTACCTAACGATCTTGTTAAACACAAAAATCTATCCAATAAAAGTATTGCAGCACCTAATGGACTGGAACTTTCAACAGAAAGCAGTACATCAATCCATTTAAGTGGATTGGCTTTGCAAAATCTACACCGTTTTTTTGAAAAATTAGCTTCTGCTAGTGAAAACAATTCCAAAACACATATTCTACATTACGGAGATTCACAAATTGAAGGAGATCGAATGACTGCTTTTATTCGACAACGTATTCAAAGTCAATTTGGAGGTGTAGGACCAGGTTTAGTGCCTGCAATGAACGTTTACAGCACCAATACTTATAAGCAAACTTATTCCTCTAATTTTCAACGTTACACGTGTTTTGGTGGAGCTAAATTAAAAAATAGAAGATACGGTGTAATGGGTTCAGCGGCTCGTTTCACTTCAGAAATGGACAGTGCTCGCATGGCAAATGAAACTTCAATAAAAGAAGCATGGATAGAATTAGAACCCGGAAAAACTGCCTATAGTAGATCGAAACAATATAACGTTGTTAAAATGTATTACAACAGTTGCTACAAACCATGTTCCGTAAAAATTTACCAAGGTTCTAAGTTAATCCATGAAGATAGTTTGATTAAAGATGGGCGTTTTCATTCCTTGGATTTATCTTTTTCAACGACTCCTGATAAAATAAAATACGTTTTTAATGCGGCTGTAAGCCCTACGATTACTGGATTTAATTTAGAAAGTGAAACAGGTGTTCAAGTCAGTAATATTGGAATGCGCGGCACAAATGGTTTGATTTTTGGCTACATGGATCAAGCTTTGCTTGGGAAAATGTACCAAGAATTAAATACTGATTTATTTTTATTGCAATTTGGAGGGAATTCCGTTCCATTCTTTAAGGATTCGAGTTCAGTAAGAAATTATGTTCGATCATTGAAAGGTCAAATCGGCACATTGAAACGCTTACGACCATCGGCAGCATTTATTTTAATTGGTCCAAGTGATATGTCGCATTTAGAAAATGGGGTTTTTGTTTCCTATCCTTTATTAGCTTATTGCACGCAGCAATTGCGTAAAATGTCAGGAGAAAATGGTATTGGATATTACGATTTATACGCTGCAATGGGTGGAAACAATTCAATGCCATCCTGGGTAGAACAAGGTTTAGCTGGTAAAGATTACATTCATTTCTCTGTTAGAGGCGCAAGTATTGCTTCACAACTATTTTACGATGCATTTGCAGCAGAATTTGCCAAATGGTACCAACAAAAAAATCCATGATGAAGCGCTTGTTATTCGTTATTGTTTGTACCGCATTTAACATTGGCTATTCACAGTCACTTGATGATTCAACAAGTGTAGCAAATTTACCTGAATTTGTAAGAATGGATACAAGTTTAAAAAGCACCTATCCATTTATAAACTTCCAAAAAAATTATTTTTCTTTCTATAGTTCCACTAGTAAAAATTGGGTAAATTTTAATACTTCTTTCTCAAAAATGACGAAAGAAAAAAAAGGAAAAATGAACTTTTACCATATTGGTGGATCGCATTTACAAGCTGATATCTACACAAATGATTTCCGCACTTTTTTACAAACCAATTGGCCAGAAATTCCAGGTGAACGCGGAATTGTATTTCCTTTTGATTTAGCGCATACAAACAATCCTTCTAACTACGAATTCAACTCTCCCAATCAATGGAAAGGATACCGAAGTGTAAATCACCGTCCAGAAGGGTTGGATTACGGTTTAATGGGCGCTGCATTAGTTTGCTCCGATTCAATCATTACATTGAGTTTTCGTCACGATAAAACGATTGTAAAACCGCCGTATACACAATTGCGTATTTATCACAATAAAGGACAAATTCCATTCGATTTAAATTTTGGAGAAGACGAATTGTTAGTTGAACACGTTGAGCAAGATACGCTTCATGGGTTTACAACTATCTTTTTTGTTGACAATGTGCAAGAACTTGATTTGCAATTCATGCGCAATCAACAAGAACCATTTGCATTGCAATTGGATGGATTTCAATTCATGAATAATGACCCTGGAATTTCATACACATCAATTGGAGTGAATGGCGCTGGCTTGTACACGTATCTTGAAAATAAAAATTTTGAAGAACAATTGAGTTTGTACCCCCCAGATTTCTTTGCGTTTTCTGTAGGGACGAACGATGCAAATGTTCCTGCTAGTCAATTTGACCCTTTAAAATACAAAAGCAATTTAGAGAAAATGATTCAAAAGGTGTTACGCGCCAATCCTAAATGTGCCATTTTACTGACCGTTCCAAATGATTCCTATTTTCATAAGACGCAACTCAATTATAACATTGCAAAGCAACGAACAGTAATTCAAGAATTAGCGGCTCAATACGAATTAGCCGTTTGGGATTTATACGGAATAATGGGCGAATTAGGCGCTTCAAAAATTTGGCAACGCAACGGTTTGATGCAGAATGATTTGGTTCACTTCACGCCTGTTGGTTATCATTTAAAAGGCTCCTTATTAATCGATGCTTTTTTGAAATTATCACTTCAACTACATTCAAATTAAACGCACATGGAACGTTTATATGACATATTTAGCTTTGTTGCAACCGATCGAATGGTATTTAACCGCCTAGATTTCTGGTTGTTTTTCCTAGCCTTTTTAATGGTATTTTCTTTGCTCCAAAAACACCAATTGGTGCGTAGTATTTTCATTACCATTGTTAGTTTGTTCTTGTATTACAAAACTTCTGGTTTATTTGTATTGTTATTAGGACTTTCAATTATTGTGAACTTTGGTTTAGGAAAATGGATACATCTTGCAGCATCTTCAAAAAAACAAAAATGGATCATAGCGTGTTCTGCCGTATTCAACTTGTTCTTTTTAGCCTATTTCAAATATGCGTACTTTTTCACTGAATCGTACAATGAATTATTTCATACAAAATATGCCATTGTTAATTGGTTTGCACAAACAGGAAATGGATTTTTCGGTGAAGGATTTTTTGAAACGAAAATATTGTTGCCAGCCGGAGTAAGTTTCTTTACCTTTCAATCGATTTCTTATGTTGTAGATATCTACAGAAAAGAAATTAAACCAGTTCGTAATTTATTTGATTACGCCTTTTATGTCACTTATTTCCCGCATGTAATTATGGGCCCTATCGTTCGTGCGCGCGATTTTATTCCACAAATTTACCAGCCTTTCTCGTTGACAAAAAACGAGTTTTCTTCTGCTGTTGTGTTAGTGGTAAAAGGACTCATCAAAAAAATAGTATTAGCAGATTACATTGCTGTTCATTTCATTGACAAGGTTGTTGACGCACCAGAAGCCTATCCAGGATTTGTGAGTATTTTGGCCATGTGGGGCTATTCGCTGCAAATTTACGGCGATTTTTCTGGTTACACCGATATTGCCATTGGAATTTCAAGAATGATGGGCTTTGAATTATTACCCAACTTCAATTCACCTTACAAAGCAAATAGTGTGGCTGACTTTTGGCGCAGGTGGCACAAATCATTGGGCTCTTGGTTGAAAGATTACCTCTACATTCCTTTGGGTGGAAATAAATCGGGTGGTATTGGAACCTATATTGCAACGACCTTTATCTTTATTTTCTTGTTTTTCATTTTGCAATGGTATGCGCTGATTTATATCTATTTAGGATTAACTTTACTCTTAATCATTCCGTTCTTTCGTAAGTTTTTACACCGCGATTTAAACCTATTAATCACCATGGTGGTTGGTGGTTTATGGCATGGTGCAAGTGAAAACTTTGTGATTTGGGGAGCAATGAATGGTGCAGCTTTGATCTTTTACAACTATTGGAAGAAAATTTCACCTTATGAAAACAAGACTTGGTGGATAGTTCATTTTTGGAAACTTTTCATCACCTTTAATTTTATCACCTTTACACGAATTTGGTTCCGCCTGGATGGTGAAAATGAACCGATGCAGTTATTAAATCATGTATGGAATCACTTCGATTTTAAATGGGAAACCTTTGTAACCGTGTTAACAACCTATCAAGCTGTTTTTTGGATTATGTTGGCCGGATTTATTGTTCATTGGTTACCAGAAAAAATCAAAAACTATTGGGAACAAGCCTTTGCAAAATTGCCTATCGTAGTTCAAGCTATTTCTGTTGCCGTGATTTTATTTTTAGTCTACCAAGCTGTTTCAGACACGTTTAAACCGTTTGTGTATTTTCAGTTTTAAGTTACTTCACCAAACCTGTCGTAATTTTAGCGGACAATAAACACAAAGGAATACTTGGTCCTGGATGCACACTTCCACCACAGAAATAAAGGTTTTTAATTTTGTTGGAAAAATTGGAATGACGTAAAAACGCTGCAAACTTATTGTTAGAGCTATTGCCATAAATTGCACCAAATGCTGAAGACGTTCTTTTTTCAATCACACGTGGATCAAAAACTAGTTCACATTGAATAAGCGGGCGTAAATCTGTGTTTAACATGCGGTTTACTTTTGCAATAACGGCTTCTCTTGCTTGATAGATAAACGCATCCCAATCTTGTCCTTGGTTGTTCGGAACATTGATAAATGTAAACCAATTCTCACATCCTTCTGGAGCATCCTCTGGAGTATGTTTCGATGTGATGTTCACATAAATTGTTGGGTCGTTGTAAATTTCTTTTTTCGAGAAGATGGTATTGAATTCAGCTTCATAATCCGCTGAAAATAAGATGTTGTGCAATTTCAAGTTCTCAAACGAATGCTTGATTCCCCAATAAAATATGATACCAGAACTCGATTTTGGTTGATCCAAGGTCTTTTTCGGTTTTTTAGCTGTTGGGATCAGTTTTTGATACGTGTTGTAAACATCCATGTTGCTGATGACAACGTCAAACATATTGCTTTCGCCGTTCACTTTCACTCCAACCGCTTTGTTGTCTTTCAACAATATTTCTGTAACGGGTGAATGATAGCGGATTTCAATTCCTAAATCCGTTGCTAATTGAACCAAGGCCTTTGTAATACTAAACATTCCTCCTTTTGGATAATATGCCCCTTTCATGATTTCAACGTGTGGAATCACGTTTAAAGTTGCAGGGGCTAAATATGGACTCGAACCATTGTAAGTGGCATAGCGATTAAAGAGCTGAACCAAACGTTGGTCTTTAAAAGCTTTCGTGTTTTGTTGATGCATGGTTGCAAAAGCACCGATTTTACCAAAATTTAAAATTCCTTTGGCTACTGCTTTTGTGAAGAAATTTTTGACTTTATGCAAGGAATTATGTAAGAATACTTCTGCCGTTAAGTCATACATGATTTCCGTTTTTTCTAAATAACGAACGATTGTTTCACGTTCATCGCTCGATTTTTTAGCAATTTCAGCAGCAAAACGTTCTTTTCCATGATAACCATCTAAGAATGAACCATCTTCAAAAAAATAACGGTAAACAGGGTCTAATTGCTCATAGCTGAAATAATCTCGTGGATTTTTCCCTGACAATTCAAACAATTCGTCCACATATTCTGGCATCGTAAACACGGAAGGCCCCATATCAAATCGGTAACCATCATTTGATTCCGTCGATAATTTTCCGCCTGGAAAGCTATTCGCTTCAAAAAGAACGACGTTATAGTTTTTATTTCGCATACGAATAGCAGCTGCTAAACCTGCAACTCCGGCACCAATTACAGCGCATGTATTATTATTTTGCATATTATCGTTGAATTTTTCCTGTTGCAGTCATTTGAACAGCTGTAACAATTTCGATTTTTTGGGGAATTTTATAGGTCGACAACCGTTTTCTACAATAGGTTAAAATATCTTCCTGATCAATTTCATTGACCTGATGATTCAATACCAAATCTGCTTTAATTATTTGACCCATTAAACGATGAGGAATCGCAGAAACCTTTGCTAATTTCACACCTGGATATGTTTCGAGAACTCCTTCTACTTCTTCCGGGAAAACTTTATTCCCAGAAACGTTAATCATTGACTTTTCGCGGCCTTGAATTTTAACAGAACCATCCTCTAAAACAACTGCAAAATCAGCCGTAATAAAATATCCATTTACCAAAACTTCAGAACGTGTTAATTGAGGAGATAGATAAGCGTCAAACATACCTGGACCTTTTATTCCTAATTTTCCAGTTTCACCTTTTGGAAGAAATTGATTGTTTTCATCTAGAATTTGAACATCGTAATCTGGTAATACAAAACCAACAGAATCAATATTATCTTCTGTTATTTGATGATTGATCAATGGAAGTCCAATTTCAATGATTCCATACGCTTGTGATACTTTTGATTGAAAACGATTTTCAAATAATTGACACGTTTCTGCTGTAATGGGAGCGGAAGTTGAAATAACACGTTTTAGAGAATTCATTTTCTCAATCCCGCTATCATTTGCCAACAAACGAATTTGCATTGGTGATGCATACAACAAAGTACCTTTATACTGATTGGTGATTTCGATGATATTTTTTGCTAAAAAGTCTTTTGCGATAGCTATTGCAGCACCAAAACGAACATAAAGTAGAATGGAAACAACAAAATGATAAGCAATTGGCAACACCCAAATTACGGTATCATTTGGGCCCAAGTCTAATATTTTATTGGCTGCTTCAACACGTTCAATTGCAGATGCATGAGAAATAACAACCCCTTTCGCTTTTCCTGTTGTTCCTGATGTGAACCGAATAAAAGCTGGAGCATTTACATGTGGAGCAAAAGGTTCCACAAATTGTTCATTTGAAAAGGCAAATCGCAACTTACCGTTTTCAACAGTTATGTTATGAATGCTGTTAGTTGTTGGATTTAATCCAGAGTAATCATCTAAAATAGCGTGTAATTTTGCTTCATTTAGAACCGCATCGATTTCATCTTTTTTTAATTGATGCGAAAGCGGCATTACGATTGCGCCACACGCAACAACTGCAAAAATGGCACTTATGAAGTTACGCCCATTTCTCGCCATTACTCCAACACCCATTCCTGGTTGAATTCCAACTTGAATTAATTGATCTTTAATAGCATTAACCTCTTCTACTAATTCTGAAAATGACATGGAACCATACTCATCATGAATGGCAGGATT
>JAGNZC010000036.1 GCA_017984635.1 Crocinitomicaceae bacterium
ACAACAGTTTGATTTTCTATGTACCCAATACATTTACACCCGATGGAAACGAATACAACAATGTTTTTAAACCAATTTTAACATCGATCGTTGATACTTACGTACTCCAAATTTACAACAGATGGGGCGAATTAATCTTTGAATCGAACGATAAAGAAGTTGGTTGGGATGGAAGTTACAATGGAACTATTGCTCAAAATGGAGCTTATAATTGGGTGATTAAAATCAAAACTGATGGAACGCAAACGCATACAAAAAGAGGAAGTGTCAACTTATTGCGTTAATTCAATTGCTGTATTATCGGTTTGACTCAACATTTCATTTCTTCATTTAAGAAATCAATCTGCTCTGCTTTCATTTCAGCAAAAATTCATTATTTTTGAACCATTATGAAGCTTGCTGTCTTTACTTTCTTTTCATTAACGCTGTTTTTTGCGCATAGTCAACGAAAAATGGAAGCATTACGCACTTCTGAAAAAATTGCCATTGATGGGGTTTTCAATGAGGAATGCTGGAACAAAGCGAAAGTAACAGCTGACTTTACACAATTTAAACCAGCACCTGGTAAACCTTCTTCCAATCAAACTGAAGTTCGTTTCATTTACGACGATGACGCCCTATATATTGCTGCAAAATGTTTTGAAGACCCGTCTAAAATCTCAACGGTTTTGTGTCAACGTGATGACTTTAATCCCAACGTAGATAATTTTCAAATTATACTTGATACCTACAACGATGATCAAAATGGATTTGACTTTGGTGTTTCTAGTAAAGGTGTACAATTTGATTCTAAAATTTCAGCTACAGGAGAAAACATAGACATGAACATGGTTTGGAGTGGTGCTGTTTCATTGTTTGAAAAAGGATGGCAAGTTGAAATGCGTATTCCCTACTCTGCTATTCGTTTTCCAAAGGTTGCGATTCAAAACTGGGGCATTAACTTTTTTCGCTACAGCAGCCACAACCGTGAGGAATCGACATGGAATCCTGTAGATCCTGAATTAGATAATTGGATGGTACAATGTGGTGACATTACCAATATTGAAGGCATTCAACCGCCACTTCGCTTGGCATTTATGCCATACATTTCTGGTTATGCAAACCACGAACAATTGAATGCAAATCAACAAGCAAGTTGGTCCAACTCTTTCAATGGCGGTATGGACATTAAACTTGGACTCAACGAAGCATTTACCTTAGACATGACACTTGTTCCAGATTTTGGACAAGTGGTGTTTGACAACAAAGTATTAAACTTGAGTCCATTTGAAATTCAATTCAATGAAAACCGTCAATTTTTCACGGAAGGAACGGAATTATTTACCAAATCTGGTTTGTTTTATTCAAGGAGAATTGGTGTTCAATCACCCTATTCGATTTTAGCTCATAATTTAAAAGACAACGAATACTTGAAAAATGTGCCCACTAACTCACAATTGTACAATGCAACCAAGATTTCGGGAAGGACAAAATCAGGTCTAGGAATTGGCGTTTTTAATGCGGTTACAGCTGCTCAAAATGCGATTGCTGTCAACGAATTAACTAATGAAGAACGAACGATTGAAATTGCTCCAACGACCAATTATAATGTTTTTGTATTAGACCAAAATTTAAAAAACAATAGTTCCATTACGTTTACAAATACAAATGTCTTGCGAAATGGTGATTTTTACGATGCTAATGTGACAGGCTTAAATGGACGTTTCAATACCAAAACCAACAATTATTACATTTCTTTTTCTTCTGCACTTTCTAATAAATTAGATAATGTGTTGGAAACAGGATACAATTATGGTGTCAATCTTGGAAAACAAAAAGGTAATTTCATCTATTCTGCAAATTACTTTGAAGAATCCAACACCTATAATCCCAACGATTTAGGTTTTAACTCCAACAATAACAAACGATTAATATATGGTATGATTAGTTACCGAATATTCAAACCATTTTGGAAATTGAACCAATTGAATAACACGCTTTCTTTTAGTTACAATCGATTGTACAACCCAGATGTTTACACGTCTACCTATTTAAATTACGCCTTATTTGCAAATTCCAAAAAATTTCATGCAGTAGGATTTGAAATGAATAGTGCTTTGACAGAAATTTACGATTATTTTGAGCCGCGTCAAGAAGGCCGTTATTTCGTATCACCAAAATGGGTCAATATCGGTGGATGGGTCTCTTCCAATTACCAAAAACGTATTGCTATTGATGCAAATCTTTTTTATTCCATCATAGACGATCCAAAATGGAGTGAAATTTATTACAAATTAGCGCCAAGAATTCGTGTAAACGACAAACTATTTGTGAGTTATGCATTCGAAGTCAATAATCTATACAATGCGCTTGGATATGCTGTTGCTTTTGATACACCTGCAGAAACCGTTGATGGAATTGTTTTTGGCTCGAGAAATCAAAACAACACGATTAATTCGATCAATGCGACATATACCTTAACCAATCGCATGGGGATTACCTTTCGATTGCGTCATTACCGTACAGCTGTAATCTACAATTCATTCTCTACTTTAAATGAAAATGGTACACTCCAAAGCATTCAATATACAGGATTAGACAACAATGGTATTTCTGCATACAATACAAATTTCAATGCTTTCACGATTGATTTTGTTTACCGATGGGTGTTTTTACCTGGGAGTGAATTAAATATTGTTTGGAAGAATGCGCTTTTTAATGAAGACAAAAATTACGCTGGAAATTTCTCAAGTAATCTCAAAACGATGTTTGACAATGTTCCTATGAATAGTTTTTCATTTAAATTAATTTATTGGTTAGATTATCAAAGTATAAAGCGAATCAAGAAAAAACAATCTTAACCGTTTCCTGCATTTTTTCCCGCAATAAATCCTGTTGTCCATGCGGCTTGAAAATTAAAACCACCTGTTATCCCATCAATATCCATAATTTCTCCTGCAAAAAATAATCCTTTTACTTTTCTGCTTTCCATGGATTGAACATTGATATCAGTCAAAGCAACTCCACCAGCTGTTACAAATTCTTCTTTAAATGTTGTCTTTCCGACGACTTCGTAGCGATCGTTCAGCAAAATATTTACTAATTTATTGCAACTTTTTGCACCTAACTCTTTCCAACGGGTAATCGGATTCAGTCCGGCTTTTTCCAACAAAAAATTCCACAAGCGATTCGTTATTGGAAATGGATTCAAATTTCCAATCATTTTGGCTGCATGATCTTGTTGAACTATGGCTATTTGGTGGCGTAATCCATCTTCCTTGCATTCATTTAACCAATTCACTAATATGGCAAACTGGTAATTTTTATTTTCTAACAAACGTGCTCCCCATGCTGATAATTGCAAGATAGCTGGCCCACTCATTCCCCAGTGTGTTAACAATAACGGACCATTTCCAATTAATTTTGTACCTTCAATTTTAACGGTAGTTTCTGTTGTTACATTTCCCATTAAGTTACATATTGGATGATTGGGCATGTTGAAGGTGAATAAAGAAGGAACTGGAGATATAATCTCATGATCCAAAATTTGCAACCAATTGAGCTGTTCTAGTTTTGGTTGACCTCCCGTTGTAACAATCACTCGATCGACTGAAAATGTGTGTTCACGACCGTGTAAAACAAACATTTCATTCTTCTTTTCAATGGTTAAAATGGGTGTTTGCAGTTGAACTTTTATGCCTAATTGCGTAGCTTCCTTCAAAAAACAATCTATAATAGTTTGTGAATCGTTTGATTGAGGAAATATACATCCATCTGGATACGTTTTTAACGGAATTGAGCGCTTTTCAAACCATTCCACTGTTGATTGCGCATTAAACTGTTGAAAGGCTTTCTTTAAGAAGTTTTCACCTCGTGGATAATTTTTGGATAGAGCACTCGAATCGAAAGTTGCATTTGTAACATTACACCTTCCACCACCAGAAACTTTAACTTTACCCAATACTTTTGCTGCTTTTTCAAAAATCAGTACTTCTGCTGCAGGAAAATGTTTCTTTGCCGACAAGGCTGCAAAAAATCCAGCCGCTCCTCCACCTATCACTCCAATTACCATGCTTTAATTTCTTTTTTTACCCTTTGTTGGCAATGCATCGTCTTCGTTAACCTGTTTAGTAGGTTGACCAAACGAATACGTTTCAATTCCTTGTTCGTTGTATTTATGTTCTTCTAACAAAACCCCATTTTGATACTTTGCAGAACGCTTCATGAGTCCGTCTACCCAATATTCTTCAGACCAACCGTTTAACTCACCATTTAAATATTCCGTTTTTTGTTGCACTTTCCCATCGTGAAAATACACAATGAATTCACCTGATTTTTTATCCAAAACCCAATGTTCATTAGCTAACAAAACGCCATCCGAATAATAATACGTTAATTTTCCATTTTTTTTACCACCAACAAAATTTGATTCTTGAACTAATTGTCCTGAAAGGTTAAAAACCATAAAAGGTCCATCCAATAAGCCTTTTTTATAGCTTGTCTTTTTTTCAATTTTTCCAGTTGAACCGTAAACAAGCTTATCTCCATCTAAAATCCCATTTAGATAATGTTCTAAACGTGTTGTATCTCCTTTTTTATTAAAATAGATTTGTTGACCATGTTTTCTTCCATTTTGATAATTCATTTCCCACGCAATGTTCGACGTACTATCAAAAAAATAAACCCACTTTCCAGTTTCAATGCCATTGATGTGGTTGCGCACCACTTGCAAACAGCCTGAAGCATAAAATGTAGAGTCCATGCCATTTTCTTTACCATTCACAAAATTTATTTTACGGTCTAATTTTCCATTCCAATGGCACGATTGACACGTTCCAGAAAATGGTTTCAATTCTTTGTTTTTAAAAATCAATTTAGAATCTTCATCTAGACTTAAATCATCTGCACAATCGACAATACCTGCAATTTTTTGACATTCATTTACTACAGATGGCTTACCTGGAATTGTTTTGTTCGACTCATAACATTTTTTTTGCTGGTTCTCTTCCAATTGCGCTAATAAGCCAATCTGAATGCAAACCAATAAAAATGTAGTGAGTAGTTTCATGAAGTTTTAAATGGTTGATTCTTCTCGTATTAATTGTTCTAATGCCGAACGCATTGTTTGTGGAATCTCAATCGTCTTTTGTGTTTTTGCATCATAGCTCACTTGAACAGAACGACCTTTGATGTAGATTTCATTTCGAACAAAAATCTCGTAACCAATTGTAAAACTTTTTGTACCAATGTGTTCCGTGAAAATTATTACTTCAGGTTCGTCGAATAATAAAATTGATTTCAAGTATTCCACTTCGTTTTTCACCAATACCATTCCAAACGAATGCCAATCCCAATTTTGCCCCAACAATTCTTTGAAATAATGGATGCGTGCCATTTCGAAATAACTTAAATGAATGGTGTTATTTACGTGTCCTAGCACATCTAAATCAGAGAATCGAACTTGAATTTTGAATGGTTGTATCATTTTGTGTCTAATTTTTCAAATGTTGAATTGTTGCTGATGTATTCAGGTACAATTTGTTTCATTTTGGTAACCATCGCGACGTTATCTTGCGCTTCAAAAAGAGCAATTAATTGATTGATCGCCTCAATTTGTTTTTCATCTTCTTCGCGAATTTTTGCTTTTAAAATCTTTGGATGATGCGTTGTTAATGTATTTTCTTCTTTCGCTAAAAGTTCTTCGTATAATTTTTCACCTGGACGTAAACCCGTAATTTTAATTTCAATATCTTTTCCTACTTCCAAACCACTCAATTGAATCATTTTCTTTGCTAGATCAATGATTTTAATAGGTTCGCCCATGTCAAACACAAAAATCTCACCACCATCACCAAGTGTTCCAGCTTCCAACACTAATTGACATGCTTCTGGAATTGTCATGAAAAATCGGGTTATGCGTTCATCTGTTAATGTTAAAGGGCCACCCTTTTCAATTTGCTTTTGAAACAGCGGAATAACAGAACCATTCGAACCCAATACATTTCCAAAGCGCGTTGTTACAATCTTAGTAATGCCTTTTTGGTTGGCTGCTTGCGCATAAATTTCAGCGATGCGTTTGGAAGCTCCCATCACATTGGTTGGATTCACCGCTTTATCTGTTGAAATCATTACAAATTTATGAACGTTGTATTCCAATGCTAAATCGACACAATTTTTGGTTCCTTTCACGTTCGTTAACACGGCTTCTGTAGGGTTGTTTTCCATTAAAGGCACATGTTTATAGGCTGCTGCATGAAAGACATACGAAGGACGGTAATGTTCAAAAACCCTTTTCAAACGATCGTAATTGCGAATATCAGCAATCACCACTTCAAAGTTTAAATGAGGAAAAAGAACCAATAACTCATTTTGAAAATCATACATTGGAGATTCTGCTTGATCTAACAAAACGATTAGCGCAGGTTTGTATTTTGCAATTTGCCGCACCAAGCCACTTCCAATCGAACCAGCTGAACCAGTCACTAAAATCACTTTGTTGTTTAAATCCGTGTTGATTTTTTGTTCGTCTAACACAATTGCTTTTCGTCCCAATAAATCTTCAATATTTATTTTTGAAATTTGATTTGTTGAAAATTCACCATTCACCCAATTAGATGAACTTGGAACTTTTCTGACCTTTAATCCTAAGGACAAGCAAATTTCTAAAACACGTTTCCTATTCTCAATATCAGGACTTTGTATAGCCTTTATCAACAATGTAACACCTTCTTCCTTAACTAATTGACGTATTTTATCTGGACTAAAAATTGAAATACCTTCAAGTCTTGTACCATGCATTTTTTTGTTATCATCAATAAATCCAATAATTGAATATGCAATTTTTTTATCTTTTTCAATTGTCCGTTTCGTCATTAATCCAGAAATACCAGCACCATAAATCAAAACACGCTCTTCGATTTTTCCGGAGCGATTCGATTCTAAGTACCATAATTTAATCAAAAAACGTGTACCCACCATAAATAGAAAAGTGCTCAAAAATTCTAAAATCAATACAGAAGTTGGAAATAAAAAATATCCATCTATAAATTTTAGACGAATAAAACCTAAACCAATAAAAATTAGTGAAACCACTATTTGAGCTAAAAGAATTCGACGCACATCCTCTGTTGACGTATAACGAATCAAACCTTTATTAATTTTAAATAAATAATAAATAATTGCTTTTATCAAGAAAAAAACAATGATTGATCTTGAAAGTATTTCCCATTCTGCTATAACCAACTGTTTATCTGCCTTCAAATCAAAACGAATGATGTAAGCGAACACTAAAGAACAGGCCGACAAAACTAAGTCGATGATACTTATAACCCAACGAGGTGTATTTGATTTTAAACGTAACATACTACAAATATAGCGAAAACAAGCTAATTTAACTTTTACATGTGCAAGCCGCCATTCAATTCAATCACTTGACCAGTAACATAGGCTGCTTCATCGGAAATCAACCATTCTACTGTTTTACAAACGGCAGCTGGATCGCCCAGTTTTTTTAAAGGAATACTTTCAATGATTTGATCTTGTTGTTCTTGCGGTACATCAGCAATCATTCCTGTCGAAAAATAACCTAAAGCCAAAGCATTTACGGTAATATTGTTAAAGGCTAATTCCTTTGCCATTGTCTTTGTCAACCCAATTAAACCTGCTTTGGAAGCGGCATAGGCAGCTGTTCCAATTTGACCTGTTTGACCAACAACCGATGTTATATTTATGATTCTACCAATTTTTGCATTGCGCATAGCCGGAACACATGCTTTACTCACTAAAAATGGTGCTGTTAAATTGACAGCTACAGTTGCGTTCCAATCTTCTAAAGTCGTTTTCCAAGACATGGCACTTTTTGAAATCCCAGCATTGTTAATAAGCACATCAACTCGACCAAAACGACTGATCACCGCTTCAATCATGTGATTCACCTCATCTTCATTGGTTAAATCTGCTTGAAAATAAGCGATTGAATCCGAAGCTTCCATCGTATTTTTGGCTTCAAAATAATGCAAAGCTAAGTTAACATTTTGCTGCTTGAACCAATTGGTAAAATGCGTTCCCATTCCTCCAGAAGCGCCCGTTATCAAGATTACCTTTTTTTCCATATTCCTTGCATTTTTTTAAGCCAATTGAACCAAAATGGTGCATTATTCCATTCTATTGACGAATAGAAACTATCTTTTCCACCCAAATTTACATTAAATCTGCGAACTCCTTCAACACGGGAACCACCAAAATCAAATAGCAAGCCTTTTTCTTGTGCGAGGTCAATTGCTCGTTGCATGGCTCCGTACATGGCTCCTTCTTTTTTAGATTCTTCTGTAAACGCTCCTTTGAGGTAAAGCAAGCGATGATTGGATTCCAACAAAAACAATCCACCGACACTTTTTCCTGCTTTTAAAACGTTCACAATATGTACTTTTTGTTGTTGCTTGAATTGCGTAACCAAGCGATTCAAAGCTTTTAAGGTATGTGCATTAATAGCATTTATTTTATCAGCTAACTCATTGTTAATGTGATATTCAACTATATTTTGTTCAAGTAAAAATTCAATTGTGAATTTATTTTTTTCGAAGCGTTTCAACATCCGACTACCCAGATTGGAATATATTTGTTCAGTATTTACCGGAAGCGTTTGGTAATAAAAATTACGCTGTTCACTTTCCACTGAAATAGATAGTTGACCCAATTTAAAAGCTTGTTGTAATAAATCTTTTAATGCTTTCAGCGATTCTAGCTCTCCCAAGAACGTAACATTTCTTAAAAAAATTGGCGTGTATAATGCTTCTACTCCTAAACGTTTGGTGTAAGGCAAAGCAATTCCTTTGGAATATGTTTCATCCACCAACACACACCAATTTTCTGCAACAGCATCTAAGTAGGTACTCGTGTCAAAAATTGAAGCATAAGGTGTTCGTTGAACCAAAGCGTCCCACTTTTCAATTGCTATGTCTTTTCGATTGATTCGTTTCACGTGTTGATCGATAACGCTTTAAAAGCATGAATGTTGTGGTATTGCTTGCAGAAAGTAGCTAATTTTTTCAACGAAAATTGCGTCATTCCTTTTGGGTGACCAATAATCACAATTCCTTGTTGCTCGTTGCGCAATGCCGATTTTAAGGCTGCTTTCATTTTTGTTGCATAAAATCCATCACAACTAACATGGTTCCACGTAAATTGTGACAATTGTGTATTTTTTCGTTTAGGCTGAGTTAAAAACAAGCCATCACCAATCATTTTATGTTGCGAAGGAAATAACCTTCCCAATCCATACAAGCGCCAATAAAACAAAGGAGAATAGCGAAATGCCGTGATTGGAATTTCAATAAATGAACCCTTCTCATCTTCTCTACATACATCATTTTCAAAATGATAATACGCTTTATTAGGCGCACTCGAAAAATCAAAATCATATTGTTCGGATGCAAATTGAACATTCGGAATAACGCTCGAATCTACTTGGATATTTAACTCTTTGAACACTTTCATCAAGCGTTGAAAAGGTTGAATACACCATCCACCTGCACGAAAAACAGTTGTTGGAACCGTTGAATACAGATCTAAACACGCTTTGTATTTACGAACAATTTCTTCCATTTCAATTTGTTCAAAATCAGCAAGTTTGTAACAATTATTCATATCAAAAACCCACTCATTATTGTGATACGTTGCTTTTTCCCAATGCGGATGAATGTGTAATTGAATCGAAGAACCTTGTTCTTGAATCGCTTGTAATTGATTCACAACAGCGTCTAAATCGTTTTGTAAGGATTGAAATTGAGGTGCTAATTCTTTTAATTTCAGCAAGTAACCAGCATCAACGAAGAACGTAGCTTGAATTCCGTTGCGTTTAAAAATGGTTAATAAGGCATTCGTAGGTTCAATCAGGCACTTTTCAACAGAACCTGCGCGTTTACCAAAAAACAACTCGTAATCAAACGTTAACTGAATATTCACACGATAAAGGTACAAGAAAGAAATTAATTCAGAAAAAATAATGTAATTTTAGCACGCAAAACAAACTCATTTTTTCGATGCACCCACGATTCAAACACTTTTTAAAAAAATATTTACTCTATTACAAACTTAAAAAGCGTTTTAGTCACGGTGAAACTTCGCGTCAACAAGCACTTTTTGAACATTTTAAAGCAAGTAAAGGAACGATAGATTTTAAATCGGTTGGTTTTAAATTGTTTTCTCAGTTTGAAGAAGATGGTTTGTTATTGTATGCCATTTCATGTATCGATCAACCGGTAAAGACTTTTTTAGAATTCGGTTCAGACGACGGCGTCAATAGTAATTCTGCCAATTTACATTTTCACCACGGTTGGAGTGGTTTATTTTTAGACGGAAACCAAGCAGCCATTGATCGCGGATCATACTTTTACAAGAAACACGGCAATCCAACGTGTACAGCACCCGTTTTTAAACATGCATTAATTACTCGTGAAAACATCAACGACTTAATTCTAGCTGGAGGTTTATCCGGAGAAATTGGCCTTATGTCCATTGATATTGATGGCAACGATTATTGGGTCTGGGAAGCGATTACAGCCATTCAACCACAAGTTGTGATTATTGAAACGCACAACGAATTTGGCATGAACGATATTGTTGTTCCGTACGACGCCAACTATTTTTACCCGGGAATTCACCCAGATTACCACGGCGCATCACCTGTTGCTATGAATAATTTAGCAAAACACAAAGGATATCGTTTGGTGGCTTGCAATGAATTGGGCTTCAATTTTATCTTTATGCGCAACGATTTAGCACCAACATTGCCGGAAATCTCTGTGGAATCTGCTTTGCAACACCCTTCTAATAGTGAAGCACAAGCAAAATTTGAAGCCATTAAAACATGGGATTATTGTTGGAACAGAACCTTTTAAGCATGGAGATCGAACGTAAATTCTTAGTGGACAAAGTTCTTTGGGCGCTTCAAGCGAAGCCAGAGGGTCAAAAAATCAAACAAGCGTATTTGGTGAATTCACCTGAAAAAACGATACGTGTGCGCACAAAAGGAACAAAAGGGTTTCTAACAATTAAAGGTCCAACCGTAGGCATTTCTCGAGCAGAATACGAATATGAAATTCCTATTCACGAAGCCGAAGAGTTGATCCAACAATTTGCAGTGCAATGCATCGAAAAAGTTCGTTACGAAATCACAGTTGGAAAACATTTGTGGGAAGTGGATGAATTTTATGGCAAACACGCTGGTTTAATGTTGGCTGAAATTGAATTAATTGCAGAAAACGAACTATTTGAACACCCAGAATGGGTTACTATAGAAGTTTCTCATGATACTTCATATTTCAATTCGAATTTGATTCAACGTTAAAAAGCGAAAAACACCAAGGCATTTTTCGCTACAATAATAAACGTTCAATTCCTATTTATTACCAACAACTTGAACCACTGCTGCTGTTCCGAAATGGTATTTCCCTTCGTGAACATCGCGTGTTTTCTCTTCGATAGATAGCTGATGAAAATCTATGAAATCAGTTGCTAATAATTCTTTTGAATACAATAAATCCAATGTTTTGGGTCCACCAGTTTGGTGTTCCAATTGTTCTTTTCTATACGCTTCTACTATCAATTTTCCGCCAGGTTTCAATGCCTTGTATAATTGATGGTGTACTTTTTCACGAACGACCTCAGGCAAGTGTGCAAAAATCAACACAATTCCATCCCAGTTATTTTCTCCGCAGTCAAACTCAGCCAAATCAGCGCAAATGGTTGCAACTTCTACCCCGTTCTCTTGCGCCAAACGGTTGATTTTTTCAATTCCAGCTTGCGAAAAATCAACACCCGTTACTTTATACCCTTGTTTTGCTAAGAAAACTGAATTTCTCCCTTCGCCTTCTGCCAAACAAAGTATTTTTCCATTTATTGGAAACGTTTGTTCCTTTAAAAAATCATTTGGCTCGGTACCATATGCGTATTCCGAGGTTCCATAATGTGTATTCCAAAATTCGTTGTTCATTTTTAGTTTTATTTTATACGTTTTCACCTTTCATCATCTTGTTCCAATACAAATATGGCAACAAATATTTCTTCAACATCCATAAACGCCAATGTTCTTTTGAACTATCTTTAATTAACAATTGTTTCAGTTTTGGATCAGGAGTAAACTCATTTTTGTAATTAAATTCTGCTAATACCATTTTCCCGTAACCAGTTACTAGCGGACACGAAGAATAACCATAATAACGATCACCTGAAATCGCACCATTTTTAATCATTTGCAAGATATGATCTACAATAATTGGCACTTGTTTACGAATAGCTGCACCTGTTTTAGCCGTTGGAAGAGCTGCAGCATCACCAATTCCAAAAATTGCTGGAAAACGATTGTGTTGCAAGGTATTGATATCAACATCAATCCATCCTGCTTCATTCGCTAATACTGAATCTTTAATAAATGATGGTGCTTCTTGTGGCGGAGCAAGGTGTAAAAAATCAAACGGAATTTCAATGATTGAATCGCCTTTAATCGTTTCACCAATTGTATCATCTGTATTTATAACACACGCATTATCAACTTGGTTAATCATTTTAAACGTTACTACTTTTTTGTCTGCATCAATTTTGATAGGAGCATAACTTGGTTTAAACTTAATACCGTATTTATTGATGACCGATTCCAATGTTTTTCGAACTTCAGCTACACCAAACACAACAGAACCTGGAGTAGCATATATAATATTGGTTTTTTTATCGAATATTTTATCTTTCAAATAATCCGCAGCTAAATACGCTGCTTTTTGTGGAGCACCACCACATTTAATAGGAGTTGTTGGCATGGTAAACACCGCGTTTCCACCTTTGAATTCTTGAAGTAATTTCCAGGTAAGTTCTGGATCAATGTAGTTAGAACATACTACTTTTTTCTCCACTGCATCTCGTAAACCTTCAATCGCATCTAAGTTATTCACCAAACCAGGTGACAATACTAAATAATCATACGTTATTATTTCGCCGGAACGTGCCGTTACCGTTTTAGAATCAGGATCAACAGCATCAACCAACTCTTTTATCCACTTAACCCCTTGAGGTATTAATTCTTTTGTTAGTTTGTGTGTTTTTTCCATCTTATACGCACCTGCACCAACCAAGGTGAATGCAGGTTGATAATAATGTATTTCTGCTGGATCTATAATCGCAATTGAAAGGGATTTATCCTTTTTTAATAATTGACCAGCTGTCATGATACCTCCCGTACCAGCTCCGACGATAATAACTTGATAATGCATTTTGTAGTAGTTAAATTAATTTATAATAAAGTAGTTGGGCAAACATAAGCTGTTCGTGGTGTATCCGTTTTCAAGATATCAGTCATTCCACCTATTACATCTTTAAAATTATTGATACCTCTAGCTTTCAAAATAGAAGCTGCAATCATGCTTCTGTAACCACCAGCACAATGAACAATAAAATCTGTATTAGATGGCAATTCAGCAGTGCGATTTGCTAATTCATTTAGTGGAATGTTTAATGCATTCACAACATGTTCAGAATCAAATTCACTTTTTTTACGCACATCTACAATGAATAAATCTTTAGAATAGACTGTATCTAATTCTTTTGCTGACATACGATCAACTGAATCCACTTCCATTCCGCTATTTTTCCAAGCTTCAAAACCACCATTTAAATATCCGATGGTGAAATCATAGCCAACACGTGATAAACGAATCATTGCTTCTTCTTCTTTTCCAGCTTCTGTAACTAATAAAATTTCTTGTTTGATATCTGGAATCATTTCCCCAACCCACATTGCAAAACTTCCTTCTAAGCCAATATTGATAGCATTTGGAATAAAACCTTGAGCAAATATAGCTGGATCTCTTGTGTCTAGTATTAATGCATTTGTTTCATTCGCAACCAATTCAAATTCTCTTGCTGACAATGCTTTTTTACCACGTTCCAGAACAGTATCCAACGATTCGTATCCTTGAATATTCATCAATACATTTTTCGGGAAGTAAGCTGGTGGATTTGTTAAACCTGTCAACAATTCATCGATGAACTCTTCACGTGTCATATCTGCTCTTAAGGCATAATTCGTTCTTTTTTGATTCCCTAAGGTATCTGTTGTTTCTTTGCTCATTTTTTTACCACATGCACTTCCTGCTCCGTGATTTGGGTAAACGATTAAATCGTCTGACAAAGGCATGATCTTAGTACGTAACGAATCAAATAAATGATTTGCTAATTTTTCTTGCGTTAAATCTGCAATTACGTGTTGCGCTAAATCTGGTCGACCAACATCACCAATAAATAAAGTGTCACCGGTGATGATACCATGTTCTTTTCCATTTTCATCGATTAATAAATACGTTGTACTTTCCATCGTGTGACCAGGCGTATGAATTACTTTTACTGTATACGCTCCAATTGAAAACAATTGATCATCTTCAGCAACCAATGCATCGAAACCTGGCTTTGCAGTTGGACCATAAACGATTGTTGCACCTGTTTTTTTCGCTAAGTCCAAATGACCACTAACAAAATCTGCGTGGAAATGAGTTTCAAAAACGTATTTTATCTTTGCGTTGTCTAAGTTAGCACGATCCATGTAAGGTTGAACTTCTCTTAATGGGTCAAATATTGCAGCCTCTCCGTTACTTTCTAAATAATACGCTGCGTGTGCGATACATCCTGTGTAAATTTGTTCGATTTTCATACTCTTGTTGTTAAAAATTATAGGATAAAATTATACGAACAAAATTGATTGAACGTGACGTAAGTTACATTAGCAAGTAAAATGAATCAATTGCATATTAGATGGTTTATTAAGACTTAGTAATATTGCTTATTGTTCTTTTGCTGTTGGACTATTTGATAAATTAGGAATGCTGATGAATCGTGTGGGTAGGGAATATATTTAAAATAAAAAAATCTTTACAATATTGCAATGTTGTAAGGAAATTTGAAATCTAATAATTTAAAAACGTTTCGGTCTTTAAACCATTGTGACTTATAAAGGTAATATGTTAAAGAAACGAAAGTAAAATTAGCTTAGTAGAATTTACTTTTGACAAAAAAAACAACACAGTTCAAACCAAAAGAGCCACTATTTTTTTCGAGCTAACACACTCAATATCAAACGTTTTAATGGAAATAAAAAACGGAGATCCAGTTGTTAAAAACCAAATCTCCGCTAGAGTGACCTCGTAAGGATTCAAACCTTAAACCTCTACAGCCGTAATGTAGTGCTCTATTCAGTTGAGCTACGAAGCCATTTGCTAATTCTAATTGAATTGCGAGTGCAAATATACTGCGCTTTTTTATTTTTTACAAACTATTTTTTAAATTTATTCGATAACAGCACTTAGTCCTCTGTCTAACAAGGCCGTACACATTGGTTCTAAATCATCATATCCCCCACTTTTAACTTGGCATTTACCTGTATTGTGGATGATCAATGCACATTGCTCTGCTTGAATGGCAGTGTGTTCACAAACTTGAATCAAAGAAGTTATCACATGATCAAAAGTGTTGTAATCATCGTTGTAAATCAACAATGACTTGTGATCTGCTAATAATTCTTTTAACAAATGATCCGCGTCAACGGCAATTTCTGTGGATGAATGGTTAATTATTGTCATTTTTTGTCTAATGTATAATTCAATTCGAATTGTTTTAATTTTTCTTCAAAAAGGTCCAACTGCTGAGCTGTTACTACTTCTATTGAAATACTTACACCTGTTTCGCTGCTCGAAAATTGCAATTGAACAGACAAATGGTGCAACCAGTCAATCACTGCGCCTGGCAAATGATTGGTGTCAAAGTTAAGCATTATCGAGTGTGTAGACAAAACTTGTGTTGTATTTATTTCAAGAGTGTCCATTTCGTATTTAAATGTCGAGATACGAGGCAACGACTCTTTCTGCTCAAATTGAGATGATTTAACCTTACCATCTTCGACATCGTAGAAGAAATAAGCTTTGCTATTGTAGCGATTGATAACATCTCGTGGATAGGTAGCATATGATTTTTTACTCACAAATTGGTAGCGGACAATTGGCTTGGCATCGTGCTCTTCAATCGGTTCACTGCTTGCTTGTTGAATTGGCACCTCGATCTCCTGAGCAATGACTGGAGAAGTTGCTACTGAATCAATTTGAAGAGGTTGTGAATCGGGCTTTTTGGGTTGAACTTGTTGAGCAATCGTTTGCGCTTCTTGGTTACTAATGCGTTTGCCTTTGTAATACGCAACCACAAATGCATCTTTGAAACCTTTTTCAACGACCTCCTTTTTTTCTGCAATGGCAGCAGTCCAATCATCGAATTTTCCAACTGAATAACGGATGTGCTTATTTGGTAATTGATACTTATAAATTGGAGATAAATTTTTGGTAATCTGAGCAGAAACAGGTGCATTAAACGCTCCAATCTGAACGGTGTACATCAATTCTTCCAACGATTCAATTGGAGTTGCTGCAACAGCATTGGGTCCTTCGTAATAGTGATTCGCGCTTGAATTGGATAGAACGATTTGATCTTGTAGTGTGCCCTCTTCCTTCTTTTGAACAAATGGTTCCCTCGATTCAGCTGAACCATTGTACGCCACACAAGTACCACTCAAAACATATGCTGTAGCTTGTTGTAAAGAGATTTTTTGACCGTCACAATACGCCACAAGATATGCATCTGCAAATCCATTTTGACGAACATAATTTTGAGCCGAAATAGCTTGCTCCAACTTTCCAAAATATCCACTCATGTAACGATACCATCCATTTCGCATGCGTTCTCCGGAAATTGGTTCAATCGAAGGGTGATTACCTGCTAACATCGGCTGGGTAAATGCCCCAATTTGAACACGGTACAACAAACCTTTTGGTAATTCAACATCCATAGGAATGTACGTTACATTTCCGGCTAACCGTTCGTTTTCATTTACAAAACGTACAACACTGTTTGATGGCAACGCTTGCTTTGTCTGATTTAATGGTGTTTTCGTTCCTACCAATCGCGTCAACTCGGTAATGTTTTGCTGAACATAACTAATTTCTGAAGTAATCCATTTTCGCTCCATTTCATCAGTAGTTTTGGTAGCTGAACGACTTACTTCCGTCAATTGGTTAGATAAAAACGTTTGGTAGCGCTTCCATTCTGCTAATTTCAATAGTAACAATGCAGGCTCTTGCTGCGCATTGAAAGTTAATATTTCTTTCGATTTAAATGAAGAGCGCAACTGAAAAATGAAATTACTTTCTTCTTCCAAAGATGACATCGTAGGCGTCAAAAGATTGTTTTCAGATAAATCTTCACTGTTTTTTTGTTTTGGTAGTTCTATTTGTTTTTGTTGCTTTTCTTGGGCAATTTTTTCTTGCTGATCTTGTTGTTCCTGCTGTTCTTTCGCTTCAAAAGCCGACAATTTTAGTTCATTCACATAATTTTGCTGTGTTTCTTCAAGCGAGTTGAGTAACTGTTCAGTGTAAAATTGATTGGACGATAATCGGATATCAAAAGGATTTTTTTGTTGCAACGACACTGTTTGTTTTTGTGCATTTTGGAGAATATTTGTTGCCTTTTCTATTTCCTCTAATTGCGCTTCTTTTGTTAACTTACTTTTTCCTGAAATCATTGAAATCACGGGACCTAACACACCTATTTCTTGAAGATATACAGCTTGATTTTGTTGCAATTGATCCTCGGACAAAGAAGAAAGATAAGCTTTGTGTTCATCCAATCGTTGCACAAGTTGTTGGTCAATCGTTGCAAGCGCAGAATCTAGAAGTTGGTTGAATTGAACTTTTTCAACTGGTGAATAGGTAGCACTTGCGATCGTTGCCCTTTTCGCTTCTAATTGTGAACGCCATTCGATTGTATGCTGTTGCAATATCTGTTTTTTTTCTTCCGGTGTTGCTGCTTGAATTTTTGCTTGTTCTTTTGCAAACTCAGTATTCATTTGGCTCAATGAACGTTGAAATTCTTCGGTAGAAGCACTACTCGTGTTTTCGGATACACGCATAGCTGATTCAATAGTATCAGATGAAGATGCATTTGTAGACAGCGAGGAAGAGCTCAATTCTACAGCGTTTTCTTCTACTTGAGTCGTTGAGTTTGCTGCAGCTTCAATTCGTTTGGTAGCTGATAGAATATTTTTTTCTCTGTCTTTTTTCAATTGAGCCAACGTTGCCTGTTCACTCGAAAGATCCAAAGCTGGTGAAGTATTTTTTAATTGTTCCAATTGACCGAAAAGACTATCTTCTTTGCGTTGCATCGTTTGATTTTCACGATCAATCAATTGCAATTTCTCAGCTGCTTCCAATGAATTATTGGCTTCAATCGATGCTAATTTATCGGTAGATTTAATGTTTAAGTCTGTAAGCTGTTGCGTAATTTGAGCACTCGCTAATTGCTGTTTTTTAGTGGCAGAACTAATTTCTGGTTCTAAATTAGTTGAAATTTCTAGCATCACCACAGTTGATACCGAAGCTGAATCTTTCGCTTGTTGGATGCGTTGAGCTAATTGTGCCACGACTTCTTGTTCGTTCGTTGCTAATGAATGAATTGTTGGTGCATCTAATTGAGTCTCTAGTTGATTTAATCGACCGACAAACTGTTTGTTTTCAGTTGCTAATTGATCTTGTTTAACCGATGTACTAGCAGTAGTTTGTTGAATTTTCGCAACATTTTTTTGATGAACCATTTGTTCATTTTCAAATTTTTGCACCAGTGAAGTGGAAACTGGTGGTAAGGGATTTTTTTGAACGGTTAACGCAATAAAATCTTGCAAGGTTGTCGAATTATTTGCCTCAACTTGTTGTTGAGATGTAGTCAATAATTCTTTTACAGGACTTGCTGCTGGAATTTCAGTTGCTAAAACAGACGTTAAAGCAGCCTTTTTTGTTCGAATTTCATTTATTTTACTTTGAAGAAGGCTTACTTTTTTAGTAATTTTAGCTTGTTCTTCTTGGTACAACTTCAGTGCTGATGTCGCATTTTGGCGTTCTGTATCAAGTGTAATTTTATCTTTTTCTCGAGCTGTTATCAATTGTTGATCCAGTTGTGCTATGGTTCGTTCTAAATCACTTATTTGAGCTGCATTTTTCAACAATGATTGATTAAATTGTTGAGTAATAACTTCCAACGAATCGTTTTCTGTTTGCATTTTTTCAAGCGTTGATTGAACTGAAAAAGCTAAATATTGGTCAATTTTGACACGTTCTTCAGCACTTAAAATCACACTACTTTGTATAGCTTTTGCTTCTTTTAATTTGGTAATTAGTGAAGATAATTCTAATTCTTTTATTCGTGTTTCTGTTTGTTGAATTGGTGTTAAACTATTTTTCTTCAGTGCTGCTAATTCCGTTTTTTGTGCTTCAACTGTTTTTTGTTCTTCGACAAGTTGCGTCGCTTCTTGCAATAACACTTGTTTTGTATTGCTATTTTTTTCATTTGCATACGCAACGATTTTAGCTTTTAAATCTTTATTCAAGGCTATTAATTGTGTGTTTTTTTGATAAATCGAATAATCAAATGCTTGCTCTAATTGGTTATTTTGAGTTTGAAAACGTTCAATTTCTACTGCTTTAACATCTAATTGTTGCACGATCGCTGCTGGTTGAACGGACGATGTGTTTTCAGGAACTATAGTTGCTGCAGAACTAATTTTCTGACCTAACAAAGGAGCTGTCGTTAGCGGTAATTGCGCTTTTTGTCGAATTAAATCTGCAAATAGATCTTCACTTGTAGTATTAGTTAGCGTGTCTTTATTGACAAACGACAAATGATCTTCCTCCGCAATGCGCTCATGAAACAATTGCTGAACCAAAGGCAAACGGTTTGAACTCGTTGGAATATCTACGGTTAATGCTACGACCGACGCTTGATTCCCAATCTTACATTGATAAATATAGGTTCCAGGCTCAGGAAACAAGAAATAATAACCTTTGTTTTCATTACTCGAAAAATGCCCAATGGACTTTCCCGTTTTGGATTGAACCACCGTAATTGAAATTCCCGAAGCCGTTGATGAAATGAAATCTCCTTTGACCAATCGGTCATTTTGAAGGTACCGTTCATTTTTAATTTTGTACAAGTTAATTTTACCAAATTCACAATTACGATTTGATGCAAAATAAGCTATTTGATTAAGTGAATCCGAGATATATAAAAAATCATCTTCGGATGAAGAAATGGCAAAATCAATAGTTGTTGGTTTCGAAAATTGTGTTTCGCTGAGTTGTTTTGCTTTAAAAATATCGAATCCACCAATCGACTCATAACTATTGGAAGAGAAATACAATTCATTGGTATGCACATTGAAAAACGGATAATTTTCATCTTGATTTGAATTAACCGAAGCGGGCAATTTAATTGGTTCAGACCAAGGCCCCGTTTTACTTTTTATTCGTTTGTAAATATCTAAGCCTGTTGAGCCATCATCACCATAACTTGCGTAATAAATTTGAGTAGCTCCTTCTCCAAAATAAACCAACGGAAGATGATTTCTTTTTTTATCAATTTTTGTTTGAAAATCACTCACGACGATTAACTCACCTCCCACTTGACTCAAATCATAAGATCTATAGAAATAAGTAACATCCAGCTCCTGTTTGTCTATTACTTCAAAATCTGTAAAACGTGTTAATTTACTTTTTCCGTTCTGACACATATTTGTGGAACGCTCAGCCATTTGTTTCAATGGAGAATTAGGTGCTAAAGAAATAAATTTAGTGTAGGATTTAATTGCTTCCTTGAACAAGTAATTGATGTGGTAACCTTTTCCTAAATAAAAATAGGCTTCTACTGGGATTTCACTGCTTTTAACAGCATAAATTAAATAATCTAATGCTTTGCGTTTGTCATTCGATTGAAACAACAAACAGGTTCCATATTTAAAATTGTATTCGTGATTTTTAGGTTCAATGGCCAATAATCTAGAATACAACGGAGTCGCTTCAACAAACTGTTGATTATCAAACAATTTTTGAGCATCACTTTTTAATTCTTTCGGAGTTTGTGAAAAAACTAGTAATGGCAAAAAATTGAACACTAGGAAAATAAGCCTAAAATACTTCAATTTTATAGTAATTAATCGTGAACGAATCGTTTACAATTATACGATTATTTTTTGAAAACACGCATTTTACTTTCTTCGCCTTTTAGTAAGCGTTGTATGTTTTTACGATGCGCTAGAATCACTAAAAACGCCAATACATGAGCAAATACAATCAACCAAAAAGAATGCGTATGAAAAATAAATACGATAGACAAAGGAAATGTAATCGCCCCTACCATCGCTCCTAACGAAACGTAATGCGAAGTTAAAAATACGAGCAAAAACACCGCCATACAAATGCCAGCAGCAGCTGGATGCAAGCCAATAATAACACCCAAAGAAGTAGCTACGCCTTTACCACCTTTAAAGTTTGCAAAACAGGGAAAAACATGTCCGACAACCGCCACAATCGAAGTAATAATTTGAAGGTTTACAACTTGATCGCTCGTTCCTGTATAAAAATAAAAAGGCAATAAAGAAGCAATTGCACCTTTAATGATGTCAATGATCAAAACAATAATTCCTGGTTTTTTCCCCAACACTCGAAACGTATTGGTTGCACCTGCATTTTTACTTCCGTGTTCTCGAACGTCAATAGCATACCATGATTTCCCTACCCAAACAGCTGTTGGAATAGAACCTAATAAATAAGCAAGTAATATAAATAGTAGTGTACTCATGTTTGTTATTCAAATAGTCTTAAAAATTTACCCAAATAAATTTGTTGCGTAGTTTCGTCAAATTTAAAGTTTTTATGTTGTTTTTTATCTGTTTTTAAGGAACGAATGTCATTCATAAATTCTGAATCCGTTGAAAGTATGCGTAAAAAACCATCTTTTTTCTCTATTTCATAGTCAAAATAATAGGATTTTCCTGCTGGTAAATCCATATGCATTCCAAAACGATCAGAACCGTTTTCACTGTAAATCTGCTGTAAAAACAACTTAAAAGGAATGTTTTTCAATACCGGAACGCTGTAAAAATTAACCATAGTTGCAGCTGAAACATTTGTTTTCAATCCTTTTTCTTGAAAATCTAAGCGATCAAAGCCTTCCATTTTAATTCCTGTCAAAACAATGCCATTTTCTAATTCATTTGGAACTTTCCTCACTTCACCTTTCAAAGTGTAATCAGATTTGAATTTTTCAGCAGTTTTTTGATCGATCCATGTTTGCAATGCTTGATCTAAGTTGTTGTTTTTAAATTCCAAAGGTTTTAATCCATCTATTGCACCGATTGTTTTTGCAATGGATTCAAATTGATTTTTAAGTAAAGGAAATTGAAATTTAGCGGTCATATTCACCGCTGTTTTACCACTTTCTTGGTCGTAAGCAACAGAACCAACGGCATCAATCTGAACTGCTCCGAATTCAAATCCTAATTGAATGATGCCATTACCAGTCATGGAACACGTAGATGTATTTAAAGCTAAGTAATTACCAATTCCTGCTTGATTTTTCAATTTATCCTTGCTACCAATTTGAAATTCAGTGGTCTTACTGTTATACTGTAAATAGCCTGTTGATGTAAAGAAAATTGGGTCGTTTGTATGCTCCATTTTTGACAAGAAAGTAGGATATAACGTAATACTATCTGTGTTTGCAGCATTTCTCCATACAATTCCAGCAGAAAGGACTTCATTCTCTAGATTCTTCATAGTTGAAGTAACAGGAATTTGAATGTTTTGCGGATCAATAGGCGCGCTAAAACTCATCCAATTACGGTCAAATTTATCACATGTATGTTGAATGCGTGTAGCTCCATCAAATAAGATGAATTTATCCGCTGCATGAATGGTCATATTACCATAGAAATCAAATTGCTTGCTTAATTGGAACGCCGTATCTTTTGAGATCACACCTTTGGCTACCGTCTGATACGAAGTATCGACATAAATGGTTTGCATTTCTATCAACGTCAACGCGCTATCAGCATTAAAATACTTGTATTTTCCATTTGCTTGATACGCTTTGCGAGAAGTTATTGTCGCTTCTACATCGGTAAATGCGTGGAACTTTGTAATGGAATTTGCTAGCATTTTTGCATTTTTGAAAGGATCAATTTTCGCTTTTGCACGAATCAATAATTTGGAACTGTCTGGATAAATTCGAGCATCTGCAACGGGAATATAATTCACACCACTGCAATAAATAATTTTTTGTGAAATATCAAATTTGGCTTTTTGAGCTTTGAAACTTAACGAATCTTGTTTAGGATTTGTTGAGTAAAAATTAGGCCCATCGATGTCCAATTCTCTATTCTGATTGGTAGAACCAGCTTCCATATCAACAAAGATCGATTCCATTTTCCATACAAATTTATCCATATTGCAGGCAAATTGATTATCTGGGAAATACACTTTTGTTGCGCCACTATTTGAATAAAACTCACCTACTCGTTCTTTGAAAGAAATTTTTGACTTTACATTGTCCGCTTCAAAAGCAACGGGATTCTCATGGATCACAACTGTGTCGTTGCGCAAAATAAAACTAGATGTATCTGCTAGAATGTTCCAACGCTTAAACGTAAATAAGGAAGAATGACTTGCTCCTTTTTTATAATTTATCGACCCATTTGCAGTAACGCCTGTTTTACTAATAACCGCTGTTCCTTTTAAATTGGCTTCATTGTTGAAAAAATTAATACCACTTCTTTGATGCGAACGCACATACATTTTGGCTTCTTTAGGTAAGAACGAAATGTACGCCAATTCTGCATTCATATCAGGGTACTCAATTCCAGTTTCAATCGGTTTATTAGTGAATTTAGCAACACCAATCGTTGAATCAGGTAAAAAACTCAATAATTTAGAGAGAGCAGTTGCCGTCATAAAATCAATGGCTCCTGCTCCTTGTAAACCGTTATTCGATAAGACAATTTTATTACTGTAATTTGCATTAGTCGCATAAAAACTATAGCCTTCTTTTGGTGCTTGCATTGAAAAACCTAACGAATAATCAGGCATTATTTTTAATGCTTGATTCAATTTTGGGAAAATACCTGCAGAAGTTAATTCACCATTCATTGCAAAGGCACTTTCTTTAAACGTGGTTAAACTATCCATCACAAATGGAGCAATAGTGTAATAAAAACGAGTGCTATCGTAAGCTCCTTTGAAAATTTCTTTTGAATTGTAATATACTTTGGTTTGGTTTCCGACAATTAATTTAGGAAAGCCTGAAATTTTCGAATTATTTCCTGATTTATTTGTAACAGAATCAATTAAAATCTCTCCAATCATTCCTTGGATAGCACTTTGCAATGCGATCGATTTTGTTCCATCTCGCTCATTCAATGGTCGAACTTTGAAAAAGGCTGCACCCGTTTGATTCAAATTCAATTTGAATTTTTCATAATCAAAATTCCCGTTGTAAACTTGTACTTCTAATTTCCCAACATTCACCCATCCTGAAAAGTCAAGTGAACGGTTGCGTTTCATTTTTATCGCATTATTTGTTGGAATAATGAATGCATTTTGCTTCTCCGCAATTTTCAATTCATCTACTGAAACAATATCTAAATCAAATGATTTTAAATCTAATTTAGCGAAATAATTTGCAACTTTACGTGCCTTGTTTTGTTGCGTATAGACTTGATTCAAACGCACCAAGTTTGGATCTTTTTTAAGTTCATTTTCCGTATAAGTAGGTAAATTTATTGGCCTTAAATCTGCAGAAAAACGAATGTTGTCGTAATCCGTTTTGGCCATTTTTGCTTTGACAAAATTCTCAAGTTTTGAATTGATTTTGACCCTTTTAGTGGTTAAATCGTACTGAATAAATCCTGCATTTGACATTTCTAATAAAATCGGCTTTGCTTGATCTATGATTAGTTTCAAAGCAGACGCAGCCGTACCCTCATCGAATTCATACACATCATTAT
>JAGNZC010000037.1 GCA_017984635.1 Crocinitomicaceae bacterium
ATACAACACAAACTGCAACTTATACAGTAACTCCTAATGCAAATGGTTGTTCTGGCAACACATTTTCTGTTTCTGCAAGTGTATTTCCTACACCTATTATTCCTACCCAAACAATTACAATTTGTAGTGGTTCTTCTTTTACTTTTTCACCTGTAAATAATTTACCAACTTCAGTAGTACCAGTAGGCACAAAATACTCTTGGTCTTTACAATTTAATTCAGGAGGGATTACAGGTGGAACATCAGGAACTAATCAAACAGCTATCATTCAAACACTTGTTAATGTTTCAAACACTCCACAAACAGTAACTTATCTTGTAACTCCTATGACAAATACAAATGGTAATTGTAGTGGGAATCCGTTCACACTTTCTGTTATTGTTAATCCTACACCTATTATTCCTAATCAATCAATTGAAATTTGCAGTGGTTCTTCATTTACTATTTCACCAGTAAATATATTTCCAAGTTTTGTTGTACCAACTGGCACCACATACACATGGGCCTCACCAATTGTAACAGGAGGATTGATTGGTGGAGTTTCAGGCTCAAATCAATCAACGATTTCACAAGTGCTAACCAACATAACAAATACAACACAAACTGCAACTTATACAGTAACTCCAATGACAAATTCAAACGGTAATTGCATAGGAAATCCATTCACAATTTTTGTTACTGTAAATCCTACACCTATTATTCCTAACCAAGCAATTACAATTTGTAGTGGTAATCAATTCACTAATTCTCCAGTAAATAGTATACCATCTTCAGTTGTACCTTCAGGAACAACTTATTCTTGGTCAAATCCTATAGTAAGTGGTGGAATGATTGGTGGTTCTGATGCTGTAAACCAAACTACAATTTCACAAACTCTTACGAACATTACCAATACACCGCAAACTGCAACATATACTGTAACTCCTATGACGAATACAAATGGTAATTGTATAGGAAATCCTTTTACAATAAATGTTTCAGTTAAGCCAACTCCAACACTACCAAATCAAGTAATAACAATTTGCAATGAAGATTCATTAATTCAATCGTTTGTAAACAATCCTCCAAATATAATAATACCTAATAACACATTGTATTCTTGGTCTTTACCTTTTAATCCAGGAGGGGTTTTCGGAACATCTGCTGCTACAAATCAATCTACAATAACTCAGTTACTTTATAACACATCAAATATTCCTCAAACTGCAACCTATACAATTTTCCCTATTTCAAGTACTTTTGGAAATTGTAGTGGAGCGCCTTTTTATATTTATGTCACTGTAAATCCTACACTTGAAGTAAGCGGGGGTGTTAATCAATCTATTTGTGCGGGTGATGAAGTAACATTAACAGCATCAGGTGCAGTAACTTATTCTTGGAACAATAATGTTATTAATACTCAATCTTTTACGCCTATTTCAACTCAAAATTATATTGTAACTGGTATAGATAGTCTTGGCTGTGTTGGTTCAGATACAGTTACTGTTTTTGTTTCAGAAGCTTCTTCCTCTTCCCTAACCCAAACAGCACTAGATGCCTACACTTGGCCTGTGAATAACCAAACATACACACAAAGTGGAACGTATTCAGATACTTTAGTGAACGCTGCTGGGTGTGATAGCATTGTTACCTTGAACTTAACCTTGAATTACACAGGTATCAATGAATTGAGTACATCAACAATTGCCATCTCTCCTAACCCAACAAACGGCGATTTCACACTAACTGGTTTAGAATTATTCAATTCCATTTCATCCATGACCATCATAGATGTAAACGGCAAAACAATCAAAGAACTCGATCCAAAAGCTGCTAAATTTAGTATAGGAATGGTAAAAGCGGGCGTTTACTTTTTAACTATAACTGCTAGAAATAAGCAAGAAGTGATTAAAATCATTAAAGAATAACAACTTTCAACATAGATTTAAAGCATCCTTCGGGGTGCTTTTTTTATATCACGTAATTTAAAAAGTGTATATTTGACGCACTATTTTACACTATTCAACCATGAAAAAAATAATTATCGCTTTTGTAGCTTTCTTATCATTGAATGCTTTTTCTCAATCAATCACATCTGGTATTACTGGAATGTGGAATTTTAATGGTGTTGCAACTGATGGAAGTGGTTTTAGCAATAATGGAACTGTTAATGGCGCAGCGTTGACAACAGATCGCTTTGGAAACGGAAACAATTCTTATGATTTTAGTGGCAATCAATCCATCGCTTTACCCAATAGCGTTGTGCTTAGCACTAATTTCTCAATAAGTGTGTACACAACTTTACAAAATATTACACCACAATTTTGTGCAATCTTAGGAAGATGGCAAGGTGCATCCAATAAATTCAGTTTTGAACTTTCCAAAAGAAACACAAACAAAATTGGATTTGTATACAGCACCAATGGAACGAATGCATTTGAAGTTGCAAGTACTACCGTTTTTGGTGTTAGTAACAATTGGATTCACATTGCTGTTACGTATGATGGCGCTACAATTAAATTATACATAAATGGTGTGCTAGAAAACTCCATTGCAAATTCAACTCCAATTTATAACAATGGAGATGTTACATACATTGGTGCAACAAGAAGTGCAACACCCAATGCAAGTAACTCCTTTTTCTGGACAGGTAAAATAGATGATGTAACGATTTGGAACCGAGCAATTACAGCACAAGAAGTAACATCTATTTATAACGGAACAGCTGCTTTACCGGTTGAATTAACACAATTCTCAGCTTCATGTTCAGAAAATACAACAACCATCAATTGGCAAACTGCTTCTGAAAACAACAGTGCCTATTTTGAAATATTGCAATCTAGAGATGGTGAAGTTTGGACGAGTAAAACAACTACTCCTGCTGCTGGAAACAGCACTTCAACGATTGATTATTCATATACTGACAACAACGAAGCTTCATTGGTTTATTACAAATTAAAGCAAGTTGATAAAGATGGTCAATACAAAGAATACGGTCCAATTTCTGCTAATTGCAATGAAAACAATCAACTGACAATCCACCCTAACCCAACAACTGGTGAAATCACTTTAAGAGGTTTGGAGCAATTCAGTAAAGTATCTTCATTGTCAATCAATGATATCAATGGAACAGTTGTCAAAGAATTAGATCCAACTACTACCCTTTTCAATGTAGAAACCTTGCAAGCAGGTGTTTACTTTTTAACGATAACTGCTAGAAATAAGCAAGAAGTAGTGAAGATAATTAAAGAATAATTCTATTCATTCATTTTTAAAAGTAGTCTGAATTAAACAGACTACTTTTTTTTATTAAAAAATGTTGTATTTCGATACAGTATTAAAATTTTCACTATATTTGCATACACTAAACCACGTAGTAATGAAATTTAAAAGTCTTTTAATAGCAGCAGTTTTAACAAGTTCAATCAGTTTTGGACAGTCATCGTTAAACAAATTATCTGTCGGATTAAATTATGGAATTAATGGCGTAATCAGCGCTCCAGTTGATGTTAACACGTCTAATTCTCACCATATTGGATTGAACACACGTTATATGTTCAATACAAATTTAGGATTAATGTTAGGATTGGGTTATGATCTTTTCCCAACAGCAGAAGGTACAGCAACAACTAATCAATATGCAAGTTTAAACATTCAAGGTGTTTACAATATTGGTTCTTTGTTCAAATTACCATCTAAACGTTTTGGTTTATTATTACACGCTGGTGGAGGTGTTGCTACAATGTGGAACAAAGATTTTGGTTCTGACAATGCAACAGATCCTTACATCAAAGGAAATGATGACATCATTACATTGAATGCTGGTTTAACACCTCAATTCAAAATCAATGATCGTTTTTCTGTAAACATCGATTTAGCATATGTTTTCAATTTAGAGCAAGATCGTTCTTTTAATTGGTCATATGTAACTGAAAACAACAAAGGCTCATTCTATACTGCTTCTGTTGGTTTAACTTACTACATTGGTAAAAACGATCGTCACTTCGATTGGCCATCTAATGAAGTTGCTCCAATTGTTGAAGTAGCTAAAGAAACAGTTGTTGAACCAACTCCTGCTCCAGTTGTTGAACCAACTCCAGAACCAGTTGTTGAAACAGTTCCTGAGCCAGTTAAAGAAGAGCCAGTTGTTACTCCAGCTCCAGCAGTTCTTTCTGCTAATAACGTTGAATTCTTGTTCGCAAGTGCAGCTGTAAGCGATAGTTACAAAGTAGAATTAGATAAAGTAGCTGACCAAATGAAAGCTAACCCAACTATGAATATCTTAGTAACAGGTTACACAGATGAAGTTGGTGGAATGGATGCAAACATTATGTTATCTAGAAAACGTGCTGATGCAGTGAAATCATACTTAGTTTCTAAAGGTGTTTCTGCTGCTCGTATCACTACAAAAGGTTTAGGAAAAACAATTATTACATTAGCGAACGGACAATCTGGAATGTTCAGAATGGTTACGATCTCTCAAAAATAATACATACAGTATACAAAAAAAGGTTGTCAATATTGACAACCTTTTTTTTTGTGCTAAACTTTTAGTTTACTTTTAACCAAAACTTCAAAGTATCACCAAAAATGGATTGTTGTAATTCATAAGAGGCTGGTAATTGTTCAATTGGTGTCCAATATGTAACTAAAGGAGTACCAACTGGTTTCTTTGCTAATTCTGTTTTCACATGCATTACAAAGGCATTGAATGCTTCAGTAGAATTTGACTTTTCTCCATCCATGTTTGCTGTTGAATCTTTGTTTTCCAAGAATGGATTAAACATGTAGAATCCATCAAATGAAGTGAAACTTACATCAATAATATTTGAACATTTAAAAGATGCATTTTCAATGTCAAATTGATTTGCACATGCTGTTGCAATCTCAACTTGATCTTTACGGTATTCAACTCCTGTAAATTGAAGCTTGGGTTGTGAAACTGCTCCTACTAAACAAAATTTACCAGTCGCTGATCCAATATCTAGAATAGACGTAGCTCCGTGTTCACTTAAAAATTGTACAGCACGTTGCGCAATATAAACAGATGTAAAATGTCGATTGGAGTGCAAACGATACGCTTCTGGGAAAATTAAATCAAACGTATCATCGTAAATGGTTCCGTTTTTTTTTAATTCATTTATCGGCATCGTTTTTTTTTGTAAAGGTACGAAACTTCACCTAACAAAAAATGCGACCCCAAAAGGAATCGCATTTCACAAAGTAAAAAGTTACTTATCTAATTTTTGATTGTAAACTGATCCAAGCACCACCATTGTGTGCCACAAATCCATTTGCTTTCAACATTGATTTTGCAGATGCACTTCTCATTCCAGAAGCACAACATGTAATCACTGCTTTGTCTTTTTTCAATTTCGACATGCCGCTGCTTAGCGCTTGTAAGGGAATGTTGATGGATCCTTTGATGTGTCCACCTTGGTACTCACCTGGTGTTCTTACATCAACGATGACAGCACCTTCTTTTACTAATTGCTTCATATCTACTTTTGGTCCGAATAAACTACTTAAAAATCCCATTATTTAGCAAGATTATAATTTACATCCATCCAAGAACCACCATTCTCACACTCTAATCCTTGTGCTTTAAAATATGCTGTTGCTTGTCCACTTCTATTTCCACTTGCACAACAGAAAATGATTGGTTTAACCATTGCATCCAATTCAGATGCTCTATCTACGATTTCTTGTAAAGGAATATTGATCGATCCTGCTACGTTTCCTCCCGCAAACTCACCATATGAGCGCACATCTACTACTGTAAAATTACTGTTTTCCATTTTTTGTCTTTTTGGTAATTGTTGTTTCTATTAAATCGAATAATAAACCACCCATAAAAATGCCATACAATGTTGAATTGATTGGACTGGAGGTAATCGCGCATGTTCCAGAAGCACAACCTACAAAATGATAGTATGCATATCCTCCAAACGCACCCACTACAGCTCCCAAAACAATGAACTTTTTAGCTTTTAAATAAGGTATGATTTTGTTTTTCATGAGGCAAAAATAAATGTTTCTAAGAAAAGGATATGTATCAAATGTTACAATCGCTTTGCAAGCACTTCTTTTTCAAACATTTCCCACAAAGAATCTGTTGGAACTGGTGCCGTAATTTTAATGCGTTCTTTCGTTGTTGGATGATCTATTTCTAAAAAACGGGCGTGTAAACCAATCGAACCATCGCTATTAGATCTTCTCGCTCCGTATTTAACATCTCCTTTGATTTTACAACCAATCGTTGCTAATTGCACGCGTATTTGATGATGGCGACCTGTTTCCAGCTCTATTTCTAACAAATGATATTTATCCGATGAAGCTAATAACCGATACGTTAATATTGCTTTTTTAGACCCCTCAACCTCTGTTAAACTTGGATAGGATTTATTTTGTTTTTCATTCTTTTTTAAAAAATGAACCAAAGTATCTGAATGTTTAGGAGGTTTTGCATCAACGATTGCCCAATAAATTTTAGATGTGTTTTTATCGCGAAACTGTGCATTTAAGCGCTCCAAAGCTTTGGATGTACGGGCAAAAACAACTGCTCCACTCGTCGGGCGATCCAAACGATGAACAACGCCACAAAATACATTGCCTGGTTTTTGGTATTTCTCTTTTAAATACACTTTGATTTGATCAGGCATTGTAACATCACCTGTTTTATCACCCTGAACAATATCAGAAGCTTTTTTATTGACAATAAGTAAATGATTGTCTTCGTATAAAATATCTAATTCATTCACTTAATTCGTATTCAGAATTTGTAATCTGCAATTTGCAATCTGTAATTTGTAATCTAAAATCAATCTCAATATTGCTCTTTTTCATTCGGGAAATCGCCCGACTTTACATCAACAATGTATTGCTGAAAAGCTTGCATCATCAATTCGTATAGATTGGCGTATTTTCGTAAAAAACGAGGACTAAATTCATTGTTAATGCCTAGCATATCGTGTACTACCAATACTTGACCATCTACTCCATTTCCAGCACCAATACCAATAATTGGAATCGTTAGTTTTTTAGCTACTAATTCTGCTAATTGAGCAGGTATTTTTTCCAACACAATCGCAAAACAACCAGCTTCTTCTAAGGCTAAAGCATCGGCAATTAAGCGTTGTGCCTCTTCCTCTTCTTTAGCTCTTACTGTATAGGTTCCAAATTTATAAATCGATTGAGGAGTTAAGCCCAAATGTCCCATCACCGGAATACCAGCAGTTAAAATACGTTTGATCGATTCAATAATCTCGATTCCACCTTCCATTTTTACAGCGTGACCACCCGATTCTTTCATAATTTTAATCGAAGAAGACAATGCTTCTTTTGAATTTCCTTGATAGGTTCCAAAAGGCAAATCAACTACCACCAATGAACGTTTAACAGCTCTCACAACAGATGAAGCATGGTAAATCATTTGATCTAAGGTAATTGGCAAAGTTGTTTCGTGTCCAGCCATCACATTTGATGCTGAATCACCCACTAATATAATATCAATTCCAGCCTCGTCAATGATTCGTGCCATCGAAAAATCATACCCTGTTAACATGGATATTTTTTCATTCGCATTTTTCATTTCTTGCAAGGTGTGGGTCGTTACCTTTTTTATTTGTTTGTGCACTGACATAACTTCTAAATTATTGACAAATGTAATGAAACTATCACATTTATCTGTTCGTACCTTTAAATATGTTGTTGCTTACCAATGTGGAAAATCGCATCTCCTTTGTAAACGACTGGTGATTCATTCAAACACAAAATATAGCCATCATTCGGTGCTTTTACTTTTCGTTCAGATTTCCCAAAAGGATCTGTTACAATTCCAATTGTATCGCCTTTTGATACAGCTGAGCCATTACTAACTAATGCTTGAAACATACCTGAATGCGGGGCACGCATCCATTTACTTTCAGCTAGGAAAATAGTTTCATTGCTTCTAACATTCTCCATTTTAAAAGCACGCATTCCCAAATGATTCAAGAAACGCTTTACACCATTTAAGCCTTCCTCAATGACAAATTCTTCAATGCTGTTTGATTTTCCGCCTTCAAACAACAACATTTGTTTTCCTTTCTTAATGATCGATTCACGGATCGTTTTAGAAATAAACGCTGAATTTAAAACGATTGGAGGATTGAAAATCTTAGCTAATTCTAAACTCGGTGTATCTTTCAAAACACAACGAATTTGCGGGAAATTATTGCGTTGTGAAGAACCTGTATGAAAATCGATGACATAATCTACATGTGGCGCAATCTCTTTCATAAAATGAAAAGCAAATTGAGATGCCAATGAACCATTGTTTGTCCCTGGAAAACTTCGGTTCAAATCGCGTCCATCAGGCAATTCACGTTTCAAGTTTAAAAATCCAAAAATATTAAAAACAGGAATGCATATAATTGTTCCGACTAATGGCTTATTGTAGCCTTTACGAATGATTCTTCGAACAATTTCTACCCCATTAATTTCATCACCGTGCAAACCAGCCATTAATAAAACTACTGGTCCATCTACTTTTGCCCGTTCAACAATTACAGGGACTAAAATGGGAGTTGTAGTGTGTAACTTCGCTACATCAAGGTTTAATTGTGCACTTTTTCCCGGTAAAATCTCTTTCCCTAAAATGACAAATTTCTTATGCTTAACGTTTGACATTCTTTTCGATGTATTGTATTATTTTATCTGCAATATTCTGCTGTGTCGTTTTTTCTATTCCTTCCAAACCAGGTGATGAATTCACTTCTAATACTAAAGGTCCACGTTCAGATTGTAACATATCTACCCCTGCAATGCCTAAACCAACTGCTTTAGCTGCTAGAATAGCTGTGTATTTCTCTTCAACTGTTAATTCAATGATTTGAGATGTTCCACCACGGTGTAAATTCGAACGAAATTCGCCTGGTTTCCCTTGACGTTTCATTGCACCAACTACTTCACCATCTACCACAAAAGCACGAATATCAGCACCTTTTGCCTCTTTCACAAACTCTTGAACGATAACACGCGCTCTTAATCCATTAAACGCTTCCAATACTGATTGAGCCGCATTTTGATTCTCAGCCAACACGACGCCTAAACCTTGTGTTCCTTCTAATAATTTCAAAACAACGGGCGCACCACCAGCAGAATCAACAACATGTTCTACGTCTTTAGAATAATTCGTGAAAACCGTTTTTGGCAAGCCAATTCCTTCTTTCGATAAAACTTGCAAGCAACGCAACTTATCACGTGAATGAACAATTCCTCGAGAACCTACCGCAGAAAAAACGTTCATCATTTCAAATTGACGTACTACAGCAGTTCCATAAAACGTTACAGATGCCCCAATTCTTGGAATGACAGCATCAAATCCCAACAAATATTCACCAGCATAAAATAACGAGGGGCCATTTTGTTCGATTTCAATCGTACATTTTAAGTGATCAATTACATGTGCTTCATGTCCGCGATCGATGGCTGCTTCAACTAATCTTTTTGTTGAATACAAATTTGCATTGCGCGATAATATTCCAATTTTCATGCTATTATATTAAGTGGTTGTGTGAGTGTTTTTCAATGAAGTATCAATTAAAAAACGATTATTTAATAATTTACGTCCCAATAAAATGGGGTAACGCATTCCTTTTCGTTCTGTTAAGGAAAATTCTGTTTTAATGTGTTGTCCTACTAAATCAATGGTACAAAAAATAAAATAGCGTAATTGCTCTTGCCCTGTTGAACTACGTACCTTTTTCATGCGGTAATCCGAAAAATAATGCGTCTCATTATCAAAAGAAGGGTGATTTGCATCTAAAAAAACAACGGCTAATAAAGTCGCGCCCTCTAGCTCCACTTCTTTACACGAAGAAACATGTATACTAGATGTGTAGGCACCTGAATCAACTTTAACGGCTACATGCATTAAACCAAATTGCGGTAAATTGGCAACTTCTCTTCGACCGATAATAATTTTTTCACGTTTTGTTTTCGACATGCAATTAATTTATTGAGTAAAACTATTAATTTTACCGTAGAAATAAAGGAATTTTGAAGTGAAATTCGACTTTGAATAAAAAAAAGTAAAATAATTCTATTAAAATTCAATTGTTTTAGAAATAATTCGTAATATTGCACCCCGTTTTACACGGTCGAACACAGAAAAAAAGAGTCATGGATATTATTAAAGAAATTCAGAACGAATTAGTTGAAACAAAAAATTTCCCACAATTTGGTGCAGGAGATACAGTGATTGTTTCATATAAAATTAAAGAAGGTAACAAAGAGCGTATTCAGCAATACCAAGGTGTTGTTTTACAACGTCGTGGTTCAGGAACTACAGAAACGTTTACCGTTCGTAAAATGTCAGGAAATGTTGGTGTAGAGCGTATCTTCCCTATTTCTTCTCCTTTTATTGACGAAATCGTTGTTACGAAAAAAGGCCGTGTTCGTCGTGCTCGTATTTTCTACTTCAGAGAAAGAACAGGAAAAGCGGCTCGTATCAAAGAAAAAAGAAGATTTACAAACTAAGATATTCCATCTTATGGATAAAGGCTTTCTCACATGGGGAAGCCTTTTTTATGTTTAAATATGGCTAAAAAACGTACCAAAAAAACAACGATTCGCAAAAAAAAGAAAACGAACTATACTTGGCTCGTTATCCCTTTGCTTGTCGTGTCTTTTGGTGGTTTTATTCTGTATAAAATCAATGTCTTTTTAAACAAACAACAATCCATAGCCGTAAAAAAAGAAATTCTTTACTCTATTCCTAAAGGATTTCCAACATTTGGAATCGATGTTTCGCATCACCAAGGAAAAGTAGATTGGCATAAAATCTTCCAACAAGAAGGATATGATTCCATTATTCATTTTGTGTATTGTAAAGCAACTGAAGGTGGTGATCATTGTGACACGCAATGGGAATACAATCGTAAAACCTTATTAAAATTAAAAGTACCACACGGCGCTTATCATTTTTTCTTACCGAAAAAAGATCCAATTGTTCAAGCAAAACATTTTTTAAACACTTGGAAAAAATCAGATTATGATTTACCTCCTGTTTTAGATGTAGAACGTAACGCACGAACAGACCAAGATTTAATTGGAGCTATGAAAAAATGGCTTTTCTACGTTGAATCAAAAACAGGAATGCGCCCAATCATTTATACTTCATCGTACTATTTCGATTCTAAATTTCAAACTGATTTTAAAAATTATAAATTTTGGATTGCTGCATACAGTAAACGGCCAGAAAGTATCGAAGATAGTCGAATCATTCATTGGCAATTCAGTGAAAAAGGAACGCTACCAGGCTGTGACACCCGTTTGGATTTCAACGTATCTAAAGTGGCTTTCTATTAGCCTAAATTCCAACTTTTAATCAGCGCATAAACTGCTGAAGTTACGTACTCTATTCCAATTGCGATTTCAATAAAACCGATGATCCTAGCAACTGCATTTAAACCAGATCCTCCTAAGATTTTCACAATCAATTGAGAAGATTTTAACACAAAAAATACAACGACTGAAGAAGATAGGATTGCTGCCGATCCAATCAAAAAATCCACAAGTGATTGCGTCGTTTGATTATAAGCAATCAATAAAGATATTGAGCCAGGCCCCGCTAGCATTGGTATCGCTAAAGGTGTTAATGAGACTTCTGCACGGGTTTCCAAGTCTGCTTGAACACTGCTTCGTTTCATTCCTTTGTGTTTAGAAAAAGAACCGTTCAATAATGAAAATCCTGCTGCAGTAATAATTAACCCTCCAGCAATTCGAAGTGAATTAATGGAAACACCAAAAAATTGTAAGACATAATTCCCAATAGAAAATGAAATAAGAAGAATGATAGCCACGTTTACAGATGTCCAAACAGCTGTTTTGTTTCGGTTTCGCTTTGTTTCTTCTTTTGTTAAACTGATAAATACTGGAATCGTTCCTAAGGGATTGATAACTGAAATAAGTGCGGCAAATATGCCAATAAAGAGTTCCATGTTTTTGTTGCAAAGTTCTTGGAAATCTTTGGATCAAATGTTACAAAAAGGTTACGATAAAATCAATAAATTGCTAAACGATCACAAGGCTTGAATCACAAAATCAGTGCGACGGTTTTTGGCACGATTTACTTCCGAATCGTTGGCAACTTTAGGCTTCGTCTCTCCAAATCCTTTTGAAACCAATCGATCAGCTGTAATTCCTTTTGCTTGTAAAAATTCAGCAACACCTTTTGCTCTTTTCTCTGACAATTGCAGATTGGTTGCATCGTCACCTAAATCATCCGTATGACCTTGAATGGCTACTTTAATCGTTGGATTTTCCTGTAAAAACCGAACAAAACCAGTTAAAATAAATTGTGTGCGTGCTGATAACTCAGCCGAATTAGTAGCATATAAAATATCGTTGATGGTATAAGAAGCGCCTACTTTCAACGTGTTTACTGCTAATTTCACATCTTTCATTACTACCGTATCTTTTGAAAAAGATTCCTTTGTTACTAATTTTGAATCAAAAGCCGCTCCTTCTTTTTTTACCGTTACCATCACATCTTGATTTTTATCGGTTCGAACTACTGCTGCGTATTTCCCATCGTTCCCATTTACTTTTACCTTTGTCACTTCATTACTTCCTTCATACGCAATTTCAATGGTTGCTCCATCAACGGTTTCCCCTTTTTCATTCGTTAAATCTCCTTGCACAATAGCAACAGTTTTCGGACGTGCTTCTTCGTATAATTCAAATGAATATATATTCCAATCACCGCCAACATAGGAAGAATAATAAGCAATTTTACCATCCGTCGAAACAAATAATCCTATTTCGTCTTCTTTAGAATTTATCGGATAACCGATGTTTTTTGGAGTTCCCCATTTGCCATTTTCTTTTCGAACATAAAAGATATCCAAACCACCTGTTCCTTTTCTTGTTTCAGAAGTGGAGGAAACAAAATAGAGCGTTTCACTATCTTGGTGCATAAATGGACTTTTATCTTTCCCGTCGGTATTAATCTCATCAAAAGGACGTGCTTTTTCCCACGTTCCATCTTCTCTTCTTTTCGAAATATAAATATCATTGTCGCGCGAAGTTGGTCGAGCCACAGTATAATACAAGGTGTTTCCATCTGCTGAAAGTGAAGGTTGCGCTTCCCAACCATCTTTGGTGTTAATGGCATCGCCTAAATTTATTAAGGGAGTCCATACAAATCGATTTTTATCTTTTTCTGAGCGCATAAAAGTCGTTGAATACAAATCACAATTCAAGTAATCTTGTCCATAGACTTTCTCCTTTTTACAGGCACAGATGATCATTTCTTTGTTATCAACGGAAACAGTAGCTGCACCATAATTTGAGAATGAACCATCATTAAACGGATACGCTAAAGGTTCACCTGAAGAAAATTCTGCAAAAAGATCTGCTCGACGGGAACTTGTAAATTCTTCCACGATATTTCCTGTTAAATCGCCTAAATTAGCACGGTTTAATTTTCGAGTGTAAAAAATAAATTCATTGTCAGGCGAAATCATTGGGAAATATTCGTCATTATTCGTTGATACATTCTTAACTTTTTTGGGTTCAAATGGAACTTTAGATGCTTCTAATTCAAGCGCTTTTTCATTATCTTTTATTACAATCTTCGCTTTTTGCAATTTTTCGGTATAATCATCCGGGTAACGTTTATTGTCAGCATGTTTGTATTCAATGAATTGCTTAAACCATTTCAAAGCGGTCTCCGTATCTTTTTGCATGTAATTGATGACACCTAGAAAGTAGCTGCAATTGGCATGATAATCGTTGCAGAGCTGTAAGGTTTGTTCAAACAATTCTTCAGCTTTTTTAAAACTTCGATCGCCTAGTTGAGAACTCGCTTGGGTTTCGTATAAATCTAATCCTGTAAAATAAACATACATGGCGTATTCATACGACACCATTGCATTATCGGGAGCCGCTTCAATGGCTTTCGCGAAGTTGGTTGCAGCTAATCTTGCATCCTGACTTTTTGTTGCATTGTCTAATAATTTCAACACTTTTTTATCCGGAGGCAAACATGCCTCATCTTCTACTTGTGCATATAAATTACTTGCTACAACAAAGAAAAGAATCCAACTACAAGAATAAAAAAAGTGATTTAATTTAGATTTCATATACTGCCATTTCATTGTATTACTATACACATTTATCGAGATAAAAGTTACACTATTTTCGTTGAAATCGTCGCCTTTTTTAAATTATTTTAAAATTAAGGAATTGATTAGCCAAATAAATCTATATTTTTATAAAAAATCGAATCAAATGAAATCAAAAATACTTTTATTAAGTTCATTACTTATAGTATCTCCTACTCTTTTTGCACAAAAGAAAAACACGCCATCAAAACCATTATTTGATGCTAGTACTGTTGGAGGAATTAACTTTAGATTAGCAGGTCCAGCATTAACCTCTGGAAGAGTTGTTGACATTGCTGTTCATCCAAAAAACCCTGACAAATGGTACATAGCTGCAGCGTGCGGTGGTATTTGGACAACAGCTAATCATGGAACAACATTTACACCTATTTTTGATCATTATGGTTCATTTTCAACTGCTTGTGTAGAATTAGCACCTTCAAATCCATCAACTGTATGGGTAGGTACGGGTGAAAATAACAACCAACGTTCTGTTTCTTATGGCGATGGTGTTTATAAATCTTTAGATGGAGGAAAAAGTTTTGTAAACATGGGTTTGAAAAAATCGGAACACATTGGAAATATAATTATTCATCCTACAAACGAGAATATTGTTTGGGTAGCAGCATATGGTCCAGTTTGGAGTGCTGGTGGCGAACGTGGTGTATACAAAACAACAGACGGAGGAAAAACTTGGAATAAAACTTTATTTGTTTCTGATGAAACAGGAATCGCTGAAATAGCAATAGACCCAACAAATCCAAGTGTGTTATATGCGAGTGCGCATCAACGCCGTAGACATGAATGGACGTATATTGGCGGCGGACCTGAATCGACCTTATACAAATCTACTGATGCAGGAGAAACATGGAGAGAAATAGCAACTGGCTTACCAAAAGGAGAGATGGGAAGAATTGGAATTGCTGTTTCACCTGTTGACCCATCTTATATTTACGCGATAGTTGAAGGAAAAAATGGAAATGGTGGATTTTTTAAGTCTACCAATTACGGAGAAAATTTCTCTAAAATGTCAGATTTCAATACTAGTGGAAATTATTACCAAGAAATATTTTGCGATCCGATAGATAAAAACAAAGTGTTTGCAATGGATACTTACATGCATCATACAATGGATGGAGGAAAAACATTTAAACCAACAGGAGAACACCAAAAACACGTTGATAATCATGCTATTTGGATTGATCCGAATAATACAGACCATTGGATTTCAGGTTGTGATGGAGGCGTTTACGAAACCTATAACCACGCCAAAGAATGGAAGTTCTACAGTAATTTACCGATTATTCAATTTTATAAAGTTGCAACTGACAATGCGTATCCATTTTATAACATTTACGGTGGAACTCAAGACAATAATTCAATGGGCGGACCATCACAAACAACGAATGTTGGTGGAATTATGAATGAAGATTGGTTCATTACCAATGGTGGTGATGGGTTTGAATCAGCGTGCGACCCAACAGATCCAAACATTGCGTATGCACAAGCTCAATATGGATTTTTAGTAAGACACGATAAAGCGTCTGGAGAAAAAGTTTACATTCAACCAATGCCAGGTAAAAATGAAGCTGCTTACCGTTGGAATTGGGATGCACCTTTGTTGGTTTCTCCTCACGATCATAAAACCTTGTATTTTGCAGCAAATAAAGTATTTAAAACGACGAATCGAGGCGATGATTGGGCAACCATTTCTCCCGATTTGACGCAACAAATTGACCGCAACAAATTACCTGTTATGGGACAAGTTTGGTCTATTGATGCTGTGATGAAAAATGCCTCTACAACAATTTATGGAAACATCGTTGCCTTGGATGAATCGCCGGTTAAGAAAGGATTATTATATGCAGGAACAGATGATGGTTTGATTCAAATCTCAGAAAACGATGGCGATAAATGGACTAAAATCAGTTCATTTACAGGTGTACCATTGAATACACGTGTAAACATGTTAACCGCTTCATCGTTTGATGAAAATAGTGTTTTTGCAGTATTTAACAACCACCGTGCAGGTGATTTCAAACCTTATTTATTCAGAAGTAATGACAAAGGTAAAACATGGAAATCCATTGTAGGAAATTTACCAGAGCGTGGTTCTGTTTACTGTGTCAAACAAGATTTTATCGATCCTAATTTATTATTTGCTGGAACAGAGTTCGGGGCTTTTTTCACGAATGACGGAGGTATAAATTGGACTAAAATTAATGGTTTACCAACAGTTGCAGTTTATGATTTAGATATTCAAAAACGCGAACATGATTTAGTAGCAGCAACTTTTGGTCGAGGTTTTTATGTGTTAGACAATTACAGTCCGCTACGCAATTTAACAAAAGAAAACTTAGACAAAAAAGCACATATTTTCCCTATTGAAGATGCTTTGTTGTATGTGCAAGCAGATCCACTTGGATTAGAAGGAACAGGCTTTCAAGGAGCCAATTTATGGGCAACACCTAATCCAGAATTTGGAGCAACTTTCACCTATTTCATTAAAGATGATTACAAAACATTGAAAGAATTGCGTCAAGAAAAAGAAGCGGCATTAGAAAAAGATAAAAAAGCAGTTGACTATCCAACATTTGAAGCATTGCGATTGGAAGAACAAGAAATTCCTACTCAATTAATATTCAGCATTCGTACTGAAAAAGGAACGGAAGTTCGCCGTTTAATTACAGCTCCTTCAAAAGGAATAGCGCGATTAACTTGGAATTTGCGTAGTGAATCAACCAATCAAATTTCGATGAACAATGGAAATAATAAGAACAATGGATTTTTAGTTCCAGCAGGAAACTATACCATTGAAGCTTATTTAGTTCATAATGGTACATCAACTTTAATTGGTGAAAAAACAGCCTTTAACGTGAAGGCTCTAAACAATCAAACATTGGTTGCTAAAAATCCTGAAGCATTGGCTTCGTTTAGAAATGAATTGGCTGAATTAAATCGAAAAGTCAATGGTGCAAGTGCATTATTAAGTGAAACAAAAGATAAGTTGAGTCTTTACGAGCAAGCAGTTAAGCACTATCCAACTACCGATTTAAATTTACTGAACGAAATTAAACAATTGTATCTTGTACATGATATATGCGCGTTGGCTTTATATGGTGATGGAATAAAAACTGCTAGAGAATTTGAAACAGTGCCAAGTATTATGAGTCGCTTATCGCTTGTTGAATATATGTTGAATGACAACACAACTGATGTTACGAAATCTCAGCAAAACAATAAAGCGATTGCTGAAGATGCATTCAATGAAATGCGCTCACAACTGAATGATTTGATAACAAGAACGAAAAAAGTAGAAGTTCAATTAGACAACTTACACATTCCTTACATTCAAGGAAAAGATCAAAATTGGAAAAAGGATTGATTGTATTTTAATAAAAAAAGCAAAAAAAAAGCTATCATTACGATAGCTTTTTTTTTAAATGTATACAATCATTATTTTTTAACGATTAATTTTCTCAATTCTTTTCCTCCAATATTCACGAAATACATTCCTTCAGACAAATGTTGAACATCAAGCGATGTCATTCCTATTCCAATTATTCCAGCTTGAATAACAACTCCATTTATCGTAATCAATTCAAAAGAAAGAGGTAAAGCAGAATCATTCGTGAAAATCACTTTTTCTTTAGCAGGATTAGGATACATTGCAATATTTTGCTGAACTACATCATCAATTCCTAATTCTAAATTATCTAATGCAACAATTCCACCTGTTAAAATTGCAAAATCAGCACCAATAATTACGTCATTCCCTACCAATGAAATGGAATGTGCGTTCACTTGAGGAATGTAAGGAACATCTAATTTGATAGAATATACTCCTGAAGGAACAGAAGTAAATTGATAGTTACCATTTGCATCAGAATACGTAAACGCGATAACTTGATTAGATTGATTATACAATTTCACCAAAGCATTTGCAAATGCAACTGTTGGTGATTTTAAATACGATGTATCAATAATAATATTTCCAGTAATCACTCCTGATCCACTTAAAGCACTCAACGTATCTAAACTAATATTACCACTGTTTAAGAAACACGGTAAACCAATCGCTGTAGCTGTTGCCCAGGTATCACCATTTGTATAATACAAAGGTGCAACTCCAGGAAACAATGCAGGATTAGGGGTAAAACGAACATGGTACATTCCCGTTTGTAAACTATCTGCTAAATACGTTCCATTCGTAACAGCAATCGTTTGTACAGGTTGTGCTAAAAGGGTATCTGTTACAAAATTAAACACCTCTAAAGTTCCTTCAGCTGGTGAATTATTCACTGTTAGCAAACCATTGATGTCATTGTAAGATTCTTGTTCTTCTAAGAAAATGGCTGAATCGAAAGAACTATCAGAAACATCAGCAATAACCAATTTAATATGGTAAGTTACACCTGTTTGAGCGAAAAATTTAGCTAAAAATGGAGTTGTATACGCATCAAATACAAAATTCCCTGCATTTGGACCTAACAAATTATCAATGTAATATTGAGGATTTACTGTTGCATTCACTGAATTAATTTCTACAGGAATCGTTGTTCCTGGTAAAAATGCAATATTAGAATAAGGTCCGTTATTAGACGAAACTAAGAATAAAAAACGATCAGTAAAAGATGAATTTGCATATTCTGGGTATTCTTCAGAAGCTAAAACATATGTAAAACTAATGGTATCAGATAAGGTTGGAGTGAAATCAAATTCCACAATACACGCATCATAGTTGGTTGGGTTTTGACCTGCAAGTGATCCAAAATTAGCAATATCAACATCACCAGATGTGCCTAAGAATGTATTATTAAAAACAGAACTTGGTTGTTGAGAACCTGTAATAATTCCAGTTGACAAAACCAATCCACTGTTCAAACCTAAGATTCCACCATTTTCAAAACGTCCAATTTGTTGCGGTACAGCAACCATTTGCACATTCGAAACTCCATCACATTGCACACCAAATATATTGGCAATCATCATGTCAAGATTTGAAATGGGTGAAAATTGAAGGGATTGTGAAAAAATGGAAGTACTTAATAAAGTAACCACTAGTAGCGTAAATATTTTTTTCATCGTTTTTGTTTTAAAAGATAAAGACGCAAACCTATTTGAATTGGTTGCGTCTTTAAATTATAAATTATTAATCTCTACCGGATGCTTCACTTTGTCTTTAGTCAATGCCAAATCCAATACTTCTTTCATATGATGTACAAAGTGAAAAGTCAATCCTTTTAAATAATCTTGTTTGATTTCTTCAATGTCTTTTCGATTTTTATCACACAAGATAATTTCTTTGATTCCAGCTCGTTTTGCAGCTAAAATTTTCTCTTTGATTCCACCAACTGGCAATACTTCACCTCTTAACGTTATTTCACCTGTCATTGCTAAGTTTTTTTTAACCCTGCGTTGCGTAAACAAAGAAGCTAAAGATGTCAACATCGTAATTCCAGCACTTGGCCCATCTTTCGGCGTTGCACCTTCTGGAACATGCACATGAACGTTATACTGATCAAAGGTTTCTTGTTTTAAATCCAACCAATCGCTGTGCGCTTTTAAAAATTCGAGGGCAATTACAGCAGATTCTTTCATGACATCACCTAAATTACCAGTTAAGGTCAATTTCCCTTTTCCTTTTGTAATCGATGATTCAATGAATAAAATATCACCGCCAACACTTGTCCACGCTAATCCTGTAACAACTCCAGCCACTTCATTGTTTTCGTATTTTGTGCGACCTCTACCCGCTCCTAAGAACGTGAATAAATCTTCCGCTGAAATCTTTACTTCAAATGTTTCTTCCATGGCAATTTGACGCGCACGGTTACGAACCAATTTTGCAATCATTTTATTCAATCCACGAACTCCCGATTCATTGGTATATTCTTCCACTAATTTCTCCAAGACTTTTTTATCTACTGAAATGTCTTTTTTAGAAATTCCATGTTCTTCAATTTGTTTTGGTAATAAGTGTTTTTTAGCGATTTCAATTTTCTCTTCAATGGTATAACCATTTACTTCAATGATTTCCATACGATCCAACAACGGACCTTGAATTGAATTTAAACTATTTGCTGTTGCAATGAACATCACGCGCGATAAATCAAATTCTGTTTCAACATAATTATCGTAAAAGGCATTGTTTTGTTCTGGATCTAACACTTCTAATAATGCAGAGGAAGGATCACCGTGGTTACTTTTACCTAATTTATCGATTTCATCTAACACAAAAACAGGATTTGAAATCTCCGCTTTTTTCATGTTTTGCATGATACGACCTGGCATTGCACCGATGTATGTTTTTCTGTGTCCACGAATTTCTGATTCATCGTGTAAACCACCCAAAGACATACGGATGTATTTTCTACCCAATGCTTCAGCAATAGATTTACCTAAAGATGTTTTACCAACTCCCGGAGGTCCATAAAAACACAAAATAGGCGATTTCATATTGCCTTTCAACTTCAAAACCGCTAAATATTCTAAAATACGTTGCTTTACTTTTTCCAATCCGTAATGATCACGTTCCAAAATTTGAGCAGCACGTTTTAAATCTAAATCATCAACTGAATAAACTCCCCAAGGTAAATCCAACAATAAATCCAAGTAATTCAATTGCACTGAATATTCAGCACCTTGCGGATTCATGCGTTGAAATTTATCCAATTCTTTGTAGAACAATTTTTGAACTTTTTCATCCCACAACTTATTTTCAGCACGCTCACGAAAATCTCGAACATCTTGTTCTTGTGGATTATCTCCTAGTTCATCTTGAATTGTACGGATTTGTTGGTGCAAGAAATAATCGCGTTGTTGTTTATCCATATCTTTGCGCACCTTCGAATGAATTTCATTACGCATCTCCAACAATTGGATTTCTAGCGTCAAATGCTCCATCACCATCATGACACGCTTTTTCATGTCTAACTCTTCCAACATTTGTTGTTTTTGAGCGACATCCGCATTCATATTCGATGAAATAAAATTCACCAAGAACGTAGGAGAATCAATATTCCCAATCGCAAATGATGCTTCTGAAGGAATGTTTGGACTTTCTTTGATGATTTGTAAGGCTAAATCTTTGATCGTTTTAAACAACACATCCATTTCAGTGGTGTTTTTATCGAACTCTTTTTCCACCAACATTTTCACATTGGCACGCATATATGGTTCAGTTTGCGTTGGTGCAACAATTTCAAATCTTCTTTTTCCTTGAATAATTACCGTTGAAGTTCCATCGGGCATTTTCAACATTCGAATGATTTGCGCAACCGTTCCAACCGTATGTAAATCTGAAAATTCAGGAGCTTCTTCCTCTTGGTTCTTTTGAGAAACAACCCCAATGATTTTGTTTCCTTTATTCGCTTCTTGAATTAATTTGATGGATTTATCTCTTCCAACGGTAATCGGAATTACGACTCCGGGAAACAAAACATTGTTACGCAAAGGCAAAATTGCTAAATCTTCAGGAAATTCTTCTTTATTCATCGATTCTTCTTCTTCCGAAGTAATCAAAGGAATAAACTCTGCATCCGCATCAAATGCTTGTGTAAATTCAAATAAATCTGTATTAAATATATCGCTCATTCTCTATTTTGTAAATGTTTTATGAACTAGTAATTTGATGATAAACTACTTCATGTTTTATGCGTCAAGTTGTCAGTGCAACTAAATTAATTACCTAAAAACTCAATCACAGCAAGTAAGACAAATCATGTGCCATTGGACAGTTACTGAAATTTTGTCTTAGTTTGAAGATTGAATGTGTTTTAAAATTTCGATTTCAGCAGTTGACAAGCTTAATTTTCTACGTTGCATCATGTTGTTCGCGTATTCAATTGCTTTATCAAAACGAAAAGGAACAACAGCATCCACGTCACACCAAGAAAACGAAGGAATGTATTTTGCAGGAAAACCGCTACCGAAAACGTTTGAACTTACCCCGACTACTGTTCCTGTATTAAACATGGAGTTTATGCCACATTTGGAATGATCGCCCATACACAATCCGATGAATTGCAAGTCCGTTTGTTCTTCTTGTTGCGTTTCATACGAATATACCGCAATCGTTCCGTAGTTGTTTTTCAAGTTAGAAGCGTTCGTGTCAGCGCCAATATTGCACCATTCGCCAATTGTTGCATTACCTAAGAAACCGTCGTGCCCTTTATTAGAATACGCTTGGAATACAACATTTGATACTTCTCCACCAACTTTACAATGTGGACCTAAAGTTGTCGCTCCGTATACTTTAGCCCCTAATTTCAATGTGCTATATTCACACATTGCTAAAGGTCCTCGCACGATTGACCCTTCCATGATTTCAGCACTTTTACCAATGTAAATCGGACCAGTTGTCGTATTTAAAGTCGCCGCTTCAACCATTGCACCTTCTTCAACAAAAATCAAAGAAGCATTACCGATTACTGTATTAGAATTGGAAATAGATTGAGAAGTTCTTCCAGCACTAATTAAATCGAAATCTGATTGAATTGCTAGTTCATTTTTCTGGAATATATCCCATCTATTTTCTAACAAAAGGGGCGTTTTACCTGTATATTTAACTAATTCAGATCCAGTACCTTTGAATGCCAACTCATAACTTTCAAAAACCAATTTTTCATTTTCTGAAAGCGCCAAAATTGCTGCAACGACCTCATCATTTGGAATCAAAGCACCATTTACAACTAGATCAGCAGCTGAAGTCGAAGGATATTTTGAATTCAAATACGCTTCTGTTTCGTAGAATATTTCAGCAGTTGGCTCAACTAGTTTCCAGCGTTCCGTATTGGTCATAATTCCAATTCTCAAATCACCAATTGGGCGCGTTAAACTCAAGGGAGCAAAACGCAGGTGTAAGCCATTATCAACTAATACAATTTTCATCTGCTGTTGTCAATTTTTTATTACTGAATGCATATAACATACTAAATGTAATCGCACCATTTATAATCAATATTTCATTTCCAAATTTATACGCCCCAAACAATGTTGCTGCATTTCTGTCTAATAAATAACAAATCAACGGAGAAAGAATGCACACAATAGGTACAATTGGAATTTTTGCTGATTGAATGGAACGTTTGGTTAAAATCCCAAATGAAAACAATCCTAACAAAGGTCCATAAGTATAACCTGCTATAATGAAAATTAAGTCTACGATACTTTTATCATTTTTCCATTTAAAGAAAAAGACCAACAATGTAAATAATAAAGCAAAACCAATGTGAATCTGTTTACGCAAGCGCGTTTGTTGTTGTTCGTTTAATCTTTCATTGCGTTGAAATCCAAGAATATCAATACAAAAGGAAGACGTTAAAGCTGTAATTGCTCCGTCAACTGAAGGAAACAAAGCGGATATTAATCCGATAATAAAAATTAAGAAAATTCCTTGTGGTAAATGATCTCGAACAATTGAAGGAAAAACATCATCAGGAGCATACTTCCAACCATTTTGTTGCGCGTAGATGTATAGTATACCACCTAAAAACAAGAACAACGCATTTACTAATAGAAGAACAAAACTAAATGAAACAATATTTTTTTGTGCATCTTTTAACGTTTTGACACTGATGTTTTTTTGCATCATTTCTTGATCCATTCCCGTCATTGTAATGGTAATAAACGCTCCACCAATAATATGTTTCAAGAAAAAATCTTTTTTCATCGGGTCAAAACTCCATAAGTTTGTCAACTCTTTTTCTTGCATGTGTGACCAGATTGTTGACCAATCCCATCCCAACGTTTGTTGAATCGAAACAATACAAACTACCAATGCTAATAACATGAAAACAGTTTGTAATGTATCTGTCCAAACAATTGTTTTCACACCGCCTTTCAAGGTGTAAACGACAATCATCAACATTATAATCAATGTTGTTGCCCAAAACGGAAAATGCAATTCATCCAAGACAAATAACTGCAACACATTGATAACAAGGTACAAACGGACAGTTGCACCTAATGTTCTTGACAATAAAAAATCACCTGCACCCCATTGGTAAGCTTTGAAGCCCAATCGGATTTCTAAATAACGGTAAATAGA
>JAGNZC010000064.1 GCA_017984635.1 Crocinitomicaceae bacterium
CGAAAGCAGCTCGGCAATTACCTCAAGATATAGATGCTGCACCTGTGGTTTCTAAAGCCGATGCAAATTCAGATGCTATTATTTCTATGACCGTTCAAAGTAGTACCAAAAATGTATTGGAATTAACAGATTATGCGGTGAATGTTTTACAACAACGATTGCAAACCATTCCAGGTGTAAGTAGTATTCAAGTTTGGGGTGAAAAAAAATATGCCATGCGATTGTGGTTCGACCCCAAAAAATTAGCGGCTTATGGATTAACAGCCATTGATATTCAAAACGCGATTAATCAAACAAATATTGAATTGCCTTCAGGAAAAATTTCCGGAGTCAACACGGAATTAACTGTAAATACATTAGGCCGAATAAATTCTGCAGAAGAATACAATGATATCATCATTAAAGATATAAATGGAAAATCAGTTCGATTAAAAGATATTGGATATGCGGTGTTAGGTACCGAAAACTTTGAAACATCTTTGAAAGAACAAGCAGTGGGCATGGTAGCATTAGCATTAGTGCCACAACCTGGCGCCAACTACGTAGAGATTTCGGATGAATTTTACAAAAGATTAGAGAAAATAAAAAAAGAAGTTCCCAAAGATATTCACTTAAACATTGCATTGGATAACACTGTTTTTATTAAACGTTCGATATTGGAAGTAAAAGAAACCTTGCTTATTTCCATTGTTTTGGTAGTATTAATTATCTTTTTATTTTTTAGAGATTGGATCATTGCGTTACGACCTCTAATTGATATTCCAGTTTCATTAATTGGTGCATTTTTTATCATGTATATTTTTGGATTTACCATTAATGTGCTCACCTTATTGGCAATCGTTTTAGCAACCGGTTTAGTTGTAGATGATGGAATTGTGGTTACTGAAAATATCTTTAAAAAATTAGAACTTGGAATGCCTAAAATGCAAGCAGCGCGAGAAGGTTCTGAAGAAATATTTTTTGCAGTGGTTTCCACTTCTGTCACCTTAGCCATTGTGTTTTTACCAATTGTTTTCATGCAAGGATTTGTCGGAATGCTATTTAAAGAATTCGGAATTGTCGTCGCCGGAGCCGTGTTGATTTCTGCCTTTGTTTCGCTCACATTAACACCTGTTTTAAATGTTTGGTTAGGAAAAAAAGAACATACCAATTCTTGGTTTTACGACAAAACGGAACCTTTCTTTAAAGGGTTAGATGATGGTTACAGTGATATGCTAAAATCATTTATGAAAATTAGATGGGTTTCAATTCCTATTATTTTAATTTGTTTTGTATTGATATTTTTTATAGGTAAATCATTGCAATCCGAATTAGCACCTATGGAAGATAGAGGTTCTTTTCGTGCCATGATTTCTGCGCCCGAAGGCACTTCCTACACTGCCATGCAAGATTATGTAGATAAAATTACACAGTTTGTAGTGGATTCTGTTCCAGAACAAAATATTGCATTGAGTGTAACTTCGCCTGGTTTTATTGGCTCAGGCGCTTCTAATTCTGCATTTATGCGTTTTACATTAAAAGATAAATCAGCGCGAACGCGTTCACAAGATGATATAGCACAATATTTACAACGCAATATTTCACAATTTAATTTAGGACGTGCATTTGTGATTCAGGAGCAAACGATTTCCGTAGGTTCCGGCAGATTTGGTCAACCGGTACAGTTTGTTATTCAAAACTTTGACTTTGATAAATTACAATCCATCATTCCAAAATTTATGGATGAAGTATATAAAAGTCCTGTGTTTATGGGCGCTGACGTAAACCTGAAGTTTAATAAACCAGAATTAGAAATTATCATTGATAAAGATAAAGCCAATTCTTTAGGCATTTCGGTTCAAGATATTGCACAAACATTACAATTTACTTTTAGTGGTCGTCGTTTTGGATATTTTTTAAAAGATGGAAAACAATATCAGATTATTGGACAATCCATGTATGATGAACGCAGTAAACCGGATGATTTAAAAGATATTTTTGTAAAAAATAATGTTGGAAAATTAATTGCCATTGAAAATGTCATTAAAATTGAAGAATTAGCCAAACCACCACAATTATTTCATTATGATAGATACAAGTCGGCAACAGTTTCATCGGGCATTGCTCCAGGAAAAACAATTGGAGATGGAATTAAAGAAATGGAACGTATTGGAAAAGTAGTGTTAGATGAATCATTTAGTACTTCTTTGTCGGGTGCATCGCGCGATTTTGCAGAAAGTTCTTCTAATACCATGTTTGCTTTAATATTGGCTTTAGTTTTAATTTATTTAGTATTGGCGGCACAATTTGAAAGTTTTATAGATCCTTTTATTATTATGATTACAGTACCGTTAGCTTTGGCTGGTGCATTGTTATCGTTGTGGATTTTTGGTCAAACGCTTAATATTTTCAGCCAGATTGGTATGATTATGTTGATTGGCTTAGTAACCAAAAATGGTATTTTAATAGTAGAATTTGCCAATCACAATAGGCAAAATGGAATGGGAAAAGTTGAATCTGCAGTATATGCTGCTTCCATGCGATTGCGACCTATTTTGATGACCAGTTTAGCGATGGCATTAGGTGCATTGCCAATTGCAGTAGCATTAGGTGCAGGCTCTACCAGTCGTATTTCGTTAGGGATTGTTATCATTGGTGGAATTTTATTCTCCTTGATTTTAACCTTATTTGTGGTGCCTGCAATGTATTCATTTTTATCAAGAACAAAAGTAAAATCAATTGAACAACATGAAATTAATTAAGTATATTTTAAGCTTGTTTTCGCTGGTATTGTTTTTCAATTTTTCAATGAAAGCACAAGAATTATTATCACCGGAAGATGCTGTTTCCTTTGCATTAAGCAAGAATTTTGATATTATTTTGGCAAAAAACGAAGCGGATATTTCTAAAATAAACAATAATAAAGCAACCGCAGGTATGTTGCCTACGATAAATGTTACCACAGGTGATGTGTTTAATTTATCGAACATAAATCAAAAATTCACTACCGGTCAAGATGTTAAAAAGAATTGGGTGCCAATTAATAATTTCAACATTGGCTTAAATATGAATTGGACGATTTTTGATGGTATGAAAATGTTTGCAACAAAAGATAAATTAGCTGCTTTGCAAGCATTGGGAGAATTACAATTGAAAAATAAAATGCAAGATGTGGTAGCACAAACTTTGAATGCGTATTATGAGATTGTACGACAAAAACAATTGATAAAAGCCATAAAAGAATCTTCCAAGATTTCTGAAGAACGAGTTAGTTTGTCACAGAAAAAATTAGATGTTGGCTATTCGGATAAAACTCCGTTATTACAAGCGAAAGTAGATTATTCGTCTCAACAATTAAATATTTTAAAACAAGAAACAGTTTTAGAACAAGCTAAAGTTAGCTTGAATAACTTATTAGGAAGAGATGCAAACCGTTTGTTTGAGGTTATCGACACCATTATTGTGGATTACCAACCCAATTTAATTTCGATAAAAGATACTGCTTTGATAGTTAATTTTTCGATTCAATCAGCCTTAAAAAATATTGAGATTGCGAAATTTCAACATAAAGAAATTAAATCACAACGTTTACCTCAAATAAATTTTAATTCGAGCTACACATTTTCTCAAAATAACAGTAAAGCCGGATTGATGTTGTTAAATCGTTCTTATGGTCCATCCGTGGGTTTAAACGCGACGATTCCTATTTTTAGTGGTGGAAAAGTAAAGAAACAATTGGAAAGTTCAGCTGTAAATATTGCCTCCCAACATGTGCAATTAAATGTGCTTAAAAACAAAATGGATGCACAGATTTTGACAGCATACAAGAATTTTGAATATACTCAAAAAATAAGGAAATTGAATGAACAGATGTTGGAAGATGCATCAGAAAATGTACGATTAAGTTTGGAGCGTTTTCGACTCAACCAAACGACTTCTGTAGAAGTAAAACAAGCACAAGGAAGTTATGAAGATGCCTTGTATAATGTTGTTTTATCGAACTATACCGCGAAGCAAGCTGAAATTGAACTTAGACGTTTGTGTAACGAATTGGTGAAATAATGGTTGGCCTTATCTCGTTTAAAAAAAAATGCTCCATTTTGTTGGAGCATTTTTTATAGAATAATTATTTTGAATTATTTTTGTGGTTGAGTAGGTGCAGCAGGTTGTTGAGGTGCAGCAGGTTGTGGTACTGTTGGTACTTTTGTTTTTGCTGCTTCTTCTGTTAATGTTTTTACTTGGTCACTGCTTCCAGCTTTTGGAACTACGAATGCAGTTAAAATACAAAGTGCAAATAAAATAATTGCAGAACCCCAAGTGGTTTTTTCCATTACATCACCAGCAGACTGAACGCCAATAATATTAGAGGTAGTGCTACCTATTCCACCCATTAATCCGCCGCCTTTTGGGTTTTGAATAAGTACGATAAGTATAATAAATACACTTGCTAGAATAATTAATATTGTTAAAAATGTAAACATGTTAGATTTTGTTTTTTAATTTTTCAATTTGAGATGTAAAGTAAGCACTTTTTTCTGGAAATTTCATTAAAAGTGTGTTATATATCTCTAAAGCCTTGTCTGTTTTGCCTTGTTTTAGGTAAATTTTAGCCAATGTTTCGGTCATCATATCTTGTTTGAACGAAACAGATTCATTGGCTACTTTGGTCACGGCTTCATCAATTTCGTTAAATAAGTCGATTTCACCTTCTTCAAAATTAGGTTCAAATATTTTATTTTCTTCTTGTTGGATGGCTTGTTTGTTGGCGATGGTTTGTTCTACTTCATAGCGCGGAATTTCAATCCAATTTTCTGGTTCTTTGGCTTCAGAGGTTTGGATTTGTAAGCTACCATCCAGTAATTTCAGCCATTCAATAAAAGTATGAGGTACTTCTTTGGTGTGTTCATCCAGTGGAGTGGTAATTTCAATATGCATTTCTTTTATTGCTTCCACTTCAATTTTTGTAGTTGCTTCGTTGGAATCAGAATTTACTATTCCAACGGTTTCAGACAGAATTTCTGTTTTTAATTCATTGTTAAATTGCGCTTCAATTTTATTTTCTACCTTAAACTCGTTCGATACTTCTATTTTTTGATCAATGGATTCTGTAGTTGCCTGGATTATTTCTGGTTCTAAATTGGAAGAAATGTCTTCTTTTTTTGTTTCCACTTCTTTGTATAATTCTTTGGTATATCCAATAGTTTTTTTATCGATATTAATTAAAAGTGGAACTGGAAATTCAAATTCTTCATGCAGGTCAATAAATTCATTTTTAATAAATGCTTCTTTTGATGATTCTCTTAACTCAGAATTTAGTTCAGCAGTTTGAGCTGTTTTTTCCGTTGAAATTGTTTCTTCATTTTCATTAACAAGTGGAATTATTTTTATTTCATTTTCTACGGTTATGTCGGAAGTTGTCTTTTCTTCCTCACTCTTTTCTTCTTCTTTTATTTTTTCTAAACGAGCGGTGATATCATCGTGTAGCGAAATGATTTTTATATCTTCAATGGTTTGATGTGCTGTTTCTACATTTAATGAAGTTTTCGTTTTTTCTTCCGTCTCATCTGATTTATTTAAAGATGTGATGGGTGAAATATTTTCAGTGATAGCTTCGGTATTTTGTTTTTCTCTATCTTCTTTTATTTTTTGGATGCGAGCAATAATTTCATCTTGAATAGAAATAGTTGAAGTGGTTGCTTTTTCCTCAATGGATGTTTCTATTTGTGGTTCTTCTGTTGCTATAGTTTCTTTTTGTTCAATATTTTGAATTTCAAAATTTTCTATCGCAGTTGTTTCGTCAGCAGTTTCTATTGATTGTATAGTTATAGAAGTATCTTCTATTTGACTATTGTTGTCAATACAGTTGTTATCTATAATTTCATGTTTGGTATTATCTTTTATGTCTTCACCTTCAGTTGAAATGGAAGTTGCAACAAGATTGATTTCTTCTGCTTCCACTTTATTTTCAACATTGTTTTCATTTTCACTTAGCAAGGCTTTCTTTGCTCGTTCTTCTTTTAATTGTTGAATTTCCAGTAGAATTTTATCAGCGATAGAAAGCGGTTTTTCTTGCTCGATGGAATTTATTGTTTCAGTGTTTGTATTTTCATTTTCATTTGAAATTGTTTTTGTTGTAGCAATTGTTTCTTCTGCTTCAATGATGTTTTCTACATCAATAATTTCATTTTCATTTTCATTTGAAATTATTTCTGTTGTAGCAATTGTTTCTTCTGCTTTAATGTTGTCTTCTACAT
>JAGNZC010000038.1 GCA_017984635.1 Crocinitomicaceae bacterium
CTTCCACTCGCTTTAGTGATGCTTGTTGCTGGATTTGCTGTTGGGTACAACACTGTACCAATGCTCGATCCAATTGGAGGATGCGTGTAAAAGCGCACCAATTTTCCTGTATTCGTAAGCAAAACACCTCTCACTTGTTCCGGGTGATTTGCTACCCGTTCCAACTGCAAATCTTTGATAAACCCATTCGTTAAGGTGCTGGTTAAATCATAGGTTTGCCAAACAGGTACACTTGCTGTTGCATTCATGCTCACATATAATTTCGTAGAACTAGCAACCACCACCGCAGTTGTGCTCGTAGTTCCCGATGTAATTCGATCTACCCAACCAGCGGTCAAGTTTAATCCTTGCGTATTCAATACTGGTTCCACGACAGCGCTACCAGGTTGGTCAGCAGCGACAAATAGTCCCATTTTACTGTTTGCGCCCACTGCGAGCGCCCAAGATCCATCGGCAGATTCTGAAAGTTGTTGGTAATTGGTAGCGCTAGCTACATACCATGTTGCTCCGCCGTCTAATGTGCGGTGCACTTTCCCATCGATCAAGGCCACCCCTTTCGTTGCGTTAAAAAATTGCACATCTGTAATGGCTTGTTGTACGTTCGTACCAACCATATCCCAAGTAGATTGTGAATGGCTAACATCCATGTTTTTATACAAACGACCATCTGCTCCTGCAAGCATCACTTGGTTGCCTGTTGCAACATCTAGTGCATAGGTTGTTCCTGCAGAAAATTGTACATTTTCAACCCACGTTCCACCCGTTAAAGGTTTGCTATACGTTGAGGAGTAGCCCGAAACTGGGTCTAGCACCGCAATAACATACGAACTGGTACCTTTCGCAATACTTTTGCACTGCTTGTTTGGAGCAAGTTGAACCGCTGTAAAGGTATTCAAATCAGTGCTGCTCGCAACCAAACCATTGTCTCCCACTATTATGATACTTGTCGCTCCGGTATTATCGATGTGGTAAGTGATGTCATTCAAATCCACCATCATGGCTGCAAGCGACCACGAACTGGTTACTAAAGCCCAAGTAGAACCACCGTCACATGTTTTCAATACCAAACCATCTGTTCCGATTGCAAAACCGATGGAAGCGTTCACCATTTGAACTTTCCGCAAGTTACTCGCAATTAAGCCTTCTACCCGAGTCCATGTCACACCGCCATCTTGTGTTTTATACAAGTACCCACGATCAACACCGCCGTTTGTACTTACAACTTCACCAGCTAAATAGCCGACATGCTCATTTACCATTTGTATTTTTCGCGTCACCAATTCACGGTGCAACCCATTCGGAGCTGTTAATTCAAAAATATCCATGGCAACTGCATCCGGAGTTGATTGATTCACCAATTGATTCAATGAATTGTATTCATAGCGTGTTGCCAAACTGTGTGTGGTGAACACTGAATGTGTGCTCATCATTCGATCCGTTGCAATCTGTGCAGACAATGAACTGCTACTATAGTTCAATGGCAACAAGGAAACACCAGCAGGAGGAATGGTTTTAATTAAATTTCCTGCTTGGTCATAATAATAAAGCGTGTAGTGGTAGGATTTATCTTCGTATGTATAGTTCATCGTTTCTTGTACACTCAAACAATGTGCATTGTAACGACCAATTAACGTATTTATTAAACTATCGCGGTAATTTTCATAATTCAACTGAGCCGCAAACAATGCTTGATTGATTAAGGTAGCCACACAACCATCTTTGACATCAGCTTTTGGACTGACGTTCAATAAAGTAGGTTGATTTTCAGCAGGTGGACACGGTTCCTTGCACAATTCCGTAAAATCAATGTATTGGTAGAATTCCAATTCGCTATTAAATCGTATCAATTTATCTCGAATCATCTGTAAACGTGCGCATAACTCACCCACACATTGGCAATAATTTAAGGAATCAAACGCCTCAAACTTTGGCAATTCTGTTATCTTATAAAAATCATTTTCAACTGCCCAATCGTTAAATGATTCAACACAATTCAAAAACTCACTATATGCTAGTTCACAACTTGCCCATGCAGTTGCCAATTCTATAGAACTCAAAGAAGGAAATTCTACAGATGTTAAGTCACCACCTTTCAACTGCATGCTATTCCCATTTGTGTGTGAAGAATCTTTTACTTTCATGTAAGTACCATTTGCTAAACGCGCCGCACGCAATTGAGCAAAGGTAGATTTAGTCATCATGATTTCCGTACAACCATCACATTCTTGCAAGCCAATGCATGACGTTCCGCTAATTGTCCCTGGAACCAAAGAACCATTCCCATCATCAAACATCACAGTAATGACAAAATCATGGAAATTGAACTCAGTGTCTTGTTGTCCGGTTACGTGCATAAATTCAAACGATGCAACTTGACTCATCGTAAAAGGCCCATCAGCAGTTAAATTAATGCTACATGCGTCTCCCATTTGAATTGTTAATTCGTCACTTCCAATATGATAATTAGATGTGGTTGCATTCACATTTTGATCCCATGCACTTTGCAAGGTACTTTCTAGGAACATACTTTGGTATAAATTGATGTTTTGAGTACCTGTAAAAGCACCGTCTGCTATCACATCTTCCAACACCTTGTATAAAACGCCAAATCTTGTAAAAGCAAGTGAACGACACCCTACAGGAACAGGTAAGTCGTAGCTTCCTACACTTACTTCTGTTGCATTGTTTTGGTCGTCTTTAGTCAAAATACTACCTTTTAATTCAACTATTTCACCCGTATTCAAGTGAGCAATTACCTTAAAAAGATGTTGTCCAATAGATAATAAATGTTCAAAATATACAACATTATTCCAGTCGTTCCATGTAAATGAACCCGTTGTTGTGTAACTCAGAAAAGAAACATATAAACCTGCTACATTTGAAACGTTTGGATCATATAATCTAAATTCTTGAAGCCCCGTTTGTTGCCAATACAAATCATTTCCAGTATTGCTTGCATTTCCAATTAATAAGGTTTGTAAGCCATTAACAGACCCTAGCGGGTCGATGTCCACCCCACTCGTATTGGTTAATTCACCCGAACTTGCCAAAGTACTTAACAAAAATTCGATGTTTTGACCCAATTCATTCACCGTGCTTACACTTGCAAAGCTACATGCTGATATATCAAATGTTGTTATACTTCCAGTTATTGGAAAGCTCGCACTACCGATGTGTCCTGTAGCTGTAAAATTAGTACCAACTGTTGGAGTAATACCTGTAATTGCATCAACTGTTGTCCATGAAGAAGTATTTGTTACTTTATTCAAACTCAAAGTAGCATAAATTGCATTTCCATTCATCCAATTAAGGGTTAAAACTTGAGCCGTAGAATCGATTAAAGTTTGCGTGAAAGTCGATATTGGTCCCGGAGAAATAAATTCATTATCTGCTAAAAATAAAGCGCTCAATTCATTGAAATTATTTAATACCACGCCACTTGTTGTCAATTCATTCGCATCTATAAGAGCATTAGTTAAATTTTCCAACATAAAAGGAACGGGGCATTGTCCAGTTTGCAAATAAACTTCATAAGCACCTTCGTTTGCCGACTGGATTGGTACTTCATCATTTACTTTTGGAAAGCGACGTTTTTTCTGTTCAAACAAACCATGTAAACTTTCTCCACATGGCTGATGTACTTGGAAATATTGCGAATTACCTACCGACTGGAAATCCATCATTCCACTTGCGTAAGGATTGTAATCTTCATTTCCAATGCACCCACAATACTGATAGCAAAAATTCAATGCGATACAATCTGCCAAACGTTGTTTAAGTTCTTGCTTCGTGGAACGGTAAATTGCTTTTAACACATTCCATTCTGCATTTAATATCGTTACATCAAATTGATTCCCTGATGTAGGAGCACCAAAATAAAAACAAGTACCAATTTGTGCCGCATTAAATGACATACTACATCGCGCTGTGTAAGCAGCTACCTCAAACATTGAATGCATCGTTCCATTTACTTGTTCGTATTGATTAAAACGTGCCAATAAATCAGCCCCCGCATTTGAACAACCTCCAAAACTACTTAATGTAGCTCCATAGTATATAAATGGATCCCAAGCAGGAGTTGTTGATGCAACATTTCCACCAGTTGGTGTTGACCAATTGAATCCATTTAGTATTGTACCCGGAAATCCTATAGGAAATCCTGGAGGTGCAGATGAATTATTAAAAATTGCATTAAAACCTTGTGGTAATAATCCATTGTTCACTGCTTGTTCAAACGTTGTAGTTGCTTCTAGAAGTTCATCAAAAGAATCACTCGTATACGTGTCAGTTGGTACTAATGGATAACTGTAAACCAAGCAATTTTCATAATAACAATATTCTGGATGACAATACACCAAAGACTTACTCCAAGCATATTTGAAGTTGGCAATGAAATCAGCAACATTTGCTAATTCCTCAGCATAAACATATTTTGAATTGTTACTTACTACTGTTTTTATTACCACACCAGAAGCAACAGCAGGAAGCCAACCTCCTGAACCATTTGGAACAACGATAATTCGACTTGTGTCACCATTTTCTTCCGCATAAAATGAATTGACACCCATTGCATTGTTAAAATGAGGGAACTTCCAAGCAGCAACACCACTTGTAGCAAATAGTGAATTCGGTGTCGCATAAATCGATAACGGAAAACTATTAGGACTTAAATTCCCTTGATCATTGTAGCACGTACCATATTGACCACCAGGTGAAACATCCATACGCATCATGTTATATGCAGCATCACATGGTTTAAGAACTGAAGAAGTGCATATTCGTTCACAATCTTGCTGTTGCAATTGATAGTCTGCTAAAGTCCCTTGACCACTTGCAATAAATGATTCTAAAGTTCCTAATTGTTCTAAACATTTATCACAATTAATGAAACAATCCATTGTATCCACATTACTTATTGCTTCTTGTTCAAAATCATACAAGGTTTTCACACACGAATTGAGCATTGTATCTAAATACTTCGTGATGTATGCTTGGCGCGCTTCACTGTTAATTCTCAAACGTTTGTTTAATTGATAAGAACCAATCTTTAGATTCTGAATCGTAATTTGGCCAATTTCATCCGTTCCATTGACATTATTACCACAAACACTATGAAATACAAATGTTCCAGTTGTGTCTTCGCTAAATTTACCTACCATTTTAGGTTGATACAAATCATTAAATTGATCTTTGCCACATTCATCCACTAATTCTAGGCTTAAATCATACACACAATCGATACACATTCCAACCAAACAACTATCCACTAAAGGTGCCATTGAAAAATCATAATTGAAGGTATAATTCGAAACATTTGACACCAATAACGAACTACTAAATAACAAACCATCACCTTCAACCGTCAATGAATTTGGAGAGTCTTGGCCTGAACCAGTAAAAGCATTAACCGTCATAGATGAAGTTCCATCCAATGAACTCAAAATATTATTCAAATTTTCAGGACCACTTCCAGACAAAGCTGTTGCAATCACATGTTCAGATTGATCCAAATACGAAATACTGGATTGACCGTTCGCATCGATCACTACATTCTTTTTATAATGTTTCGCATACCCAACTTCGGAGCCAAACATACGATCCAATTCCAATTGATTGGGTTGCCCATAAAGGTATTTTGTTTCATGCTCACTCCCCAATTGAAATGTTGTACCTACCCCACCTTGACGGCGAATTCTTCCTGTATTATCTGGCGTATATTCCACCTGGCTAAATGGATATAGTTGTGCATTTGGAACATACGCACCGCTTCCTTGCGGTAAAGGAATTATACCTGAATAGTAATGCGATGCACCCGATTGCGTTCCCATTCCACCAATATTTATAGCACAGCTAGAGCCAAATCCACTTAAATCAAAATCTTTCGCTGAGTATCCTTTCGGAGAAGCAGCTGTATTTTGATTGAAATTCGCATAAAACTTAATAATGGAATGCTTCAATGGATCAGTTGAAGCACAGCTAGGTGCATCTACTGGAGCAGGTAAAACTTGAACTGTCGCTCGACCTTGACTGTCGTAAATCGTTTCAGCAACCAAAGTATTTCGATCACTCGTTAGTTGGGTTACTGTTTGTCTATTGCGCAAACTTCCATCGAAATAACTGATGATTTCTTTCTTTTTTCCTTCCTCAGCATAGGTCGCTGCATATTGCCAATTCAAATTTGGACTGTGTTGAGTTGTTTGATTGATAAAATAATTTGCTCCAGAAGCAGTAGCAATCGTTCCTACATCTGGTAAACTCCAATTACCATAAACATAGGCACCATTTGGAGACAAACCAACTGCCCTTACTCGAAAAACCAACCAACCTCTATCAAATAATAAGCCCAAATGATACGATGTACTCGTAGTACTAATTCGCGTTGAATTGTATTTAAAATTGTACGGTGCAGAACTTAAAAAAGTAGATGAACTAGCTCCATAATCACTTACATGTAACCATTCCAATTGGTATTCAATGATACCTGAACCTGCTGATGGCCAAGTAATTTCTATTTCATCAACGCTATTTGATGTATCACAATCACTGTTTAATTCTGTTATTGAACCTATGGTAATGTAACTTAAACTTTTATTATAAACCGCACGGTGTAATAACACCTCACCTTTAATGAATAAATTACTTGGCAAGGTATCCGCCGATTTACCACTTATATAAATACTATCTAAAGTAGCTTCATACCTATATGCTCCTTCAAAACGAACGATGTTTAAATCCGAGCGTGTACTATCTGATAAAGGATTGTACAACAATTCCAGGCGAATTAATGTATCTCGTTGAGAAACACCAGCCGCATCAAAGCGTTGCAATCGCAGTACAATGCGCACATCTGTTACCTTGTTTGAAAACCCTTCGTAACTTCTGTCTACACCAAAATACAAGCGGTTCAATACCTGTAAATCCTTGTATTCCATTTCTGGTCGCTCTAAGCAACTTACAGAAACAGATGGGTTAGGAATTCCACGTTGGTTCACCAATACAGGTTTACCCTTGTAAGGTGTATACAACGGACTCACATTAGGTATCAACTGCGCTTGAATACCACAACTTATAAGTACAAAAAGTACAACTAAAAATCCTCTGCTTCTACTCATTTCTTTTGTTTTCTTAAATCTATAATCTCATAAGATTGATACTTCGCTGTTGCTTTCAAATTGATCTGGTCGACCAAATACGTTGCTATAGTATCTATTTTTTTTTCATCCACTTTTTTTCCAAATATGTACTTACCATAAGTAATTTCCATTCTCGGATGAATGAATTTATTTGTTTCAAATTGACTTTCTGGAACATCTACTCCTGCATACAAAATGTATTTAGTCACCATTCCATTATTTTCAATCCAAATTTCGGCTTCTTTGTATCTTGCTCCTTTTGCAAACGTTAACAAGTAAATCGTTTGGTTCTCGTGTTTTCGTTTTTTAGCCGTGCATTTCGATTTTAACAATAACTGAAAATCATCCATTGATTTTCTTTTTATCAATTGTTTATTGGCCACATTGATTATCAATTGTTTATTCATTGTGTCACAAACTAATTGCATCCCATTATGTTGAAGTGTTTTTCGTCCATATTGTTCCAAATAGAGCAAGTCATTTTGATGCTGGTAAATCAACTTAAAAGGAAAAGTAACAACCGTGTCTTTTGACTGTAATTCATTAAAAAAAGCATAGTTAGCTGAATATGCATAACTAGTATTCTCTGGAATTCTAGCTTCAACGGATAGAATCGCTTTTGAAAACTCATCTAATGAAATATCCTTCCATTGTGCTGAAACAGAAAATGAAAAACCTATTATAACAAGTAAAAAATAACGCATACTAATTCTTTTTAATGTTATCACGGTTCTCTTGAATGGTCATCACCCCTCGTTCCGTTTCTTTTTTAACACGAATTAATTTTCCTTCCTCATCGTATTCATACAATGTTGCATAATTACGTTCATCTAATTCAGCCATTAATCTTAGGGAAACCGGATCATAAACGTAACTCATCATACTACCATCTACAGGAAAAAATCGGATATCATCAAAATACACATCACCTCCAACCGCTTTTAAATCAATATTCAAAGCCGTAGCAGAAGCAGGAATTGTAATTTCTTGTTCTATCCGTTGCCATCCATCAATGATTGCACCTGAAGGCGCTAAATGAGAATATGAAACTGAAGAACCCGTAAAAGAAACTCCAATTTTAGCATGCGTGTAGTTTGTAACAGTTGCTAAATTTGCCCCTTCTTCTTTTACCCATGCTGAGATAATGTATTTTCCAGGATTGGGAACAAAAGAAGTGACACAATCTGTACATGAAAGAGATTTCTGACAAGATATACGAGTAGTTGAGGTCTTTGTAATGTTAATCGTACCAACACAAGAATTAGTTGTTACTTTTAAAACGTAAACTCCTGATGAATTTGCTGAAAACGATTGCGCTGTCGTTCCAAAACTCCCATTTTGAACAGGGACACTAAAATTATTGATTTGATCACAAACTGCCAAACTCATGTTAGGCAATACGCCAATCCATTCCCATGAAGCAACAGTTCCAGCATTTAAACCTGAAACTGCTACATTTATTCCATTGACAGCTGAACCTAAGAAATCAAAGTAAAAATACAACGCGTTCGAAGCGCAAGAAGCAGCAACCGGTTGGAGTAAATCAAATGTTGTAAAAGGAAATTGAAATTGTTGGGTAAAATTATCACAAACTTGTTGCGCAGCAGCACAACTTCTGTTTGCAATTGAACTGTAAACAGGTATACTAAATGTTGAAAATTTAGCTTTCGTTTGCGCCATCAATACAAATGGAAAGGATAAAACGATTATTATAAATATTTTTTTCATGTTCATTGTAGTTAAATTTCAACAATTGTTTGACAGCCTTTAGCATCTGTAATCGTTACTCTGATCAAAGATGGATTCGTAGCTGTTGAGACATTGTGTTGTATAATTAAGGCATCACCATTGTTGTTGAAATCAACATTTGCTTGACCTGAAATAATTTGATATTCATATTGATAAGGCGCTACACCTCCACTAGCAGTTAAAGTAGTTTCTGTAGAATAATTTTTAATTTCAATTGTCTTTGCACTTATATTCGCTTGCACGTTGCACGCTGCTGGTTCACAACCAACCGTTAAATTGGTTGTATAACTTATCGATGTACCTGCATTAACTCTGATGCTTTTTCTACCAGTATGCGCTTCTGAAGAAACGATTTGACTAGCTGTCCCAATTTTAAAATGATTGTCTGAACAATTTGGATAATTGTAATCTTCAAAACCATTAAAACCTAATTGACGGTAACGTGTATTGACTGCAACGGCAGTTGCCAAAGTTTGGTTGTAGCCAAACATAGATGCGCTATAGCGATTTAACGCATCGATTGTTTCCAACGCTTGTCCAAAAGGACTAAACTCAACTACAGAAGAAGTATAGGTCCAATCTTGACGATCGATACCCCACTTACCATAAGCTAGTTTGTAAAAAGGACTAAATGAAGTAAACACTCCATCTTGTCGAATATTAGAGTTTTCATTTTCAAAGGTTTGTGACCTTCCACTTAAATGTACATAAGAAGCTTTTGGTCTCCATATACCTTTTGTACCTAATACAAATGGATTGGTTGTATAACTTGATTGACCAGAAGTTCCGAAACATTCACAAAAGGTTCTCCATTCATCACTGTATTCGATCGCACTAGCTTGCAGTACTTTTTCAAATACATTGCCTTTTAAATTATTCAATGGATTTTCTCTTAAAACCAAGGTACCTACAGGAGTTGTTTGCAAATTTCTTCTTCCCGAACGCAATGTTTTTAATTTTAACACATTGCCTGTTAGTGGCAAACCATTTTTTAAAAGTATTCGAATACCACTTTGCGATGCTTCTGTTACCCAACCTTTAGCAATAAATACATCTTGGCTATTGTAAACTGCTACCTCATCTCCAGGAGCATATTGTGCATTGTTAACTTGAGCTGTTCCACCATTTATGAAATTCAAACCAGCATATACATTGTCAATGTTTTTATATGCTTGGCCCATTTCATTGTAATACCAATGCGCTGGATAGGTAAAATTGTACACTTTATCATTAAAATCTGTAGTCGTTTCAGTTAATAAAACTGCACCCGTTTCTGCATCGTACGCCAAATTATTGGTTTCAACAACAGAGCCTAAATCAGTAGCAACCGTTCTTGCTAAAATTCCAAATCGTTCAATCACTTTTGTAAATGTTGCAGATCTAAAAGCTGTTCGTTCATAAGAACCACTTCCAGACAAGGTAGGAATTAATAAAAAAGGAGTTGTATAATTGGTATTGATGTTAGCAGAGCCAGAAATAGTATTCGATGAACTTTTTCTAAAATCTGCAAACCCTTCGTAAACCAAGCCTACAGTACTTTCAGAAAGTGTACCATCTTTTTTAATGGATTTCACTTTGTTTAATAAGTGTAAAGTTTGATTGATGTTCGTATTGATTCCAACAGCAGTTGAACTTCCTGAAAGCGGTTCTGTTTGGTAAAAATATTCCACTTTTGAAATCGGTTCAGATTGATTTTCAGCAAAAACCGACGTTCTTTTTTCTTTACCATGCATGTCATTGTTTTCGACAACGAAACCTTGAGATGCTGTCATTTCATCAATTGCCAATGACAAGAAAAAAGAAATGGTTGGAATTCTAAATTTCTCATCATCAATTTCTGTTCGACCAACTAAAGTTGGGAAGTCCTTAGCCGTGTAAAACTCATTTACGACCTTTCCTGTTGCTGTTCTTAACACACCCTTTTTTGGAAGATTTTTGATAGAAACAAGAGAATAACCTACAGAAGGACTTGGGAAAAATTGTTCACCAAAAGGTGTTTCCTGAAAATTTTTAATGTCAGGTGCTAATAAAATCTCTTTATTATAAAACACCGGTTGACGCCATGGATTTTCATCGCCACCCATCTCAGGTTCATAAGCAGCAACCCCACTACTCGATCCATCGTTTAATGTATATTCGTAGCGTTGACCGTAATAATTTTCTGGCATTTCTTCATTTGTCATTTCATCCCAAGCATCGTACATTCGAATTTCTTTAACCCGATGACCACCACCTAGTTTATTTTTATTTGGATTTTGCAATCTTACCCATGAATTGTTAGCAATTATATTCGTACCTATAAATTGCAACCATAAATGGTAGTTAGGTCCAATAAAAATCTCACTCATGTTTGTAATTGCTGTCCCCATTGATTCAACTAAACTTGAAATACTAGCATTTCCTGCTATTTCATTTGAAGGTGATGAATAAATTATCGACGATAAATTCAACCGTGCATATTGGATTGCAGCAACGGCTATTGGATTGTAATCAGAACTTCCATTGTCAAGCAATCTAGCACCAACTAATTTCATTTTAATGGCTTTTACTCCATTAATTGTTTCAATACTTAAATGCTCACTGTTTGAAGACACATAAGCATAACCTGGCACAAAATCATATCTACCAGTACCAAATTTCATTAATGTTCTAAAATAGATTTGTTGATCAGTTTTCACATAATCATTTAAATTTTCATTATAGCCTGATGGGGAACTTGGATCTGGCATTAATTCAACATATATAGATGGGTTGTTATCAACAATATTCGAAATAGAATATTCATTTTGATGAGGCAGAAATGGATTTAAGTTTGGCGTATAATCAACTGCAATAATTTTAAACATTTGATTGGCTCTTTTATTCTGAACATAAGCATAGCTATCCGATTCATAATCCACTTCAATTTTTCCTCCAGATGGCAAATTAATTGTTGTCAAATTCCAGGCAATCATCGCTTTATTGGTAGATTGTTTATTGAACCCAACATACGGAAAATCAGAATTTCGCAATGGATCTGTTTCTATGCTGTTCGAAAAAGAACTTTGAGGTTTATAATTGTTCCAACGATCCATGCTTTTTATAGCATATGTAGGATTTATTGTATCAATGACTTGATAAATTGTATCACCCGATATTGTAACTACAGGACCAAATTGTTGACCATAATTAAACGAGTATGGTGTATACCTACCTTTGTTAGTATTTTGATACGTGAAGAAAATTTTCTTCAAGGTTAATTTCCCACCTCCACTGCTATTTGCATCGTATCCATTGCATAATGAATAATCGTATTTAAAATGCACAGTTTTTATAGGAATAGCCAAATTTGGATTGGCTTCGTAATCCGCAAGAGAAAATAATTGAATACTGTCCAATTCTTGCATTGAAGGAGCATTTTGAGCTGTATTTAAACCGCCATTATCATCAGAATTTGCACTTACACCATCTGCTCTATTAGAAGTATGAAAAATGGCAATGTGGTTTTTAGATTTTATCGTTTTCACATACCACAATTCTTTTTCTCCTGCAATGTAATGTGCTTTATCATCCATGTTATCAGCATTCAAGCCTTCATCAAACGATGCTTTATTTTGATTGATCGGATTGCGCCAGTGGTAATTGTTTATTTTATTGTAATCAAACTTTAAATAGCCTCCTAAATCTCCTTTAGATGGACCAGTTATATTATCTGCATCTACATAATCCGCATTCAATACAGTTGTTAGCAAATAAGAATGAACAAAAGAAGGTGTTTTTACAGAATTGAAATAATTATCAGTACCTCTATCGTTATTTCCTGAATCGTCAACTCCCGGATCGTATTGTATTAACCCTTTTGCAAAATCTACCGGATACATATGTCCGTTGCTATTTTTTGCAACAGCAAAAGACACGTCTTTTTGGTAGTGGCTGTATGCCGCAATTCCATATACGTATCTTGCACCTTCAACATTCAGCACTGTAAATTGTCCAATATGGTGATTCATTGAATTGTAGTCGTTCGCCATCGCACTTGGATGAAGTTGCTCAATTCCTAAACCACTTTTCAACTCCCCATTTGTCAGGGTATAAACAACTTGATTTCTTCGATCAGAACCTGTTTTTACTAAATCATCTTGACCATAAAAATTTCCTTGTGTGTCATCTAATTTATTGCGAATAGAACGGTAGGAATCAACATCAAACCTCACTGCTTTCGCCCCACCAATTTTATTAAAATGATTGGGATCGGCATCTACAGACTTTTCATTTGCTTCTCGAAAATAAAATCCTGCTTGACCGAAATTATACCTATTTTTTGCTGTGTTACCAGACTCACTCCAATCGGCTGCATATGAAGATGAAAATGTTTCAGAAATGTCAATTCCTCCTTTAAAAGTACCGCCCATTCCAGCTTCTACACCAATAGAACCATTTTCTGAATAATTGTTCATTGTAGGATCAAACACATGACCAACGTCCTTTCTAAAAGGTCTATAACTTCCACTAACACCTTGCCCAGAGACATTGAATAGATCATACGTAAGATTAGGCATCGGTAGAACGGCAATATTTGGAGTAAAAGGCCCTTCATTTTCTCGGTTAAAATCCATTAATGCATTGTCATTTCCAACTCCTTTTTCCAAATTCATGTATCCAAAAGCAGGAGCAACTTTGTGTTTGTATGCCAACCATTGAACGTTGTATGAACCAGAAAATTCAACAGGCACATCACTTCCAATAGCATCAAAACCATATTTAAAAGAAAATGTTTGACCATGCGTTCTAAAAGGCATCGTTAAATAAGGTATGTGAGTCGTTTGACCAAAGTTAAAACTCGAACTAATCGGAAGAGTTCTTGTAACTGTTTTCTTCTCTTCACTTCCATCATCTTTTTTAAAAGTTTTCGTTTTTTCTTTCGTTCTCGTAAAACTAATTGTAGTATTAGAAAGACCATCTCTTGAATTAATGCTTGTACCAATGTTTAATTTTGTCTCTTTATTACCATATTTCTTTTTAAATCCAATGGTTGGTGACAACGATGCTCCACCCGAACTTGAACTCGAAAAACCTAGCCCAAATGTCTCAGATAAACCGCTATTGTTTTGACTAAAGGACAAAGATGGACCAACAGATATCGTCGAAGAATACCCGGTGTAATTATTATATGCAATTCCAACTGAAGCACTTAACGAAAAATTATTCGGTTGGGAAATGTTGTTTCCTTGTGCTGATGATGTAATTACTTCACTACCAAAACCAAATAATTCAAAATCTGCACTTACACTGCTCGCAATCGTCCAATTCTTTTTGACATTAAAATCTTTTTCAATGTAATCATTTCCATCAAAATCATCCGGCATACCTCTTAATGTACGATTGATTACGCCCGGGTTCAAATTCCAACCCAAGCCCACCCAAGAAGCTTCTTGATCCATTGTAACACCTGCTGTATATGCTATATTTAAAGGATAGCCATCAACATCCATCAAAGGAACATTGTATGAAAAATCTCCTGTAAATGGATTCACCATATCAGAAGTACCGATTGGTGTAAAACTTTTAACCTCCGGTTGATCGGGACCACCATCTGGTAACAACGTTGTTTGCATCGTTTCATTCGATAATGGCAAGTGTTTCATCAATTGCGCCACTCCATGCCCATGCATTGAAACGTTTTGCATTTGTTGTATTGAACTTCTTGAAGTGACTCCACTTCTATTCGTGATCATCCCATCTAAAGTCATTGGAATCTCTCTCCTTAGCATGGTGTTCATACCAAGTGCTGTTGCATTCAGAAAAACACAACATGCCAAAAACATGCTACTAATTTGAATTGCTTTCATTGTTTTTATTTTTTCCATTTATACATTGGTAAAAGTGTTGGTAATGCTTTGATTTTCTCTCCTTCTAAAACCATTGAAATTGGAGAAGAAGAACCATAAACTTTATCGTTCATTCTGAATTGAATGCTTTTAAATTTCTTAGGTTTTCGACAAGTAAATGTAAAAGTGCCAATTGGTGAGCTCCCATAGTTTCGTTCAAAATGAAAACTTGTTATGGGTAGTTTTTCTGAATTGTCTTTAAACAATTGTAGGTCATTTTGAAACTGAAATGCATAATACAATAATCGTTCTTCATAGCTTGTTGTATCTTTTTCAAACTTTAAAAATTCTTTTGTCCCATTTTGAGGAATTGACACTTGTAATAAAAATGTGAACTCAGGTTCTTTTTCCTTCATCCAATTAGTTACTTCATCATTAGTTAATTGCTTATTTTTAATAGCTTGTATTAACATTAATTCCTTGGGTAAATAGGCAAAACTGTATACAGCTACTCCATTGCTTTGGACTTTCTTAAACTCTTCTTGGTGTGCTTTATAGTAATGAATGTATGCTTCAGGTTCCACTCCTTTGAGAGATGTACCAGAACTAATGCAACCGATAAGCAAAAGCAGTGAACCTAATAATTTTACAACTTTTGTCGAACTCATTTCACTCTAAAAATTAATTCAAATTGTTGTTTTTTCGCATCTAACAGAAGCAATTTATAGCGCCCTTGAGTAGCGTGTTCACCTAAATCCAAGGTATAAAAATTTAAACCATTACGTTTGATATTTACACGACTCGTTGTCTGTTCATTCGGACGATCGAAAGCAATCTCCATTGGAATTAATTGATTGCGGTCATTGTAAAGAAAAAAGCTTAATTTTTCATCATTCTTATAGTGCTCATTGAATTCAAATTGTATCAAACCATTTTGAGCCAAGTACTCTGTCCCATCAGGTTTCACTTTCATTTTGTAGTATTGTTGGATAGGAATTATCGGAAGTGGCAATATAAATTTCCAGGCTTCCGATTTATCAATAAGTGTATTGTTGGAAAAATGTTGGACTTGCCAAGCATACCATACACCTTCTTTTAATTCTGGCGCATCGTATGGATAAAAAACTTGTGTGCTTTGAATCTTTTCCATTTTCAATAGTGGTTGATTCATGAGAACTCCTGCTTCTGCAGATTGCTCTTTGTTCAATTCAACCAATACCAACCGATAAAATGATCGATCGTTTTGTTGCTGATGTTTTCGCATATACGTCCATGACAACAAAGGATTTTTTGTCTTGATTGTATCTCCATCCATTGGGGTAATCAAAGCAATGTTTTCTTGTGCCTGAAAATAAAAGACACTTAAACCAATTGCGATACTTAATATTATCCGCATTCCTATTCCGTTTAGTTTAATAAATAATTTATTCGTGCTGCAAACGCAAAAGGGAAGCGCTCGAATCGTGTTCTGCTGTAATTATTGTAAAAATCTCCCAAAATCATTTTTTCTGCTTTTATCGTAAAAACAATGTTTTTTGAATAGGAATAACTTACTTCTAGTTTTCCTCCTATGTCATTTTTATATTGTTTACTGTTCACAGCTTTCAGTCCAATTGTTGTTTTAATATTATTCTTCTCTATTGAAAATTCATCTCCGATTACAATTGAAGTAGATGCTGTTAAAATTGGATCGGTTACTTGAAAAAAGCCCAAAGAAAACTTGTTGACACCTGATAAAAATTTAGTGGCATTTTGTATGGTTATTGCTCGAAACAAACTTGTAGCTATGGTATCAGTTAATAAACAATCATTGTAAGCAAAAGACATAGAGTTTTTGTAGCTAAAAACAGAATAATTGAATGAAAATCCAGTATTAAGCATATAATTTGCTTTCTCCGTTCGTTGTTGATTCCAATTCAAGCTTTGTATTAAATAATTCACCCCAACAAAATAACTCACCTTTCCCTTCATTGTTCCGTTAATTTGAACTCCATACACATTCATTTGCATGGTTGTATCCATTTTCTGAGAAGTGTTGTTTTCATCGTGTCGGAAATTTAAGCCAAGTCTTAAACCTCTTTGAAAGCGGGTGGTTGTTTTCGCTTCAAAGCGCATTTGATCTGGTTGTAAAATACCAACACTTCGTACATCCGCATTTGGTTGTATGATTCTAAAACTACTTTGCACATCTGTTCTAAACTTTGGAAATGCATGTGATATAGCGAACATAGCCATTCCGGTTTGTGAACTCGACAGCAAGGACTTAACAACTGAATAATGAAGACTATCTGACAAATTATTGCGGTCTGATGATTTCCCGATTACAAGATCTATTTTTGTAAATGGTGAAATTTTGGGAATCCATCTTCCATCTATCTCAGCAGCTAACGATGGAATAATTTGTTGCGTTGGTTGTTGCAATGCTGTTGAATTGGTTAAATAACGAACACTTACGGAAAAATGATTTTTTTCAAGACTACCAATCCCCACTTTCAACTGATTAATCCAACCTTTTTCTTTTAAGTTTTGAAAATCAAACTGGTTGAATAATTGTTGGGTATTGGTTAATTTATTTTGAAGAGCATCTGTACTAACCATTAAATTATTTTGTGTAATTCCACTACAAAAAGCCATGTACCATCTCTTGTTTTGCCATTCAAGATTCAATCCTTTTATAGGAATACTGTTGTTACTCAAGCCACTTAATTTCGGATAAGCCAGTCCAAGTTCTAACGTTTTAATACCATTTAAAAGACCTTGTGTTTTATTATTCCTTTCCTTTTCAAGTGACGATTGATTAGTTGTTGTAAAAGCACTTAATTTCTCTTTTTCTGATAATAGCTTTTTTTCTAAAGTCGAATAGGTTTCTATTATTTTTTGAAGCTGTAAATAATAACGAAGTACCGTATCACGTTGCGCTATTAGTCGTTCTTGTTTTTCTCTCAATTGAATGTATGTTGAATCCATACGCGCTTTTTGACTAGCAAGTGTAGTATCTTTCAGCGAATAATCATTTAACAAAGAATCGTTCTTGTTTTTCAAACTTTTTTGCACGTTTTTTAGTTCATTTGTTCGTTGAACTTCAATAGAACTGAGCTCTGCTTGTTGTTGATTTACTGTATTTTGATATTTCTGTAATAGCACCTCACCTATTCCTAGATTGCTTTGTAAATTTCCTTTCGTAGCTCGAATTTGATGCAACGATTGTTCCAAGGATTTTGAAGCGTTTTCTTGTTGAAGACCTTGTAATTGTTTGATTTTTTCTCTGTCTAATGAAATTCTAAAGTAATTATTGACCCCAATTGGATTTTGCATCGTACTGTAATTAAACGTTACTTGAACCGGTAATTTAACTACAGAAAGTCCAACTGTTCCTTTTGTTGATGCTACTTGAAGTGGTGCATCACTTGTCGGATTTATGAAAGCTGCTAATAATCCATATTCATAACCTGCATCTATTTGTCCGCTAACTGAAGTAGTCACACTTTTTATTTTTTTCCCTATTAGTAAAGTATCTTTTTTCAACACTGGCAGAACAGGTAATTCAGTGTGTGCTCGTATACTTGCTTTCAATTGAAGTAATAAAGAATCGTCTTGTGTTGCAGGTTGATTGTTCAGTACAGAATTTTCTTTCATCCCAGTTTGTTGTGCCGAAATTGTAATCATACATAACATACTACCAATGCATGTAAAAACTTTCATATTACCAGCAAAGCGGTTTTTGAGTTGAAATATCAACACAATTAGGCTTAATTTTGAATACAAATTCGTTTTTTGCATGCTGGTTTAGTAGTAGTTATTTGTTTAAAATAATTTATAATGGTTAAATTGTTATGGGAATTTCTGCTCCCTATTTAATCATCTATCATTAAATATGTTTTGCGTATAGGATGTTGAATCTGATACAATTTAAATAGTTACTAAAAAGAATGTACAATTCTTTCTTGTTAATTGTCATAAGTATTTGTAGTTATTCAATGTGAATGTTTCGCGTTTGCTCATTGTGAGCATGTGCGTTTTTCACTATTAATTTTATCATACAAATCAACGAAAATAAAAGACACAATTTTTAACAGACGATTCTTAAAACAACATCAATATAAAACATATGTAATTGATTTACATATATTTAAACTAAATATTATCATGTAAAAGGTTGAATTTTTAGAATTTATACTAAGTATTTTTAGGATTTATACTAAGTGTTTTTAGAATAAATACTAAAAGGTTTTTGGTAATAAAAGTCATTAATAAATTTATATTTGCAGGCAATTACCATTTTAATAAATTACTTACAAAAAACTAAACTCATGGCATTTAATGGAGATGAAGGTTCAATTGTAACCTTAAATGAAGCTGCAGGATGGACTGCAAATTACCGCGAAACAATTACACCTGGCGAAATTATTGGTCAATTTGTCGGAAGAGAAAAATTGTTGGACATTTTAAACCAACCGGGTTGTAAAGGAATTCGAATTTATTACGGAATCGGTGATGATGATTTAAAAAACTTGATTTTAGTTGGTGCAACTGCTGATGAAGATGATATGATAGAAGGAATAATTGTGGAGAGACTTTATGCTTGTCCTCCTATTTGTTCAAAGAAAAACAAATTAAATAGTAATGAATGAACGGTATGAATTATTGCTAAATTTAGGATCATTAAGTTATTATATCCCTCTTTTATTTGTAATATTTCTCTTATTAAAAAACAATAAGCATTCTACATTTGAACGCTTGTTGTTTTTCTTTGTTATATACAACGGAATTTTAATGTTAGTTGAACAATTTATATTGAATGGACGAATTAATAACTTCAATCCATTACATAACATTGTGACAATATTAGATTTTTGTTCTATCACAGCGATTTTTACAATAATTTTACATTCTGTGGGCGAAAAAATATTAAAATTTCTAAAATATTTAATCGTAACTTATTTATTAATCAGCATTACAGAATTGTTGTTTGTAAATGATCTATATTCAATCAATCTTTACAGTATTAACATCTCTAAATCATTGATAATCATAATCGCTGGTATCACGATATATTTTTCTGAAATCAAAATTGAAATCACAAGTAGTCAAAAAATATTTACTTATACTTTGTTCATGTATAGCATATTGACACTGCCAATAGCATTATTTGAACAATTTATACGTCTTAAAGTAAGTAACTATTTGTACATTATTTGGTCATTGAATATACTGTTTGCCATCTTCTTTAACTTATTCCTAACCCTTTCGCTATGGAAACTGAAAAAATAATTTTTCAAGCAACTTTATTGAGTATTGTTGTACTTAGTACACTCTTTTTATTTTTCATTTTCCTCATTAAAAGTAGCACCAACAAACGAAAAGCAGACAAAGCGGGTTTTGAATTAGCACTCAAGGACAAAGAGTTGGAGCAAATGAATGCTGTAATCGTTGGGCAAGAGACCGAACGTGCCAAAATAGCAAGCAATTTACACGATGAAGTAGGTTCAATCATGTCAATGGCACAACGCAATTTGGATTACACCATTACTAAATTAGAGAATGAAGATCCGATCAAAGAAGAACTACAAATTACTCTTTCACTCTTAGAACAAAGTATTACCAAAATTAGAAGTATTTCCGATGGTATGCTCCCACATTTTCTTATAAAATTTGGACTTATTAAAACGTTTCAACGATTAATAAATCAAACGGAAGCTTTATTGGGAAATAGATGTCACTTTAAAACAAATTGTCCTGATAATTTTATATTAGAACAACAAAGTGAAATTCAACTTTATGCTATCTTGCAGGAGTTAGTCAATAATTTACTCAAACATGCTCATCCCCAATCTATTCAAATCATACTTTTACACCAAGCACCAATTCTTGAATTAACCATTTCGCACGATGGTGTTGCCATCAATCAAAACGAATATGAGCATTTATTACTTCACAGTGAAGGTGTCGGATTATCATCTATCGTCAACCGATTAACTATGTTAAAAGGACAAATCAGTTATGTGAAATCACAACAAGGAGGATACGTCACTATTGAAATGCCTTTATTACTAAAAATCGATACATGCAAAAAAAAGCAAAATCATTGAACAACGAACTAATTCGCATTGCGGTAGTTGAAGACCATAAAATTGTGCGACAAGGATTAGCTGAAATGCTGGCAAAAAATGAACGCATCGAAGTAATCATTGAAGCAGAAAATGGACAAGAATTCTTGGATCTATTGGCCAATAAAACTATCGATATCGTTTTACTAGATTTTGAAATGCCTCTTTTAAATGGTCGATCTACTTTGGAAATATTACAACGCGATTATCCATCTGTTCGGTCTATAATGCTCAGCATGTATGAAGATCCATGGATCGTCTCAACATTTATTGGTGAAGGAGCAAATGGTTTTTTGAAAAAGAACTGTTCGTATAATGAACTGATAGAAGCATTATTTGATGTTTTTGAAAAAGGTTCTCATCACAATGAATTGGTCACGTCATCTCTCATTAATACGATTGTTAAAAAGACAAATAAAGAGCAAAGCGTTACATCACTTTTCTTAAGTGAACGTGAAGAAAACATATTAACACAAATTTGTCATGGAAAAAAAAGCGATGACATCGCTAAATTGATGTTTTTATCAAAGAAAACCATTGATTTGATCCGATCAGATTTAATGAAACGTTTTGGCGCATCTAACTCAGCTAATTTGGTGAATAAATGCATGCTTTTAGGATTATATACCCCACGAACAGATGAAGAAGTGAAAAAATTCGAAATTGAATTGAAAAATGAAAGAGCAGCAATTCGTAAAAAAAAATGAATAGGATTTCAAGATTCCAAGATTAAAGATTAAAAATTGAAGATTGAAGATTGAAGATTAGAAGATTGAGGATTGAGGATTGAAGATTGAGGATTGAAGATTGAAGATTAGAAGATTGAATTCCGACGGGATGGAAATTAGAGAATTACTTTGTTTTTTTTGTGTTGCTTAATAATTCATACTCAGTTCTCATCTTTTTAGCGAGTAATGCATTTTCTTTTTCTAACATAATTTCTTCGTTAGAACGAGGAGTATACAAACCATTGATTATGCTTATTCGCATCAATTCATTTGAAGTTTTGACATTGAATTTCTTCATTATTTGCGTTCGAATGTAATCTACTGTTTTTTTCGAAGTCAATATATTTTCAGCAATATATTTACTTGTATGTCCATCACAAATTAAATTTAACACAAATAATTCTCTTTCCGTTAATTCTAAATGAAACATCCTGTTTTTAATTTTTCGCTCAGTAGCAACTGAATTGATAACGGCGTCGTTCATTATTCTATTCGTGTAATTTCCTTTTTCGTATACAGTTGTGATTGCTTCTACCATTTCTTTGATTGAACACTCCTTTAATAAATAGGCATTCACTCCCATAGAAAGTAATTCAAAAGCGATGTCCAAATCATTGTGCATCGTTAACATGATCACTTTTACAGATGAATTTTGATTTTTAAGTACTTTCAGGGTTTCAATTCCATTTAAAATTGGCATTTCCAAATCTAATAGTACAACATCAATTTCTTTTTCTTTTAATTGATCAAGAAAATCTTGCCCATTAGCTGCATCAAATACAAATTCTAATGATGGAATTTCTTTTAGAATTTTAGCAATTGCATTTCTTACAATTTCATGATCATCCACTAAGGCAATTTTTATTTTTTTCTCTGTATTCATTGTATTTAGCTTAAATCAATTTTGAAACTCTATTGGTTTGTTTTTTGAATGAAAAGAAAGTGAACGCAATACATTTCATTCCAAATCAACTTATTCATATTAAACAACTAACCAACTAATAACCAAAACATTTAACATGTCTATTGGGCAAAACTATGTTTTCTTTTTTTTGAAACTATTTGATTTTCACATGAAAATGATGAAATGAATGAATTTTTAGAACAAATACTAAACTTTATGAGAATTGTTGACGCAAACGGTGTGGAAACTTCGGTTTAGATTTGTCATTGATAACAAAAAGTATTGATTTTAATTACAAAAAATTATGAAAAAATTAATTTATGGAACATTATTCCTTGCCTTAGTAAGAATAATTATAGTAGGATGTGAAAAAGAGAGAATTGTTACAAAACAATAGAAATTAAAACTTCATGCAGGTTATATCGGATTAATTCAAAAAATGAACTCCATTTATTTCCACCTGATTTGATATTTATAATGGGAAACTTTGAGAATAGTATAATTCTCGCAAATATTTATTAAGTAATTTAAATCACAATAATGAAAACAATCTATAAAATAGCCTTATCAATTTTTAGTACAACGTGTTGTATCGTTTCGACTTTTGGACAACAAACCTATATTAACAGAGAATGGGAGAATGCAACTGGTACAGTTGGTTATATTCACAAAACAAGTTCTATTCTTGATAATTTTCAAAATTTAATTGTTGCAACAAATACGATAAATGGAGCAGGTAATTCGGATATACTTGTTACTAAATACAACCCTTACGGATCAGTATTATGGCAACAAACCTTTAATGGTACAGGAAACGGAAATGATTATGCAATACAGTTAGCCGTTAACAA
>JAGNZC010000065.1 GCA_017984635.1 Crocinitomicaceae bacterium
GTTGAGTAACTGTTCCGTTAAATAATGGATAAGATAATTGAAAGCCTGCAAAACCAATCGGATAAAAATCAAGAAAGGAAGCGGGTTGTCCGTTATAACCAAAGCCCGTTGTTCCGTACATTCCAACCAGATTTAGTGAAGGCAAATACCTTGATTTATTGAGTGTATTGAGTTCACTCGACAATAAGCGGTTTTGAGTTTTTATAATACGAATATCCAAAGTTGAAGCAGGAGTGTATTCATTTGTGTTTTGATACTGAATGTTTGGTTCAATTTGCAGATTTTGTTCAATAGAAATACCCATAGCAAATTTCAACGCATTTAAAACCTGCTCGTATTTGATTTTGATGGTTTCCTTTTGGGTGGATAATTGTGATACCTGCAATTTCACCTTGCTAACATCTGTTCTTTTGGCAAGCAATTGTTCATTGAGTAATTGCATATTTTTAAGAAGCCTTTCTGCATTAATCAAATTACTGTCAATAAATACCAGTTGATGATGCAGAATTTGGGCATTGTAATACAGATTTGAAATTTCAAAATAGATTTGCTCCTCCGTTTTTTGATATTGCAAGTCTGTCAATTCCGAAGCAATTTTAGTGGTTTGTATGGCTCCATAAACTTGTGGATTATACAAAGGCATTGAGAGTTGCAAGCTAGCATTGATGTTGTGCGGAACGCCAAATTGTGCTGCTCTAAACTGTCCTTCAGGTGCTGCTGGATTTAAAGCATTTAGAGGTAATAGTTGGTAAGGCAGGTTTGCAAAATACTTGTAATCGAAATTGGCAGTTACTTTCGGAATTAAATTGGCTTTGGCTTCTTTTTCTCTATGTTCCCCCATAGCGATATTGTTTCTGCTCATTTGCAGGTTTTTGTTTTGGACCTGTGCGGTGTCAATGCACTGTTGTATAGTCCAGGTTTGTGCTTGTGCAGATTGATAGCCTCCTATTATCAATAATAGAGCAACATAAAGTTTGTGAATATTCGCTAACTTCATTGATCAAAATTTTTTACTTAATGAGTACTAATTGACTTTCAATTGTTCCTAAAACCCAATGTCTTACCATTGGTTCAATATTTACAAAGTCGCCCGATAAAAGTGTTTCTTTTATTCCTTTTTCATTTTCAAAAATCACTTCTCCTTCAACGCAAATCAAAAGTGCTTGTGTTTTGGTAATATGCTCTTTTAACTTTTCACCTTTCAAAATTTGAATAGCAGTTGCATTGCCCAGTTCACTTTTGAAAAAAGAAGTTGCTGAAACTGGTTTTTCTTGTGTGTGCAATTCTTTTATGTTCATTGGAAGTATTGATTGTATGTTGAAAAAGATGCTTGAAGATCTGTGATAAACTTGTTTGCTTGCTCTGTAGATTCTGCCTTTGACAAAGATTCGATTAATTCAATGTGTGGGTATAACCACTTATGCAATTCATCGTGACTTTCACCTTTCATTGTGCAACTTTTTATTAGCCCACTATTTTTTTCCTTGAGTTGAGTCGCCAAAGTTTGATAATCATGGGATTGGCTTTCAATGTGTTGGTTCATAATTTTTTCTGCATCAAGGATAAACGGTTTCATTTCTTCATTCACAACCCATTTTTCACCATTGTTAAGTTCTATGGCTTCACTTTCATCATCGTGATGATGATCATTATGTTCGGCAACTTCTGGTTGATTATTTAATTTCTCGTTTGTGGAATTGCCACAACTGTATAGCAATAAGCTACCTACGGCAAATGTTAAGATTAATTTATTCATTATGATTTTTATTTAATTGTTTATTGATAGTGAAAAATGCAATGATTGCAAATACAAGCGTTACCGCAATTCTGAAAATCATTGCACCGATGGTTTTTGTTTCATAGATACCACCCGAATTAGCGTGAATTTTAAGTCCGATAAATGCAGCTAGCAATATAATTGTTGAAATTCCTAATAGAGTAGCTGTCCATTTTTTGCTTTTAGCAAACCCATAAGCAGCAAAAAGGTATAGAATGCTACTGATAAAATTTGACCAAACCACAAACAAAACATAATTGCCTTCTTTGGCTCTAATGCCAAACAAATCAAATATTACGGAAGTGCTTAGGAATAAAGTAAGCAAGCCAAAGGCTGTTAGAATTACTGCTGATGTATAGAGAATATACTTATTCATTTGGATTTTATAAGTGTTAATACTGCCTGTATCATATTGTCTCCATTTCGGATGATGTCAAATTGAAAGTTAGCTACTCTCCATTTGTACATTTGCAATCGGAAAGTTCCCATCACGATATGAATTAACTCATCAGAAGTAATGGAATTAGTGAAAATGTTTTTTTGTTGACCTTCCATTATGATAGGTATCAAGTGCTTCATTTTAACCTGCATAATTTTTAAAATGGTTTCATTGATACGTTCACTTTCTTCCATCAATCCGTCAGAGAATACTGCCACTACAAAATGCGGATGCTTTTTAAAGAACGAAAATTGGTTTTGAAACAGCGTTGTAAATTTTTCTTCGGGCGATTGTTCACTTTTAATCGCATTAGTATAGCGTTCATCCATACTTTGTGCAAGATACTCAAGTAAGGCAATTATGATTTCTTCCTTGCTTGTAAAGTGTCTGTAAATGGCACTTTCAGAAAATTTCATTTCTTTAGCCAAGTTCTTAATTGTTAATCCGCTTACACCCGCATCAGTCAATATTTTACCCGCTGCTTCAATAATTTCAAGTTGTCTGTCAGAAATTGTTTCTGTTGTCATTTTTTCGCTTTTTAAAGTTCGCCTTTCTCACCATTTACCCATCGCATCATCATAACACGTTCCTGCGGAGTCTGCTTGAATGGGATATTTCCCGCTAGTAAATTTAAAAAACGATCCCAAAGATTATCTTTTTTATTTGCTTCTTCTTCCATTTGAGCTAAAGCTGTCATATACTCTTGTTTGTATTGAATAGCATCTTCAATATGGTAAGATTTTGGAATGTATTTTATAATCTCTTTTGTAAGGTCGTCAATCTCTTGTTTACTAAAAATTTCAAACATCTGTAGTTGAACAAATGCAGAATGACCGATGCCCTGAACAGTATAGATATTAGACTGAATAACAGCCCAAACTCCAAACCAATCCGCACTGTTCATCCCTGAAAAGTAGTCATCAGGATATTTGCCAATTTTTGTAAATATAGAAGAAACGGATTCCGTATTGGACAGAAAATCTTTATAAATCTCCGAACTATCACTACTAGATTGGCTTTCAATCTTATTTTTAAAATAGGCTAATTGAGATTCAATTTTATCTTTCAAAGAAGCAATTAAATTTACATCTTCCTGAAATTTGCTTTTACCTAAATCACTTCCAAACATTTTTACAATGTTGTTTGCCTCATCTAGCAAATGAGCTACTTTAACTTTTGCCGTGTTTAACGCTTCCCAATTGGAATTTAAACCTTCTGATAAATGTCTCAACTTAATTAAGGTTTCTAAGTTTTTGTTATTTGTTTCCATTGTCTTATTATTTACTATTTGTTAAAAAAGATGAATACATCCATACTTGTTTTTCCTGAAAGCGGATGTAATCGCTCATTAAAGCATTTGTTCCTTCATCATTTGCATCAGAAGCTAATGCCAGAATTTCTCTTTGCATAACGATTACTGTTTTAAATCCTTCAAGAATTTGTTCAACTGCAATCAAACCATCAGAAATTTTCTGGCTTTCTTTTATGGTTGATGTTTTAGCGTATTGAGAATAGCTATGCTCGGGTGTATGTCCCAATGTTAATATGCGTTCTGCTACTTCATCAATTTTTAGCAACAAATCATTGTAGAGTTCTTCAAATTTCAAATGCAGTTCAAAAAATTTTTCACCTTTAATGTTCCAGTGAAAGCCTCTTGTGTTTTGATAAAAAATTGAATAGTTTGCGAGTAACTCGTTTAATTTATTTGCCAATTCTTCGGCTTTGTCGTGGTCTAAACCAATTGAATTTAAATTTTTCATTTTATGTATTTCAAGTTTATTAATTATTGAGTGATAGATTTCATTTTTAAAAACGCAACTCCTAACCAAATTACAGAAGCTGTCATAGCAATTGCACCAATTAATACTAAAACAGGAGGCACTCCAAAATAGACCTCTGTTAATATTCCAATTGGCATTAGTAAACCAGTAAGAGCCAACCAAGAAATGGTTTTCACGTTTTGTAATTTGTCTCTGAAATGTAGGAGCAGATAACCAATTAGGATGTTTAGAAAGGCGAACAAGTTCCCGTGAACGTGAGCAAGTCTGCTTTCAAAATGCTTTCCTATGCTGTATGAGTTTACCCATTCTTCTTTACCTGGAGCGAAGTCTCGCAGGTAGATTAATAGAAAGCCGTAAGCCATAAAAAGCCCCATTGTCAGGAAGCCAATTGCGATGTTGTTTTTGCCATTCATCTTTTGCATTATCTAATGTTAGTTAATATTCACTCACAAATATAACCCAGATTTATTTCAATAGCAAGTTTTTTCTCAGAAAACATTAAAAAGTGACGAAAATCATCTAATTTGATTCTAAATTATTCCGATAATAGAGAAATATGTTAGGTTTTGTAGAGATTGCAGCCCTAATTAGCAATGTTATGTTGGCTAATGATACTAAGTATTTAGTAATAATTTATAAATTCTCACATCAATTTGTATTCCAAAAGTAAAGAGATAGCCTTGTGATAATCTGTTAATTATCTATAATTTAAGTATCATTCTTACGTCGTTTAGTCATTCGCACTGCAACTAAACCACAATAAATTAGGTGCGTAACTACTAACTTTAGACAGATTTTTAAATTCTGAAATTCAGACCAAACTCCCAGCCATTGTAGAGGTCGCCATCATATCGTTCTCTCATGATGAGCCATTGCCATTTACCCAACTCCATACCTCCATTGAGAAAAAGGCCGTTTTTCATTTTGCCACCTCCGGCAAACATAGTAATGCCCTTTCCAATTGGAACAGCTAGATCAAGGCCTGCATTCCATGTATTTTGTGAACCTGTCTGGTAGTAGAGTGCTTTGGGTCTGATGCCTATCTTTTCAATTAACTTGATTTTAGAAATGACATAAACAGTATGCGAGTAGTCCAAACGATAAGATCCGGTAGCACTCGCGAATGAGAACCTGGGCCTGGTGGCATGACCCAATCGATACCCAACCATCATTGCTTGTGCATTCCATTCCAGTTTGTAGTTTACACCTGCCGTAAGATCCAAAAATGAAAAATCAGCTACTGATATACCGGGTTTACCGGGATCAAAGCCGCCGGGTCCTATTTGGGAGGGCCATCTGAGGTCTGATTCATCAATGCTTCTTACAGCATATGCCAATTGGATGCCTGCCCCCAAATGATGGGTCAACTTCTCACTTTTATGTACCAAAAAACCGGCTGACAATCCTAAGCCAAAAGACTTAGTTCCAAATTTTGACTCTCCGGCTCTATCCATGCTTACCATAGGCTGAATGGCCAAACTTTGATTTTTTAGATTGATCAACTCTTTATTGAACCCAATAAAATAGTTTTGATAAAGGGTCCTATCGTTTTCTGTTCCCCATAGATGACTCCCTACATTTATCTGGTTTTTAACACTGGCTCCCATTTGGGGGCCCAATATCAACGGATTTTGAGAAAACTGGTTCAGCACCAGATCCTGGGCCTGTAAACTAAGATTGATAAATAACAGTAAGATGAGGGGGTTTTTCACGCTGATGTGGTTTATCATTCTATAACCTCGAAATCAATCAAAACGCTGCCTGGAGTTATACAGTTATAAGTGGGGTTATTGGGGAGCGGTTCCCTACAATGACTTCGCCATTATTGGGATAAGTCCTGAATCTCTACACCAGAATCCCGGTAGAGGGACAGG